>KZ836103.1 GCA_003265685.1 Piscinibacter caeni | reverse complement strand
GGGGGCGGGCCGGCGTGCCCGTGCACGCGCACTCCGGCCAGGCACTGGGTGCGCAGGTAGTCGCGCAGCGCCGCACAGGCGCGCGGCAGCGCGGCCGCGGCGCCCGGCTCGGCCACCCACAGCGCGAGCGCCCGCGCGCCGCGCTGCACCAGCTGGAAGTCGAGCACGCCGCCCTGCTCCTCCAGCACGGTGGTCAGCGCCAGCGGCAGCAGGCGCACGGGGCGGCCGCGGGCATCGTGCAGCACCAGGCTGTCGTCGACCCGGCCGACCACCTCCAGCGCCGGCAGCGCCGAGCCGCAGTCGCACGGCGGCAGCAGGCGCACGCGGTCGCCGAGCCGGTAGCGGATCAGCGGCTGCACGTGGTTGGCCAGGTTGGTCAGCAGCGTCGCCGCGCCGGGCTCGCCGGGCGGCACGGGACGGTCCTGCGCGTCGACCGGCTCGAGCATCGCCCAGTCGCTGTTGAGGTGCAGCACGCCGTGGCGACACGGCGCGGCCAGCGCGAGGAACTCCGAGGCGCCGTAGCTGTTGGCCAGCGGGCAGCCGAAGGCCTGCTCGATCTGTGCCTGCATCGGCGCGCTGAGCGCCTCGCCGCCGGTCCAGATCTCGCGCGGCGCGATCGACAGGCGGCCGGCCGCGCGTTCCTCGGCCAGCAGCAGCGCCGCGCTCGGGTAGGTGGCCAGCAGCGTGGGCGCGAAGGCCTCGAGCTGGGCACGCAGCGCCGCCAGCGGCTGCAGGAAGGAGAAGGCCTGCACCCGCGGGGCCAGCCAGGGCTGCAGGCGGCGCAGGCGCTGCAGCGACACGATGCTGGCGAAATGCCCGTCGGTGGCGCCGACGAAGGCGCTGCGTTCGGCCTGGTACCAGGGGTCGAACCAGCGCCGCAGCGGGTCCAGCGGCGTGCGGCGCAGCAGCTCGAGCGCGTCGTAGACCGCCATCGCCGCGCCGTCCTGCACGAACACGCCGGGCCGGCCGCTGCTGCCCGAGCTCTCCCAGACCCACCAGCGCTCGCGGAACGGCGTGCCGATGCGCGCCGGGTCGGCCACGAAGGCGCGCAGCGCGTCGAGCTCCAGCGCCGGGTCGGTGACCCAGTCGGCGNAGCTCCAGCGCCGGGTCGGTGACCCAGTCGGCGAAGCGCGCCATCAGCTCGTCCTTGCCGACCGGCTCGATCCGCTCCAGGCCCTGCGCATCCAGCCGGCCGAGGCGCTGCCGATACAGCGCCGAGCCGAGCCGCGCCGCCTCGAGCAGCGCGTGCAGCCGCCCCTGGCGGCGCGCTGCCAGTGCGGCGGGCGGCGCCTGTGCGGCGGCCAGCACGTCCAGGGCGACGCCGGCCTGCCAGGCGGGTTCGAAGGGGCTCGTCACGGTGTTCGGGGCGAGCGTCGGGCATCGCCCGCGCGCTGGCAAGGCCTTGCCCCGCGTGGGGACGGGGCAAGGTTGATGCAAGGCAAGTCGATGTCTAATCACGCATGCCCTTGCCCATCGCTGCGCTCGCGTGACGACCCCGCTGCACCTTGCCGTCCTCGACGACGAGATCGACATCACCCGGCTGCTCGGTCACTACCTCGAGGGCCATGGCTTCCGCGTCAGCCAGCTGCATCGCGGCGCCGACCTGATGGCCCTGATGGCCAGCGACGCGCCGGCGCTGGTGCTGCTCGACCTCGGCCTGCCCGGCGAGGACGGCTTCGCGATCGCGCGCCAGTTGCGCGAGCACTGGCGCTGCGGCCTGGTGATCGTCACCGGCCGCGGCGACGCGGTCGACAAGGTGGTCGGCCTGGAGGTCGGCGCGGACGACTACGTCACCAAGCCCTTCGACCTGCGCGAGCTGCTGGCGCGCATCAAGGCCGTGCTGCGGCGCACCGAGCCGGGCAGTCCGCCGGCCGTGCTGGCCCCCGCCGCGCCGGTCGGGCCGGCCACCGACGGCAGCCGGCTGCGCTTCGCGCAATGGGAGCTCGACCTCGCCGCGCGCCGCCTGTGCGACGCCCAGGGCCGCGAGGTCGTGCTGACCACCGGCGAGTTCGACCTGCTGGCCGCGTTCGCGCGCCAGCCGGGCCGGGTGCTGTCGCGTGACCAGCTCCTCGAGCAGACCCGCGGCCGCCCGGCCGGCCCGTTCGACCGCACGATCGACGTGCAGGTGGGCCGCCTGCGCCGCAAGCTCGACGATCACGCCGACGAGCCGCAGATCATCAAGTCGGTGCGCGGCGCGGGCTACCTGTTCGTGCCGTCCGTGGTGGCGGCGTGAAGCCCGCCGACGCGCCGCCGGCCATCGGCATGCGCCTGCCGACCGGGCTGGACCCGCACGGCGTGTTCCGCTCGCTGTTCGCGGCCTACCCGGACGCGCTGCTGGTGGTCGGCCACGACGGCTCGATCGTGCTGGCCAACCCCGCGGCCGCGACGCTGCTCGACTACGACGTCGACGAGCTGGTCGGGCTGCCGGTCGATGCCCTGGTGCCCGACGCGATCCGCCCGCGCCACGCGACCTACCGCCAGGCCTACGCCGACAGCCCGCGCGCGCGGCCGATGGGCACCCAGATGGACTTGCTGGCGCGGCGGCGCGACGGCTCGGAGGTGATGGTCGAGATCGCGCTCAGCCCGCTGCAGGAGCACGGGCTGCCCTACGTGGTGGCGGCGATCCGCGGCATCGGCGCCTACCCGCGCGTCCGGCAGGCGCTGCAGCGCGCGCGCTACAGCGAGCAGGTGGCGCATTTCGGCCGCCTGGCGGTGGACGCGCGCGATCCGCAGCTGCTGGTCGAGCAGGCGCCGCGCGTGGCCGCCGAGGCGCTGGAGATCGAGAGCGCGGTGCTGCTGCTGCTCGAGCCCGGCCGACAGGAGCTGCGCGTGGCCGCCGGCGTGGGCCTGCTGCCCGACGAGCCGCCCGGCGCGCGCCTGAGCGCCGCGCCGGGAACGCCGCTCGGCCGCGCGCTGCACGAGGCGCTGGCGCCGCCGGTCGCCGGCTGGGGCAGCGTGCACGCGGTGCCGCTGGCCGGGCGCGACCAGGCCCTGGGCGTGCTGCTGCTGCGCGCCCGCGCGCCGCAGCGCTTCGGCGCGGACGAACGGCGTTTCCTCGACCTGCTCGGCAGCCTGCTGGCCACCAGCCTGCAGCGCGCGCACAGCGAGGAGGCGCTGAGCCATTCACAGCGGCTCGAGAGCGTCGGCCAGCTGACCGGCGGCATCGCGCACGACTTCAACAACCTGCTGACGGTGATCTCGGGCAACCTGCAGGTGCTCGAGGAGCTGCCGGCGCTGGCCGGCGACGCCTTCGGCCAGCAGCTGGTCGGCGCCGCGGCGCGCGCCAGCCGGCGCGGCGCCGAGCTGACCGGCAAGCTGCTGACCTTCTCGCGCCGCCAGGTGCTGCAGCCGGCGGCGATCGACGTGGAGATCCTGCTCGAGTCGCTGGCCGACATGCTGCGCCGCACGCTCGACCAGCGCATCCGCATCAGCGTCGAGGCCGAGCCGGGCTGTCCGCAGGTGCTGGCCGATCCGGCGCAGCTCGAGTCGGCGCTGCTGAACGTGGCGATCAACGCCCGCGACGCGATGCCCGAGGGCGGCGCGCTGGAGTTCTCCTGTCGCACCCTGCCCACGGCCGAGCTGCCGATCGAGCTCGCCGCCGGCAGCGAGGCGGCCGCGGCCCGCTACGTCGAGATCGCCGTGGCCGACAGCGGCGTGGGCATGCCCGAGCATGTCAAGGAGCGTGCCTTCGAGCCCTTCTTCACCACCAAGGAGGCCGGGCGCGGCACCGGGCTCGGCCTGGCCACCGTGTACGGCTTCGCGCGCCAGTCGCGCGGCGCGGTGCTGATCGACAGCGCGCCGGGCGCGGGCACCACGCTGCGGCTGGTGCTGCCCGAGGTGCCCGGCAGCGGCGAGCCGGTGCCGGTCGACACCCTGCCGCGCGCCCAGCTGCCGGCCGGGCTGCACGTGCTGCTGGTGGAGGACGACCCCGAGGTGCGCCAGGTGGTGCAGCGCTTCCTGGTCGGCTTCGGCTGCCGCGTCACCGAATGCACCAGCGGCGAGGACGCGCTCGCGGCGCTGACACCCGGGGCCGGCATCGACGTGCTGCTGAGCGACATCGCGCTCGGTGCCGGCCTGCGCGGCACCGACCTTGCCGAGAAGGCACGCGCGCGCTGCCCGGGCCTGCCGGTGCTGCTGATGAGCGGCTACTCCAGCGCGCTGCTGGACGCGCCGCCGGGCTGGCCGCTGCTGCGCAAGCCCTACACCCGCACCGAGCTGGCGCGGGCGCTGGCGCGGGTCATCGCCGCGCGCTGAAGCGGGCCGGGCGCGCCGCTCAGTGCACGGCCGCCGGGCTCGCGGCGCCGCCGCCCATGCAGCCCTGGATGAAGGCCGACAGCGCCTCGACGCGCGGGATCTGGATCTCGCGCCGGCCCTTCTCGGCAAAGCGGATCACGTCGCCGCGCGCCAGGCGCGACAGCGCGCGCGACACCGTCTCGAGCGTCATGCCCAGGTAGTTGCCGATCTCGGCACGCGTCATGCGCAGCGTGATCTGGTCGGTGCGCAGGCCGCGCTCGGCCAGGGCCTCGGCCCAGTTGCGCAGGAAGTCGGCCACGCGCGCGTCGGCCGGCAGCGTGCACAGCGCCAGCATCGAGTCGCGGTCGCGCCCGATCTCGCGGCTCATGGCCTCGTGCAGCAGCGTCAGCAGCACCGGCTTGTGCGCGCAGGCCTGCAGCAGCGCGTCGTAGCGGAAGGACCAGACCTCGCCGGTGTCCATCGCGATCGCGTCGCAGCCGTAGTGGCCGCTGGCGATGCCGTCGAAGCCCAGCCAGTCGCCGCGGAAATGCAGGCCGACCACTTGCTCGCGCCCGTCGGCGGCCAGGTTGACCACCTTGACGAAGCCCGAGTTCAGGATGAACAGCTGGGTGAACGCCTCGCCGGCCTGGTACAGCGTGTCGCCGGCATGAACCACGCGCCGCTGGATCGGCAGGGCCTCGCGCAGCAGGCCCATGCTCTCGGCGATGCGCTGGCTGGCGTTGACGGTCTGGGCGGCGCTGGCAGTCATTCGGGTCTCCGGTTTCTCGACAGTGAGAAGGAGTCTCGGGCGACTGCATGAACGCGGTGCGAACCGGCAGGCACGCTGCGTAACACTGCGTGAACCGTGCGTGTCTTCCCGGTAGCGGCGGGCTGCGGTTGATGGCGCGCAAGCTGTCCGGATGCCGGCTTCGGTACGTTCCGGCCTGTCATGTCCGCGCGCCAAGAAGTCGATCCACGCCACCTCTGGTCGGTGGAGGCCCTGTCGGGTCGCGAGTTGCGCTGCCTGCTCGAGCGCGCCCGGCGCCTGCGCCAGGACGGCGCCCTGGCGCCGCTGCGCGGACGCAACCTGGCGCTGCTGTGCGAGGGCGAGCCCGACGAGGCCGCCCGGAGCCTGGCACGCGCCGCCAGCGGGCTCGGCGCGCAGGTGGCGACCTTGCGCGCCGAGGACACCTGCCCCGGCGGTGTCCCGGCCAGCCAGGCCACGCTGCGCCTGCTCGGCCGGCTGTACGACGCGATCGACTGCTGCGGGATGAGCGAGGCGGAGATCGAGACCATCGCCCGCGAGGCGGGCGTCCCGGTGTTCAACGGCCTCGGCGCGCGCGACCGCCCGGCCCGCTCGCTGGCGGCGCTGCTGGGCGCGCTGGAGCGCAGCGGCAAGCCGCTCGAGGCGCTGCAGCTCGCCTACCTCGGCGACCCCGGCAGCGACTGCGCCCGGCGCTGGGCCCGGCTCGCGGCCACCGGCGGCATCACGCTGCGCCAGGCCGACGCGCCCGAGGCGCTGCACGACGACGTCGACCTGCTGATCGACGCGCGCAACGGCCAGCCGGTGCTGACACCGGCCGCGACGCCCGATCAGCGCGAGGCCGACCGCCGCGTCACGCTGCAGGCGATGCTGGTGACGACGATGGCCTGAGCGGCCCGCCGGCGCGCTCGATCAACTCGCGCGCGCGGCGTTCAGCCGCGACGGCCATCTCCAGCGGCGCGCGCACCAGCCCGGCGTGGGCATAGTGCAGGTTCTCGTACAGCTCGGCCGCGGCCGGGTGGGCGCCGAGCACGGCGTCCAGCGCGTCGGCCGGCAGTTCGGGCGCGAGCAGCGCGCGCTGCAGGCGCTGCACCACGGTGCGGTGCGCGTCGGCGTCGATGCGCCCGGGGCGGCGTTCCAGCCGTTCCAGCAGGCCGGCGAGCACGATCACGGTCTCGACGGCGGCGCGGGCGCTGGCGGCATCGGTGGGTGCGGACATGGCGGTTCCTGCGGTGGGGGCTCTCTCTCCACCCCCACCTGCGGCCGCCCGGCCCGCCTTCAAGCCCGCGCGCTGTTCAATCGTTCACGATGCGCGCCACCAGCGCGCGGCTGAACTCGCCGGTCGAGGCGCTGCCGCCCAGGTCGCCGGTGCGCGCCTTGTCGACGTTCAGCGTGCGGTCGATCGCCGTGCGCAGGCGGTCGCCCAGGTCCTTGCGCGCCACGTGGTCGAGCATCATCGCCGCGGCCAGCATCAGCGCGACCGGGTTGGCCTTGCCTTGACCGGCGATGTCCGGCGCTGAGCCGTGCACCGCTTCGAAGATCGCCGCGTCGGCGCCGATGTTGGCGCCCGGTGCCATGCCGAGCCCGCCGACCAGGCCGGCGACCAGGTCGGACAGGATGTCGCCGAACAGGTTGGTCGTGACGATCACGTCGAACTGCCAGGGGTTGAGCACCAGCTTCATCGCGCAGGCGTCGACGATCACCGTCTCCATCGCGATCCGGCCCTTGTACTTCGCCTCGTACATCTGCTCGGCCGTCTCCTTGAAGATGCCGGTGAGCGCCTTCATGATGTTGGCCTTGTGCACGATGGTCACCTTCTTGCGGCCGTTGGCGATGGCGTACTCGAAGGCGTAGTCGAGGATGTGGCGGCAGCCGGCACGTGTGTTGATGCCGGTGGCCATCGCGACGGCATGCGGGTCGTCGTCGATCTGCACGTAGTGCTCGTGGCCGATGTACAGGCCCTCCAGGTTCTCGCGCACCACCACCAGGTCGATGTTCTCGAAGCGCCCGCCGGGCACGATGGTGCGCGCCGGGCGCAGGTTGGCGTAGAGCTTGAACTCCTCGCGCAGCCGCACGTTGGAGCTGCGATAGCCGCCGCCCGAAGGCGTCTCGAGCGGGCCCTTGAGCGCGAGGCGGGTGCGGCGGATGCTGTCCAGCGTGGCCTGGGGCAGCGGGTCGCCGGCCGCCTTGATGCCCGCCAGGCCCGCGCTGGCGCGCTCCCAGGCGAACGGTGCCTTCAGCGCCTCGAGCGCCGCCAGCGTCGCGTCGACGATCTCGGGGCCGATGCCGTCGCCTTCGATCAGCGTGGCGGGAATGGTCTGGGACATGGATCTCTCCGCAAGGTCTCGAATCGGTTCAGGCCGGCACGGCGAGCTCGAGGTTGTCGATCAGGCGCGTCGTGCCCAGGCGCGCGGCGGCCAGCGCGACCAGCTCGCGGTCGTCCGCGCCGGGCTCGCGCAGGTCGGCACGGCGCCGCACGGCCACGTAGTCGGGCTTCCAGCCGCGCTGCACGAGCCGGCCCATCGCCTCGGCCTCGAGTGCCGCCCAGTCGCGCCGCCCGGCCCGCAGCGCCGCCGCGACGGCACGCAGTTCCTGTGCCAGCGCCACCGCCTCGGCGCGCTCGGTTTCGCTCAGGTAGCCGTTGCGCGACGAGAGCGCCAGGCCGTCGTCGGCGCGCGAGGTCTCCGCCGCCACCACCTCGATGGGCAGGGCCAGCTCGCGCACCATGTGGCGGATCACCATCAGCTGCTGGTAGTCCTTCTTGCCGAACACCGCCACCTTCGGCTGCACGATGTTGAACAGCTTCAGCACCACGGTGCACACGCCGATGAAGAAACCGGGGCGGAACTGGCCCTCGAGGATGTCGGCCAGGGCCGGGTCGGGGCGCACGGTGCAGGTCTGCGGCTGCGGGTAGAGCTCGTTCTCGGTCGGCGCGAACACCATGTTGCAGCCCACCGAGCGCAGCAGCTCGCAGTCGCGCCCGAGCGTGCGCGGGTAGGTGTCGAAGTCCTCGTGCGGCGCGAACTGCAGCCGGTTGACGAAGATGCTCGCCACCACCGGGCCGCCGTGCTCCTTGGCCAGCTTGATCAGCGCGAGGTGGCCCTCGTGCAGGTTGCCCATGGTCGGCACGAAGGCCGTGCCGGTGGTGCCGGCCAGCGCCTGGCGCAGCTCGGCGATCGTGTGGAGGATGCGCACGCGGGCCTCGTCGTCGTTGGCGTCAGTGGCGTCGTCGGCGTCAGTGGCTGTGCCGCGCGTCGTCCGGGTAGCGGCCGTCCTTGACCGCGGCCACGTAGCGCTGCACCGCCGCGGCGATGCAGCCGCCCTCGGCCAGGAAGTCGTGCACGAAGCGCGGCTTGGGCCCGCCGCCCAGGCCGAGCATGTCGTGCAGCACCAGCACCTGGCCGCTGCAGCCGGACCCGGCGCCGATGCCGATGGTCGGGATGGTCAGCGACTCGGTCAGCGTGCGGCCGAGCGCCGCGGGCACCAGCTCGAGCACCAGCATGGCCGCGCCGGCATCGGCCAGCTCGCGGGCATGGGTCTGCAGCGTGCGCGCGGAGACCTCGTCGCGCCCCTGCACGCGCCAGCCGCCCAGCGCGTGCACCGACTGTGGCGTGAGCCCCAGGTGCGCGCACACCGGCACGCCGCGCTCGACCAGGAAGCGCACGGTCTCGGCCGTCCAGCCGCCGCCCTCGAGCTTGACCATCTGCGCCCCGGCGGCCATCAGCACCGCAGCGCTGCGCATCGCCTGCGCGGGCGACTCCTGGTAACTCGCGAACGGCAGGTCGCCGACCACCCAGGCCTGGCGCCGCCCGCGCGCCACGCAGGCCGTGTGGTAGGCCATCTCCTCGAGCGTCACCGGCAGCGTGCTGTCGCGGCCCTGCAGCACCATGCCGAGCGAATCGCCGACCAGCAGCACGTCGACGCCGGCGTCGTCCAGCACGCGCGCGAAGCTGGCGTCGTAGCAGGTCAGCATCGCGATCTTCTCGCCCGCGGCATGCATCGCGCGCAGGCGCTGCAGCGTCACCGGCTTGCGCGGCGTGGAGGGAACCGGGCCGTAGGGTGTGGAGTCCATCGCAGGCGGATTATCGCTGCGTCGCAGCAAACGACGCTCCGCGGCGGCGGGTGCCGCAGGCTCGAGGCCCCTGCGGCAGCAGGGTGCAGAAAGTGATAAATCACAGGGAGAGTGGCACAATACCCCTGGCTGTACAGCCCGAGACCCCATGAAACTCAGAGACGTCGTCATCTTCTCCGGCGCGCGATTCGAGGTGCCCGAAGGCATCCAGCGCATCGACCACCGCGCCACCCACGGCTGGCAGCTGCGTTACGGCGGCACCAAGCTGTTTTCCGACTTCACGCCCGACGGCAGCGGCGCCGCGCGTTCGCTCGACAAGGCCACGCGCGAGCTGCTGGCACGAATCGCGAAGCTGCCGGCGCCCTCCAAGCTGCAGAAGGGGCCGAGCGAGAACAAGTCCAGCGATCTGCCGGTCGGCATCTCCGGCCCGATCGTGCGCACGCGCCACGCGACCGGGCTGCGTGACTGCAGCTTCCTGGTCTCGGTGCCGCGCTACGGGCAGACGCCGCGCCGGCGCACGGTCTACATCGGCACCGAGAACACCTACACGCCCGAGAAGTACCACGCCGCGCTGGCACGCGCGATCGCGATCCGGCAGGAGGCCGAAGAGGCCTACCAGCGCGCCGCGACCCGCGCCAAGCGCGCCGCCGGGCGCGAGTTGCGCGCGGCGCGCAAGACTTCCTGACCGGCACGCCCGGCACGCCCGGCACGCCCGGCTCGCAGTCTCAGGCGAGGTCGAACAGGCTGGTGGCCTCCAGGTCCAGCACCTCCTGATGGTGCTGGTTGAAGAGCTGCCAGCGCCAGCGCAGGATGCCGAGGCTGCCCTGGCTACGCGAGCGGCGCGTCTCGAGGATGGTGGCGCGCAGCCGCAGCGCATCACCCGGGCGCACCGGGTGGGGCCAGCGGATCTTCTCGACCCCGGGCGACGCGAACGACTCCGAGCCGTCCAGCGCCGCCTGCACGGCCAGCCGCATCGCGATGCCGCAGGTCTGCCAGCCGCTCGCGATCAGGCCGCCGAAGCGGCCCTGCACCGAGGCGGCAGGGTCGGTGTGGAACCATTGCGGATCCCACTCGCGCGCGAAGGCCAGAAGGTCCGCCTCCGGCAGCACGTAGGGCCCGGCCTCGATCACCTGGCCCGGCTCGAACTCGGAGAACTTCATGCGGCGCTTCGCTGGAGCCAGGGGCTGACGCGGTAGCGTTCGCCGCGGTAGCAGGTGTCCAGCGCCTGCACGACGCCGGCCACGCCGTCGACGCTCCAGCGTTCGAGCCACTCGAACGGCCCGGCCGGGTAATTGACGCCGAGCTTCATCGCCGCGTCGGCGCCCTCGGCCGTGCAGACGCCCTGCAGGACGGCATCGGCCGCCTCGTTGATCAGCATCGCGACCGTGCGCGCCACCACCAGGCCCGGCACGTCGGCCAGCGGCAGCGGGGTCACGCCCAGCGCGGCCAGCCAGGCGGGGGCCTGGGTGCGCCAGCTCTCGCTCGCATGCGCGTCGACGGCATAGGCGAGCGCGCTGCCGGCGGCCACCGGCAGCACCACCGGCCGGTCGAACACGGCCACCTCGTGCGTGCCCAGGGCCCGCGCCAGTTCGTGCGCCGGTCGACCGTCGGTCAGCACCAGGCGGGCGCCGTCGATCGCCAGCCCGGTCCAGGCCGAGCTGCGTTCGCGCGCCGGGCCCCAGCCCTGCGCGGCGAGCGCCTTCGTGGCGGCCTGCTCGAGCCAGTCGGCGATCGGCCCCTCGCCGTGCACCGTGATCTCGCGCGCCGTGGCCGGCGCCTCGTGCAGCGCCACCGGCAACGCCGGCACGCCTTCCGGATAACGGTAGAAGCCGCGCCCGCTCTTGCGCCCGAGCAGGCCGCCGTCGACCAGCTCGCGCTGCACCAGCGAGGGTGCGTAGCGCTTGTCGAAGAAGTTGGCCTCGTAGACCGATTGCGTCACCGCGAAGTTGGTGTCGTGGCCGATCAGGTCCATCAGCTCGCACGGCCCCATGCGGAAACCCGCGGCCTTCAGGCAGGCGTCCAGCACCTGCGGCTCGGCGGCCCGCTCGAGCAGCAGCGCCAGCGTCTCGGCGTAGTACGGCCGGGCGATGCGGTTGACGATGAAGCCCGGCGTCGAGCGGGTGTGCACCGGTACCTTGCCCCAGGCCTTGCTCAGCTCGAAGATGGCCTCGGCCACCGCGGCCTCGGTGTGCAGCCCGGACACCACCTCCACCAGCTTCATCAGCGGCACCGGGTTGAAGAAATGCATGCCCACGAGCCGCTGCGGCCGCGCCAGGCCATTGGCCAGCGCGGTGACCGAGATCGACGAGGTGTTGGTGGCGAGCACGCAGTCGGCATCGACGAGCGCCTCCAGCTCCATCAGCAGCGTGCGCTTGACGGCGAGGTTCTCGACGATCGCCTCGACCACCAGCGCGCTGCCCTTGGCCTCGCCGAGTGCGCCGATCGGCTCGATGCGCGCCAGCGTGGCCTGCGCGGCCTCCGGCGCGAGCTTGCCCTTGGCGGCCAGGCCGTCGAGCGTGGCGGCAAGCTTCTTCTTCGCGTCGGCCGCGGCGCCTTCGCGCGCGTCGAACAGCCGCACCGCATGGCCGGACTGTGCGGCCACCTGCGCGATGCCCGCGCCCATGATGCCGGCGCCGATCACCGTGACGGTGGCGCCGTTGAGGTTCTTCTGCGTCATTGCGGAATCCAGTGTGCCGGCCGCTTGGCCAGGAAGGCGGCGAAGCCCTCGCGCGCCTCGTCGGTGCCGCGCACGCGGCTGATGGTCTGGGCGGTCAGTTCGCGCACCTCGGGCGTGATCGGCCCGACGGCGAGTTGCGCGAACAGCTGCTTGATCTCGCGCTGCGCCGCCGGCCCGCCGGCCAGCAGGTCCTTCACGACGGCGTCCAGCGCGCCATCGAGCGCGTCGAGGGCGACGACCTGCTGCACCAGCCCGATCGCCAGCGCCTCGGCTGCGGCGATGCGCGTGGTGGTCAGCGCCAGGCGCCGGGCCTGCCGCTTGCCGACCGCGTTGGTGACATAGGGCCCGATCACCGCCGGCAGGATGCCGAACTTCGCCTCGCTGACCGAGAAGCTCGCGTTGTCGGCGGCGATCGCGATGTCGCAGGCGCAGGCGAGGCCGACCCCGCCACCCAGCGCCGCACCCTGCACACGCGCGACCGTCGGCTTCGGGCAGGCTTCGATGCGCGCCAGCATGCCGGCGAAGCGGCGTGCGTCGGCCAGGTTCCACTCGGCGGTGGCCTCGCTGGCACGCTGCATCCATTGCAGGTCGGCGCCGGCGCTGAAGTGCCTGCCCTCGCCGGCCAGCACGATCACGCGCACGGCCGCGTCGCCGCTCAAGGCGGCGAAGGCCGCATCGAGCTCGCCGATCATCGCCTCGTCGAACGCGTTGAAGACGGCCGGGCGGCTCATCGTGACCCGCGCGACCCCCGGCGCGGGACGGCTGACCACGACCGACGCCATCAGTAGGTCTCCAGGTGCAGCCGGCCGTGGGTCTTCATGGCCGAGCCGACCGCATCCCAGTCCAGCCCGGCCTGCTTGGCGACATCGCGCAGCGCCAGCACCACGCCCTCCTCCATCGCCTTCAGGCCGCAGACGTAGAAGTAGGCGTTGGGGTCGGACAGCAGCGGCGCCAGGTCGGCGGCACGCTCGCGCATCAGGTCCTGCACGTAGCGTTTGGGCGCGCCTGCCGTGCGGCTGAACGCGAAGTTGATGTCGATGAAGTCCTTGGGCAGGTTCTGCAGCGGGCCGAAGTACGGCAGCTCCTCCTTCGTGCGCGCCCCGAAGAACAGCATCAGCTTGCCGCCCTCGAACTTGCCGCTGGCGCGCAGGCGGCGCCGCCACTCGGTCATCGCGCGCATCGGCGCGCTGCCGGTGCCGGTGCAGATCATCACGATGTGGCTCTTCGGGTGGTTCGGCATCAGGAAGCTGGTGCCGAACGGGCCGATCACCTGCACCTTGTCGCCGACCTTCAGGTCGCACATGTAGTTGCTCGCCACGCCGCGCACCGGCTTGCCGGAATGGTCTTCCAGCACGCGCTTGATGGTCAGCGAGACGTTGTTGTAGCCCGGCCGTTCGCCGTTGCGCGGGCTGGCGATGGAGTACTGGCGCGCGTGGTGGGCGCGGCCCGAATCGTCCATCCCCGGCGGCACGATGCCGATCGACTGGCCCTCGAGCACCGGGAAGGGCATGGCGCCGAAGTCGAGCACGATGTGATGGGTGTCGTACTCCTTGCCCACCTCGGTGACGCGCACGTTGCCCACCACCGTGGCAGTGACCGACTTCTCCGCCGCCTTCGGCCCGTAGAGGTTGGTGTAGGCATGCGCAGCCGACCAGGGCGGCAGCGTCGCGCCGTACTGCGCGGAGTTGAACGCCGTCTCGCCGCTCACCGCCGCAGGAAGGCTCGGCGCCACCGGCTCCACGGCCGGCGCGGCATCCGCGGCGACGCCCTGCGCCGCCAGCTCGTCGCTGGTCAGCTCGGCCGGCAGGCTGTCCCAGGTCAGCTGCTCC
This sequence comes from Piscinibacter caeni, assembly GCA_003265685.1. Lineage (GTDB taxonomy): Bacteria > Pseudomonadota > Gammaproteobacteria > Burkholderiales > Burkholderiaceae_C > Piscinibacter > Piscinibacter caeni. The sequence goes on along the minus strand of KZ836103.1, from coordinate 172,269 downwards.
TCGACGCTGTAGGCGCGCACGATCGGCATCGTGCGCCAGTTGTCGATCGAGCCCGTCGGGCAGGGCGGGATGCAGGCCATGCACAGGTTGCACTTGGCCGCATCGACCACGTAGTTGCGCGAGTCGTGCGTGATCGCCTGCACCGGGCAGGTGGCCTCGCAGGTGTTGCAGCGGATGCAGATCTCGGGGTCGATCAGGTGCTGCTTGATGACACCGGATTCGGCGGCCATGTCCATGCGTGTCTCCTCGGAAGCAAGGGGCCCGCAGGCCCCTTGCCGTCAGCCTCGATGATGCCGTGCTTCAGTTGAAGCGCACGTACTCGAACTCGACCGGCTGGCGGTTGATGCCCATCACCGGCGGCGCGATCCAGTTGGCGAACTTGCCCGGCTCGACGACGCGGCCCATCAGGCTGGCGACGAAGGCGCGGTCGGTGGCGCTGGGCAGCCACTGGTCGACCTTGGCGGCCCATTCGGCTTCGCTGATCACCTGGCCTTCGGGCGACACCTTCACGCCCGAGAGCGCACCGATGTTGCGGTGGAAGGCCTTGTGCGGCGTCTTCAGCCGGAACGGGATGCCCGCCTTCTCGATCACCTTGTTCCAGCGCTCGACGCCGGCGATCGAGTCCTTGATGTAGTCGTCGCGCAGCACCTCGTTCAGGGCGTTGAGCATCGGCACTTCCTTCTCGACCAGCTTGCCGCCCACCGCATTCAGCACGCGGTAGGTCTGGCCCTTGAGCAGGTGGTCGTCGGTGCGCTTGCCTTCCTCGAAGCGACCCTTCAGGCCGGTCGAGTAGAAGGTCGCGGCGTTGCTCGACTCGTCGGCGCCGAACAGGTCGATCGTCACCGAGAAGTGGAAGTTCAGGTAGCGCTGCAGGGTCGGCAGGTCGATCACGCCGGCGGCGCGCAGCTTGGCCGGATCGTCGGTCTTCAGCTCGTTCATCGCGGCGCAGGTGCGCTGGATCACGCGCGACACGCCGGACTCGCCCACGAACATGTGGTGCGCTTCCTCGGTCAGCATGAACTTGGTGGTGCGGGCCAGCGGGTCGAAGCTCGACTCGGCCAGCGCGCACAGCTGGAACTTGCCGTCGCGGTCGGTGAAGTAGGTGAACATGAAGAACGACAGCCAGTCGGGCGTCTCTTCGTTGAACGCCTGCAGGATGCGCGGGTTGTCCTGCTGGCCGCTGCGGCGCTCGAGCAGGGCCTCGCCCTCCTCGCGGCCGTCGCGGCCGAAGTACTTGTGCAGCAGGTAGACCATCGCCCACAGGTGGCGGCCTTCCTCCACGTTCACCTGGAACAGGTTGCGCAGGTCGTACTGGCTCGGGCAGGTGAGGCCGAGGTGGCGCTGCTGCTCGACCGAGGCCGGCTCGGTGTCGCCTTGCGTCACGATGATGCGGCGCAGGTTCGCGCGGTATTCGCCGGGCACGTCCTGCCAGGCGTCCTCGCCCTTGTGGTCACCGAAGTGGATCTTGCGGTCCTTCTCGGCGGGGTTCAGGAAGATGCCCCAGCGGTACTCGGGCATCTTGACGTAGCCGAACTGCGCCCAGCCCTGCGGGTCGACGCTGACCGCGGTGCGCAGGTAGACGTCGAAGTTCTGCGAGCCGTCCGGCCCCATGTCGTTCCACCAGTCGAGGTAGTTCGGCTGCCACTGCTCGAGCGCGCGCTTGAGCGTGCGGTCCTCGGCCAGGTTGACGTTGTTGGGGATCTTCTCGGCGTAGTCGATCGTGCTCATGTCTCTTCCTTGGTGACTCTGTTCAGACGCGGTTCCAGTCGAAGGCGGCCTTCTCGCCCTTGCCGTAGACCTTCAGGGCACCCTTCTCGCCGACGGCGTTCGGGCGCTGGAAGATCCAGTTCTGCCACGCGGTCAGCCGGCCGAACACGCGGGTGAACATGTTCTCGGGCCCGTTGAAGCGCAGGTTGGCTTCCATGCCGGTCAGCGCGTCCGGGCTCATCGCCACGCGCTCCTCGATCGCGATGCGGGTCTCGTCGGCCCAGTCGATGTCGTCCGGGTTGCTGGTGACGAGGCCGAGCGCGTAGGCCGCGTCCGCATCGAGCGGCTGGCCGAGTTTCGCGCGCACGGCGTCCAGCGCCGGCGCCTCGTCGTAGAAGCGGCGGCCGAGGCGGCTCTGGCCGGTGACCATCGGGAACAGGCCGAAGTTGACTTCACCCACCGTGATCTTCGGCGCCTTGGCCTCGTCGTCCGGCAGCGCCAGGTGGTAGCTGCGGTCGCAGGCCAGGGCCAGCTCGAGGAAGCTGCCGGCGAAGCACGAGCCCGACTCGATCAGCGCGAACAGCGAGCGCGAGGACACGTCGAGCCGGCTGAAGGTGCGGCGCAGCAGGCCGATGGTCTCGCGCACCAGCCAGTGGTTCTGGTTCGCCAGCAGCACGGCGTCCATCGCCTGCACCGCGGCGGCGTCGCCCTCGGTCTTGATCAGCCAGGTGCCGATGTCGAGCTCGTTGGTGCGCATCGAGAGGATCGCGTCCTCCAGTTCGCGGGCGAGTGCCAGCGGATACCAGGCGGCGCCGGCCTCGACGATCTGCGCCCGCGTGCTCGGCTGCGGGCCGGTGGGCGCCTTGACGGTGAAGGTGGCGGTGCGGCCGGCACGGTCGATCTCGACCGTCACGTTCGGGTAGCGCAGCGCGTCGGCCTCGATCGTGCGGCCGAGCGGCGTCAGCGCCACGCCCTTGCCGTCGGCCGGGCGGTCGCTCTGCTGGGCGAGCTGCAGCGCGCGCTCCTGCACCTTGGCGGCAAACTGCGCCGGCTTGGCGATGTCGTCCACCAGGCGCCATTCCTTGGCCTTCTGGCCGCGCACGCCTTCGGTGGTGGTGCAGAAGATGTCGGCCAGGTCGTGGCGCACCTTGCGCTTGTCGGTCACGCGGGTCAGGCCGCCGGTGCCGGGCAGCACGCCGAGAAGCGGCACCTCGGGCAGGCTGACGGCGCTGCTGCGGTCGTCGACCAGGATGATCTCGTCGCAGGCGAGTGCGAGTTCGTAGCCGCCGCCGGCGCAGGCGCCGTTGACCGCCGCCAGGAACTTCAGGCCGCTGTGCTTGGACGAGTCTTCCAGACCGTTGCGCGTCTCGTTGGTGAACTTGCAGAAGTTCACCTTCCAGGCGTGGCTGCTGACGCCGAGCATGAAGATGTTGGCGCCGGAGCAGAACACGCGGTCCTTGGCGCTGGTGACGACCACCGTGCGCACCTCGGGGTGCTCGAAGCGGATGCGGTTGATGGCGTCGTTCAGCTCGATGTCGACGCCGAGGTCGTAGCTGTTCAGCTTGAGCTTGTAGCCGGGGCGCAGGCCGGCGTTCTCGTCGAAGTCGGCCGCCAGCGTGGCGACCGGGCCCTCGAACTTCAGCTTCCAGTGCTTGTACTGGGACGGATGGGTCTGGTAGTCGACGCGGGGGACTTGGCTCACGGTGGGGCTCCTCAGGTTACGCAGCGCGGTGCATGATTGGTGACGCGTTAGACGCATCATAGTGCATGCTTCTGCGAGAGGTCAAGCAGTTAAGTGCATCTTCTTTGTTAAGGGTTTACCCTTGCAGTTGCAGTGCGCCGCGCACCAGGCGGCGCAGTTCGGCGAAGGTCGGCTCCAGCGGTTGCGCACTGGTGTCGAGGCGGAACTCGGCCTTGGAATAGAAGGCGGCGCGGCCGGCCAGGATGACCTTGAGGTCGTCCATCGCCTCCTTGCTGTCGGCCATCGGGCGCATGTCGCCCTGGGCGATCACGCGCTTCATGTGGTCTTCCGGGTCGGCCTGGAGCCAGACCGTCGTGCAGTGCGCCAGCAGCAGGTTGAAGGTGGCGGCGTCGGACACCAGGCCGCCGGGCGTGGCGATCACCGCCTCGGGATAGATCTGGATCGCCTCCTCCACCGCACGGCGCTCGTAGCGGCGGTAGGCGTTCTGCCCGTACAGCGCCTGGATCTCGGAGATCGAGCAGCCGGCGAACTTCTCGATCTCGCGGCTCAGCTCGACGAACGGGAAACCCAGGTCCTCCGCCAGCATCTGCCCGAGCGTGGACTTGCCCGCGCCGCGCAGCCCGATCAGCGCGACCCGCGGGCTGCGCTGGCCGCGCGCGTTGGCGCCGCCGGTGCCGAGCAGGGTGCCGATGGCCTCGCGCACGCGGCGCAGCGTCGCCTCGTCGCGGCGCTCGAGCAGCTCGCGGATCAGCAGCCACTCGGCCGAGGAGGTGGTCACGTCGCCGAGCAGCTCGGCCAGCGAACATTGCAGCGCCTGTGCCACCTGCAGCAGCACGAGGATGGACGCATTGCCGACCCCGTACTCCAGGTTGGCGAGGTGACGCTCGGAGACATCGGCCGCCAGCGACACCGCCTTGCGCGTCATGCCGCGCCGCGCCCTGAGCGAGCGCACACGTTCGCCCAGCGCCACCAGGAACGGGTTCTTCTCTTCTTCGGATGTGTCTGCCGCCTGCGGCGCCTCGGCGGCACCGCTAGGGGCTAACCCGGGTACAGGCAATATAGTGCTTGACATGGTGAGGGTCGAACCCTAAAGTCCTGGCACGCACAATACTGCATCCCTTGGGTGCGTACAAGCCTGACAAAGGACCAGCGATGTCTCCCGACACCTTCCGCGCCCAGATCGCGGCGCTGAGCGCCCAGCTCGCCGGCCGGCCGCTCGACGCCGCGCTCGACACCTGGCTGAACCGCGAACACGGCGCCGGCAGCGCCACCTTCGAAGCCCTGGCGCAGGGCTGCCGTACCGGCGTGGCCGAAGGCTGGCTGGCCAACCGCGAAGGCGGCGGCATCCGCTACGGCCGCATTTTCAAGCCGGCCGACGACCTGCACGGCTTCTCCGTCGACGTCGTGGACATGCAGGACGTCGCCGGCCCGCACCACGTTCACCCCACCGGCGAGATCGACCTGATCATGCCGATCGACCCCGACGCCCGTTTCGACGGCCGCCCCGCCGGCTGGCTGGTGATGCCGCCCGGCAGCGCGCACCGGCCCACCGTCTCGCAGGGCCGCGCGCTCGTCCTCTACCTGCTGCCGGAAGGCCGCATCGATTTCACGAAAGCCTGAGATGACCGAGCTCCTGCCCAACTTCGTCGCCGGCCGCTGGCAGGCCGGCACCGGCGCCGGCACCGCGCTGTTCGACCCGGTGCTCGGCACCGAGCTCGTGCGCGTGGATGCGACCGGGCTCGACCTCCCCGCCGCCTTCGCCTTCGCCCGCGAGCAGGGTGGCGCGGCGCTGCGCGCGCTGAGCTACCGCGAACGCGGCGCGCTGCTGGCCGCCGCGGTGAAGGTGCTGCAGGCGAACCGCGACGCCTACTACGAGATCGCCACCGCCAACAGCGGCACGGTGAAGAACGACTCGGCGGTGGACATCGACGGCGGCATCTACACGCTATCCACCTACGCGAAGCTCGGCGAGACGCTCGGCGACAAGCGCTTCCTGGTCGATGGCGATGCCGCCAAGCTCAGCAAGGACGGCCTGTTCCAGTCCGAGCACCTGCTCGCGCCGACACAGGGCGTGGCGCTCTTCATCAACGCCTTCAACTTCCCGAGCTGGGGCCTGTGGGAAAAGGCCGGCCCGGCGCTGCTCTCGGGCGTGCCGGTGATCGTCAAGCCGGCCACGGCGACGGCCTGGCTGACGCAGCGCATGGTGAAGGACGTGGTCGACGCCGGCATCCTGCCGCCGGGCGCGCTGTCGGTGATCTGCGGCAGCTCGGCCGGGCTGCTCGACCAGCTGCAATCCTTCGACGTCGTCTCCTTCACCGGCTCGGCCGAGACGGCCGCGGTGATCCGCTCGCACCCGGCGATCGTGCAGCGCTCGGTGCGCGTCAACATCGAGGCCGACAGCCTGAACTCCGCGCTGCTGCTGCCCGACCATCCGCCCGGCAGCGAGGCCTTCGAGCTGCTGGTCAAGGAAGTCGCGCGCGAGATGACGCAGAAGTCCGGCCAGAAATGCACCGCGATCCGCCGCGTGCTGGTGCCCGAAGCGCTCTACGGCGCCGCGGCCGAGGCGATCTCGGCGCGCCTGGCGAAGACCAGCGTCGGCAACCCGCGCAACGAGGCCGTGCGCATGGGCGCGCTCGTGAGCCGCGCGCAGCTCGCCGCAGTGCGCGAGGGCCTGGCCACCTTGAAGACGCAGACCGAGGTGTTGCACGACGGCGCGACGCATGCACTGGTGGATGCCGACCCGGCCGTGGCCTGCTGCGTCGGCCCGACGCTGCTCGGCACGCGCAATCCCGATGCCGCGCACCTGGTGCACGACGTCGAGGTGTTCGGTCCGGTCGCCACGCTGCTGCCCTACCGCGACCTGGCCCATGCGCTCGCGCTGGTGCAGCGCGGCCAGGGCTCGCTGGTGGCCTCGGTCTACGGCAGCCAGCCAGCCGAGCTGGCGCATGCCGCCTTCAAGCTCGCCGCCTGGCATGGCCGCGTGCACCTGGTCTCGCCGGATGTCGCCGCGCTGCACACCGGCCACGGCAACGTGATGCCGCAATCGCTGCACGGCGGCCCCGGCCGCGCCGGCGGCGGCGAGGAACTGGGCGGCGTGCGGGCCCTGAACTTCTACCACCGCCGCGCCGCCATCCAGGGCAGCAGCGCCGTGCTGGCCGCGCTGGCCGGCTGAGCCATTCGAACCCGAGGAGACACACCATGTCCGAACTCGAAGCCACCGGCGTCACGCCGCCGCCCGAGACCTTCAACTTCGCCGCCCACCTGCTGGCGCTCAACACCGGCCGCGCGGCCAAGGCCGCCTATGTCGACGACCTCGGCAGCCTGAGCTACGGCGCGCTCGACGAGCGTGTGCGTCGCCTGGCCGCCGGCCTGCGCGGTCTCGGCATCAGGCGCGAGGAGCGTGTGCTGCTGCTGATGCAGGACGTGAACGACTGGCCGGTGAGCTTTCTCGGCGCGATGTACGCCGGCCTGGTGCCAGTGGCCGTCAACACGCTGCTGACCGCCGACGACTACGCCTACATGCTGGAGCACTCGCGCGCCCAGGCGGTGCTGGTCTCCGGAGCGCTGCTGCCCGCGCTGACCGCGGCGATGATCAAGTCGGACCACGAGGTCACGAAGGTGATCGTCTCGCGCCCGGTCGCGCCGCTGCACCCGGCCGAGGTGGAGTTCGAGGCCTTCCTCGCCGCGCAGGTGCCGGTCGCGAAGCCGGCGGCCACCAGCGCGGACGACCCCGCCTTCTGGCTCTACTCCTCCGGCTCCACCGGCCGCCCCAAGGGCACGGTGCACTCGCACGGCAACCCGTACTGGACCGCCGAGCTGTACGGCAAGGGTGTGCTCGACCTGCGCGAGGACGACGTCTGCTTCTCGGCGGCAAAACTCTTCTTCGCCTACGGCCTGGGCAATGCACTGAGCTTCCCGCTCTCGGTCGGCGCGACGGTGATCCTGATGGCCGAGCGCCCGACGCCGGATGCCACGTTCAAGCGCTGGACCGGTGGCGTGGGCGGCGTCAAGCCCACCGTCTTCTACGGCGCACCGACCGGCTTCGCCGGCATGCTGGCCAGCCCGAACCTGCCGAAGAAGAGCGACGTGGCGATGCGCCTCGTGTCGTCGGCCGGCGAGGCGCTGCCGGCCGAGCTCGGCGAGCGCTTCAAGGCGCATTTCGGCACCGACATCGTCGACGGCATCGGCTCCACCGAGATGCTGCACATCTTCATCTCCAACCGGCCCGGCCAGGTGCGCTACGGCAGCACCGGCTGGCCGGTGCCCGGCTACCGGATCGAGCTGCGCGGCGATGACGGCGGCCCGGTGCCGGACGGCGAACCCGGCGACCTCTACATCCACGGCCCTTCGTCCGCGATGATGTACTGGGGCAACCGCCAGAAGACGCGCGACACCTTCCAGGGCGGCTGGACCAAGAGCGGCGACAAGTACATCCGCAACGCCGACGGCAGCTACACCTACGGCGGCCGCAGCGACGACATGCTCAAGGTCAGCGGCATCTACGTCTCGCCCTTCGAGGTGGAGGCCACGCTGGTGCAGCACCCGGCCGTGCTCGAGGCCGCGGTGATCGGCGTGCCGGACGCGGAAGGGCTCACCAAGACCAAGGCCTTCGTCGTGCTCAAGGCCGGCGCGCAGGCCAGCGATGCCGAACTGAAGGCCTTCGTGAAGGACAAGCTCGCGCCCTACAAGTACCCGCGCCAGATCGAGTTCGTCAGCGACCTGCCGAAGACGGCCACCGGCAAGATCCAGCGCTTCAAGCTGCGCGAGCTCGAAGGGTCGAAGTGAGTTCCCTTGTCGAGATCGACTGGGCGGGCCGCCCGGTGCGGATCGAGCATGCCTGGATCGGCCGTGAACGGCGGGAGGCACCCCTCGTGGTGTTCCTGCACGAAGGCCTCGGCTCGCTCTCGATGTGGAAGGACTTCCCGCAGCGCCTGTGCGATGCCGTCGGCTGCCGCGGCCTCGTCTACTCGCGCCCCGGCTACGGCCGCTCGACCCCGCGCGCGCGCGACGAGGCCTGGGGCCTGGACTTCATGCACCGCCAGGCGCAGCAGGTGCTGCCGGCGCTGCTGGCCGCGCTCGACATCGACACCACGCGCGACCGGCCCTGGCTGTTCGGCCACAGCGACGGCGGCTCGATCGCGCTGCTGCACGCCGCCGCCTTCCCCGACCGCGTGGCCGGCGCGATCGTGCTGGCGCCGCACATCCTGGTCGAGGACCTGTCGGTCGCGAGCATCGCCAAGGCGCGCGAGGCCTACCGGACCACGGATCTGAAGGCCCGCCTGGCGAAGTACCACGACGACCCGGATTCCGCCTTCTGGGGCTGGAACGACATCTGGCTGCACCCGCCGTTCAAGCAGTGGTCGATCGAGGACGAGATCGGCGCCATCACCTGCCCGCTGCTCGCGGTGCAGGGCCAGGACGACGAATACGGCACGCTCGAGCAGATCCGCGGCATCGGGCGCCGCGTGCCGCAGACCGAACTGCTCGAGTTGCCCGCCTGCGGCCATTCGCCCCACCGCGACCAGCCCGACGCGCTGGTCGCCGCCGCCACCCGCTTCATCACCCGATACCGACAAGGAGACAACGCTTGAAGCCGATCCCTACCGCGGCGCTGCTCGCCGCCGCCCTCGCTTCCTCCCTCGCCCAGGCCCAGAGCACGGGCAAGCTCAAGGTCGGCCTGATGCTGCCGGCGACCGGCACCTTCGCCGCGCTCGGCACCGCGATCGAGAACGGCTTCCGGCTCCACGTCACCGAGCAGGGCGGCAAGCTCGGCGGCCGCGAGGTGGAGTTCGTCAAGGTCGACGACGAGAGCGACCCCGCCAAGGCCACCGACAACGTCAACAAGCTGATCAAGCGCGACAACGTCGACGTGCTCGTCGGCACGGTGCACAGCGGTGTGGCGATGGCCATGGCCAAGGTCGCGAAGGAGACCGGCACGCTGCTGATCGTGCCCAACGCCGGTGCCGACGCGGTGACCGGCCCGATGTGCGCGCCAAACATCTTCCGCAGCTCGTTCTCGAACTGGCAGCCGGGTTATGCGATGGGCGAGGTGGTGGCGAAGAAGGGCCACAAGAAGGTCGTCACGATCACCTGGAAATACGCCGCCGGCGACGAATCGGTGCGCGGCTTCAAGGAGGCCTTCGAGAAGGCCGGCGGCCAGGTGGTGAAGGAGCTGTCGCTGCCCTTCCCGAACGTCGAGTTCCAGGCCCTGCTGACCGAGATCGCGGCCGCGAAGCCGGATGCGGTCTACACCTTCTTCGCCGGCGGCGGGGCGGTCAAGTTCGTCAAGGACTATGCCGCGGCGGGGCTGAAGAAGAACATCCCGCTCTACGGCGCCGGCTTCCTGACCGACGGCACGCTGGAGGCGCAGGGTGCCGATGCCGACGGCCTGCTGACCACGCTGCACTATGCCGACAGCCTGGGCACGCCGCGCGACAACGCCTTCCGCCTGGCCTACGCCAAGAGCTTCAAGCTGCAGCCCGACGTCTACGCGGTGCAGGGCTACGACGCCGCGCAGATGCTCGGCATCGGCCTGGCCGCCGTGAAGGGCGACACCGGCAAGAAGGCCGAGATCGCCGCGGCGATCGAGAAGGCGAAGATCGACAGCCCGCGCGGCGCCTTCAGCGTCTCCAGGTCGCACAACCCGGTGCAGGACATCTACCTGCGCCAGGTCAGCGGCAAGGAGAACAAGCTGGTGAGCGTGGCCTCGAAATCGCTGGCCGATCCGGCCCGCGGCTGCAAGCTCTAAGCACCCACCCCGAGACACACACCTGACCCGCGGCGTTCGCGCCGCGGTGCGGGGGAGGCTTTGCCCATGGACCTCGCCACCTTCCTGATCCAGTGCCTGAACAGCCTGCAGTACGGCCTGCTGCTGTTCCTGGTCGCCTCGGGCCTGACCCTGATCTTCGGGATCATGGGCGTCATCAACCTGGCGCACGGAAGCTTCTACATGATCGGCGCGTACATGGCCTATGCGCTGGCGCCGGTCGTGGGCAGCACCTTCGGCGGCGGCTTCTTCGCCACGCTCGCGGTCGGGCTGGTGCTCGCGGTGATCCTCGGCTACGTGCTCGAGTGGGCGTTCTTCAGCTTCCTCTACGAGCGCGAGCACCTGCAGCAGGTGCTGATGACCTACGGGCTGATCCTGGTGTTCGAGGAACTGCGCTCGCTGGCCGTCGGCGACGACGTGCACGGCGTGCAGCCGCCCGAGATCCTCACCGGCAGCCTGCCGCTCGGCGAGGTGATGACCTACCCGGTCTACCGGCTCTTCATCTCCGCGGTGTGCCTGCTGCTCGCGCTGGGCATGTACCTGGTGTTCACGCGCACCCGGCTCGGCATGATGATCCGCGCCGGCAGCACGAACCGCGAGATGGTGCAGAGCCTCGGCATCGACATCAAGTTCCTCTACCGCGTGGTGTTCGCCGCCGGCGTGGCGATCGCGGTGCTCGCGGGCATGGTGGCTGCGCCGGTGTCCTCGGTCTATCCGGGCATGGGCAATTCGGTGCTGATCGTCTGCTTCGTGGTGGTCGTGATCGGCGGCATCGGCTCGATCCGCGGCGCGCTGCTCGCGGCACTGCTGATCGGCGCGGTGGACACCTTCGGCAAGGTACTGCTGCCGCAGGCGGCCGGCGTGCTCGTCTACGTGCTGATGGCGCTGATCCTGCTCTGGAAACCCGACGGCCTGTTCAAGGCGGGATGAACAAGATGGATGCACAAGACCGTTCCAAGGCCGCGTTCGTGGTCGCGCTGTTCGGCGCGCTCGCGCTGCTGCCCTTCCTCGCCGGCCCCTATGCGCTGGACCTCGTGACCAAGATCATGGTGTACGCGATCTTCGCGCTCAGCCTCGAGCTGCTGGTCGGCGGCACCGGGCTCGTCTGCTTCGGCCAGGCGGGCTTCTTCGGCATCGGCGCGTATGCGGCGGTGCTGCTCTCGCCGGAGGGCGGCTCGCCATCGGCGTGGTGGCTGCTGCCGGCCTGCCTCGCCGCCGCGGCGCTGTACGCGCTGGCGGTGGGGGCGCTCTCGCTGCGCACCAAGGGGGTGTACTTCATCATGGTCACGCTCGCCTTCGCGCAGATGGCCTACTACGTGGTGCACGACACGCCGCTGGGCGGCGGCACCGACGGCATCTACCTGTACACCAAGCCGCTGCTCTGGCCGGGCCGCGACCTGGACGACGGCCTCGTGATGTACGGCTTCACGCTCGCCTGCCTGGTGGCGACCTTCGCCTTCCTCGCGGTGCTGCTGCGCTCGCGCTTCGGCCGGGCGCTCGCCGGCATCCGCGTCAACGAGCAGCGCATGCGCGCCACCGGCTTCTCCACCTACCCGTACAAGCTCGCCGCCTTCACGCTCTCGGGCGCGATCGCCGGGCTGGCGGGTTTCCTGTTCGCGGTGAAGGATGGTTTCGTGAACCCCGAGCTGATGAGCTGGCACCTCTCGGGCGCGGTGCTGATCATGGTGATCCTGGGCGGCATCGGCCACCTGCGCGGCGCGCTGATCGGCGCGTTCGCCTTCGCGCTGCTGCAGGAGTTCTTCAAGAGCGAGGCAATCTTCGGTGCCTTCGCCAGACACTGGCATCTCGGGCTCGGGCTGGCCATCATCGCCTGCGTGGCGCTGCTGCCGCGCGGGCTGGTGGGCCTGCCCGGCCAATGGCGCGAGCGGCTCGCCGGGCGGCTGCTCGGCACACGCGCCGGCGCGCCGACGGAGGTGGCGCCATGAGCACCAACGTGCTGCTGCGTGGCCACGGGCTGACGCGCCGCTGGGGCGGGCTCACCGCGGTGAACGGCGTCTCGCTCGATCTCGCCCGCGGCGAAGTGCATGCGGTGATCGGCACCAACGGCGCCGGCAAGTCCACGCTCATCAACATGCTCTCGGGCGAGATCCCGCCCTCGGACGGCACGGTCGAATTACTCGGGCAGGACGTCACCGGCTGGACGCAGCCGAAGCGCGCCCGCGCGGGCCTGGGCCGCAGCTACCAGCGCAACACCATCTACCCGAGCTTCACGGTGGCCGAGAACTGCCGCCTCGCCGCGCAGGCGCGCACGCCGCGGCCCTGGGCCTGGTGGCAGCGCGCCGACCGCTGCATGGCCAGCACCGGCGCCGCGCGCGACGCCGCCGCGCAGGCCGGGCTGGCGGGCGTGCTCGACCGCCCTGCCGGGCTGCTGTCGCACGGCCAGAAGCGCCAGCTCGAGATCGCGATGTGCCTGGCCACCGCGCCGCAGGTGCTGCTGCTCGACGAGCCGCTGGCCGGCATGGGCGCCGAGGAGACCGAGCGCATGCTCGCGCTGCTGGCCGCGCTGAGGGCGAACCACGCGATCCTGCTGGTCGAGCACGACATGGACGCGGTGTTCCGCATCGCCGACCGCATCACCGTGATGGTCAACGGCGAGGTGATCGCGAGCGACGGGCCCGACGCGATCCGCAGCAACCGGGCCGTGCAGGTGGCCTACCTGGGAGACCACTGATGGACACCGAAGTGATCGTCGACGCCCAGGGCGTGCACGCCTGGTACGGCTCGAGCCACGTGCTGCACGGCGTGGACCTGCAGATCCGCCGCGGCGAGACGGTCGGCCTGCTGGGCCGCAACGGCATGGGCAAGAGCACGCTGATCCGCAGCCTGCTCGGCCATGTGGCGCAGCGCGAGGGCCGCATCCAGATCCAGGGCCAGGACGCCGCGCGCGCCCGGCCGCACGAGGTGGCGCGCCTGGGCGTGGCCTACGTGCCCGAAGGCCGCGGCGTGTTTCCGAACCTGAGCGTGCGCGAGAACCTGGTGATGGCCGCCCGCCCCGGCCGCGACGGCCGCCACGACTGGGACTACGAGCGCGTGCTGGCCACCTTCCCGCGCCTGAAGGAGCGTCTCGCGAACCTGGGCGCGCAGCTCTCCGGCGGCGAACAGCAGATGCTCTCGATCGGGCGCGCGCTGATGACGCACCCCGAGCTGATCATCCTCGACGAGGCCACCGAAGGCCTCGCGCCGCTGATCGTGGCCGAGATCTGGCGCGTGATCGGCGAGATCCGCACGAGCGGCATCGCGACGCTGATCGTCGACCGCGACTGGCGCAAGGTGCTCGCGCACGCCGACCGCGCGCTGGTGCTGCAGAAGGGGCAGGTGGCGCTGAGCGGCGCCGCGCACCAGGTCGCCGACGACCCGGCGCTGGCCGGCTGCCTGGGCGTCTGATACGGCGTTGCTTTCGATCGCATAGATCCGGTCGGCAGCAGTCGACCCTGAGCAGCCTTTGCAGGTCCACTTCCTGCAGAGCATCGAGCGAGCCGAGCCATGCCCGGGCGGAGCCACCGAGGTTTATCGCGAACCACGATAGTCACTGGTCGCGGCAGGCGGCACCTGCCGCGACCCGCTCAGCCCGACGCCAGCGGACAGTCGCGACCGGCAGCCCAGGGCCGACAAGAGCCGCACGATCCAAGCGATTGAACGCGAAGTCGTCTGAAGCGCGCCGCGCGCGGCGTTCACTCCGGCGCGAGGTGCGGCGGGCAGCCGCCTTCGGCCGGCTCGCCGGTCTCCGGGTCGATCCAGTCGGCCATGCCGACCTCGCCTTCCGCCTCCTGCAGCGTCTCGCCCGGCTCGGGCGCCCGCTCGTCGGCCGAGTCGAGCATGTCGGCCAGCGCTTCCTCGCGCGTCGGGAAGGGGCCGAACTCCTGGCGGCCATCGGGCGCGGCCCAATGGAAGCCGTCGGGGCGCTCGACGATGCGCTCGCCCTCGCCCGCGTCGTCCGGGTGCGCCGGGTCCGGACCGGCCTGCTCGCCTGCATGCGTCATCGTCTCTGCTCCTGGATCTGCGCGCGCCCCATCGCGCGCGTGAAGGCACGCGACTCGGCGCCGCGGTAGACCCCTCGCGCCGGCCCCAGGTGCGAGACCAGCCAGGCCGCGGCGGCGCGGGCGGCGCGGTCGGGCAGGACCGTCTCGTCGCCGTGCTCGGCGGGGCCGCGGATCAGTTCGAGCCGGGCCTCGCCCGGCAGCCGCGTGCAGGCGGCGCGGTTCAGCGAGAGCGCCACCGGGTCGTCGGCACCGACCAGCAGCAGCGCCGGCGCGTGCACGCCGCCCAGCACGCCGTCGGCCAGGTCGGGCCGGCCGCTACGCGACACCACCGCGGCCACCTGGCCGGGCCGGCGCTCGGCCGCCAGGAAGGCCGCCGAGGCCCCGGTGCCGACCCCCAGCAGCGCGAGCGGCAGGCCGGCCAGGTCGTCGCGCCTGCCGGCCCAGTCGATCACCTCGCCGAGCCGCTCGGCCAGCAGCTCGACGTCGAACGCCTTGGTGCGGTCATGCGCCTCCGCGTCGCTCAGCAGGTCGACCCGCAGCGTGGCCAGGCCGGCGCGCTGCAGGCAGCGGGCGGTGTGCCGGTGCAGCGAGCTGCTGCGCCCGCTGCCGCTGCCCTGCACGAACACCACCAGGCCGGTGGCGTGCCCAGGCCGGGCCAGCACGCCGCGCAGCGCGCGCGGGCCGAACGCCACCGCCTCGTGGTGCAGGGCCCGGGCGGTCGGCCCCAGGTGCTCGGCGGGCATGGCGGCTCCTCCATCGACGAGGTCGGGGGCCGAACCTTAGCCCCGCGCCGCCCGGCCCCGTTGAGCCAGCGCAAGTACCCGGCGCCTGGCGGCCCGGCGCAGCGTGTCGTGCGGCGGGCGCGGGTCAGCGGAACTGGCGCCGGAAGCGCCAGACGCCGACGGCGAACAGCGTGGCCCCGAGCGCGAGCATCTTGGCCACCGACGGCCAGATCGCGCCCAGCTCGGTGCCGCGCAGGATGATCCCGTAGGCGATCGGCACGAAGTGGCGCAGCGGCGAGAGCTCGATGCCGGCGCGCAGCCACGCCGGCATGCCCTCGACCAGGTTCCACGAGCCCGAGAGGAACAGGATCGGCATCACGATCAGCAGCACGATCAGGCCCACCTGGCCGGAGTTGCGCGCGAAGGTCGCCGCGACGATGCCGAGGCCGGAGGTCGTGACCGCATACAGCGCCAGCAGCGCGAAGAACAGCACCGGGCTGCCGCGGAACGGCACGTCGAGCAGGCCGACCATGATGCCGCCGACCGCGACCGCGGCGCCGGCGAGCATCACCAGCGTCATCGCGAACACCTTGGCCAGCACGATCTGCAGCGGCGCGAGCGGCGAGACCAGCAGCTGCTCGATGGTGCCGCGCTCCTTCTCGCGGATCAGCGCGGCGGCGGGCAGGAAGATCGCCGCGACCGTCATCATCGTCACCAGCTCGGAGATGGTGGCGAACCAGGTCTCGCGCAGGTCGGCGTTGTACCAGGTGCGCGGCTGCAGGCGCACCTGCGGCACGCTGCGCGCGTCCACACCCTCGCGCGCCAGGCGCAGCGCGGCCCAGTCGGCCGCCTGCTGCGCCAGGATGCGCTCGCCGTAGCTCTCGATCAGGTAGCCGAGCGTGGCCTTGCTGCCGTCGATGACGAGCTGCACCGGCGCCTCCTGCCCGCGCATCAGCGAGCGCTCGAAGCCCGGGCCGATCTCGAGCAGCGCGTGGATCGCGCCCTCGTCGAGCAGGCGCTCGGCGACCTCGGGCGACACGTCCAGCGGGCGCGCGTCGAAGTGCGGCGCGCGGAAGCGGTAGGCCAGCTCGCGCGAGGCGACGCTGCGGTCGAGGTCGACGATGCCGATCGGCGCGTGCCGCACGTCGAAGCCCGCGTTGCCGGCAGCCAGCAGGATGTCGAGCGTGAAGATGTAGACGGTGAAGAGCAGCAGCGCACGATCGCGCACGATCTGCAGCAGTTCCTTGCGCACCAGGATGCCGACCTGGCCGAGCCACACCGCGACGGACGAACGGCGGCCGTTCACGTGCGCGTCCGCTTGTGGAACAGCGCGTGGGCAAGGCCCAGCACCACGGGCCCGTAGAGCGCCAGCGCGAGGTACTCGCGCCACAGCGTCGGCAGCCCGATGCCCTTGAGGAACGCCCCCATCACGATGGTGTCGTAATAGCTGGCCGGGAACAGCCGCGCCACGACCCGGCCGACGCCGGTGGCCGACTCGAGCGGGGCGAACATGCCGGCGAACTGGAAGGCGACCACGAAGGCCGTCATCGTCGCGATCATGATCGCGGCCTGCTGCGTGCGCGTGACGATCGAGACGAGCAGGCCGAGCGCACTGGTGGCCAGCACGTAGAGCCCGGTGGCCAGCGCGAACTGCCAGGCGCTGCCGTGGAACGGCGCGCCGAAGTAGAAGTGCGCGATCAGCCACAGCAGCAGCGCATCGACGCCCGAGACCGCGACCGCCGGCACCAGCTTGCCGACCAGGAACTCCAGCCGCGTGACGGTGGAGCTGGCCATGTTGTAGATCGCGCCGGTCTCCTTCTCGCGCACCACGCTGACGGCGGTGAGCAGCGGCGGCACCAGCAGCAGCACCAGCATCATCAGCGGCGGCGCCACGGTGAGGTTGCTGCGCGCCGCCGGGTTGTAGAGGAAACGCACGCTCAGGCGCAGCGGCTGCAGCCGCCCGGCCACCTGCGCCGGCGGCAGCGCCAGCCGCCGCGCCAGCACCCGCGTGGCGATGGCCGTGGCGGCCTGCGCGTTGATCGCCTCCAGGTAGGCGCGGATGGTGCGGGCGGTGACGGTGAACGCGCCGTCGATGATGGCCTGCACGTCCACCGGGCGGCCGGCGAGCAGGTCGCGCTCGAAGCCCGGGCCGACCCACAGCACCACGCGCGCCTCGCCGCGCGCGAGCAGCGCGTCGGCCGCGCGCAGGTCCTGCGCCTGCCCGGCGAGGCGGAAGTGGCGCGTCGACACGAAGCCCTGCACGTAGGCGCGGCTGGTCGGGCTGCGGTCCTCGTCGAGCACGACCAGCCCGACGTTCTCGACCTCCTGCGTGATGCCGTGGCCCACCACCACCATCAGCACGACCGGGATCACGAAGGCGAGCGTCAGGTAGACCGGGTCGCGCAGGATCTCGCGCCACTCCTTGAGCGTGAGGGTGAGCACGCGCCGCAGGTTCATGCCGAGCGCTCCAGCGCCAGCACGCGGTGCACGAACACGTCCTCCATCGTCAGCGCGCGCGGCGCGACGCCGTGCAGGCGCAGCCCGGCGCCGGCGCAGGCGGCCTCGATGCGGGCGCGCGCCGCGTCGGCGTCGTGCGCCAGCACGTGGATGCGCCGGCCGTGCAGCACCGCCTCGGCGAAGCCGGCCTCGCGCAACGCCTGCAGCGCGGGCAGCAGCGGCTCGGCGGCCACCTCGAGCAGGGCGCCGGCGTCGCGCACCAGCGCCTGCTTCATCGCCGCGGGGCTGGCGTCGGCGACGATGCGGCCGGCATGCATCAGCGCCAGCCGGTCGCAGTACTCGGCCTCGAGCATGTAATGCGTGGTCAGCAGGATCGCCGTGCCCTGCTCGCGCGCGAGGCGGCGCAGCAGCGCCCAG
The DNA here is from genome assembly GCA_003265685.1 of Piscinibacter caeni. Lineage (GTDB taxonomy): Bacteria > Pseudomonadota > Gammaproteobacteria > Burkholderiales > Burkholderiaceae_C > Piscinibacter > Piscinibacter caeni. Next base: position 154,497 of record KZ836103.1, on the reverse strand, counting down.
AACTGGCGCCGGCCGAGCGGATCGACGCCCGAGGTCGGCTCGTCGAGGAACAGCACCTGCGGCTCGTGCACGGTGGCGCAGGCGAGCGCGAGGCGCTGGCGCAGGCCCATCGGCAGTTCGCCGGCACGGTCGTGCCGCCGGGCCGCGAGGCCGCCGGCCTCGAGCAGCGCGGCGACGCGCTGCGCGGCCTCGCGCCGGCCGAGCCCGTAGATGCCGGCGTAGAGCTGCAGGTTCTCCTCCACGCTCAGGTCGCCGTAGAGCGAGAACACCTGCGACACGTAGCCGATGCGGGCCTTCACGAGCCGGCCGGCGCGGCGCATGTCGACGCCGGCGACGACCCCCGCGCCGCCGCTGGGCGGCAGGATGCCGGTGAGCATCTTGATCACGGTGGTCTTGCCGGCCCCGTTGGCGCCGAGCAGGCCGAAGATCTCGCCGCGCCGGACCGAGAAAGACACCCGGTCGGCCGCGCGGAAGCGGCCGAAGTCGCGCGTGAGCTCGCGCGCGTCGATCGCGTCGCCCGGCGGCCAGTCCGGCCCGGGCGCCGCGACGGCGTCGGGCGCGGGAACGTCCGGCGTCGCGCCGGCACCGGCCAGCAGCGCGACGAACGCCGCCTCGAGGTCACCCGCGTCGCCGCGCAGCAACTCCGGCGGCCCCTCGGCGAGCACGCGCCCGGCGTGCATCAGCACCAGGCGGTCGAAGCGGCTCGCCTCGTCGAGGTAGGCGGTCGAGACCAGCGCGGTGAGGCGCCCTTCCTCGATGAGCTGCGTGAGGATCAGCCAGAAGTCGCGCCGCGACACCGGGTCGACCCCGGTGGTGGGTTCGTCGAGCACGATCAGCGCCGGGGCGTGGATCAGCGTGCAGACCAGCCCGAGCTTCTGCTTCATGCCGCCGGAGAGCTGCTTCATCGGCCGCGCGCGAAAGCCGGCCAGGCGCGTGATCGCCAGCAGCCGGGCCTTGCGCGGCGCCAGCTCGGCCTCGGGCACCAGGCGCATGCGCGCGAAGAAGTCGACGTTCTCCTCGACCGAGAGCTCGGGGTAGAGGTTCAGCCCCAGGCCCTGCGGCATGAAGCCCAGGCGCGCCTTGACCGCCTCCGCGGCGGCCTCGCTGTCGATGCGGTGGCCGAACACCGCCACCTCGCCGGTGTCGTGGGCCAGCACGCCGGCCACCGCCTTCATCAGGCTGGACTTGCCGGCGCCGTCGGCGCCGATCAGGCCGAACAGCGCGCCCGCGGGCACGTCGAACGACACGCTGTCGACCGCCACGCGCGGGCCGTAGCGCTTGACCAGGCCGCGCACGCGAACCACCGGCGTCGCCTCCATCAGCGCTGCGGGCGGCGCCAGGGCACCTGCTCGTCCCAGCGGATCATCGCGTCGGCGGGCTGGCCCGGCAGCAGCCGGCCGCGCGGGTCTGCCACGGGATACAGGCGAACCTCGAACACCAGCTTGACCCGCTCGTCGACGGTGCGGATCTCCTTGGGCGTGAACTCGGCGCGCGACGCGATGTAGCCGACCCGGGCCTCGAAGGGCGCGTCGGGGAAGGCGTCGGACCAGATCTGCGCCGCGTGGCCGAGCCGCAGGCGGCCGATCAGCGGCTCCGGCACGAACACCTTCAGGTAGACGCGCGAGAGGTCGATCAGCCCGAACAGCGGCGTGCCGGCGGCCACCACCTCGCCGGGGTTCACGTAGCGGTTGGTCACGACCGCCGCGGCCGGCGCGGCGACGCGCAGTTCGTCGACCTGCACCCGTGCCTCGTCCACGCGCGCCCACGCCGCCTGGGCCTGCGCCTGCAGCGCCGCGCGCTCCGCCACGCGCGCGGAGACGCGCTGCGGGCCGAGCCGGGCGTCGTTCAGGATTTCGCGGCTGCGCACGCGTGCCGCGGCGGCCGCGGCGCGCTGCTCCTGGCCCACCCGCAGCGCCAGCGCCGAGCCCTCCAGCGCCTGCGGGCCGACGAAGCCCATCGCCGCCAGTTCGCGGGCGCGCGCCAGGTTGCGCTCCTCCTGCTCGGCCGCGGCATCGGCGCGGCGCAGGTCCGCCTCGGCCGCCACCACGCCGGCCTGCGCGGCGGCCTGGGCGGCCGCGCTCTCGGCGCGCAGCAGGGCGATGGCCGCATCGCTCGCCCGCACCTGCTGGTCGAGCGCCTCGGCCGCGGCCTGTGCCTGCGCCAGCCGGGCGGCGGCACCGGCATCCTCCAGGCGCGCGACCAGTTGCCCCGCGCCGACCGCATCGCCCTCGCGCACGGCCAGGGCGGCGATCCGGCCGGGCACCTTGGGCGCGAGCGTGATCAGGTCACCCTCGACGCGGCCGTTGACCTGCAGCAGGCCGCGATCGGCCGGGCCGCGGCGCTGCACGGCCACGACCACGGCGACGGCGATGACGGCCGCGGCGAGCAGCGCCACGGCCAGCCCCGCCCGCCACCGCCTGGGCGGCCGCTGGTCCTCGGTCTCGGCAGTCATCGTCCCTCAGCCTTGTGTACGGCAGGCACACCGGCGGCCAGCATGTCCGCTGGCGCGCCGGTGGGGTTGATCGCACTCAAGCTCCGGACGCATCGGCCCCGGGCGGGACCGCCGTTCGAGCGCGGCGGCGCCCCGACGGCACGGTCGCCCTTACGGCGCCGCCACCGCGCCCTCCCCGCGCAGCCGCAGCGCCGCGATGTCGCGCATCGGCGGCGCGCCGAACTGGCGCGCGTACTCGCGGCTGAACTGCGAGGCGCTCTCGTAGCCGACGCGGTAGGCGGCGGTCGAGGCATCGAGGTCCTCGACCAGCATCAGCCGGCGCGCCTCGCCCAGGCGCAGCTGCTTCTGGAACTGCAGCGGGCTCATGCCCGTCAGCGCCTTGAAGTGGTGGTGGAAGCTCGAGGCGCTCATCAGCGCCTCGCGCGCCAGCTCGTCCACGCGCAGCGGCTCGGCGAAGCGTGCGCGCAGCAGGCTGATCGCGCGCGAGACCTGGTGGCCCTGGCCGTCCACCGCGGCGATCTGGCGCAGCCGCCAGCCGGCCTCGCCGGTGAGCAGCCGGTAGGTGATCTCGCGGCGGATCAGCGGCGCCAGCACCGGCGCGTGCTGCGGCTGGTCCAGCAGCGCGAGCAGGCGGTCGAAGGCGTCGAGCAGCGGGGCATCCACCGCGCCGGTGGCCATCGCGCGGCGGCCCGCGCCCGGGGCGGGCGGCGGCGGGGCCACGCCCTCGAGCACCAGGGTCGCGATCTCGCGCAGGTCGAGCCGCAAGGCGAGCGAGAGGAAGGGGCGTTCCGGCGTCGCCTGCAGCACCACCGAGCGCGCCGGCAACTCCAGCGGCGTCACGAAGAAGTGCTGCGCGTCGTAGACGAAGGTCTCGTCGCCGAAGGCCACGCGCTTGCTGCCCTGCACGACCAGCGCCACCAGCGGCTCGTAGATCGCGCAGATCGTGCCCTCGCAGGCATGCAGCCGCATCATCATCAGGCCGGGGATGGCCGACGACTCGGCCATGTCCCCAGGCCCCCTGCCATGGCGCAGCAGCCGTGCGACGAGGCGCCGGCGCAGCAGCTCGGCTGGAGAATCCTCGACGATCTCGGGGGATTGGGCAGGCAAGGACATGGCCCGCATCCTAGGCGAGCCTGGACTCGCCTGCAGCGCGGCCGCAGGATCAGGCAATCTTTTCGGAGCTTCGTGCTAACGCGCCGGGGGTGCGGCGCCCGACACTCCCGCCCATCCCTCACCACCCCAACCTGCCCGATGACCACGTTGAACATCAACGGCCGGCCGCAGCCGGTCGATGCCGATCCGTCCACGCCCGTGCTCTGGGCGCTGCGCGACAACCTGGGCCTCACCGGCACCAAGTTCGGCTGCGGCGCGGCGCAATGCGGCGCCTGCACGGTGCACCTCGATGGCCAGGCCATCCGCTCCTGCGTGACGCCGATCTCCGCCGTCGAAGGCCGGCGCATCACCACCATCGAAGCCGTCACCGCGGGGCAGGACAAGGTCGGTGCCGCCGTGCATGCCGCCTGGGTCAAGCACGACGTGGCGCAGTGCGGCTACTGCCAGAGCGGCCAGATCATGAGCGCGACCGCGTTCCTGAAGTCGCTGCCCAGGGGCAAGCAGCCCAGCGCCGCAGAGATCGATGCCGCGATGGCCGGCAACATCTGCCGCTGCGGCACCTATGCCCGCATCCGCGCCGCGGTGGCCGAGGCCGCCCGCGCGCTGGCCTGAGGAGGAGCCGAGCATGATCACCTCCGCGATGAACGATTCACTGGCCCGCGGCGAGTTGCCGCGCGCGCTGCAGCACCTGCTCGAGCGTGGCCACGAGGCGCTGGCCGACACCGCGCTGCCGCGCCGGCGCTTCCTGAAGCTGGCCGGTGCCGGCGGCCTGGCGCTCGGCGCCTGGCCCGCGCTGGCGGCCGACGCTCCCGCGAACGCGCCGGCCGGGCTGAAGCCGACCGAACAGCCGCAGGCCTTCGTGCAGATCGGCACCGACGGCAGCGTCACCGTCACCGTCAACCGCCTCGAGTTCGGCCAGGGCGTGCACACCGCGCTGCCGCTGGTGCTGGCCGAGGAACTGGATGCCGACTGGTCGAAGGTGCAGGCGCGCCTGGGCACCAACGACATGGCCTACGCCGATCCGCTCTGGGGCATGCACCTGACCGGCGGCTCCACGGCACTGAAGCACAGCTTCAAGCAGTACCGCGAGCTCGGCGCGCGCGCCCGGGCGATGCTGGTCGCGGCCGCGGCCGAACGGTGGAAGGTGGATGCCGCGACGCTGAAGACCGGCAACGGCGTGGTCACCGGCCCCGGCGGCAAGCGGGCCGGCTACGGCGACCTCGCCGAGGCGGCGATGAAGCAGCCGGTGCCGAGCGCCGTGACGCTCAAGGACCCGGCGCAGTTCCGCCTGATCGGCCAGCCCACGCGCCGGCTCGATGCCAAGGCCAAGAGCAGCGGCCGGCAGGACTTCGGCATCGACATGAAGCTGCCCGGCCAGCTCACCGCCGTGGTCGCACGGCCGCCGGTGTTCGGCGCGAAGCTGAAGTCGGTGGACGACGCGGCCGCCCGCGCGCTGCCCGGCGTGAAGGCCGTGCTGCGCGTGCCGCTGGACCGCGGCGCCGAAGGCGTGGCCGTGGTCGCCACCGGCTACTGGCCGGCGCGCCAGGCACGCGAGACGCTCAAGCTGCAGTGGGACACCGAGGCCGTCGAGAAGGTCGACAGCGCGCGCCAGCTGGCGCAGTACCGCACGCTCGCCACGCAGCCCGGCGCGCGCCAGTTCGAGGCCGACATGGCGCCGCTCGCGGGCGCGCCGAAGCAGATCGAGGCCGAGTTCGTGTTCCCCTACCTGGCGCATGCGCCGATGGAGCCGCTGAACTGCACGGTGCGCCTGGGCGATGCGGGCGCCGAGCTGTGGGTCGGCTCGCAGATGCCGGGCCTGGACGGCGCAGCCGCGGCGCGGGTGTTCGGCCTGAAGCCGGAGCAGGTGAAGGTGAACGTGCAGATGGCCGGCGGCGGCTTCGGCCGGCGCGCCATCCCGACCAGCGACTACGTGGTCGAGGCCTGCCAGGTGGCGAAGGCCGCGCGTGCCGCGGGCATCGACGCCCCGGTGCGCACCCTGTGGAGCCGCGAGGACGACATCCACGGCGGTTACTACCGCCCGATGCACCTGCACACCGCGCGCATCGGCTTCGACGACAAGGGCCAGGTGCTGGCCTGGGACCACGTGATCGTCGGCCAGTCCATCCTCACCGGCTCGCCCTTCGAGCCGATGATGGTGAAGAACGGCATCGACGCCACGGCCGTCGAGGGCATGCGCGCGCCCTACCCGCTGCCGATGCGCCTGACGGTGCACCACCCGAAGGTCAACGTGCCGGTGCTGTGGTGGCGCAGCGTGGGCTCCACCCACACCGCCTTCGTGATGGAGACGCTGATCGACGAGGTCGCGCGCAGCACCGGGCAGGACCCGGTGGCCTACCGCCTCGCGCTGATCGGCACGCAGCACCCGCGCCACCGCGCCGCGCTGCAGCTCGCGGTGGAGAAGAGCGGCTATGGCCGGAAGACCCTGCCCGCCGGCCGCGCCTTCGGCGTGGCGATGCACGAGTCCTTCGATTCGGTGGTGGCCTACGTCGTCGAGGCCTCGGTGCAGGATGGCCGGCCGGTCCTGCACGAGGTGACGGCGGGCGTGCACTGCAACCTCGCGGTCAATCCGCTGACGGTGGAGGCGCAAGTGCAGGGCGCGGCGCTGATGGGCCTGGCGATGTGCCTGCCCGGCGCGCAGATCACGCTGAAGGACGGTGTGGTCGAGCAGAACAACTTCGGCGAGTACCAGGTGCCGCGCATCACCGACATGCCGCAGATCGCCGTGCACATCGTGCCCAGCGCCGAGCCGCCCACCGGCATGGGCGAACCCGGGCTGCCGCCGCTGGCCCCGGCGTTCGCCAATGCGCTCGCGCGGCTGACGGGCAAGCCGCAACGCGCACTGCCGTTCAGCGTGTAGCGGTCCGGCGAGGCGCCTTCCGGGGCTTGACCTCGCCGGCCGGCGGCAAGGTCGCCAGAATCTGCGCGCGACACGCGTCGAGAATCTCGTCGGCCAGCGGCGAGTCGTCCGGGCAGGCGCGCGACAGGGTCAGCGCCCCCAGCATCTGGGCGAACAGGCCGATCGCCCGGGCGCGCGCGGCCGGCTGGTCCGCACCCGCCGCCATCGCACCGCGTTCCACCGCCGCCAGCATGCCGGCGATGCCGGCAGCGAACGTGGCCTGGACGTCCGGCGACTGGCGCGCCGCGTCGCCGCACAGGGCGGCCATCGTGCAACCGTCGCCCCGGCCGTCGCGGTGCTCCCGGGAGACGTAGCGGTTCACGAACCCGCGCATGTCCACCCCCTCGTACTCGCGCATCTTCTGGGTGAGTCCGTGCTCGGCGGCCTCGGCCATCAGGTCCGCCTTCGAGCCGAAGTGCTTGTAGAAGCCCCCATGCGTGAGGCCGGCGGCGGCCATCAGGTCCGCCACGCTCACGCCGTCGTAACCGCGCTCGCGAAACAGCGCCGCGGCCGTCTCGACGATGCGTGCCCGGTTCTCCTGCGACTGCGCCTTGGTGATCTTCATGCTGTGCCTCGTCCGACAAGAAACGCCTCACTTTACATTGATGTTGTTCGTACGCAAAACACTTGACTGTTTTGATGATGCTTGACATCATACGGCCACGTCATCACCCGAAAGTCAAGACATGGCCCACATTCCCACCGCCCTCATCACCGGCGCCTCCACCGGCATCGGCGCCGCCTACGCCGAGCGCTTCGCGCAGCGCGGCCACGACCTCGTGCTGGTGGCGCGCGACAAGGCCCGCCTCGATGCACTCGCGGCCAGGCTGCGCGCCGAACATCAGGTCGCGGTCGACGTCATGCAGGCCGATCTGACGGACCGTGACGATCTGGCGGCCGTCGAATCGCGCCTGCGCGAAGACACGCGCATCGGCATCCTGATCAACAACGCCGGCGCGCCCCAGTCGGGCGGCTTCCTGCAGCAAAGCAGCGACAGCATCGAACGCCTGATCTCGCTCAACACCACCGCCCTGACCCGCCTTGCCGCCGCCGTGGCCCCCCGTTTCGTGCAGGCCCGCACCGGTGCGATCGTCAACATCGGCTCGGTCGTCGGCCTGGCACCGGAGTTCGGCACCGCGGTCTACGGCGCGACCAAGGCCTATGTGCAGTTCCTGTCGCAGGGCCTGCACCTGGAACTGTCGCCCCAGGGCGTGTACGTGCAGGCCGTGCTGCCGGCCGGCACGCGCACCGAGATCTGGGCGCGCGCCGGCGTCGACATCAGCACCATGCCCGACCTGATGGACGTGGGTGAACTGGTCGATGCGGCGCTGGTCGGGTTCGACCGGCGCGAGCTGATGACGATCCCGCCGCTGTCCGACGCCGCGCGCTGGGACACCCTGGAGAGCGCGCGCCAGGGCGTGTTCGCCGGGCTCCACCAGGCCCACGCGGCCGAACGCTACCGCCGCGCAGCCTGAGGCCACGACATGAAAGCACTCACCTTCAAGCGCTACGGCAAGTCGCCCGACATCGGCTTCTCGGATGCGCCCCTGCCCACCTTGCGCGACGACGAGATGCTGGTCGAGGTCCACGCGGCAGGCCTGAACCCGATCGACAACATGATCCCCACGGGCATGTTCAAGCCGGTGCTGAAGTTCGATCTGCCGGCCACGATCGGCAGCGACCTGGCCGGCGTGGTGAAGCAGGTCGGCAGCCGGGTGACGCGCTTCAAGCCCGGCGACGCCGTGTTCGCCAGCCTGTTCGATCTCGGGTCCGGCTCGCTCGCCGAGTTCGCCGTGGTGCCCGAGCGCGTGGCGGCGCCCAAGCCGGCGAACCTCGACTTCGTTCAGGCGGCCTCGGTGCCCATGGTCGGCCTCACCTCGTGGCAGGCGATGAGGGAGCGCGCAGGCGTTCGCAAGGGCCAGAAGGTCTTCATCCCGGCCGGTGCGGGCGGCATCGGCAGCATGGCGATCCAGCTGGCCAAGTACTTCGGCGCCACGGTCGGCACGACCACCAGCACCGGCAACGTGCCGCTGGTGCGCGGCCTGGGCGCAGACGAGGTGATCGACTACAAGAAGCAGGCCTTCGAGAAGGAACTGCGCGACTACGACTTCGCACTCGGCACGCTCAAGGACGAGGAGATCGAAAAGGCCATCGGCGTCCTCAAGCCCGGCGGCAAGCTCGTCTCCCTGGTGGGGCCGCTGGACGCCGCGTTTGCCAGCGCCCGCAAGCTGAACTTCGTCCTGAAGTTCGTCTTCGGCCTGATGAGCCGCAAGGTCATGCGGCTGGCCGCGAAGCGTGACGTCGCCTACTCGTTCCTGTTCGTGCGTCCGGACGGCGCTCAGTTGTCCGACATCGGCAAGCTGCTCGAGTCCGATCGCATCCGGCCCGTGATCGACAAGGTGTTCGCCTTCGAGCAGGCACGTGAGGCGCTGGCGTACGTGGCGCAGGGACGCGCCAAGGGCAAGGTGGTCGTACGGATCAAGTGAGCCGCCGCATGACCGACACCCACCTGACCGCCCCGACCCGCTTCGTGGAAGTGGATGGCGACCGGTTCGCCTATCGCCGCTGGGGCAATGGCGCGACCGGCCAGCCCCCGCTGTTCTTCCTGCAGCACTTTCGCGGCGGCATGGACCACTGGGATCCCCTCATGACCGACGGCCTGGCCGCCGGGCGCGAGGTGATCCTCTACAACGGCCGCGGCGTCGCATCCTCTTCCGGCACGCCGCGCACCCGCATCGAGCACATGGCCGACGACGCCGCTGCGGTGATACGGGCCCTCGGCCTGCGCCAGGTCGACGTGCTCGGCTTCTCGCTCGGCGGGTACCAGGCGCAGGACCTGACCCGGCGCCATCCCGGCCTGGTGCGCAAGCTCATGCTCATCGGCACCGGGCCGCGCGGTGGCAATCCGGACTCGGACCCCGGCGTGCTGGAGCGCGCGCCGCGTCCGGTCCCGACCCTGGACGACTTCCTGTTCCTGTTCTTCGGCCGATCGGAGGCCGCGCAGCAGGCCGGGCGGGCCTTCTGGGAGCGCCGTCACCGGCGCGTGGACGCCGACCCGCCGAGTTCACCGCAAGTGATCCAGGCGCAGATCGAGGCGAACATGCACTACCTGCCGAAGCTGGACCGCAGGGATCCATTCGCTCACCTGCGCGAGATCGGGCAGCCGACGTTCATCCTCAACGGCGTGAACGACGTGATGATTCCGACCATCAACTCCTGGCACCTGGCCCAGAACATCCCGAACGCCCAGCTGTTCCTCTACCCGGATGCGGGCCATGCGCCTCACTTCCAGTTCCCCGAGCGCTTCCTGAAGCACGCGACCCAGTTCCTCGGCGAATGAAAGGGCCCAGGTCATGCTGAAGTTCAAGTTCCTGCTCTGGCTGATGACTCGACTGATGCAGAGAGCCATCGACACCAATGCAGCCTGCGCCAGGTACGTGGCCGGGAAGCGCCTCGAGTTCCAGATCCAGACGGTCGACAAGATCGGGCGCTGGTTCCGCATCGAGGACGGCAAGGTGAGGTCCTTCGCGGGCCTGAGCGGCGCGCCGCAGTTCACGATGACCTTCCGAAACGCCGCCAAAGGCTTCGAGATCCTGTCTGCCAAGGACGGCAAGGAAGCCTTCCTGGCGGCCCTGCACGACGAAGACCTGACCCTCAGCGGCGACTTCGTCGAGGTGATGTGGTTTCAGGGCTTCACGGCGTATCTGCAGCCGAACAAGTGCGGTTTATTGCAGGGACTCCCCGGCCGCCCGCACGCGACAATGGCGCACCCATGACTGCCCCGGCCCACGGACACAGCCCACCCGCCAGCTACCTCGAGGCGCTGCGCGGCATCGACATGGCGCGCCTGCGACAGCTCGCGGACGAGCCTCCGGGCGATCCGACCCGTGCCGTGCGCTCGATGGTGACGGCCAGCAGCACGGTCGCCGGGTTCAATGACCTGATGGTGTGGGAACAGTCGGCGCGGGCGCAGGAGTACTACATCCCGCCGAACCATTCGTACGACGTCTTCATCCGGCTGGCGGCGGCGTCGCCGGTCGTGCAATGGCGCGAAGGCTGCCTGGACATCCGCCACGACGCGACCGGGCAGATCGTCGTGGTGCCGCCTTATCGGGCGGCCTACTTCCGCACCTTCGGGCCGGGCCGGAACATCCACCTCAGCCTCGCGCCGGGCGTGCTCGTGCGAGCGGCCGGCCAGGACCGCCCGAAAGCCGGTGTCAGCCTGAGAACCTGCTTCGGCGAGACGGACGACGTCATCGCCGCCCTGGGCCCCGCCCTGCTGGCCTACGTGAAGGCGCCGGGCGGAAGTTCCCGCACCTTCATGGAGGCGGCCAGCATCGCCCTGGCGGTGCGGCTGCTCGAACGTTTCGGCACCGACGACAAGCTGCCCCGCCGCACGCTGAGCCCGGCGCAGCTGGCCCGCATCGACGACTACCTCGCGGCGCAGCAGGACAAGCCACCCTCGCTGCAGGCGCTGGCCCAGATCGTGGACCTGAGCCCGCAGATCTTCCACCGCGCCTTCAAGGCGGCCACCGGCCAGCCGCCGCTGCGCTACTGCCAGCAGTGGCGCATGCGCCGAGCCCGCGACCTGGTGGAAGGCACGGCCACGCCGATCGGCGAGATCGCCGGTGCGCTCGGGTTCTCCGACCCGGCGCACTTCACCAATACCTTCCGCCAGCATTGGGGCGTCGCACCGACCCGGCTGCGGCGCGGATGACGACTCACGGCCAGACCCTCGAGTCTGCGGCTCAGGCCATCATCTGCGTGTCGCCATCGACCGAGATCACCTGACCGGACACCGTGTCGCTCTCGGGTGACGCGAGGAACGCCACCAGTGCGGCGACCTGGCGCGCAGGCACCAGGCGCTTGATCGACATGCCCGCCAGCATGTCGCGCAGGACATCGTCCTGCGTGACGCCGCGCGACGCGGCCTTGTCTTCGATGACCCGGCGCACCCGCTCGCCGTCGACCGCGCCTGGCAAGACGGCGTTGACGCGCACGTGCCATGGGCCCAGCTCGACGGCGAGGGTCTTCGTCAGGCCCACAAGGGCCCACTTGCTGGCCGAATAGGGGGCGCGCAGCGGAAAGCCGAGGCGGCCGGCGACGGAGCCGATGTTCACGATCGCGCCACGGGACTGGCGCTTGAACCAGGGGATGGCGGCACGCGTGACGTTGAACACGCCCGTCAGGTTCACGGCAAGTGTCCGGTCCCAATCATTCGCGTCGATCTCTTCGAGCGCTCCGGTCGGCCCCGCGATACCTGCGTTGTTGACCAGCACGTCCAGGCCCCCGAGCGCGTGTGCGGCCTGCGCCACCATTCGGGTGCAAGCCTCCCGGTCGGCCACGTCGCACGCCAGGGCATGCGACGCGTCGCCACGCATGCGCACCGCCTCGAGCGCGACCTCGTCGACATCGCACACCGCCACGGCGTCGCCCGCACGCACGAAGGCCCGTGCGATTTCCAGCCCGAGGCCCGAGGCACCGGCCGTCACCAGTACACGCTGTGATCTCTCCATGCCTGCCACCGCCTGGTCTCCGGGAACTCGATTCACACGCCGGCGGCCGAGCAGAACGCCTGCACCTGCAGCATCTGCCGCACGAGCCGCTGCATCTCTTGCGCCGAGCAGGGCTGCGCCGGATGCTGCGCCATCGCTGCGAGCAAGGCTTCGCGCGCCGGCTCGTCGAGTTCCATGCGCGACAGATCGCTCCACCAGCCGTCGAGCGCGGGGCCGAGGCGCTCCAGCATGGCCCGGCTTCCCGCGGCGCCGCCACCGAGTTCGGTCAGCGCGAACGGGCCGGCGCAGGCCCAGCGCAAGGCCAGCCCGTGCGTGAGGATGGCATCGATGTCGGGCACGTCCAGCGTGCCGTCGATCGCCAGCGCAAAGGCCTCGCGCAGCAACGCGGCCTGCAGTCGGTTCGCGGCGTGCCCGACGCGCTCGCGCTTCGGCACGATCACCTTCTTGCCGAGCGATTCGTAGAACTCGACGGCGCGTTCCAGGTCGGTGGCGGAGGTCAGCCGGCCCGGCACGACCTCCAGCAGCGGAATCAGGTGCGGCGGGTTCAGCGGGTGCGCCACCAGGACCCGCTGCGGGAAGGCGCACGCCATCGCCTGAAGGTCCGAAGGCCGATGGCCCGACGTGCTGGATGCAATCAGCGCCGACGGGTCCGTGGCCAGGTCGATCGCCTCGATCAACACCCGCTTCAGAGGCAGCGCCTCGGGTCCGTTCTCCTGCACGAGGTCGACGCCGCGCACGGCGTCCTGCAGGTCGGGCGCGATGTGCAGCCGCGACTGCCAGGTCGACGCGTCGCCGAGCGCAGCCGCCAGAAAGGACATCAGTGCCGCACGTGCCTCGACCGACGGGTCGAAGCAGCGCACCTGCAGCCCGGCGCCGAGAAACTGCGCCACCCAGCTGGCGCCGATGACGCCGAGCCCGACAACGGCCGTCTGACGAATGCTCATTGGCAGGTGAAGTTCGCCGCGTCTTCGAGGTTGCCGCTGCCCTTGTAGACGGCCACCTTGGGAAAGGCGCACAGCGGCCGCGTCCGGCCCGGCCACGGCGTGAGCGGGCCGGCCTTGGCCAGCAGCGAATCGGGCGCCACGCCCTGTTCGACCCAGGCCTGCACGGCCGTCAGCGGATCGAACCCGTCGGTCGCGGGGCCGCCGGAGCAGTGGCCCATGCCCGGCACCAGGAACAGCCGCGCGAAGTCGGCCGCGCTGCCGCCATGGGCCGCCGCCAGCGACTGGTAGTAGCGGGCGATGCTCTTCGACGAGAACAGCGGGTCGCTGTTGCCGTTGTAGATCATCAGCTTGCCGCCGCGCGCCTTGAAGCTCGACAGGTCGATCGAGCTGGCGTCCGCCAGCCGACCGAACTCCCGGAACCGGGCCGGATCGGCATCGGGGTCGAAGCCGAACGGATCGAAGACCGGATTCGCCGGGGTCGAGAAGACCTTGCCCGGGCCATCCAACCCGGCCAGCTGGTTCAGCCCGAGGCTCAAGGTCAGCGTCGGCGACAAGGGCACCGGGATGCCGTCGAGCTTCCAGACGCTCCACGCCGGGCTGCCGACACCCGCGTCGTAGAAGTAGTCGCTGTACAGCGCGGCGCCCGACGAGGTCTTGCCACCGGCCGTCATGGCGGCGAGCGCCGTCTTCTGGGCCACCGACAGGCAGCTGCCGTCGTTCGCGCCGGTGCAGGGGGGGATGTCGGCCTGGGGATCGAAGTCGCAGGCCTGCGGATCGGAGACGATGCCGTCGCGGGCGTTGTCGCGGCCCTTGACATCGCACTTGGCGACGATGGCCGAGCCGATCAGCGCACGGTCTGCGGGTGAATAGGCCTTGCCGAGGTCGGGGCCGAGGGGCGTCGCCTGTCCGGCCGGAACGATGGCGGCCAGTGTCTTGACATCGGCCAGCGTGTTACTGACGGCGTTCATGAAGTCGAAGCCGGGATCGCCGGCCACGATCCCGTCGAAGTAGCTCGGGAAGCGTTGCGACATGATCATCGCCTGGCGCCCGCCGTTGGAGCAGCCGACGAAGTACGACCGGTCGGGCGACTTGCCGTAGTAGCGCTGCAGCACGTCCTTGGCGGTCAGCGTGACCTGGTCGATCGCGTTGTAGGCGTAGTCCAGCCGGGCCTGCTGGTCGGCGCCGAAGTTGCCGTCGAAGGCGCTCGTGCCGCGGTGGCCGCCGTCGGTCGACACGACCGCAAAACCGCGCGACAGCGCGTTCGTCGCCGCCCCCTGCTGCGGATCGAAGATGCCGAACGCCGGTGTCAGCACGCCGTCGAGCCCGCCGCCGCCCTGGAAGAAGAAGCGCCCGTTCCAGTCCTTCGGCAGGCGCAGTTCGAAGCCGATCGCGTACGGTGCGTCGACGACCGACACGGCGCGGGTGACAGGATCCGCGGAGAAGGCCCTGCCAGTGCGGGCATTGATCTGGCCCTGGACGACGCAGTGCGCGGGCAGGAACTCGCCGACCGGGGCGCCGGTGAAGGGGTCCGTCGGCCTGGTCGTGTCGGCCTCGATGCGCGTGCTGCGGGTCACCTTGACGTGGGTGCCCAGCGCGGCGCTCGCGAGCGCTGCACAGTCGAACGTGGCCGAAGGCGCGGACGGGGCATCGGAGCCACCGCCACAGGCCTGCAAGGTGGCGACGGCGGTGCCGATGCAGGCAACGAACGCCGGGAGTCTGATTCGATGTTTCATGGAGTGAGTCCCAGGATGGAGCGAGCCTGCGCGGGGTTGGCGATCGTCGAACCCAGGTCTTCGACCATGCGACGCACCTTGCGCACCTGCTGCGCATTGCTCTGCGCAAACTCGCCCCTGGAGATGAACGCGTTGTCTTCCATGCCGACGCGGACGTGGCCACCCAGCAGGGCCGACTGCATGGCCATCGGAAACTGGTTGCGGCCGATGCCGAAGCCCTGCCACTGGGCGCCCGGAGGCAGCAGGTCGCGCATGAAGGTCATCGTCCGCGTGTCGGCCGGCATCGTGAAGTTCAGGCCCATCACGAACGAGAACATGCCGGGGCCGTCGAGCACCCCTCGGGCCATCAGGTGCTTGGCCAGCACCGCGTCGCCGGAGTCGAAGAGTTCGATCTCGGGCTTGACGCCGGCCTCGCGCACCAGCGTCGCCATGCGCGCGAGGACCGGCTCCGTGCTGATCACGATGCCGCCGAAGACCTGGGCCGTCACGAGATCGAGCGTGCAGATCTCGGGCTTGAGCTCGAGCACGTGCTCGACGCGCCGTTCCGCCGTCCAGATGTGCGTGCCCGGCCCGGCCTCGCCCGGCAGCAGCGGGTCCTTGGGATAGAAGCCCGATCCCAGGCCGGTCGTGAGGTTGAGGATCACGTCCGGGTTCTGCGCGCGGATCAGGCCCACGGCCTCTTCGTACAACGCGAGGTCGCCCGAGAACTCGCCCGTCTGCGGATCGCGCACGTGCACGTGCAGCACGGCCGCACCGGCCTCGGCCGCTTCGAGGCCCGACACGGCGATCTGCCGGGGCGTGATCGGCTGCGCCGGGTTCTTCGACAGCGGCCCTGCGCCGGTGAGGGCGCAGGTGACGACGATGACGTCCTGCATGCCGCCCTTCAGAAGATGTGGCGGATGCCGCCGATCACCGAGCGCGCGGTGCTGCCCGGCTCGTAGGTGCCGATCGAGCCGCCCAGGGCCGCTGCCGAGGCGTTGTTGTTGTCCATCTGCCCGATCGCGGCGTACAGCGCGGTGCGCTTGCTCAGGTCGTAGCCGTAGCCGAGCTGCAAGGTCGTCGCCTCGGCCCCGGTCACGGTCCGGTCCTTGGCCCTGCCGGCCAGCACCCGCACGGTGTGCCGCCCATCGAACAGCAGGTTGGCGCCGACGTGCCAGTTGAACCGGTCCACGGCGCCGGCGCCGCTCACGCCGTTCTTGCCGGTGTTGAGCCCGACATGCACGCGGCCCCAGGCGAGCTGGTAGGACGCGCCGAGCGTCTGCTGCCTGACGGTGGGCGTATCGGCCACCGGCGCCGTCGCGCTGATCGTCGTGTTGCTGCCCTTGACCTGGTGATAGCCGTAACCGGCCCACCAGGTGCCGTCGCCGTACGACACGTTGCCGCCGAGCTGTCGCCCCGCGCTCGAGGACGGCTCGGAGGTCTCCGACAGCGAGTACATCAGCATCACGCCCAGGCCCTTGCGCGGGGCGGGCAGCAGCGTGGTCTGCGCGGTGTAGCCGTAGCTGTACACCAGCGAGTTGCTGGCACGCACGGTGAAGCTGTAGATCGTCGCGATGCCGCCCAGCCAGCCTGCACCGAACGGATCGTTCGCCGGGCCCGCGGAGATCGCCCACATCGGCGTGTACTGGCGACCGAGCGAGAGATAACCCGTTGCATCGCTGCCCAGCGTCAGCGTGGACAAGCGTCCCCAGGTCAGGGGACCGGGCGCCGTGCCGGGCGGGTTGTTGATGCCGGCACCGGTATCGACCCCGATCCCCGATTCGAGGATGAAGCCCGCCTTCATCCCGGCGCCGAGCTCCTCGATGCCGGAAAACGTGATGCGGCTCGCATCGCGCTGACCCGAACCGACGGACGTGACCGAGCCGCTGGCCGCGCCGCGGTCCATGCGCACCCCGGCGTCGACGATGCCGGAGATCTGCACGCTGCTCTGCGCCAGGGCGAGCCCCGGCATGACGGCGAGCAGCGAAAGCGCTGCCCTGGAAACCTTCTTCATCGATCGCCTCCTCGTTGTTGAATTGATCCGGCGCATCACCGCAACGACGCCGTGTCCTGGCTGGACTCCATGGCCGGCGATCGTAGGAAGGCACCTGCCGCCGCACTGTCGAGAAAGTGCGCGGCTGTCGGATTCGTGCGCTTGGCGGTCGGCCGTCGCCGGCCCCGCCCACGGCGGCCCTTACCGCCGCCACTTGCACCTGACTGCCGCGCTTGTGTCCTTCTCTCAAGCTCGCGGGTTTTCACGCAATGGCGCACCGCCCCGGTCGGTCGGCCAGGCCGCACGCCGGCCGGAAAATCGGCGGGCCATGGCGGCATGGCGACCTCGAGGACCATCGACATGGGCGACGACATCGACGCAGACCGCTGGTCGGCCACCGCGGCCACCGAGATCGGCGACCCCTGCGAGGCCCTGCCCCAGCAAGTGCGAAGCCACAGCCGGGGACGCCCGTGGCGCGGCCTGGCCGTGTGGCATCAGGTCGGCCCGCCGGGCGATCTCTACATCCCCCGTGTGAGTGCGCACACGATCCTCGTGCGGCGTGCCAGTGCCACCGAGCTGGTCCAGCGACAAGGCGCGACGATCCAGCATCGCCACTGGCAGCCCGGCGAGGCGATCGTCATCCCGAGCGGTGTGCCCACGTTCTGGCGCAGCGGGTCGGCGCGCGACAACATCCACATCGACCTCGACCCGGCGTGGCTGCAGCGCGTCGGCGGCGGCGGCGAGGCCCAGCTGCGCAGCTGTTTCGGCCAGCCCGACCCGGTGCTGTCCGCCCTGGCGGCGGCCCTGATGGCATCGCTGCACACCAACGCCTCGCTCCAACCCAGCTTTGCCGACGGCATGTCGCTCAGCCTGGCGGCGCACCTGCTGGAGCACTATGCGCAGGCGGATCAGCGCGAGCGCTCCTCGGCGACGCTGTCTCGTCGCGAGCTGGATCGGATCACCGAGCTGGTGCAGGGCGATCTGCAGCAGCGCTGGTCGGTCCGCCAGCTGGCCGATGTCGTCGGCCTCAGCTGCTTCCACTTCTGTCGCAGCTTCAAGGCGGCGAGCGGCCAGAGTCCTCACGCCTACGTGACCCGCCTGCGCATGGAAGAAGCGCTGCGCCTGGTGCGTGTGACCTCGCGGCCCCTCTTCGACATTGCACTGGACACCGGCTATTCGACGGCCGCCCACTTCTCGCAGACGTTCCGGCGCCATTGGGGTGTCACGCCCCGGGAGGCGCGCATGAGCCACCGGGCGGCTTCCCGCCTGCTGCCGCACGAAGCGGACAGTCGCGCAAGAACACGACAGTGAGCCGGGGGGCGCCCGCCGACACTGTCGCCGAGCGCGATCGGTGTCGATCACGGCGAGCGAGGCAGCGCCGCTGGAGCCGACGCGAGACGGCGCGCCACGAAACCCAGGAGACCCCCATGACGAACCGCCGCCACTTCACGACCCGTTGCACCACCCTGGCCCTGATGTCCGCGGCCGGACTGCTGCCGCGCCTGGCGCGCGCGCAGTCGGCCGACACCGTACGCATCCTGGTCGGGTTCCCGCCCGGCGGCGGGAGCGACAACATCGCGCGGCGTCTTGCCGAGCGCCTGCAGGGCACGCTCGCGCCGACGGTCATCGTCGAGAACAAGGCGGGTGCCGGCGGGCAGATCGCGGTCAGCACGCTCAAGAACAGCGCGCCCGATGGCACCACGCTGCTGCTCTCGGTTCCGGGGCCGATCACCCTGAGCCAGTTCACCTTCAAGTCACTGCCGTACCGGCCGGACGACACGGTACCCGTCTCGATGGTCAGCACGTTCGCGTTCGCGCTGGCGGTCGGGCCGGCCGTGCCCGAGAGCGTGCACACCCTGAAGGACTATCTGGCCTGGGCGAAGGCCAACCCGGCGAAGGCCGTGTTCGGCTCGCCCGCAGCGGGCGCGACGCCGCACCTCGTCGGCATGATGCTGGCGAAGGCGTCGGGGGTCGAACTGACCCACGTGCCCTACCGCGGCGACGCTCCCGGCATCCAGGACCTGCTCGGCGGGCAGGTGCCCGCCTACCTGTCGACGATCGGCTCCTTCATGCCGCACATGAAGACCAAAGGGCTGCGCCTGCTCGCCGTTTCCGGGACCTCGCGCAATCCCGTCGCGCCGGACGTGCCGACCTGCCGCGAGCAGGGCTTCGCGATCGACAACATCGAGTGGACGGGCATCTTCGTCCCCAAGGGCACGCCGCCCGCAGTGGTGCAGCGCGTGGCCAGCGCCGTTCAGGCCGTGGTGGCGCAACCGGACTTCGCCAGGTTCCTGGCCGACCTGGGCATGACAGCCCAATCGTCGACGCCGCAGGCCTTTGCCGAGCAGGTGCGCGCCGAGACCGAGCAGTGGCGCATCGACATCAAGAGGATCGGGTTCACGGCCGAGTCCTGAGGCATGCCGCTGGCACCCACCGCACGAGCCTGGCTCGACGAGTTGAACGCGGCAGGCCTGCCGCCGATCCAACGGCTGCCTTTGGGACAGTCACGCCAGATGGCACGGGCCATGGCGGCAAGGCGCGGGGCGCCCCTGCCGGTGGGCCGGGTCGAGGACCGACTCCTGCCCGGGCCGGGTGGGCCGCTGGCAGTCCGCCTGTACTGGCCGGACGCGCCAGCACCCCACCGCATGCTGGTCTATGCCCACGGCGGCGGTTTCGTCCGCGGCGACCTCGACACGCACGACCACGTCTGCCGCGAGATCTGCGCGACGGCGTCGTGCCTGGTGGTTTCCGTCGACTACCGGCTCGCGCCCGAACACCCGTTCCCCGCGGCCGTCGAAGACGTCCTGTTCGCCACCCGCTGGGCCCACGCCCATGCCGCGGCCTTGCGTGGCGACGCAGGTTGTCTGCTCGTGGCGGGCGACAGTGCCGGCGGCAATCTCGCCGCGATGGTGTGCCTGCGCGCGCGCGAAGCGCGCGACCCGCCGATCCAGGGCCAGGTCCTCTTCTATCCCGTCACGGCCCACTACGATCCGCCCACCGCGTCGTACGCCGAGTTCGCCGAGGGTCACTTCCTGACCCGGGACGCGATGCGCTGGTTCGTCGATCTGTACCTGGGCGCAGCGCCGTCCCCGGCCGATGCCTTCCCGCTGGCCGCTGCGGACCTGCATGGGCTGCCGGCGGCGCTCATCGTGACGGCCGAGTGCGACCCCTTGCGCGACGAAGGCCAGGCCTACGCCGAACGGCTGCTCGCCTCGGGCGTGGCCTGCGACTACCGCTGCATCGAGGGCATGCTCCACGGCTTCATGGCGCAGACCGACCTTCACCCGCAGGCCCGAGAGGCGATGCGCGCGGCCTGCGCCTGGATGGGCGCCCGTCCGTCGGGGCGATGAGAACGCACGCCTGGTCCCGCGAATGCGCGGGTGTTCAGCCCTTGGCCGCCTCGCCGTGCAGCCAGGCGAGGAAGGCCTCTACCGGCGGACGCTTCGCGTGGCGCGCCGGGTAGACGGCGAAATGCGCCTTCACCTTGACGGCCTGGGCCGGGTCGAACACCGGTCGCAGCTTGCCCTCGGCCAGGTGCTTGCCGGCCATGGTCATGCTCTCGAGCGCCACGCCCAGGCCCTGCGTGGCGGCGTCGAGTGACATCTGCGCGCGGTCGAAGCGCACGCCGAAGCGCTCGGGTGCGCGCAGGCGCGAGCAGGCGCGGAACCAGTCCGACCACTGCACGACGCTGACGTTGCTCTGGACCAGCGGCAGCTCGAGCAGTTGCTCGACGCGCTTGAGCCGGTGCTCGCGGATGAAGGCCGGGCTCGCGAGCGGCACGATGCGTTCCTCGAACAGCGGCTCGACCACCAGCCCGGGCCAGTTCGGCACGCCGTAGCGGATGTCGACGTCGGCCTGGCCGAGCGCGAAGTCGCTGTGCGTGTGGGCGGCCGAGAGGTTCAACACGATGTCGGGGCAGGCGCGCGCGAAGGCCTGCAGCCGCGGCATCAGCCACAGCACCGCCAGGCTGGGCGCGCAATGCACGTACAGGCTGTTGCTGACACCCTGGCGCATGTCCTCCGTGGCCGAGGCGATGGCGGCCAGCGCGCCGCCGATGCGCGCGAGGTACTGCTCGCCCGCCGCACTCAGCCGCACGCCGTGCGCGCTGCGTTCGAACAGGCGCACGCCGAGCTGTGACTCGAGCCGCGCGATCTGGTGGCTCACGGCCGAGGCGGTGAGGTGCAGCTCGGTGGCCGCGAGCGCGAAGCTGCGGCGCCGCGCCACGGCCTCGAAGGCCAGCAGGTTGGGCAGGGGCGGTGCGGCAGGCATGGGAGGAACCCTGGCGTCAGATGACAGATCGTCATCTTAGTCTGATGAGACTTCGCTTGTCGTCATGCAGGCCGGCGCCGAAGATGAACGTCATCCCACACCGACGGAGACGTTCCAGATGCTTCTCGACAACCAGGTCGCCGTGATCACCGGCGGCGCCGGACTCAACGGACTCGGCTTTGCCACCGCACGCCGCCTGGCGGCGCAGGGCGCGCGGGTCGCCATCCTCGACCTCGCCCGCGCCGAGCCGGCCGCGGCGGCCACCCGCCTGGGCGAAGGCCACCTCGGCCTGGTGGCCGACGTCACCGACAAGGCCTCCTGCGAGGCCGCCGCCGCGGCCGTGCTGCAGGCCTTCGGCCGCATCGACGTGCTGATCAACAACGCCGGCATCACGCAGCCGGTGAAGACGCTCGAGATCACCGGCGCCGACTACGACCGCATCCTCGACGTCAGCCTGCGCGGCACGCTGTACATGTCGCAGGCGGTGCTGCCGGCGATGAAGCAGCAGCGCAGCGGCTCGATCGTCTGCATCTCGTCGGTCTCGGCGCAGCGCGGCGGCGGCATCTTCGGCGGCCCGCACTACTCGGCCGCCAAGGCCGGCGTGCTCGGCCTGGCGCGGGCGATGGCGCGCGAGTTCGGCGTCGAGGGCATCCGCGTCAACTGCATCACCCCGGGCCTGATCGAGACCGACATCACCCAGGGCAAGCTGACGCCGGAGCGCAAGAAGGAGATCGCCGAGACGATCCCGCTGAACCGCCTGGGCCGCGCCGACGACGTGGCCGGCGCCTGCGTCTTCCTCGCCAGCGAACTCTCCGCCTACTGCACCGGCATCACGCTCGACGTGAACGGCGGCATGTTGATCCACTGAACCGAACCCCCCACAGGAGACAAGCGACCATGCATCGCACGCATTTCATCCGCACGCTGCTGGCCGGCAGCATCGCCCTCGTCTTCGCCGCAGCCGCGCCCGCGCAGACCGTCAAGCTGACGCTCGGCCACGGCGCCGCCATCGGCAACCCGCGCCACGAGGCGGCCGTGAAGTTCGCCGAGGTCGCCAAGGCGAAGTCCGGCGGCCGCATCGAGGTGCAGGTGGCGCCCTCGGCCCAGCTCGGCGACGACGCCGCGATGGTGACCGCGCTGCGCACCGGCGCGCTCGACCTGTCCGCCAACTCGCAGGGCGCGGTGGCCAACGCCGTGCCCGAGTACGCCGCCTACGGCATGCCGTTCGCGTTCTCCAGCCCCGCGGCGGCCTTCAAGCTGCTCGACGGCCCGCTCGGCAAGGAGCTGGCCGACAGGTCGGCCGAGAAGGGCCTGGTGCTGCTGGGCACCTGGGACAACGGCATCCGCCAGATGAGCAACGGCAAGCGCGCCATCGTCAGGCCCGAGGACCTGAAGGGCCTGAAGATGCGCGTGCCGCCCGATGCCACGCTGGTGGACATCATGAAGGCGCTGGGCGCCGAATCGCAGCAGATCAAGTTCGCCGAGCTGTACGTGGCGCTGCAGCAGGGCGTGGTGGACGGGCAGGAGAATCCGCTGGTCAACTTCCACGCCAGCAAGCTCTACGAGGTGCAGAAGCACCTGGCGCTGACCAACCACCAGTTCCAGATGACGCCCTTCCTGATGAGCAAGCGCAGCTGGGACAAGCTGTCCGACGCGGACCGGAAGGCGGTGCAGGAAGCCGCCGCCGAGGCCACCGCGCTGCAGCGCAAGCTCTCGGCCGAGGCCGACGAGAAGCTGCTCGCCGAGCTGAAGGCCAAGGGCGTGCAGGTGACGACGCCCGACAAGGCCGCCTTCGCGAAGGCGACCGCCGAGGTCGTCGCCAAGTGGGAAGCGGGCCCCATCGGCCCGTACGTCAAGAAGGTGGTCGCCGCCGCTCAGGCGCACTGAGCGGCGGCCGCTGCGGGGGGCCTTGCGCCCCCGCCCCCGACACAACGAGGAGACAAGCATGAACGCTGCCGAAACCGGCATCGTCGGGCGCGCCATCGCGCTCGCCTGCCGCATCGTGCTGTGGCTGTCCACCAGCGTGATCTTCCTGATCCTGGTGGCCAACACGGTGCTGCGCTACGCCACCGGCTCGAGCCTGCAGTGGGCCAACGAGGTGCCCGAGCTGCTGTTCCCGTGGCTGGTGATGGCCGGCGTGGTGATCGCCGCGCAGCAGGGCGCGCACATCGCCACCACTTTCCTGATGGAGGCCCTGCCCGCGGCGGCCCGGCGCATCGTGGCCACGCTCGGTTGGCTCGTGGTCGGCGCTCTGTACGCGACGCTCGCCGTGGCCACCTTCCGGATGCTCGAGATCGTGCACGACGAGAAGACGCCGATCCTGCAGCTGCCCGGCTCGATCACCTACGCCTGCGTGATGGCGGGCATGGCCCTGCTGGGCGTGCTCGCGCTGCAGTCGGCCTGGCAGGCCTGGCGCACCCCGCCCGTGGCGGCCTCCGCCACCGACGAGCCGGCCGTGCCGGCCGCCCACTGGTGAGCCGCGGCTCGCCGACGAAGGAATCGACATGAGTGCCCTGATCCTTGGTGTCTTCATGATCGCCGCGGTCGCCGCGATGCCGATCGCCCACGCGCTGCTGGTGGCTGCGATGGCCGCCGCGGCCAGCTCCGACAGGGTACCGCTCGACCTGCTGGTGCAGCAGATGGTCGCGCAGGTGCAGAGCTTCCCGCTGATCGCGATTCCCTTCTTCATGCTGACCGGCAGCCTGATGATGGGCGGCAAGCTCGGCGAGGCGCTGGTGGGCGTGCTGTCCACGCTGCTGGGCCGCTTCCACGGCGGTCCGGCGCAGGTGGGCGTGCTGTCGTCCACGCTGTTCGGCGGCGTCTCGGGCTCGGCCGTGGCCGATGCCTCCGCGATCGGCTCGCTGCTGATCCCCTGGCACAAGCGGCTCGGCTACCCGGCGGCGTTCTCGGCCGCGACGCTGGCCGCGGCCGCGACGATCGACATCCTGATCCCGCCGTCGATCCCGATGATCCTCTTCGCGCTGTCGTCCAACGCGTCGATCGCCGAGCTGTTCGTCGCCGGGGTGATGCCGGGCCTGCTGATGTGCGGCGGCTTCATGGCCGCATGCTGGTGGGTCGGCAAGCGGCGCAACTTCCCGCGCGAGACGGCGAAGCTCGACCTCGTCGCCTTCCGCCGCCACCTGGCCTACGCCTCACCAGCGCTGATCCTGCCGGTGCTGATCATCATCTTCCTGCGCTTCGGCATCGCCACGCCCACCGAGGTGGCCGTGCTGTCGACGCTGTACGCCGGCATGGTGTCGGTGCTGGTCTACCGCGACCTGAGCTGGAAGCGGCTGCACGATGCCGTCGTGCACTCGGGCCTGGCCACCGGCGTGGTTCTGCTGGTGATCATGGCCTCGGCCGCGATCGGCTGGCTGCTGACCTTCGACCAGATGCCCCAGGGCATCGCGCAGTGGGTGCAGCAGAACGTGCACGCCAAGTGGCTGGTGATCCTGCTGATGAACCTGCTGATGCTGTTCCTCGGCATGTTCATCGACCTGCCCGCCGCCGTGCTGCTGCTGACGCCGGTGTTCGTGCCGCTGGCCAATTCGATCGGCATGGACATGGCGCAGCTCGGGATCATGATGGTCGTGAACCTGGCCATCGGCCTGTACACGCCGCCGGTGGGCACCACGCTCTTCATCACCAGCGCGCTGGCCAAGGTGAAGGTCGGCCAGACGGTGCGCGAGCTGGGCCCGTTCTACCTCGTCGCCTTCGCCGTGCTGGCACTCGTCTCGTACGTGCCCGCCTCGATTCTCAAGTAAGGAGTCTTCCGTGACATCGCACACCGACACGCTGGCTGCGCTCGCGCAGGCCGCCTACCGCATCCGCCGCTACGCCCTGCGCATGGGCGAGGTGCAGGGCCAGGGCTACATCGGGCAGGCGCTCGGCTGGGCCGACGTGCTGGCCGTGACCTACCGCCACGCGCTGAAGCTGCGCCCGGACGAGCCGGAATGGGAAGGCCGCGACCGCTTCCTGCTCTCGCACGGCCACTACGCCATCGCGCACTACGCGGCGCTGATCGAGGCCGGCATCATCCCCGAGAGCGAGCTCGAGAGCTACGGCAGCGACGACAGCCGCCTGCCGATGTCCGGCATGGCGACCTACACGCCGGGCATGGAGATCTCCGGCGGCTCGCTCGGCCAGGGCCTCGCGATCGGCGTGGGCATGGCGCTCGGGTTGAAGCAGAAGAAGAACCCGGCCTTCGTCTACAACTCGATGTCCGACGGCGAGCTCGACGAGGGCTCCACCTGGGAGGCGGCGATGGGCGCCGCGCACCACCGGCTCGACAACCTGATCTGCCTGGTCGACATCAACAACCAGCAGGCCGACGGCCCCTCGAGCAAGGTGCTCGGCTTCGAGCCGCTGGCCGACAAGTGGGCCGCCTTCGGCTGGCACGTGCAGCGTGTCAAGGGCAACGACCTGCCGGCGGTGCTGGCCGCCTTCGACGCCGCGCGCTCGCTGAAGGAGGCGAAGCCGCGCGTGATCCTGTTCGACACGCTGATGGGCAAGGGCGTGCCCTTCCTCGAGTCGCGCGAGAAGAACCACTTCATCCGCGTCGACCCGCCCGAATGGCAGCAGGCGCTGGCCATCCTCGATCAATCGCAGCCCGAAGGAGCGCTCGCATGAACACCCCCGTCGCAGAGAAGAAGCCCCGCCTCACCACCTCGGCGATGATCGCCTCGATCGCCAGCGAGGGGCAGCGCGTGAAGGCGGCGCCGTTCGGCAAGGCGCTGGTGGAATATGCGGCCACGCGGCCGGAGGTCGTCGGCCTGACCGCCGACCTCGCCAAGTACACCGACCTGCACCTCTTTGCGCAGGCCTATCCCGAGCGCTTCATGCAGATGGGCATGGCCGAGCAGCTGCTGATGGCCACCGCCGGCGGCCTGGCCAAGGAAGGCCTGGTGCCCTTCGCCACCACCTACGCCGTGTTCGGCACGCGCCGCGCCTACGACTTCATCCACCAGGTGATCGCCGAGGAGAACCTGAACGTCAAGATCTGCTGCGCGCTGCCCGGCCTGACCACCGGCTACGGCCCGAGCCACCAGGCCACCGAGGACATCGCGATGATGCGCGGCGTGCCGGGGCTCACGATCGTCGACCCCTGCGACGCACTCGACATCGAGCAGGCCGTGCCGCAGATCGCCGCGCACCCGGGCCCGGTGTACCTGCGCCTGCTGCGCGGCCAGGTGCCGCTGGTGCTCGACGAGATCGAGGGCTACCGGTTCGAGCTCGGCAAGGCCAAGCTGCTGCGCGACGGCGCCGACGTGCTGGTGATCTCCAGCGGCATCCTGACGATGCGCGCGCTCGAGGTCGCGCAGGACCTGGCGAAGGACCAGATCGGCGTGGCCGTGCTGCACTGCCCGACCATCAAGCCGCTGGACGAGGCGGCCATCGTCGAGGCGGTGCGCTGCAAGCATCGCCTGGTGGTGGTGGCCGAGAACCACTCGGTGGTCGGCGGCCTCGGCGAGGCGGTGGCCAGCACGCTGCTGCGGCACCGCGTGCAGCCGGCGGGCTTCCAGCTCGCCGGGCTGCCCGATGCCTTCCTCGATGCCGGCGCCCTGCCCACCCTGCACGACCGCTACGGCATCAGCCGCAGCGCGCTGGGCGCGCGCATCCGCGGCTGGCTCGGCTGAAGACGGGACGTGCTGATGCGGTGCGCCCCTCATTCCCAAGAGGGGGCCGATCTGCTTATCATGCGCTGATCGATGAGGTGCGCACCTCAAGGAGACGATCATGCGCAAGGTGGTGTGGGGTGTCCTGAGCACGGCCCGGATCGGCATCGAGAAGGTGCTGCCGGAGATGCTGGCCAGCCCGCTGATCGAGCTGCGCGCGATCGCGTCGCGCTCGCTGCCGGCGGCCCAGGCCGCGGCGCAGCAGCTCGGCATCCCGCGCGCCTACGGCTCGTACGAGGCGCTGCTCGCCGACCCGGAGATCGAGGCGGTCTACAACCCGCTGCCCAACCACCTGCACGTGCCACTGACGCTGCAGGCCGCCGCCGCGGGCAAGCATGTGCTGTGCGAGAAGCCGATCGCGCTGAGTGCCGAGGAGGCGGCCACGCTGCGCGAGGCCGCCGGCCGGGTGCGCATCGAGGAGGCCTTCATGGTGCGCCACCACCCGCAATGGCAACGTGCCCGCGAGCTGGTGCGCGCCGGCCGCATCGGCACGCCACGGGTGGTGCAGGTGGCGTTCAGCTACTTCAACGACGACCCGGCCAACATCCGCAACCAGGCCGCCATCGGCGGCGGCGCGCTGTACGACATCGGCTGCTACGCCATCCTCTCCGGCCGCTGGCTGTTCGAGGCCGAGCCGCGCCGCGTGGTGGCGCTGGTCGACCGCGACCCGGCGCTCGGCACCGACCGCAGCTCCAGCGCGCTGCTGGATTTCGGCGCCGGCCGCCAGCTCGCCTTCACCGTCTCGACGCAGAGCTGCCCCTACCAGCGTGTGCAGGTGCTGGGCACCTCGGGCCGCCTCGAGATCCGCATCCCGTTCAACGCGCCGCGCGGCGGCGCGATGCAGATCGCGCTGGACGAGGGCGGCGCCCTGGACGGCAGCGGCGTGCAGGTCGAGACGCTGCCCGCGGCCGAGCAGTACCGGCTCGAGGCCGAGGCCTTCTCGCGCCTGGTGCGCGGCGAACCCGGCCCCGGCTACGGCCTGGACGACGCCATCGCCCAGCTGCGCGTGATCGACGCGCTGTGGCGCTCCGAGCGCAGCGGGCGCTGGGAGGACGTGGCCTGACGGGCGGGTGCGATGGACCGCACCCCGCGCATCCTGATCGTCGACGACGACGTCGAGATCCGGCGCATGACCAAGGCGCTGCTGCAGGACTACGGCTTCCTCGTCACCGTGGCGGGCAACGGGCGCGAGATGAGCGCGGCGCTGGCGCAGTGGCATGTCGACCTGGTGGTGCTCGACGTGCTGCTGCCCGGCCCGGACGGCTTCGCGCTGTGCCGCGAGCTGCGCAGCCGCAGCGAGCTGCCGATCATCCTGATGACCGCGCTGCGCGAGGAGTCCGACCGCATCGTCGGGCTCGAGCTGGGCGCCGACGACTACCTCGTCAAGCCCTTCAACCCGCGCGAGCTGGTGGCACGCATCCGCACCATCCTGCGCCGCGCGCGGGTGCGCGCCCCCGAGCCGGCGCAGGAAACGCGCTACGTCTACGGCTTCCGCGGTTGGCAGCTCGACGCGGGGGCACGCGAGCTGCAGGCGCCCGACGGCACGCTGGTGCCGCTGTCGACGCGCGAGTTCGCGCTGCTGCTGGCCTTCCTCAGCCACCCGCGCTGCCCGCTCAGCCGCGACCGGCTGGCCGACACCGTGCGCGGCCAGGACTGCGCGCCCTTCGACCGCAGCATCGACATCCTGGTCTCGCGGCTGCGCCGCAAGCTCGAGGACAGCGGCAAGGAGCCCAGCCTGATCAAGACCGTCCGCGGCGAGGGCTACCAGTTCTGCGCCGAGGTCTCGCGCCGGCCGGCCGAACTGCTGGTGGCGCCGCCCCATTGAGGGTGCGATGCCACGCTGGCGCGACACCCTCTCGCGCGGCGTGCCGCGCAGCCTGCGCGCGCGGCTGCTGGGCCTGCTGGCGCTGACGCTGGCCGCGCTGCTGCTGCTGGCCGGCCTGCTGCTGGGCCTGCCGCCCGCCCCGGCAGGTGCCTGGCTGGCCTGGCTGCTGGCCGCCGTGCCGCTGCTGGCGCTGGCCGGCTGGGCGGTGGGCCGGCTGGTGGCGCCGATCGGCGAGCTGGCCGCGGCCATCGAGCAGCAGGGGGCGGACGTGCGCGAGCCGCCGCTGCCCGAGCGCGGCCCGCTCGAGGCGCGCGTGATGGCGCAGGCCTTCAACCACCTGCGCGAGCGCATCGCCGAGCTGCTGGCCGACCAGACCCGCATGCTGGCCGCCGTGTCGCACGACCTGCGCACGCCGGCCACGCGGCTGCGCCTGCGCGTCGAGTTCGTGCGCGAGGACGCCGAGCTGCAGCGCCTGATGCTGCGCGACCTCGACGAGATGGACGAGCTGCTGGCCGAGGCCATGGCCTTCCTCGCGCACGACGTGCGCGACGAGCCGCGCAAGCTGGTCGACCTGGGCGCGCTGCTGCAGTCGCTGTGCGACGACTACGCCGACCTGGGCCGCCCGGTCGGCTTCGCCGAGCCGCCGCCGCTGCGCTTTCGCAGCGTGCCGACGCTGTTCTCGGCCGCCGGCCGGGAGCTGAGCTTCGCCAGCGAGCGCAAGGTGCGCCTGCACTGCCGGCCCCACGCGCTGCGCCGCGCGGTGAACAACCTGATCGACAACGCGCTGAAGTACGGCCACCGCGCCGACGTGCAGCTCGACGCCGACGCGCAGCGCGTGCGCATCGGCGTGCTCGACCGCGGCCCGGGCATCCCGCCCGAGGAGTTCGACAAGGTGCTGCTGCCCTTCTACCGCATCGAGTCCTCGCGCCAGCGCAGCACCGGCGGCATGGGCCTCGGCCTGGCGATCGTCAAGGCGGTAGCCGAGGCCCACCGCGGCCGCGTCGAGCTGTGCAACCGCGCCGAGGGCGGCCTCGCGGCCACGCTGGAGCTGCCGCGCGAGGCCTGATGCGAGTCTGCGTTCGATTGCTTGGATGCGGGCGGCAGCTGTCGACCCTTAGCGGTCCCACCAGCATCCCACCAGCCGTTCTGCAAGCGGACGGTGAGCAGGAGCTTGACCATCTGGAGACGCGCTCGCTTGCAGACGGGCCCGAGCATGCGCAGCCTCCGCTTGACATCCCGCGATACTTCTATATCCTTGGAAACATGAATGAAAAGTCTGCCGTCTTTGCCCTGGCTGCACTTGCCCAAGAGGCGCGACTGCGCGTTTTCCGTGCCTTGGTCGGTGCCGGTCCGGATGGCATGACACCGAGTGCGCTGTCGGCGATGTTGGACATCCCCGGCTCGACGCTGTCCTTCCATCTGAAGGAGCTGATGCATGCCGGTCTGGTGAGCGTCGAGCGCGAAGGCCGCAACCTCCACTACCGGCCGGCGCTCGACCAGATGAACGAGTTGCTGTCCTACCTCACCGACCACTGCTGCATGGGCAAGTCCTGTGCGCCCAGCGGCGCGAAGCGCCGTACCACCTGCTGACCCGGAGCCCACCATGAAGCGATTCCATGTCCACCTTCACGTCGACGATCTCTCCCAGAGCATCGCCTTCTATTCCAAGCTCTTTGCGGCGTCCCCGACCCGCGTCGAGGCCGACTACGCCAAGTGGATGCTGGAAGACCCACGCATCAACTTCGCCATCTCGACGCGAGGCGCCAAGGCCGGCATCGACCACCTCGGCTTCCAGACCGACGACCCTGAGGAACTCGCGGACTTGAAGGCGCGCGCCGAGGCAGCCGACATGGCGTTGCTGGACGAGGGCCAGACCACCTGCTGCTACGCGCGCAGCGAGAAGCACTGGGTCACCGACCCGCAAGGCATCGCCTGGGAGCACTTCCACACGCTGGGCGACATTCCGGTCTTCAACGAGCGTCAGGCGACTGAAGCCGCGTCCGCTTGTTGCGCGCAGGCGCCTGCCGCCGCGGTGGAGTCGTCCGCCTGCTGCACCCCTGCGCCGCGCGGCAAGCCCATCGGCATCGCGGTGAAGTCGTCGAACGGCTGCTGCTGAGACGTGATGAAGGACAACACCTACAACGTGCTGTTCATCTGCACGGGCAACTCGGCGCGATCGATCCTGGCCGAGGGCTTGATGAACGAACTCGGCGCAGGACGGTTCGTCGCTTACTCGGCAGGCAGCCAGCCGAAGGGTTCGGTGCACCCGCTGGCGCTCAAGACGCTCGCCGCGCACCGGATCCCGACAGACGGCTTCCGCAGCAAGAGCTGGGAGGAGTTCGCGCGCCCGGATGCGCCCGCGCTGCACTTTGTCTTCACGGTGTGTGACCAGGCTGCAAGTGAGGTCTGCCCCGTGTGGCCTGGCCAGTCGATGACGGCGCACTGGGGCATGCCCGACCCTGCGGCGGTCGAGGGAGAACAGGCTGCGCAGGAGAAGGCTTTCCTTGACACCTTCATCACCCTGAAGCGTCGCATCCAACTCATGCTCTCGCTGCCACTGGCCACGCTCGATCGCATGGCCATCCAGAAGGAGATCAAGGACATCGGAAGCCGCTGAACGATGACGACCCATGTCCTGATCCTCTGCACCCACAACTCGGCGCGCAGCGTGCTGAGCGAGGGCATGCTCAACCATCTGGCGCGCCGCCTCGGCAAGGATGTCAAGGCATACAGCGCCGGCAGCGCCCCAAGCGGCCGCATCAATCCGTTCGCGCTCGAAGCGTTGAACAACGCCGGCGTCGACACCAGCGGCTGTCGCAGCAAGAGCTGGGACGAGTTCAGCCAGGACGGCGCGCCGCCGCTGTCCATCGTGATCACCGTCTGCGACAGCGCGGCAGCCGAACAGTGCCCCGTGTTCTTCGGCGGCACTGGCGGGCAGCCGGTGAAGGTGCACTGGGGCTACCCCGATCCGTCGAACGCCGAAGGCGGCGAAGAAGGCAAGCGCCGCGCGTTCGAACTGACGCGCCAGGCCATCGGCTTCCGCATGCTGCAGCTGCTGGCCTTGCCCCTCGAAACCCTGGACCGGCAGCGACTGCAGGCGGCCTTGATCGAGATCGGCAAGAGCTGAGCGACGAAGCACAAGACCATGAACACGACCACGCTGGACGCACGCTCCGTGGCGCCCGCGCCCATGAGCGTCTTCGAACGCTACCTGACCGTCTGGGTCTTCCTCTGTATCGTCGCCGGCATCGGATTGGGGCAGCTGCTGCCCGGCCCGGTCCAGGCCATCGGCAAGATGGAGATCGCCCAGGTCAACCTGCCGGTGGGCTTGCTGATCTGGGTGATGATCATCCCGATGCTGCTGAAGGTGGACTTCAGCGCCCTGAGCCAGGTGAAGCAGCACTGGCGCGGCATCGGCGTGACGCTGTTCGTCAACTGGGCGGTCAAGCCTTTCTCGATGGCGCTGCTGGGCTGGATCTTCATCCGCCACGTGTTCGCGCCCTACCTGCCAGCGGGGCAGGCCGACAGCTACATCGCCGGGCTGATCCTGCTGGCCGCTGCGCCGTGCACGGCGATGGTGTTCGTGTGGAGCCGGCTGACCAACGGCCACCCGCTGTTTACGCTGAGCCAGGTGGCGCTGAACGACACGATCATGGTGTTCGCCTTCGCGCCCATCGTCGCGCTGCTGCTCGGGCTCTCGTCGATCACGGTGCCGTGGGACACGTTGATCACCTCCGTCGTGCTGTACATCCTGATCCCGGTGGTGATCGCGCAGCTCTGGCGCAAGGCGCTGCTGGCGCGCGGCCAGGCTGCGTTCGATGCCACGCTGGCCAAGACCGGTCCCTGGTCGATCACCGCGCTGCTGGTCACCCTGGTGCTGCTGTTCGGCTTCCAGGGCGAGGCGATCCTGAAGCAGCCGCTGGTGATCGCGATGCTGGCGGTGCCCATCCTGATCCAGGTGCTGTTCAACTCGGGCCTGGCCTACTTGTTGAACCGTCGGCTCGGTGAGTCGCACAGCGTGGCCTGCCCCTCGGCGCTGATCGGTGCCAGCAACTTCTTCGAGCTGGCGGTGGCGGCGGCGATCAGCCTGTTCGGGTTCGAGTCCGGCGCGGCGCTGGCCACAGTGGTGGGCGTGCTGATCGAAGTGCCGGTGATGCTGCTGGTCGTTCGCGTGGTGAACCAGAGCAAGGGCTGGTATGAGCGACGCTGACGACAGCCTGCCCAATATCGACGCGACGCTGTTCGCCCGGTCCACCGCACGCTGACGGAAGTCAAGTGCTCCTCCGGCAGGCGGCGCACAGTCCACTCGGAGGACAAGCCCATGCAGATCAAGGTTCTGGGATCGGGCTGCAGCAAGTGCCGCAGCACGATCGGCATCATCGAACGGACAGCGCGCGATGCGGGCATCGAGGTCGAGATCGTCAAGGTCGAGAGCCCCGACGCCATCCGGGCTCATGGAGTACACGCCACGCCGGCCGTTGTCATCGCCGACCGGGTGGTGCACAGCGGCGGCATCCCATCGCATGAAGTCGTGCAGTCCTGGCTGAAGCCGGCCGGCATCGGGTTCGTCGAACAGGCCACGCGGCACCTCTTCTTCACCGGCAAGGGTGGCGTGGGGAAGACCTCGCTCTCGACCGCCGCAGCGCTGACCCTCGCCGACGCCGGCAAGAAGGTGCTGCTCGTGAGCACCGACGCTGCGTCCAACCTGGACGAGATGCTGGGCATCGAACTGCGCAACACGCCGGTGCCGGTGCCCGGCGCACCCGGCCTGTCGGTGCTGAACATCGATCCTGGCAATGCCGCCGAGTCGTACCGACAGCGCGTACTGGCCCAGATGGACGCGAGTGCGACGGAAGAAGAACGGTCGACGGTTCGCGAGCAACTGTCCGGTGCCTGCACGACCGAGATCGCGTCCTTCGACGAGTTCTCGTCGCTGCTGGCCGATGGCGCAGCAGCCTGGGACCACATCGTCTTCGACACGGCGCCCACGGGGCACACGCTTCGGCTGCTCAGCCTGCCGAAGGCCTGGACCGGCTTCCTGAGCGGCAACGACCGGGGGGCCTCTTGTCTCGGTCCGCATTCGGGCCTGAAAATGCAGGAAGTCCGGTTCAAGGCCGCACTCGCCGCACTCAGCGATCCGGCGCAGACCACCGTGGTGCTCGTGACCCGGCCCGACCCTGCAGCCATCGACGAGGCGGCGCGTACGTCGGTCGAACTGAAGGAACTGGGCCTGGAGAACCAGCGCCTGGCCATCAACGGCATCTTCCACGCGAGCGACCGCACCGATGCCGTGGCCTGCGCCATCGAGGACCTGGGCCGGGAAGCGCTCGACGACATGCCCTCGGCGCTGCGCCGGCTGCCTCAGGACCGCGTGCCGCTGCGGGCCTTCGACACGGTGGGCCTGCCGGCGCTGCGTGCGCTGCTGCCGCCCGGCGCCGCATCGCTGGGACTTCCCGCCACGGATCCGGTCGCTGCGAACGATCCGCTCCCAGGGTTGGCCGAACTGGCGGATGAACTCGCCGCCGCCGGGCACGGCTTGATCATGGTGATGGGCAAGGGTGGTGTCGGCAAGACCACCATCGCTGCCGCGTTGGCAATCGGGCTCGTGCAGCGAGGCAAGACCGTTCACCTGAGCACCACCGACCCTGCGGCCCACCTGGCTGGCACGCTGAACGGCGATCTGCCGGGCCTGAAGGTGAGCCGCATCGACCCGAAAGTCGAGACCCAGCGCTACGTGGACAAGATCATGGCCGCCAAGTCGCCCCAGCTCGACGAGCAAGAGCGGGCGCTGCTGCTGGAAGACCTGAAGTCGCCCTGCACGGAAGAGGTGGCGGTGTTTCACGCCTTTTCGCGCATCGTCAGCGAAGGTCGCAGCGCCTTCGTCGTGTTGGACACCGCGCCGACCGGGCACTCGATGCTGCTGATGGATGCGACGGGCGCCTACCACCGGCAGATGGCGCGCGAGTTCGAAGGCCACGGCGCGGCACGCATCGTCACGCCGCTGATGCGCCTGCAGGACGCTGCCTACACGAAGATCATTCTCGTGACCTTGCCCGAGGTGACGCCGGTGTCGCAGGCGGCCGCTTTGCAGGACGACCTGCGACGCGCCCGCATAGAGCCATATGCCTGGGTGCTCAACAAGAGCGTGCTGGCAGCGGGCACGCACGACCCCTTGCTTCGGTCCCGGCTGGCTGGCGAATGCCAGCAGATCGAGCGCATGTCCGTCGGTCTCGCGCAGAGGCTCTATGCGCTGCCGTGGCTGGCCGTACCGCCGGTCGGCCTCGGTGAGCTGTCCAAGCTGGTGCGCGACCCGGCTCGCACCGCGCAGCCGTAAGCTTGAACTTCCATGAGCCTATCTTGTGCCTTGGCAAGCGTTCACCCTGACCATTGGCCCGCCAGGTTGGCGAAGAGATGCAGGCGGTGCAGACTGGCCCCAAAAACTCTGAAGAAGAGGCAGTCCGTTGTGCCGCAGGCTCCCGGCCAATCAACAGATGCGTACAGCTGCCGCTCGCGGGCGGCAGCTCATGGCCGGCAAGCGCCGCACGATGTCCGGCGATCGATCGCAGCGTCGCTTGGATGCGAGGCGCCTGCGCGCGAGCGGGTAAGCTCTCGCCATGCCAGTCTCTCCCCGCCCCGTCGAATCGCGCCGCCTGTATCAGCAGGTGGCCGACGAGATCCGCGAGATGATCCAGCGTGGCGGCTTCGAGGTCGGCACGCGCCTGCCGCCGGAACGCGATCTGGCGCAGCAGCTCGGCGTGTCGCGCCCGTCGCTGCGCGAGGCGCTGATCGCGCTGGACATCGAGGGCAGCGTCGAGATCCGCGGCGGCTCGGGGGTCTACGTCAACACCGTGCAGGAGCCGCCGCCGCGGCGCACCGCCGCGCTCGGCGAGAGCCCGACCGAGCTGATGCAGGCCCGCTCGGCGATCGAGGGCGAGATCGTCGTGCTGGCCTGTGCCCGCATCGACGCCGCCGCGCTGGCGCGGCTGCGCGACATCGTCGAGGGCATGCGCGAGGAGATCACCAGGCGCCGCTCGCCGCTGGAGTTCGACCGCCGCTTCCACCTGATGCTGGCCGAGCTGGCGGGCAACTCGGTGATGGCGCGCCTGGTGGGCGACCTGTTCGACGAGCGCAACAGTCCGCTGTCGGCCAAGATCAGCTCGCGCTACGAGAGCACCCGCACCTGGGCCGCCGCGCTGAAGGAACACGAGGCCATCGTGCATGCGCTGGCGGCGCGCGACCCGCTCAGCGCACAGGCCGCGATGCGCAGCCACCTCAAGGCCTCGGAACTGCGCTGGGTCGGGCGCGATTGACCTGGCCTTGCGCCGGTTTGCATCAGGCCGGAGTCAGCGCTCGGCCGGAGCAGCACTCGGTGAGCGTCCGCCATGTGGACGCCCGGGAACGGCGTGCCAAGGCGCGACAAGGTCAATCGGCGCCTGCCTTCGCCGTCCGAGCGCCTGTTGGCACGCTGCGCAGACAATTCACAAGGACTTGAGGTACTCGCTCAGGTCGGTCACCTGCTGCGGCGTGAGCCCCAGATTGCGCTTGCGGTCGTAGGTACGAACCACGTCGATCAAGCTGGCCGCCGAGCCATCGTGGAAATACGGCGCGTGCTGCCACACACCCTTGAGAGGCGGGGTACGGTACTGCTTCGTGGCAGACCGCGCTGCGTAGCTCGGCGACTCGGGTTCCGCCATCGAGTCCCCCGGCGGGTGCAGGCGCGTGTTGGCGTCCGTGAAGAGCGGGCCGCTGTGGCATGTCGCGCAGCCGCCGACTCCTTCGAACACCAGTCTGCCGCGCGCAGCGCCGGCCGCATCGAAGCTGCCGGCCGGCGCCGCCGGGGCAGCCAGCGACAACTGGTAGGCCTGCAGTGCCGGCAGCCGGCTCGACACGCGGTCCTCGGTGCCGTTGGTGAGGTTCAGGTTCAGGCGTGGCTCCACCACCGTGCCCAGCCCGCCCATCTCGGCCACCGCCACATAGCGGTTCCAGTAGGCCAGCTCGTGGCCGTCGCCGGTGAAGGTGACGCTGTGAATGCCTTGCAGGCCGTAGGCCGGCGGAATCACCACCGGCTTGCTCAGACCATCGATGTTCTGCCGCGGGTCGAACTTGCCTTTGCCCCAGGAATTGAACAGCTGCCTGGCTGCCGCATCGAGCGCCGGTGACAACGCCATGATGGCGCCGGGGTCCAGGTCGCGGTTGGGCCAGCCGTCGAGCCGATTGCCGATGCCGGGGGCGAACGAGTCGTCCACCGTCGAGTGGCACAGCGCGCAGGTGATGCCGACGCGCTTGAGAACGTCCTGGCCGTTCACCGTCTCGACCTCGGCCTTGAGACCCACCACCGCATCGAGCTTGAGCAACGCGACCGTGGTGGCCGGCCGGGTCAGGTCGATCGATCCGTCCCGGATGCCGTCGGCCACGGCGGCAGGCAGCGCCTGGGCATCCACCTTCAGGCCGACCGACAGCGCGGTCACGGGGTCGACCGCAGCGCTGATCACCTCGTGCATGCGCAGGGCATCGGTCCACCTGGCCTCGTCGCCGAAGGTTTCGTAGCGGAAGATCTGGCGACCCTGCTCGACCAGTGCGGCCTGGTCGGCAGTCGTGTCGTCGGCGGATCCACCGCATGCGGTCGCAAGGACGGCGGTGACGGCGCAGGTGCCCAGCAGGCGCAGCGCGGGGATCGTCGCGCGGTGCGGCGCAAGGTGCATGGCGGGCACGCGAGTTCGACGCGGCGTGAGGCTGATCGGCTTGTTCATGGCGGGGTCCTTGGGGCAAGAAAGAGGGCGCTCGGGCCATCGACGTGACGGCACTTCCGGCGAGGCCCCTCCTTGGATGCCGCCAGGCGGCAAAGCGTGACAGCCAGCCCGTGGGCCTACTTGCCGCGCAGCGCGCTCACGCGCGCCTTCAACTCGGGCAGCACCTCGGCCTCGAACCAGGGGTTGCGTTGCAGCCAGCCGTTGTTGCGCGGGCTCGGGTGCGGCAGCGGCAGGACCTGCGCCCCATGCCCGCGCCAGGCCCTCACGGCCGCCGTCAGCGTCGCGCCGGTGCCCGGCTTCAAGTGCCAGGCCTGCGCGTAGGCGCCGATCACCAGCGTCAGCCGGATCGACGGCAGTTGTTCCAGCAGACGCGCCCGCCAGGTGGCGGCGCACTCGGGGCGCGGGGGCAGGTCGCCCGAGCGACCTCGGCCCGGATAGCAGAAGCCCATCGGCAGGATGGCGACGACGCCGGGGTCGTAGAACGACGACCTGTCGATGCCCATCCACTCACGCAGCCGTTCGCCGCTGGCGTCGTCGAACGGGATCCCGCTGGCGGCGACCTTGCGCCCCGGTGCCTGCCCCGCGATCAGGATGCGTGCCCCTCCCGCCGCCTGCAGCACCGGACGCGGCGGCACGCTCAGGTGCGGCGCGCAGATCGTGCACGCCCGCACGTCCTGCAGCAGCCGACTCAGTGTCTCGCTCGTTGGGCCCGCACGCTGAACCATTGCCTTCACCGTTGCAGAGGCCGGCTCCCGCGGCAGGCCGGCGTCCGGTCGACCTGCCGCAGGTAGGCAATCAGGTCGGCGCGCTCCAGGCGATCAGCGATGCCGTCGTAGGTCATCGTCGTGCCGGGGATCGCCTTCAGCGGTGCTGCCAGGAAGCGGTCGAGCGCCTGCTCGTCCCAGACGATCGCCGATTGCTTCATGGCCGGCGAGTATGCGAAACCCTGCACGCTGCCGGCACGCCGGCCGAACAGGCCGCAATGCCGCGGCCCGACACGGTCGAAAGCGAGCGCATGGCAGGCAGCGCAGCGTGCATAGATCGTCTCGCCGCGCTGCGCGTCCGGCGTGGCCAGCGCGGCAGGCGCCGCGCCGAGTCCGCCCAGCACGAGCGCAACGGCGATCACCCGCGCGCGATGCGTCATGACATGAAGGCCGCAGGCACTGGCGCCTCGCCCAGGGCCTGACGCAGGATGGCCCAGTGCATGGCCTCGTCACCCAGGATGCTGGCGGCCGCCTTGGCCAGGTCGCGGTGGCCGAACAAGGGCACGGCGCCCAGGTAAGCGCTGACGGCACCCTGCTCGAGCCCGGCCGCGAACTTCAGCACGTCGGCCTGCGACGTGAGCTGCTCGACCGGGAAGTCGTACCTGGCCTTGGCCAGCACGGCTTTGCCGCCCAGCTTGGACACCGTCCTGGCGAGCAGGTCGGCGTGTTCCTTGTGATGCCCCTGGAAGCGCAGCGCGAGGTCCAGCACACCGGGCTGCAGCAGCTTGCTCTCGGCGCCCAGTTGGTAGGCGGCGATCGCCTCGAGCTCGGCGCCGAGGGCGGTGTTGAGGATCTGCACGTCCTGGGTGCCGGCGCCGCCGGCCTGGGTGGCGAGCGCATCGTTGCCGGCGAGAAGCGCCACGGCCGCACCCGACAGCGTCGCTCCGGTCCGGCCGAGGAACAGGCGCCGGGCGGCGAGCGGGGAAGGCATCTGCAAGAAGGACATCACGAGCTCCTGAAGGGGTGAGTGAGCCCATTCGATGGCCCGGGCGTCAACGGCGTTCCGGCCCGGCGCCGGGAGCGTCTTCCCAAGAGAGGCCATGCGGGTCGAACCCGGGCCGCAACGTCGGCTTCACGACGTCGAAATAGGGCGACATGTCGAAGTCCCTGGGCGCGTACAGACTGTGATGACGGATGTGAAGCAGCTCGCGCCGGCAATGCACGCCCGCCCCGTCGACGCTGTCCTCGAACGTGACCTCGGGCAGGATCGGGTAATGCACGGACTGGAAGGCCTCGGCAATCAAGGTCGAGCAGATCGCACGCGACGGATCGCCGCTGCCGAAGGCGATCATGCGCCGGCGCCAGCGCAAGGGCACCGGGGGCGCAGGCAGCAGGTAGCGCCCCAGGTCGAGCAGGTTCTTGAGGTCGTAGCGCTGGCCGAGCCGGCCGACCACGAAGCCGACGACTTGCGCGACCTCCTGCGTCGCGAGCCCGACCGGCCGGCAGATCCGCGTATGCATGTGGGCATAGGTGCTGAGCGGGACAGCCCGCACGCCGGCCCGGAGATCGGCCTCGATCAAGGTCAGCGGCTCGGGCCCTGCAGCGCCTCCCGGCCATCCGCTGCCGACGAACAGCGCGGCATGCGACCAGTTCGACTGCGTCAGGACCTTGATCGCCATGCTGACGCGCGATTCGCCTTCGACCAGCAACACGTCGCCGGGGTGCAACGTCGCCTCGAGCAATTCCGGCGCGACGGTCGCCACCATCGCCCCGTGCGGCCTGGGTGCGAGCAGGTAGGCGGCGAGGCGGTCGCCGATCGCCCCGAGCAGTCTGTTCATCGCGGTCGACCAGCCGATGCGATCAGGTCGGCGCCTAGTCCGGGCGTCGGCAACGAGCGCGCGGCGGGGTCACGCCCTGCTCGCGTCAGCTTCCGACCACGCCCGTGCGGTCGTTCAGCCTGGCCATCACGACCGACACGATGCGGTCGCAGCGTGCACCGTCGAAGCAGAAGGCGTCGGCCAGGGCGTGATCGACATCCCGGGCCAGACCCTCGCGCAGGAGGCCGCGGGCACGGAAGAAGCGCGTGCGCACCGTGGCTTCCGGCAAACCCAGCGCCGCCGACACCTCCTCGACGCTCATTTCCTCGACCGCACGCAGCACGAACACCGTGCGAAACGCCTCCGGCAGGGCGTCGATGCAGGCTTCCATCAACGCGCGCACTTCCGAGCGCATCGCCGCGCGGTCGGGCCGATCGTCCGGGTTGCCTTCCATCAGGTTCTCCAAGCTGACGTCCGCAAGATCGATCGTGGCGTCGAAGGCCAGCAATTGCGCGCCACGGCGGCGCAGGCGACCCAGCGCCTCGTTGATGACGATGCGCACCAGCCAGGTCGACAGGCGTGCCTCGGACCTGAAACTGCCGAGCGCCCGCCAGGCACGCAGGTAGGCCTCCTGCAGCGCGTCCTCGGCCTCGGCATCGCTCTTCAGGATGCTGCGGGCGGTGCGGAACAGCATGCGGTTGTGCCGCCTCATGATGCGTTCGAAGGCCACCTCGTCGCCCTCGGCGGCGCGCGCCGCGAGCGCCGCGTCGGCCGTGTCGTCGTTCAGGGTCGTGGCTGTTGCCAGAAGTGCGCCGCGCATGCAAACCTCCGCGTCGTGGAAGGGAACGATGCTCCGTTAGATGCGGTCCGCGGCCATTTCATTCCCGCGTGTG
Source organism: Piscinibacter caeni (assembly GCA_003265685.1). GTDB lineage: Bacteria > Pseudomonadota > Gammaproteobacteria > Burkholderiales > Burkholderiaceae_C > Piscinibacter > Piscinibacter caeni. The sequence goes on along the minus strand of KZ836103.1, from coordinate 113,917 downwards.
CGGCCGGCATCGTTGGCCGGCCCAGGCGAGGGACGGCTCGGGACGCTCGGCGCCTACACCTCGACGATGAAGTTCGCATCGAACGCCGGGTTCTCGTTGACGCCGCCGCGGGCGTAACCACGCGGATTGCACACGACACGGGTACCGTTGACCAGGTGGTCGAAGCTGTCGTGGGTGTGGCCATGAATCCACAGCGACACCCGGTCTGCGCGCAGCAGGTGCGCGGCGTCGGACACGAAGCAGGCATTCAGCAGCGAATCGGCGAAGCGCGGGTGGATGCTGTGGCGCGACGGTGCGTGGTGCGTGATCACCACCGTGGGCCCGGCATGGACGTCGGCCAGGCGGCTCTCCAACCAGGCCGAGTGGCGTCTGAACAGACGCACCGAGTCCTCCGGCGTGAAGATCTCGGGCGACGACTCGCGGGTTCGGATGCGGCTGAAGTCCCGAATCAGACGCCGCGCCTCGGACTTCGCCGCGGCGCGCTGCCGTGGGTCGCCGAACAGCTCGAAGTCGGTCCACAAGGTGCTGCCCAGGAAGCGTACCCCGCCCAGGACGAGTTCGCGGTCGTCCAGGACCTGCACCTGGGTGCCCGCGCCGAGGCGCTGCAGTTCCTCGAGCGCCGCGTCGATGCTGCTGCCATAGAACTCATGGTTGCCGGGCACGTAGAGCACGGGCTTGTCGAACTTCAGGGCCCAGGCGATCGCTTCGCGCGGGCGCGAGATGTCGCCGGCCAGCACGACCATGTCGGCATCGTTGACCGGCCAATCCATCGCACCGAATCCCAGGTGCAGATCCGAGAGGACGTTCAGTCTCATGGGTGGGTGACGACCGATGGCGGGCGCGGCGGACTCCACGTGATGATGGCCCGATGGTCCAGGGCCATCCAGGCCGACGATGGGCCACCGTGCCTGAGCTGGCCGAGCGTCGTCAGGGCAAGCACCGTGGTGTTGTCTCGCTGGTGTCCCGGTGTGAGACGGCCGGCATTCAAGCGCAGTCGCCCTGACTTGCGCCACCGCAGGACTTCGCGTCGTTCCAGGATGCCCGCTTCGGTGCCACGGTCAATCACGTCGCGATTGCCGATTCACTCAGGCGCCTCCGGCGGCGCCGGTGGATCGGGCTTGCCGGCATCCAGACCCCACGACATCCAGTCTTCACCGAACAGTTCGGAGGGATGCGGCGTCGCCACGCTGCCATTGCCGCACATCAGCGAATCCGCCGGGCAATACTTGTCGCAACCCCAGCAGATGCGCTCGGGGTGCTTGGGGTGGATGGGGAACTTCTTGACCACTATGTGCCTTCACCCGCGCCGTGCGTCGACCCGCTCGATGTTCCTGTGGTGCGCCTCCAGCATGAGCGCAAGATCGCTCCGGACCTGTGCGTCCGGCACACGCGGAATCAGCGCCTCCAGGCGGCGCACCACCCAGGCCTGGCCGCGGTTGAGGAAGCTCAGCCGCTGCTCGAGGTCGGGGATCGCCATGGCCTTGCCCCAGAACGCACCCGTCGCGCTGGACGGTGTGCCCTCCAGCGCCTGGATGGTGCGCATCAGCATGCCGCACCAACGGACCTCATCCTTGTGGACGTCCTGCAGCAGCGTGGTCAATGCGCCCGGCGGCATGTCGCGCGCCGTCTCCATGGCCACCCGCGCACCTGCACGTTCGGCCTCCAGCAGTTCGTTCAGTGCCACCAGCACCTCATCACGCGAGGCGAGCGCGGGTTCGGGCGCAGGGCTGTTCATGGCAGGTCTGCCAATGGCTCGGTGAACGGATCGGCGAGCAAAAGAGTCATTGCATGTGCATCTTAAAGCTTTGGGCCTGGCGGTCAAGCCCCGCAGGGCATCAGAACCCGCATGGGTCGGCGCGGCGTAGTCGCGTCCTGGAGCCCATGGGGGCGGGCACGACGATCCGTCGGCCCCGAACCCGCAGCAGGCCCGCGGCGCTACAGTGGGCTCACCCGACGGGCGCGCACCGTTGCTGCGGAGTGTTGGTGATGCATCGTTTCCAGATCTACCGCTACGACCCGGACCAGAACGCGTTGCCACGCATGCAGACGTACGACCTCGAGATCGAACAGGAGGACCGCATGCTGCTCGATGTGCTGATCAAGCTGAAGGCCATCGATCCGTCCCTGAGCTTCCGGCGCTCCTGTCGTGAAGGCGTCTGCGGTTCCGACGCCATGAACATCAACGGCAAGAACGGACTCGCCTGCATCACGAACATGCGCTCGCTTCCGAACACCGTGGTGCTCAAGCCCCTGCCGGGTCTGCCGGTGATCCGCGACCTGTTCGTCGACATGACCGGCTTCTTCAAGCAGTACCACTCCATCCGGCCCTGGCTCGTCAACGAGGATCCGCCGCCTGAGGTGGAACGCCTGCAGTCACCCGAGGCGCGAGATGAGCTCAACGGGCTGTACGAGTGCATCCTGTGCGCCTGCTGCTCCAGTGCCTGCCCGAGCTACTGGTGGAACCCGGACAAGTACGTCGGCCCGGCGGGCCTGCTGCAGGCCTATCGCTTCCTGGTCGACAGCCGGGACCAGGCCAGCGGCGAGAGGCTCGACAACCTGCAGGACCCGTACCGGCTGTTTCGCTGCCGCACGATCCTCAACTGCACCGACGTCTGCCCCAAGGGACTGAACCCGGCCCTGGCCATCGGCAAGATCAAGGAGATGATGGTGCGGCGCGCGACCTGACCTGGCCCGCACGGCCGCCCCATCCTGCCAACCCGCTCACTGCACGCGGAAGTCGATCACGATGGCGCCGGGCTCGCGTTGGCGGTACTCCACGCTGATGCGATCGCCATAGCGCTGCGCAATCTGCGACAGCAGCGGCAGCGGGTCGTGGTCGTTGGCGAAGCGCATGGTCTCGCCCGCCTGCAAGCTGTCCAGTGCGCCGAAGATGGCAGCGTGTCGGAAACGCTTGGCCACGCCGCGGGCGTCGAACGGATAGATGGCGTCGGGGGACAAGTGCAGATGAGCTTGTGACATGACGGTTCCTTGGAGGCTCGGTGAAGGGGCCCGACGCGAGGCGTCAGGCAGGGGAAGAGTCGGGCAGCCCGGTGAGTTCGAAGGCGCCCCGGCGGGCGCGCATCGCCTGCCCGATGCGGTCCAGTTCGGCATCGCCGAGCAGCCGCCCGGCCATCGGCAGCAGTTCGGCTTCCTCGCGTGCGATGTGCCGCTCGTACAGCTCGATGAAGTCATGCACGTCGTCGTCCGGCAGGGTTGCCGCGACTCCGCGTGCCACCTGCTCCAGCCGGTGGTGCAAGGCGCGCCAGCGCTGTTCGAGTACTCGGTGCTCGGCGGCCAGCGACGCCGTCAGCTCGCGCAGGCAGACGGCGTCGGACCCGGCCATGGATTCGATGAGCGCCGGGAAGAGATCCACCTCCTCGTCCGCGTGGTGATGCACGGCGGAGGTATCGAAGTAGCGCATCAGGGCAGTTGCGGCGTCCTGCGCCTGTCGGTCGGCCCCCTGCCGGGCCAGGTGCGCGGCGAGACGCCGCAGCGTGGCGCACTGGGCTTGCACGCGGCCGTGACAGGCCGCCAGCATCTCCAGCGGCACTTCGAAGCCGACGGCCGGCGCGGAGTGCCCGGGCAGGTCGAGAGGCGTCGCGGGTGCGGTGCGCTCACGCATCGGACTTCCCGGTCCTGACGGTCTTGCGAAGGCTTGGTGGCGCCGCCACCGGTGCGACCCCCGCGCGACCACGCAGCGACATGGCGCGATCCGAGGCGGGTGCCGATACGGGCACCACCATGTCGGCCAGGGTCATGCCGTCGAGCTCCTTGAAGTAGGCCCGCAACGCGGCGTTGAACAGACCCTTCAGCCGGCACGACGGCGTCAGCGTGCACTGGTTGCTGCCCGGGTCGAAGCACTCGACCAGGCGGAAGTCGGTCTCGGAGGCGCGCACCACGTCGCCTATGCGGATCCTGGACGGATCCTTCTTCAGGCGAAGCCCGCCGCCGCGGCCGCGTGTTGTCTCCAGGACACCCTGGCGGCCGAGATCGGTGACGATCTTCATCAGGTGATTCCTGGACACCGCGTGGCGATCGGCCAGTTCGCTGATGGTCACCAACTGCTGCGGGCGGGCCGCGCAGTACATCAGCACGCGCAAGGTGTAGTCGGTGTATTCGGCCAGACGCATGGATACCCCTAAAGAGGCATCTAGTTTATTGTTTTTGACCGGGCCGGCCCTTAAGATGCATCAAACATGCTTTTTATAAGGTCTTCCACCACGGCCTGCCTGTCGTGATGATGGCCGACACACGATGCCCGTACTGCCCCTTCAACCCCACCCGAGCGTGGTCACCGACGCACCGGCACCGGCGGGCTGGCCGTTGCTGCGCCTGGGGTTCCGGCCGTTCTACCTGGGGGCCGCGCTGTTCGCCGTGCTGGCGATGCCGCTGTGGATCGCGCTCTTTCTGGGGCAACTGAGCTTGCCACTGGCGGTGCCGCCGGTGCTCTGGCACGCGCACGAGATGCTGTTCGGCTTCGCCGTCGCGGTCATCGTCGGCTTCCTGCTGACGGCCGGCAAGGCCTGGACCGGCCTGGCCACGCCGCGCGGTGCCTTTCTGGGGGCGCTGGCCTTGCTGTGGGCGGCCGCGCGCGTTGCCGCCGTGGTCGGCCCCTATCCGGTCTATGCCTTGCTCGACCTGGTGCTGCTGCCGCTGGTGGCCGCCGTGATGGTCGATCTGCTGGTGCGCGCCCGCAACCGCCGCAATCTGCCGCTGGCCGGCATCCTGGTGCTGCTGTCGTTGGCCAATGGCGCCTTCCACCTGGCGGTCATCGGGACCGTTTCGATGGCCCCGCTGACCGCGCTGCACGCCGGCCTGGGCTTGATCGTGATGATCGAGTGCGTGATCGCCGGGCGCGTCGTACCTGCCTTCACGATGAGCGCCACGCCCGGCCTGAAGCTCGCCACCCGACCGGCCCTGGAGCGTGCGACCCTGTCGTTCACCGCGCTGGCGCTGGCGCTGTGGGTGGTCGCGCCGCCGGGTGCGGTCTGGGCGGCGGTCGGCGGTGCGGCCTTTGCCCTGGCCGCGGCACTGCACCTGGTCCGGCAGTGGCAATGGCAGCCGGCGCAGACGCGCAGCCGCCCGATCCTGTGGATCCTGCACGCCGCCTACGCCTGGATCGCCGTCGGTTTCGGGCTGCTGGCGCTCGCGCAGTTCGGCCGGATCGGCATGTCGGCCGGCGTGCACGCCCTGGCGGTCGGTGCGACCGGTGGTCTGATCATCGGCATGATCACCCGCACGGCGCGCGGCCACACGGGGCGGCCGCTTCAGGCGTCGAGGGCCGAGGTGCTGGCCTACGGGCTGGTGATGGCCGCAGCCGCATTGCGCGTGTGGGGCCCGCTGGCCATGCCGCAATGGCTGCCGCACCTTCTGGTCTGCGCGGCGCTCGCCTGGTGTGCCGCCTTCGCCATCTACTTCGTCGTCTACGCCCCTTGGTTGCTCAGGACGCGTCGCGACGGCAAGGACGGCTGAGCGAACGCGCCAGCCCGCCAGGCCCCTCGGCCTGTCGGCTTTCCACCCATCCCACCCACAAGGATCCCGTCCGATGACTTCCATGCTCGCCGCCCCGATCACCACGATCGATCTGCGCCCGATCGCACCGCGCGAACGCCACGCACTGGTCTTTGCCCGCTTCGATGCGCTGCAACCCGGTCAGGCCATGGAACTGGTGAATGACCACGACCCGCAAGCCCTGCGCGTGCACTTCGAGGACCGGGCGTTCGGGCAGTACGAGTGGCGCTATGTCGAGACCGGACCCGCGTCGTGGCGGGTGCGGATCGGCAGGAAGGTCACGAGCGCGGCGGCGGTCGCCGGTGACTCCTGTTGCTCCGGCGGAGCCTGCTGCGGCTGATCGACCGCTGACCGCCATGAATACCGTTGCCATCCTGCTGTCGGCCTTCGTGCTGTCCTTCGTCGCCTTGCTGGCCTTCATCTGGTCGCAGCGCACGGGCCTGTTCGACCGCAGCAGCAAGGGCGCGGAGGTGATCTTCGCGCCCGGCGAAATCGGGCGGATCGAGGAGCCCGCCGCGGCACCAGCGGCACAGGGTAGCCTGCAAGGCGCCATCGACAAGGCGGGCGCAGGCCATGCGACTCGCGCCGACGCGGACGAACTCGCCGAGCGCGCACGCGCCGACGCATCCACCGCGCCGCTGGTGTTCTTCATGTTCTGCTGCGCGATCGCCTGGCTGCTGGTGGCCTCTGCCGCCGGACTCACCGCGTCGATCAAGCTGCACGAGCCCGACTGGCTGGTGCAGCAGGCCTGGCTCACCTTCGGCCGCATCCGCACCATCCACCTCAACGCCGTGGCCTACGGCTGGGCGCCGATGGCGGGCCTGGGCATCGCGATGTTCGTGATCCCGCGGCTGCTGAAGACGCCGCTGCTGGGTGCGCGCTTCGCCTTCGTCGGTGCCGTGTTCTGGAACGCGGCGCTGATCGCCGGCTTGGGCAGCATCGCCGCGGGCATCAACGACGGCCTAGAGTGGCTGGAGATCCCGTGGCAGATCGGCATCCTGTTTGCCGTCGGCGGGGCGCTGATCGCGCTGCCACTGGTGTTCACGCTGGTCAACCGGCGCGTCGAGCACCTGTATGTCTCGGTCTGGTACATGGCCTGTGCGCTGTTCTGGCTGCCGGTGCTGTTCGTCGTTGCGAAGATGCCGGGTCTGCACCAGGGCGTGCAGCAGGCGGCGATGAACTGGTGGTTCGGCCACAACGTGCTGGGGCTGTTCTACACACCGCTGGCACTGGCTTCGGTCTACTACTTCCTGCCCAAGGTGATCGGCCGGCCGATCCAGTCGTACAACCTGTCGCTGCTCGGCTTCTGGGGGCTGGCCTTCTTCTACGGCCAGGTCGGCGGCCACCATCTGATCGGCGGGCCGGTGCCGGAATGGATGATCACGCTGTCCATCGTGCAGAGCATGATGATGATCATCCCGGTCGCCGCGTTCACGGTGAACCAGTACCAGACGCTGCAGGGGCGCCTGTCGGCGCTGCGCTGGTCGCCGACGCTGCGCTTCATCGGCGTGGGCGGGCTGATGTACACGGCCAGCTCCGTGCAGGGCTCGTTCGAGGCGCTGCGCAGCATGAATGCCGTCACCCATTTCACGCACTACACGGTGGCCCATGCGCACCTGGGCCTGTACGGCTTCGTCAGTTTCGTGTTCTTCGGGGCCATGTACTTCGTGATGCCGCGCATCACGGCGCGCGAATGGCCCTATCCGTGGCTGATCACGGCGCACTTCTGGCTCGTCAGCGGCGGCTTCGCCCTGTACTTCGTGAGCCTCACCACCGCGGGCTGGCTGCAGGGACTGGCGATGCTGGACGCGGCGCGGCCCTTCATGGACTCGGTGGCGGTGACGCTGCCCTACCTGAAGGGGCGCAGCCTCGGTGGCGCCTTCATGGTGCTGGGCCACATCGTGTTTGCGGCGCACTTCGTCGCCCTGGCCCTGGGCTTCGGGCCGAACCGTGACCAGCCGGCCCTGTTCCGGCAACTGTTCCGCAAGGCGGCCACGGCATGAACAACGAGATCAAGCTCATCTCCGGCGCCATGGTGATGCTGGCGCTGTCCACCAGCGCGCTGGTCGTCCTGCCCTACCTGCAGGTGCACGATGCGCCGCCCTTGCCCGGCCTCGAGCCCTACACCAGCGCCGAGCTGCGCGGCCGCGAGGTCTACATCGCCAACGGCTGCGTCTACTGCCACTCGCAGCAGCCGCGCGCCAAGGCCTTCGCACCGGACTTCTCGCGCGGCTGGGGGCGGGCCACCGTGGCCGGCGACTACGCCTACGACCAGCCGCACCTGCTGGGCACCATGCGCACCGGCCCGGACCTGATGAACATCGGCGTTCGCCAACCCAGCGAGCAGTGGCACCTCGGGCATCTGTACCAGCCGCGGGCCTACATGCCGGGCAGCATCATGCCGAGCTATCCGTTCCTGTTCGAGGCCAAGGCCAAGGCGGACAGGGACGATGTGGTCGTGAATCTGCCGCCCGGTTACGCGCCCGCGGGCCAGGTGGTCGTGGCGCGCCCGCAGGCCGTGGACCTCGTGAAGTACCTCCAGTCGCTGAATCGCAGCTACCCGGTGATCGCGGCACCCGCGGTGAAGCCATGACCATCGCCTTGCAGGAAGCGACCCGATGAAGCCCGCCGAGATCCACCCCCAGCAGCAGCGAGAGAACCCCGAGCCGCAGGAAGGCTCGAACCCGATGCCCTGGTTCGTCATCGTGCTGACCGCGCTGCTGCTGGGGTTCGGCGTGCTCTACATCGCCCGATCGGCCATCGTCAACGCGCCCGCACTCGGCGACGGCCGCTCGAGCGCCGAACTGCTGGGCGCCGCCCCTGCGTCGGCCGGCGCCGCGGTGGACGGTGCGGCGATCTATGCGTCGCGCTGCGTGGCCTGCCACCAGGCCGGCGGCACCGGGCTGCCCGGGGTGTTTCCCCCGCTCGCGGGCTCGGAATGGGTCGCAGGCAAGGAGACGACGCTGGCGGCCCTGGTGCTGCACGGCGTCAGCGGTGCGTTGACGGTCAAGGGCAGCACCTACAACGGCGCCATGCCCGCCTTCGGGGCCCAGTTGCAGGATGCAGAGCTCGCCGCCGTGCTCACGCATGTGCGCAGCCAGTGGGGCAACGCCGCCGCGCCAGTGACGGCCGACACCGTGGCCACGGTGCGCAAGGAAACGGCGGCACGCACCGAGCCGTTCAAGGGCGACGCCGAGTTGATGCCGCTGAAGTGAACACGAGCCCCGTCACCCTGCGTGCAGCCGCGTCGGCCGCCGAGGTGGTGGCGCGCCGGGTCAGTGCCTTGCTGTGCCTCGGCCTGATGTTCGTGCTCGTCGCGGGGCTGGCCCACTGGACCCACGGCTTCGAGGTCTGGACCTTCGAAGGGCGGCGACAGGAACAGGTACTGGCCGGCGAACTGCGTGCGGCTCCGGTGCCATTGCGCGCCAGCGACGGCAACGTGCTGCACTGGTGGGGTGATGACGACGTTGCGCCGACCGCCCAGCTCGTCGCCTTCGTCTACACACGTTGCCCGAGCGTCTGTCGCGTGCTGGGCAGCGAGTACCAGCAGATGCAGCAGGAACTGGCCGAGCGGCGGGCGACGGATCCGACGCAGCGTGGCGTGCGCCTGGTGTCGATCTCGTTCGACGTCGACCATGACGATCCGGCAAGGCTCGCCCGATATGGCGCCGACATGGGCGTGGACCCGCAGCACTGGACGCTGGCCGTGCCCGCAACGCAGGACGACGCCAGCGCGTTGCTGCGCTCGCTCGGCGTCGTCGTGGTTCCGGACGGGGCGGGTGGCTTCGTGCACAACGGCGCCATCCACCTGCTGGACGAGCGCGGGCGCTTGCGGGGTCTCTACGAGTTCGACCAGTGGCCGCAGGCGCTCGAAGCCGCGCAGCGCCTGTCGATCACGCGGCGCCGGCCCTCGCCGTGAAGCCGCTGCGCGCGCCAGGGCGCGGCATCTGGCGGCTCGTGCCGGTGCTGCTGCCGCTCGTGCTGCTGTGGCCGGCCTTGCGCCATACCGTCGAAAGCCGGATGTCGCTGCACATGCTGGGCGAGTTTCCGTTGTTGTTCATGGCCGGCTGGTCGGCGAGCAGGCTGTGCCTGCACCGTCTGCGGTCGCGGCGGTGGCTGCGCGCTCAGCGCTTGCTGGACTGGCATGGCTGGACCGGGGCAACGCTGACCAGCGGTGTCGCGCTGGTCTGGATGCTGCCGTCGGCCCTGGACGCCACGCTGCTGTGGCCCGCCGCCGCGGCGGCCAAGATCGGCAGCTGGTGGCTGGCCGGCTGGTGGCTCGCGGACAGCTGGCGCCGCATGGACACCGAGCTGATGCTGTTCCTGGTCGGCAACCTGGCCTGGATGTCGGCGACGGCGGGGCTGCTCTACATCGACGCACCGACGCGCCTGTGCGTGAACTACCTGCAGGACGATCAGCGCCATGCGGGCGTCGGCCTGGTGCTGCTGGCACTGCTGCTGGGTGCGCTGGCGCTGCGGCGGGCGCAGGCGCGCGCCGCGATGGACTCGTTCGGCGTGACCTGAGGGCCTGAAGACCTAGGAGTCTGCGCGGCAGACTCCTAGAGGCCGAGCGCGAGCAGGGCAGCTTCGGACATCATCGAGCGGTCCCAGGGCGGGTCGAACACGATGTCCACGGTGGCTTCGGCCACGCCGGGCAGGGCCAGCACCTTGTCGCAGACTTCGTCGGCGATCGCCTCGCCCATGCCGCAGCCCGGCGCGGTCAGGGTCATCTTGATGGAGACGCGGTACTGGCCGTCGTGGCTGCGGTCCATCGGCAGCACGTCGCAGACATAGACCAGACCCAGCTCCACGATGTCGACCGGAATCTCCGGGTCGTAGCAGGTCTTCAGGGTCTGCCAGACCCGGCCGCGCAGCCCTTCGAGCCCGATGTCCGCCGGCCCCGCGGTGGCGACAGCCGCATCGGGCACCGGCTTGCCGATGGCGTCCGCATCGGCGCCGCGCAGGCGCATCAACTGGCCTTCGACCCACAGCGTGAACGAGCCGCCCAGGGCCTGCGTGATCTGCGCTGGCGTGCCGGGCGGCAGATCGGCCGGCCGGCCGTCGGGAACGCACTCGACGCGAACGGCGCGCGTGGTCACCACCGGCTCGCGCTGCGGTCTCACGGTGTCTCATCCAGCGCATGCATCAGCGCGTGCCATCCCAGCAGCGCGCACTTGATGCGGCCCGGATAGCGCCGCACGCCGGCCAGGCTGATCAGCTTGCCCAGCTGCGCCGCCTCGGGCTCGAGTTCGCCGGTGAGCACCGCGCGGAAGCGCTGCTGCAACTGCTGCGCGAGCGCCACGTCGTGCCCACAAACCGCTTCCGCCATCATCGAGGCCGAGGCGATGCAGATCGCGCAGCCCTGCCCGCTGAAGCGGATGTCCTGCACCTGGCCCCGGGCCACGTTCAGCGTCACCTGCAGGTCGTCGCCGCAACTCGGGTTGTGGACGCGGGCCTGGTGCGTGGGCGCCGGCAGCGTGCCGAAGTGGCGCGGCGAGCGCTTGTGGTCCATCACCACGTCCTGGTACAGGTCGAGTTCGGCGGACGTGGTGGCGTTCATCGCAGCAGCTTCAGCGCACGGGACACACCCGCCAGCAGTCGCTCGACTTCGGCATGCGTGTTGTAGAGCGCAAACGAGGCCCGAGTGGTCGGCCCCAGGCCGAGGTGGTCCAGCAGCGGTTGCGCGCAGTGGTGACCGGTGCGCACGGCAATGCCCTGTTCGTCGAGCAGCGTGCCGATGTCGTGCGGGTGCACACCCTCGGCGACGAAGGAGACGATGGCCGACGCGCCGGTCTCGGCCGACAGCACCGTGACGCCGGGCAGCGTGGCCAGGCCGGCGGCAGCGTGGGCGCGCAACGCGCCCACATGCGCGTCGATCCGGGCACGCCCGGTCTGGTCGATGAATTCGGCTGCCGCCGCCAGGCCCACGGCCCCTGGCACGTTCGGCGTGCCGCCTTCCAGCCGCATCGGCAGCTCGGCGAAGCTCGCCTCGGTGGCGCTGACCCAGGCCACCATGTCGCCGCCGTAGCGCAGCGGCTCCAGTCGTTCCAGCGCGCTGCGCCGCCCGACGAGGGCGCCTGTTCCCATCGGACCATGCATCTTGTGGCCGGAGAAGGCCATGACGTCGCAGGCCAGCGCCGACAGCTCCGGCACCGCGTGCGCGACCGACTGAGCGGCATCGAGCACGGTGAAGGCGCCGGCCTCGGCGGCCAGCGCCAGCAAGGCCTCGAAGGGCGGCCGCTCGCCGGTGGCATTGGCGCAGGCGGTCACGGCAAACACCCGCGTGCGGGGTGTCAGCAGCCGGGCCAGGTCCTCGACATGGAGGCGGCCTCGTGCATCGGGCCGCAGGATGCGCAGCTGCGCCCCGCAACGCCGCGCCGCCTGCTGCCAGGGCACCAGATTGGCATGGTGCTCCAGCCCGCTGACGACGATCTCGTCCCCGGCCTGAATGGCTGCGGCCGAGGTTCCCGAGATCGACAGGCCGTGTGCCACGAGGTTGAGCGCCTCCGTGGTGCCGGACGTGAACACCAGTTCGTGCGCCGCACCGGCGCCGACAAAGCGCTTGAGGGTGCCGCGCGCGTGGTCGAAGGCATCGGTGGCGCGCTGGCTCAGCGTGTGCACGCCGCGGTGGATGTTGGCGCGGTCGTGCTGCTCGAAGCGGCGCATGGCCTCGAGCACCGGCAGCGGCGTCTGCGTGGTGGCAGCGTTGTCCAGGTAGGCCAGCGGCGCGCCGTTGACCGTCTCTTCCAGCACCGGAAACAGGGCGCGCAAGTCACCAAGGCCGGCACCGCCCAGACCTGCGTGATCGACCGCGTGCCTCTCAGCCATGGCCGGCCTCGCGGTCCGGCGCCAGGTGGCGGGCCACCGCGGCGCTGACCAGCCTGTCGATGCCGACGGCTCGCAGCAGAGCGTCATCGGCGAAGCAGCGCTGCATCAATGCACCGGCCATGCCCTCGACGATGAGGCCGCGTGCGCTGCGTTCGTCCAGGCCGCGTTGTCGCGCATAGAACAGCGCGTCTTCCGGCAGGGCGCCCCAGGTGGCGCCGTGGGTGGCCTGCACCTGATCGTGGTGGATCTCCAGGTGGGGCCGCAGCACGAGCCTGGGTTGGCCGCCGGTCGGAATACCGGCGAGCCGCTGCCGCACCTCGGCCTCGGCGGCGCCGGGCGCGATGCGTGTGTGCGCGTTGACCACCGCACGCGCCGAACCGCTGGCCAATGCCAGGTCTTCGATGGCGCTGGTGGTCTGCGCGGCACCGTGCGCCGTGCGCACCCGGTGCTCCAGCACCGAGTCGGCTGCCAGCAGCAGCCCGGCGCTGCGAGCCAGGGCCCGTTCGGCCGGCAGCTCGATCAGGTGGCGCTGCAGGTGGTAGGCGCTGCCCGACGCGATCAAGGCCTGCTCGTAGCGGGCGCCGCGGCCGAGCAAGGTGTGCAGGTGATGGGCGATGCGGTCGGCGCGGCCCGGCGTGGCGATGCGAAGATGCTGCAGCGTGGCGCCTTCGCCGAGCCGGATGTGGGCCTGCAGGTTCTGCACGATGGGCTGCTGGCAGGACAGCGGCTGGCGGTCGTGTGTCTCGACCAGCACGCAGTGCACGCCGGCGAGCACCTCGATCACCAGCAGCGGGGCCTCGACGGCGGTGCGCGGCTGGTGGCGCAGTTGCAGCCACACGGTGTCGGACGGGCCGCGGTCGGCGCCCGCTGTACCGCCGATGCGCAGGCGCAGCCCCTGCCGGCACAAGGCACGATGGGCCCAGGCAAAGGGCGCGGCATCCGCTGCATCGTCCAGGCCAGCCGGCATCGGCAGCCCGGCGAACAGCTCGTCGCGTTGCAGGGCGTCACGCGCATCCAGCCAACGGGCATCGACACGGCTCTGCGGGCTCTGGCCGATCGGGTGCAGCGTCCAGCCGGCGCCGTCGAGGGGGTGCGCCGCGCAGCCGATGGCCGATGGCGAGTCGCCCAGCCACACCTCGGCGGCCGGCGGCGGCAGGTGGCGAAAGGCCTCGGCGTCGCGCGGGATCCAGCCCCGCGTGCTCAGCCGGTGGCGGGCGGCCAGGATGTCGGCGCGGGCGGCGTCCATGGCGTCAGGCCGCCTGCGCTTCGGCGGTTCGCACGAAGCCGGTGCGGGCGATATCGGTGGCCAGGGCCAGGCTGCCGGTCTCGGCAATGCAGCCCTGGTCCAGCCGCAGCACCGCGTCAGGGGCCAGCGACTCGATCAACTGGAGGTAGTGCGAGACCACGATGAAGGCGGTGCCCTGCGCGCGCAGGTCCTGCACCAGCTGGACGACGGCACGGACCCCGTCCACGTCCATGCCGGAGTCGACCTCGTCCAGCACCGCCAGCCGCGGGCGCAGCACGGCGAGCTGCAGCAGTTCGTTGCGCTTGCGTTCACCGCCGGAGAAGCCGTCGTTGACCGGCCGGCCCAGCATCGCCTCGGGCAGTCCCAGCCGGGCGGCCGCTGCCCGTGCGTCGCCCAGGAAGTCGAAGGCATCCAGCGGGGCTTCGCCGCGCGCCTCGCGCACCGCATTCAATGCCGTGCGGATGAACAGGTTGTTCTTCACGCCGGGGATCTCGGGCGGCGCCTGGAACGACACGAAGAGCCCGGCCCGGGCGCGTGCTTCCGGGCTCAGCGCCAGCAGGTCCTGGCCGGCGAAACGCGCCGACCCGCCGGCGACGCGGTAGCGTGGGTGACCGGCGAGCGTGAGGCCCAATGTGCTCTTGCCGCTGCCGTTGGCGCCCATCAGCACCAGCAGCGCCCCGGCGGGCACGTCGAGCGACACCGACTTCAGCACGTTGCGCTCGGCCACGTCGACCCGCAGGTCTCGCACTTGCAGCAGGGCTTCGGGAGCGGTCATGGGCTGTGGCCCTCGGTTCGTTGTCCGGTCGGTGGCTCAACCGACGGCGCCCTCGAGCGACACCGCGAGCAAGGCCTTGGCTTCGAGCGCGAACTCCATCGGCAGCTCGTCCAGCACCGCCTGGCAGAAGCCGCCGACGATCAGCGCCGTGGCTTCCTGAGGGGCGATGCCGCGCTGCTGGCAATAGAAGAGGCGCTCCTCGGAAATGCGCGTGGTGGTCGCCTCGTGCTCGACGACGGCATCGTCGCGCGCCACGTCGACATAGGGGTAGGTGTGCGCGCCGCAGGCGGGCCCGATCAGCAGCGAGTCGCACTGCGTGTGGTTGCGTGCGCCGGCCGCCGTGGGCGCGATGCGCACCAGCCCGCGGTAGCTGTTGTGCGCGCGGCCGGCGCTGATGCCCTTGCTGACGATGCGGCTCTTCGTGTTGCGCCCGAGATGGATCATCTTGGTGCCGGTGTCGGCCTGCTGGAAGTGGTTCGTCACCGCGATGGAGTGGAACTCGCCGCTGGACTCGTCGCCACGCAGCACCACGCTCGGATACTTCCAGGTGATGGCCGAGCCGGTCTCGATCTGCGTCCACGCGATGTGCGAGCGTGCACCGGCACACAGGCCGCGCTTGGTGACGAAGTTGTAGATGCCACCGCGCCCCTGCGCGTCACCCGGGTACCAGTTCTGCACCGTCGAGTACTTGATGTGGGCATCGTCGTGGGCGATGAGTTCGACCACGGCCGCGTGCAGCTGGTGCTCGTCGCGCTGCGGGGCCGTGCAGCCTTCGAGGTAGCTGACCTGGCTGCCGGCCTCGGCAATGATCAGCGTGCGCTCGAACTGGCCTGTGTTGCGTGCGTTGATGCGGAAGTACGACGAAAGCTCCATCGGGCAGCGCACGCCGGCCGGGATGTAGACGAACGAGCCGTCGGAGAACACGGCCGAGTTGAGGGCTGCATAGAAGTTGTCGCCCGGCGGCACCACCGTACCGAGGTAGCGCTCGACCAATTCCGGGTGATGCTGCACTGCGTGTGAGAACGAACAGAAGATCACGCCGACCTCGGCCAGCCGTTCGCGGAACGTGGTGCCCACCGAGACCGAGTCGAACACCGCGTCCACCGCCACGCCGGCCAGCCTGGCCCGCTCGTGCAGCGGCACGCCCAGCTTCTCGTAGGTCTCCAGCAGCTTGGGGTCGACGTCGGCCAGGCTCCTCGGACCGTCCTGCGCGCCGTTCAGGGACTTGGGCGCCGAGTAGTAGCTCAGGGCCTGAAAGTCGATCGGCGCGATGCGCAGGTGGGCCCAGCCGGGTTGCGGCATCGCCGACCAGCGGTCGAAGGCGGCCAGACGCCAGTTCAACAGGAACTCGGGCTCGCGCTTGCGGCGCGATATCGCACGCACCGTGTCGGCGTCCAGGCCCGGCGGCAGGGCGTCGCTCTCGACCTCCGTCACGAAGCCATGCCGGTAGGGGAGTTCCAGGGCGCGCGCCAGGGGCGCTGCTTGTTCAGCGACCGTCATGTGCCACCTCCGAGGCGACGAGGTCACAGGCGGCCGGTTGGCCGCAATGGCCTCGGTACAGGTTGCGCGCGATACCGCGGGCGACCTCGTGGACCTGACGTGCCGTGCCGGGGTTGAACAAGGCCTGCGTGTACCGTGCCCACAAGCGGATCCGGCGTTCGAAGCGGGATTTCATGGAAGGTCCTTTATAGATGCATAGCGTATGCCTCTTTAAGACCTCGCACAAGCGCGAGCCTCGTTGCCCGTGGCCATGCCGTGGACATTCGGTGCGCGCGAGGTGCCCGCTTCAGACCGGCGCGCGCTCGGCGTCAATCAAGGGACTGACGAAACGCCCCCCGTCAGCCCGGGTACCAGATGCGGCGCGGATCGTCGCTCGCGCGCTGCCAGGCCCAGGCCGACTCGACCAGCCGCTCCAGGTCGTAGGCGGGCCGCCAGCCGAGCAGGAACTTGGCCTTGCTGTTGTCCAGCCAGGTGGAGTGGTAGCGCGCGCGGATCGGCACCAGCGGGCAGCCGCGCGTGCGTGCCAGGTGCTCGCCCAGGCGCAGGTAGTCGACCGGCTCGTCCATCGCGATGTTCATCAGCTGGCGGCGCGCCCGCGGCTGGTCGAGCGCGGCGAGGATGGCGGACACGAGGTCGTCCACGTGCACGAAGTTGCGCAGCAGGCCGGCACCGTCGGCATCCAGCAGCACCGGCACGGCTCCGCGCGCCAGGTGCCCGGCGGCTGCGTCGGGGCCGACCAGGTCGCACCAGCGCGGCGCGCCGAACACGTCTTCGCCGAAGCTCAGGTGCGCGCGCAGGTCGTCCTTCTCCATGATCCACGGCGCGCGCAGGCAGCAGGCGTTCAGGTCGTACTGGACGATGACCTGCTGCAGCATCGTCTCCTCCAGCACCTTGGACAGCGCGTAGCAGCCCGGGTACGCGGTGGGCGGCTGCGTCTCGACCACCGGCACCGGGTGCGGGTAGTGGAAGTGGCCCACCGCCGCGTCGCCGCCGATCAGCACGAACTGGCGGAACGTCGCGCTGCTGCGGCAGCCTTCGAGCAGCCAGAACAGGCCCTTGACCGAGACGTCCATCGCGTCGTCCGGCGTCTCCTTGCTGGTGGCCAGGTGCAGCACGTGCGTCACGCCGTCCAGCGCGCGCTGCACGGCCGCACGGTCCTGGATCGCGCCGAACACCGACTCCACGCGCGGGTGCGGCGGCAGCGCGCGCTGGTGGCAGAACGCGCGGATGCGCCAGTCGCCGCGGCCGGGCTCGGCCAGCAGCCGGGTGATGAAGGCGCGGCCGACCTTGCCGGTCGGGCCGGTGACGAGGATCAGCGGGTCGGTGGTGCGGGCCATGGCGGGCCTCCTCGGGCGGTCAGTCGGGTGTCTCGAGCAGCGCGTGCAGGCGCGGCTGCGCCAGCGCCGGGCAGGCCTCGGCCGCCAGCACCAGCAGCGGCGCCACGCGGCGCTGCTTCTTCTGCGCATGGTTCCGCGCGATGTCGGCGAGCCGGTGCGCGAGAAAGGGGTTGAGCAGGCGGTCGCGCAGGCCCACCAGGTAGTCGCGCGCCGCCGCGCCCTCCCCCAGCGCGTCGAACACGGGCAGCACCTCCTCCTGCCACACGGCTTCGAGCACGGCGCGCATCGGCGCGTCGCGCATCGCGTCGCGCACGCACAGCTCGGGCGCGCGCGTTGCGCGCCGCCAGAGATCGGCCAGCACGGTGTGGCCGAGGTTGAGCAGGAACAGCTTGAGCCGCTCGAACGGCGCCAGGTCGTCGGCCAGCACGATGGCCGGATGCCGACACGGCAGCACCAGGCGCGGCTGGCGCTCCACGGCCCACAGCGCATAGGGCTCCGCCACCGCGCCGGCCGGCTCGAGCGGCTCCGACACGATGCGGTCCACCAGCGTGTTGGCCCAGACCGGATGGGCCTGCAGCCACGCGATGAAGGCCGGCTCGCCGCCCCAGTCACGCGCGAGCCGCAGCACCAGCTCGCGCAGGCGCTCGCCGTTGCGGCTGACGAGCTCGCAAGGCAGCAGGCTGAGCGGCCGCTGCGGCGCGGCCTGCCAGCGGTCGTGCAGCAGCACCAGCAGCTTGGCCGGAAAGGCGGCGGGCACGGGGGCGTCGGCCTGCCAGCACGCCGGGCCGTCGCCGGGCGGCAGCGCCCAGCCGGTGTCGCCGGTGTTGGAGACGATCACCTGCGTGTGCTCGCGCATGCGCTGCCGCACGGCCGGCCATTGGGTGCGTGCATCCAGCGCCTCGTGCACCGCCTGGCAACGCCGGCGCGATTCGTGCGGCTGGCCGTCGACCAGACCACGCAGCACCACCTCGTAGCCTTCCGGTCGGGCCAGGGCCTGCGTGCGTGCCGTGCTGACCGGGCTGTCGGTGCTCTGCACGACGCACACGCCGCCCAGCGCCTCGCCCTGCTGCGCCGCCTCGTGCACGAACAGGTCCACATGTGCCTGCAGGAAACGGCCGGTGCCGAACTGCAGGATCGGCGGCGGCGCCCGGTTCATCGTGCTGCGCAGAAGGTGTGAGAGAACCCAGCATGCCCGCGCCGGGGTGGCCAAGGACCCTGGGCAAGGCGTGGCGCGCAGCCCAGACTGGCCGTCTGGGCCAGCGGCGCAACGCGGCCCAGGGCCCTTGGGTACCCCGGCCCTCCGGGTTGCCCCCGGGAACGCGCCCACTCGTCGTTGCAAATGCTCGACGTGTCACCCGACACGTCTGCGCTTTGCGCCTCGATTGGGCGCGTTCTCGGGGGCAACGTGGGCATGCTGGGTTCTCTCGCACCTTCTTAGCACTCGACGATCGCCTTGACCACCCGCTGCGCGGGGTCGAGCAGCTGCGCGAAGCCGCCCGGCAGTTCGGCCAGCGCGAGCCGGTGCGTGGCCAGTGCACGGTCCGGCACCTGGCCAGCGCGCATCGCCACGAGCACGGTCTCGAAATCCGCCGCGGTGGCGTTGCGGCTGGCCAGCAGGCTGGCCTCGCGCTTGTGGAACTCGGGGTCCGGGAAACGCAGGTCGGCCTGCACGATCGACACCAGCACGTAGCGCCCGCCGTGGGCCACGAAACGCAACCCGCGCTCCATCGCCTGCGCGCTGCCGGTGGCGTCGAACACCACGTCGAAGTACTCGCCGCCGGTCAGGCGCGCCAGCGCGTCCTCGTCGCCCTCGCCCAGCGGCACCACGGCCGCCACGCGGATGTCGCGCCGCGCCACCTCGAGCCGGTCGGCGCGCTTGTCCAGCGCCACCACCTGCGCGCCGCGCAGCCGTGCGAACAGCATCGCGCCCAGGCCGATCGGGCCGGCGCCGACCACCAGCACACGCTGCCCGGGTTGCACCTCGCCGCGCCGCACCGCATGTGCGCCGATGGCCAGGAACTCGAGCATCGCCGCCTGGTCGAGCGTGATGCCGTCGGCCCGGTGCACGAAGGCCCGCGGCACGCTCAGGTACTCGGTGAAGCCGCCGTCGCGGTGCACGCCCAGCACCTGCAGCGCCACGCAGCAGTTGGTCTTGCCCTGGCGGCAGGCCACGCAGCGGCCGCACGAGAGGTAGGGCATCACGTACACCGGGTCGCCCGGCGCCAGCCCGGCGCCGGGATCGGCCTCGACCACCACGCCCGACAGCTCGTGCCCCATCACGCGCGGGTAGCTGAGGTAGGGCTGGTCGCCGGTGTAGATGTGCAGGTCGGTGCCGCACACGCCGACCCGGCGCACGCGCAGCAGCACCTCGCCGCTCGCGCGCACCGGCCGCTCGCGCTGCTGGATCTCCAGCCGGCCCGGCGCGGCACACACCACCGTCAGCATCGGGTCCACGACGGCGCCCGGCATCAGTAGAGGACGTTCTTCGCCTCGGTGCTGTCGATGTTCTTCTTCGTCACCATCAGCACGCCGGTGTCGCGGAACTTCGGCACCTTCTGGCCGGCGATCAGCTCGGCCGCGGTCTTCACGCCCAGGAAGCCCATCTGGTAGGCGCTCTGCACCGCGATGGCCTCGATCGTGCCGTCCTTGACGAAGCCCTGCAGGTCGGCATTGCCGTCGAAGCCGATCGCCGTCACCTTGCCGGCCTTGCCGGACTGCACCAGCGCGCGGCCCATGCCGATGGCGGTGGGTTCGTTGGCGCCGAACAGGCCCTTGAGATCCGGGTTGGCGGCCAGCACGTCGGTGGTCTGGTTCAGCGCCGTGCCCATCTGCGAGTTCGAGTAGAAGGTGCCGACGATCTGGAGCTTCGAGTTCGCCTCGATGTACTTCCTGAAGCCGCCCACGCGCTCCACCTCGGAGCCGCTGCCGGCGGTGTAGGACATGATCGCGATCTTGCCCGTCGTGCCGATCTTGTCGATCAGCGCCTTGGCGCACAGCTCGCCGGCCTTCTTGTTGTCGGTGGCCAGGTAGGACTGGTGGTAGTTCTCGGCGCCCTTGCCGGCGGCCGAGTCGATCACGATCACCGGGATGCGGGCCTCCCAGGCCTTCTTCATCGCCGGCACCAGCGCGTCGGGGTCGGACGGCGCGAGCACGATCGCGGCCACCTTGCGGTTCACCGCGTTCTCCACCAGCGCCACCTGGCCGGCGAGGTCGGTGTCCGAGGCCGCGCCCTGGAAGCTCGAGCTGTAGCCCTTGAGCTCGCCGACCGCCGCATTGGCGCCCTTCTTGACGTTCTGCCAGAAGTCCGAGTTCGCCGTCTTCACGATCACGGCGATCTCCTTGTCCGCGGCCGATGCCGCCATCGCCACGGCGGCCATCGCCGTCGCCACTACCACCTTCAGCATCTTGTTCATGAGGTCTCCTCGGTTGAAGGGAAGTCGTGCCGGCTCGGTTCCCGCCGGCGGAGGTTCATCGCCGCTGGCGCATCTGGTCGATCCACACCGTCAGGAGGATCACCAGCCCGATGACGATCTGCTGGATGAAGGCGGACACGCCGCCCATGTTCAGGCCGTTGCGCAGGATGCCGATCACGAAGGCGCCGATCAGCGTGCCCGAGACGGTGCCCACGCCGCCGGACAGCGAGGTGCCGCCGATCACCGCCGCGGCGATCGCGTCGAGCTCGTACATCAGCCCCTCGCTGGGCTGCGCGGTCACGAGGCGCGACATCAGCACGCAGCCGGTCAGGCCCGCGATCAGCCCCGAGGCCACGTAGGTGAACAGCGTGACCGCATCGACCGGGATGCCCGACAGCCGCGCCGCCTCGCGGTTGGAGCCGACCGCCACGATGTGGCGGCCCAGCCGCGTGCGCGTCAGCAGCACCGAGACGGCCACCGCCAGCAGCACCATCAGCAGCACCGGGTAGGGGATGCCGGGGAACAGCACGTCCGGGAAGCCGTCGTCGCCGAGGCGCACGATGCGCCCGAGCGAGCCGTTGCCGAGCTCGGCGAAGCCCTCGCCCAGGCCGCCCACCGCCTTGGCCTCGGTGATCTGCAGCGCCAGGCCGCGCGCCACCAGCATCATCGCCAGCGTGGCGATGAAGGGCGGCAGGCGCAGCCGCGTGACGGCCAGGCCGTTGACCAGCCCGCACAGCGCGCCCACCAGCAGCCCGGCGCCCATGCCGAGCGGCACCGGCGCGCCGGCGCGCACCGCGAGCGCCGCCACCACGCCGGCCAGCGCCAGCACCGCGCCGACCGAGAGGTCGATGCCGCCGGCCACGATCACCAGCGTCGCGCCGATGCCGAGGTAGGCGATCGAGGTCACCTGCAGCGCCACCGTCATGCCGTTGCCGAGGGTGAAGAAGGCCGGGCTCGCGAACGAGAACACGGCCGTCAGCAGCAGCAGGCTGGCGAGGGCGGCGAATTTCTGGAACAGGTCGCGCTGGCGGTCGTTCATGCGTCAATGCAAGTTGCGGCGGCCGGAGGCGTACTGCATGACCTCCTCCTGCGTGGTGTGGCGCGTCTCGAGCACGCCGGTGATGCGGCCGGCGTGGAACACCGCGATGCGGTCGGTCATGCCGAGGATCTCGGGCAGCTCGGAGCTGATCAGCACCACGCCGATGCCCTGCGCGGCGAGCTGGTCCAGCAACTGGTAGATCGCGAACTTGGCGGCCACGTCGATGCCGCGCGTGGGCTCGTCGAAGAACAGCACGCGCGAGCGGCGGAACAGCCACTTGGCGATCACCACCTTCTGCTGGTTGCCGCCCGACAGCAGCCGCGCGCGCTGGCGCACGCCGGGCGTGCGGATCGCGAGCGACTCGACGTAGCCCTGCGCGGCCGCCTCCTCGTCCGCGCGGCGGATGAAGCCGAGCCTGCTGCACACCGCCGCCAGGTGCGCCATGCTGATGTTGTGGGCCACCGGGAGGTCGATCGCCAGGCCCTGGCCCTTGCGGTCTTCCGACAGGTAGGCGATGCCCTGCGCGATGGCCTCGCGCGGCGAGCGGATGCGCAGGCGCCGGCCCTCGAGCTCGATCTCGCCGGCCTCCACCGGATCGGCGCCGAACACCGCGCGCGCAAACTCGGTGCGGCCGGCGCCGATCAGCCCGGCGAAGCCGAGGATCTCGCCGCGGCGCAGCTCGACATCCACCGCATCGGCCACTCCGCGCCGACGCAGGCCACGCACGCGCAGCAGGGTCTCGCCGGAGGGCACGGCGCTGCGCGGCGGGAACTGCGCCTCCAGCGGGCGGCCGACCATCTGCTCGACGATGCGGTCCACGCGGGTCGCCGCAAAGTCCTCGGTGGCCACGCGCCGGCCGTCGCGCAACACGGTGACGCGGTCGACGATCGCGGCCATCTCGTCGAGCCGGTGCGAGATGTAGACGATGCCCACGCCCTGCGCGCGCAGCTGGCGCACCACCGCGAACAGCTGCGCCGTCTCGGTGCCGGTCAGCGACGAGGTCGGTTCGTCCATGATCAGCACGGTCGCGTCGATCGACAGCGCCTTGGCGATCTCCACCATCTGCTGCTGCGCGATCGACAGGCCGGCCACCGGCGCCTCCGGCCTGACCGCGACGCCCAGCCGGTCGAGGCAGCGCCGGGTGTCCGCGTGCAGGCGGCGCCGGTCGATGAACCAGCCGCGCCGCGGCTCGCGGCCGAGGTAGACGTTCTCGGCCACCGACAGGTGCGGCACCAGGTTCAGCTCCTGGTGGATCATCACCACGCCGCGCGCCGCCGCGGCCTGCACGCCATCGAAGCGCACCAGCTCGCCGCGGAACACGATCGTGCCCGCGTCCGGCGCATGGATGCCGGCCAGCACCTTCATCAGCGTCGACTTGCCGGCACCGTTCTCGCCGCACACGGCATGCACCTCGCCGGCACGCAGCTCGAAGTCGACCCCGTCCAGCGCGCTGACGCCGGCAAAGCGTTTGGCGATGCCGCGCAGCTGCAGCAGCGGCGATGTGCCGGCGGGGGCGATGGATTGGTCAGGCCGCATTGGTCAGGCCACTTTACATGCAGCCTGTTTCGGCCTGACCAGTAGAAACCCGCCTGTACAGCTTCGTCCCGCGACGGGTTAATGTGGCCTGACCAGATGCTGCGGCGCGACATTTGTATCGCTGCGTAGCAAGCCCCGCCCAAGATGGGGCAGCGTTACCAGGTGGCCCCCACGAACGCCGCAGGCACTGAGAGCATGCCGGCGCGCCGCACCCGGCGAAAGGAGACGAGCCGTGCCGAACCATCGACGCCACCTCATCGGGCTGGCCCTGGGCAGTGCCGTCGTGCTGGGCGCCCCGGCCCAGGCCGGTGCGCCCACGGTGGAGGTGCTGCACTTCATGACCTCGGGCGGTCAGGCCAGGGCGATGAAGTCGCTCAAGGACGACCTCGAATCGCAGGGCGGCAAGTGGATCGACACGCCGGTGGGCGGCGGCAACAGCGAGGACGCGCTGGCCAAGCTGCGCACCCGCGTGATGGGCGGCGACCCGCCCTCCTCGGTGCAGCTCAAGGGCCCGCTGATCCAGGAATGGGGCAGCCTCGGCGTGCTGCAGCCGATCGACGACGTGGCCGCCGCCGGACGCTGGGAGCAGGCGCTGCCGAGGTCGGTGGCCGAGACGATGAAGTACAAGGGCCAGTGGGTGGCCGCGCCGGTCAACATCCACCGGCTCGACTGGATGTATGCCAACCCCGCGGTGCTCGGCAAGGTCGGCATCAAGATGCCTGCCACCTGGGAGGAGTTCGACGCCGCGGCCGAGAAGCTGCGGGCCGCCGGCATCACGCCGCTGGCGCACGGCGGGCAGGCCTGGCAGGACGCGTCGCTGTTCGAGATCGTGGTCGCGAGCGTCGGCGGGCCGGCCTTCCACCGCAAGGCGCTGGTCGAGCTCGACCCGGCGGCGCTGAACGGAGCGACGATGAAGGCGGTGTTCGACCGCATGCGCAAGCTGCGCGGCTACGTCGACGCCAACTTCTCCGGGCGCGACTGGAACGTCGCCACCAACATGATCATCACCGGCCAGGCCGGATTCCAGCTGATGGGCGACTGGGTCAAGGGCGACATGAGCGCCGCCGGCAAGCAGCCGGGCAAGGACTACGTGTGCGCCAACCCGCCGGGGTACGGCGGTTCGAGCTTCCTGTTCATCGTCGACAGCTTCGCGATGTTCAGGTCGCGGAACGCGGACGTGCTGTCCGGTCAGAAGCTGTTCGGCAAGCTGATGATGGAGCCGCGCTTCCAGGAGAACTTCAACCTCGCCAAGGGCTCGATCCCGGTGCGCACGGACATGAAGCTCGACAAGTTCGACGCCTGCGCGCTCGCCGCGCGCGACCAGATGGACAAGTCGATCCAGGGTGGCGGCTTCAACCCCTCGGCGATCCACGACATGGCGGTGGCCAGCGCGGTGCGCGGCGCGATGACCGACGTCGCGACCCGGCACTTCAACTCCAAGCTCTCGTCGGACGAGGCCGTGGCGCTGCTGGCCAAGTCCATCCGGCAGGCGCGCGAGTGATCCGCACTGCACTCGGGCGGCACCTGTCGGCGCTGATCCTGGCGCCGACGGGCGCGGCCACGCTGGTGTTCGTCTACGGCTTCATCGCCTGGACGGCGTACATGTCGTTCACCTCGTCGCGCATGATGCCGCTGTACGAGCTGACCGGCTTCGCCGCCTACACCCGGCTGTGGGAGCTGGAGCGCTGGAACGTGGCCATCGTCAACCTGCTGGTCTTCGGCAGCCTGTACGTCGGCGTCGGGCTCGTCACCGGGCTGCTGCTGGCGATCCTGCTCGACCAGCGCATCCGCGCCGAGGGGCTGCTGCGCACCATCTACCTGTACCCGATGGCGCTGAGCTTCATCGTCACCGGCACGGTGTGGAAGTGGCTGCTGAACCCCGGCATCGGCCTGGAGCGCGCGGTGCAGCAGCTCGGCTGGGAGAGCTTCCGCTTCGGCTGGATCGTCGACCCGGACCTGGCCATCTACACCGTCGTGATCGCCGGCGTGTGGCAGAGCTCGGGCCTGGTGCTGGCGATCTTCCTGGCCGCGCTGCGCGGCATGGACCAGGACGTGGTCAAGGCCGCCTTCATGGACGGCGCGAGCACCGTGCAGATCTACTGGGGCATCCTGCTGCCGTCGATCCGGCCGGCCTTCTTCTCGGCCGTGGTGGTGCTCACGCACCTGGCGGTGAAGAGCTTCGACCTGGTGGTGGCGATGACCAACGGCGGCCCCGGCTACGCCACCGACCTGCCGGCGATCTTCATGTACTCGATGAGCTTCCAGCGCAACAACATCGCGGTCGGCTCGGCCACCGCGATGATGATGCTGTGCACGGTGATGGCCATCATCGTGCCCTACCTCTACTCCGAGCTGCGGCCGGCACGGAGCGCCCATGGCTGAGGCGGCGCTCGGGCTGGGCGAGGGCCGCTGGGCGCCGGCGGCCGCGGCGCGGCGCCGCCGGCGCCTCGGGCGCGGGCTGCTGTATGCGCTGCTGGCGCTGTTCGCGCTGTACTACCTCGCGCCGCTGTACGTGATGGTGGCGACCTCGCTGAAGTCGCCCGAGGAGCTGCGCGAGGCCTCGATCTTCGCCTGGCCGCAGCAGCTGCAGCCGGACACCTGGCGCCAGGCCTGGGGCGAGGTCTGCGTCAGCGTCAACTGCGGCGGCATGCGGCCGTACTTCGTCAACTCGCTGGTGGTGGTGGTGCCGGCGGTGCTGGTCTCCACGCTGATCGGCGCGCTCAACGGCTACGCGCTCTCGTTCTGGCGCTTCCGCGGCTCGAACCTGCTGTTCGGCGCGCTGCTGTTCAGCTGCTTCATCCCGTTCCAGGCCATCATCCTGCCGCTCGCGCAGTTGCTCGGCGCGGTCGGGCTGGCCAGCACCGGCACCGGCCTGGCGCTGACCTACATCGTCTACGGCCTCGGCTTCACGACGCTGTTCTTCCGCAACTTCTACGTCACCGTGCCGCGCGAGCTGGTGCGCGCGGCGACGATCGACGGCGCGGGCTTCTTCGCAATCTTCTGGCAGATCATGCTGCCGATCTCGCTGCCCACCTTGGTGGTCACGTTGATCTGGCAGTTCACCCAGATCTGGAACGACTTCCTGTTCGCCGTGACGCTGACCAACGGCGCCGGCCAGACCGCCACGGTGGCGCTGGGCAACCTGGTCAAAACCTCGCAGGCCACCAAGCGCTACGACCTCGAGATGGCCGCGGCCATCATCACCGGGCTGCCGACCCTGGTGGTGTTCCTCGTCGCGGGCAAGTACTTCGTGCGCGGCCTGACCGCGGGCGCGGTGAAGGGCTGACATGAAGCCCCCACGCTCACTTCGTTCGCTGCCCCCCGAGGGGGCGCTCAGTACCTTCGGAACGGCCGGGCGGTACTGAGATGGCTTCGCTCGAACTGGTCGAGGTCTCCAAGCGCTACGGCGGCACCGAGGCCGTGCGCAACGTCACGCTGTCCATCGGCGACGGCGAGTTCCTCGTGCTGGTCGGCCCCTCGGGCTGCGGCAAGAGCACGCTGCTGAACCTGATCGCCGGGCTGGAGCAAACCAGCAGCGGCGAGATCCGCATCGACGCGCGGCGTGTCAACGAGGTGCACCCGAAGGACCGCGACATTGCGATGGTGTTCCAGTCCTACGCGCTCTACCCGAACATGAACGTCGAGCGCAACATCACCTTCGGGCTGCGCGCACGCGGCGTGCCGAAGGCGCAGCGCGACGCCGCGCTGCGCAAGGTGGCCGCGCTGCTGCAGATCGAGCCGCTGCTCGAGCGCAAGCCGGCGGAGCTCTCCGGCGGCCAGCGCCAGCGCGTGGCGATGGGCCGGGCGATGGTGCGCGACCCGTCGATCTTCCTGTTCGACGAGCCGCTGTCGAACCTGGACGCCAAGCTGCGCCTGGAGATGCGCACCGAGATCAAGCGGCTGCATCAGCGCCTGGGCACCTCGGCGGTGTACGTGACGCACGACCAGATCGAGGCCATGACCCTGGCCACCCGCATCGCGGTGATGCGCGACGGCGTGCTGCAGCAATGTGCCGACCCGCGCACGGTGTTCGAGTCGCCGGCCAACCTGTTCGTGGCCGACTTCATCGGCTCGCCGTCGATGAACTTCGTGCCCGCCACGCTGGTGCAGCAGGACGGCGGCCTGGGCGTGCACCTGCCGCGCCCGGGCGACGCGGCGCTGTACGTGCCGCTGCCGCAGGCGCCGGCGCGTTATGCCGACTGGCTGGGCAGCGACGTGGTGTTCGGGGTGCGGCCGGAACACCTGGCCGCGCTGCACCCCGGCGAGCCGGTCGCGCCGGGGCGTGCGGTGCTGGAGTGCCGCGTCGACGTGGTGGAGCCGACCGGCACCGACACGATGGTGTTCTTCCCGCTCGGCGCGGTGGAGATGGTGGCGCGCATCGACGCCCAGGCTGCCGTGCGGCCGGGGGAATGGCTGAGGCTGGCGATCGACGCGGGGCGCACCTGCCTGTTCGATCCGCGCGATGGACAACGCATCTGAGTGCAAGCTGCACGGGGCGGGCGCCTCGTGCCAGGTCACACATGAAGAGGAGACCGTGATGAAGACGATGTTGAAGTTGACGGCTGCCGTGCTGGTGGCGGCATTTGCTACCAGCCCGGTGTGGGCGCAGAAGAAGACGCTCGCGGTGGTGGTGAAGGGGCTGGACAACCCCTTCTTCACCGTGCTGGGCGACGGCTGCGCGCTGTGGAACAAGGAGAATCCGAACTCGGAGTACACCTGCCTCTACACCGGCCCGGCCTCCAGCGCCGACGAGGCCGGCGAGGTGCAGATCGTCGAGGACCTGATCAACAAGGGCGTGGCCGGCATCGCAATCTCGCCGTCCAACGCGCCGGCGATGGCCAACATGCTCAAGGCCAAGAAGCCGAAGATGCCGATCATGACGATCGACGCCGACCTCGCGGCCGCCGACCGCGCGCTGCGCACCACCTACCTCGGCACCAACAACTACGACATGGGCGTGCTGATGGCCAAGCACCTGAAGGAGCACAAGCCCAAGGGCGGCAGCGTCTGCCTGCAGCTGGGCAACGTGGCGGCCGACAACATCAACGCCCGCGCCGCCGGCTTCCGCGACACCATCGCCGGCAAGAAGGGCATCGACCGGCTCAAGGGCGAAGGCGGCTGGAGCGAGATCGCCGGCTGCCCGGTGTTCACCAACGACCAGATCGACCTGGCCAACCAGCAGATGGCCGACGTGTTCACCAAGAACCCGAAGCTCGACGCGTTCATCCTGGTGGGCGGCTGGGCCCAGTTCGGCCCGCAGGCCTACGCGCAGGTGACCGACCAGGTGATGCCGCGCCTGAAGAGCAAGGAGCTCGTGATCATCGCCGGCGACACGCTGCCGCCGCAGCTCGACGCGCTGAAGGCCGGACGCAGCCACGCGCAGATCGGCCAGCGCCCGTTCGAGATGGGGCACCGCGCACCGGCCGTGCTGATCGACCTGATCAACGGCAAGAAGGTGGCCGACCCGCTCTACACCGGGCTGGACGAGTGCACCCAGTCCAACCTCGGCAAGTGCCCGGCCAAGTGAGCACGCCCGTCCTGACGCTCGACCGCGTCTCGAAGCACTTCGGTGCCATCCAGGCGCTCGCCGAGGTGTCGCTCGCGCTGCACGCCGGCGAGGTGGTCGGGCTGATGGGCGACAACGGGGCGGGCAAGTCCACGCTGGTGAAGATCATCGCCGGCAACTTCCCGCCCTCCTCGGGCACGCTGGCGATGGAGGGGCGCCCGGTGCACTTCCACAAGCCGGCCGACGCACGCGCGGCCGGCATCGAGATCGTCTACCAGGACCTCGCGCTGTGCGACAACCTGAGCGCGGCCGAGAACGTGTTCCTCGGCCGCGAGCTGATGCGCGGCCTCGGCCCGCTGCGCTGGATCGACTACCGCGCGATGCGCCAGCGCGCCGGCGAGCTGTTCGCCGAGCTGAAGTCCGAGACGCGCCCGCGTGACCTGGTGCGGCGCATGTCCGGCGGCCAGCGCCAGGCGGTGGCGATCGCGCGCACGCGGCTGTCGGACCCGCGCATCGTGCTGATGGACGAGCCCACCGCGGCCATCAGCGTGCGCCAGGTGGCCGAGGTGCTGGCGCTGATCCGCCGGCTGCGCGAGCATGGCATCGCGGTGGTGCTGATCAGCCACCGCATGCCCGACGTGTTCGCCGTGGCCGACCGCGTGGTGGTGCTGCGGCGCGGCGAGAAGGTGGCCGACAAGCCGGTGGCCGCCAGTTCGCCGGAAGAGGTGACCGGGCTGATCACCGGCGCGATCACAACGGCATGAGCATGCACACCCCCGACCCCTCCCCAACCGCCCAGGCCGCCCCGACCGCCGCTACCGCCACCGCGGACGCGACGCTGCAGCGGGCGCAGCGCACCGCCGCCGGCCTGTGGGCCTGGCTGGTCGGGCAGCCGACCTTCTGGGTCTCGCTCGCGGCGCTGCTGGCCTTCGTTGCGCTGAGCCTGGCCAGCGACGTGTTCGCCACGCAGCAGAACCTGTTCAACGTGGCGCGCAACTTCGCCTTCGTCGCGATCATCGCGATCGGCATGACGGCGGTGATCGTCACCGGCGGCATCGACCTCTCGGTCGGTGCGGTGCTGGTGCTCTCCGGCATGGTGATCGGCATGACGATGAATGCCGGCCTGTCGATCTGGCTCGCGGTGCCGCTGGCGCTGCTGGTCTCGCTCGCGGTGGGTGCCTTCAACGGCGTGCTGATCGCCTATGTCGGCGTGCCGCCCTTCGTCGTCACGCTGGGCATGCTGTCGATCGCGCGCAGCCTGGCGATGGTGCTGTCGGACAACCGCATGGTGTATTCCTTCGGCCCCGACCAGCCGGCCCTGCTGGCGCTCGGCGGCGGCTTCGTCGAGCTGGCGCTGCCCTTCGTCGAGCCGGTGAAGATCCCCAACCCGCTGATCTTCCTGCTCGTGCTGCTGGTGCTCACCGGCCTGGCGTTCCGCTGGAGCCGCTGGGGCCGCTGGCTGTTCGCCATCGGCGGCAACGAACGCGCCGCCACGCTGACCGGCGTGCCGGTGAAGGCGATCAAGGTCAGCGTCTACATGTTCTGCGCCTTCTGCGCGGGCCTGACCGGCATCCTCGAGGTCGGCTGGCTCGGCACCATCACCACCGGGCTCGGGCAGGGCATGGAGCTCACGGTGATCGCGGCGGCGGTGATCGGCGGGGCCAACCTCTCCGGCGGCGTGGGCACCGCGTTCGGCGCGGTGGTCGGCGCCGCGCTGATCGAGGTGATCCGCAACAGCCTGACCCTGCTTGGCATCAGCACCTTCTGGCAGGGCACCTTCGTCGGCAGCTTCATCGTGATCGCGGTGCTGTTCGACCGGCTGCGCTCGCGCGGCGGGAGCGAATGACCAGCACGGACTGACCGGCTGTCTCCCGATGCCGGCCTGCGGGTGGCATCGTTGCGGGCCCGCCGCGAGGTGGGCCCGCTTTTTCACACCGCCTGCCCGGTGTCGGGCCGCCGGTTCACAAGGAAACGCCGGGCCGCCCCAAGTTTCCTTGACCCCCGCGGGGGGCGGGCCGGGCCTAGGCCCGGCCCTGGGGGCGCTCAGAAGCCGAACGCGAACACCCGCTTCGGCCCGGGCGCCCCCTGGAACGTGCCCGAGCCCCAGTACACCATGCCGTCGGCGATCGACGGCCCGGCATTGCAGGCGGCGAACACGCCGGTCACGAACGGGCTCTGCCCGCTGCCGGCGTTGTACGACCACAGCACCTTGCCGGTCTTCGCGTCGAGCGCGTACATGGTGCCGTTCGCCTGGTCGAGGTTGCAGCCGAAGATCACGCCGTTCGCGCCGCTGACGGCCGCCTCGGCGCGGCTGCCGGCCGGGTCCCGGGTGGTCCATTGCACGGCGCCGGTCTTGGCCTCGAGTGCCGCCCAGCCGCCGGCGGTCGTGGTCGTTCCGTCGGCCAGTTGCCAGACCCCCGGCTCGGTGCCCGATCCGGTGAGCCCGCTGTTGGCGATGGCCACGAACACGCTGCGCCCGTCGCTGGCCGAACCCCACTGCAAGCCGCCGGTGAGACCGCCCGGCGCCACCTGGCGCGACCAGACCGGCTTGCCGTCCTTGGCCCGGAAGGCCCAGAACATGCCGCTCTTCTGGCCCGCGCCGACCAGACCCGTGTCGCCGTCGGCGCCGGTGTCGGCAAACAGGAGCGGGCCCTGCGCGAAGTCCCAGTCCGGCCCCTTGGGCGTCGGGCAGTTGTCGTTCGGCGGCAGCACCAGCACGCCGGGAATGGTCAGCCCGCAGCCGACGTTCCACGCGTCGTAGGGCAGGCCGCGGGCGGCCCAGCGGATCGCCCCGCTGTCCAGGTCGAGCGCCACGATCGAGTTCAGGTGGTTGTCCGGGCTCATGCAGGCCGCCGGCGCACCGCCGTTGTTCAGGCAGGCCAGCACGCTGTCGGGCACCATGTAGTTGTTGCCGGTCGCCATGTAGACCAACCGACGCGTCCGGTGCACGGCGCCGGTGCTGCCCCAGACGGCCGCGCCGTAGTAGCCCTCGGGCACCATGTAGGTCCGCCAGCGGATGGCCCCGGTCGCGACGTCGAGCGCGACGACGCTGCCGCGGAAGTTCCAGGTCCAGCCGTAGGCCTTGGGCCAGAAGCCGGCGATCAGTTCCTCGTTGGAGGCCAGGCCGACGATGGCCATGCCGTCGGCCACGATCGCCGAGTGCGTGACGAAGGAGTAGCGCTGTCGGAATCCCGGGCTGGCGGCATCGCCGATCGGCCCATCGATGCGTGTCGTCCACAGCGGCGCGCCGCTGTTCTTGTCGACAGCGAACACGCTGGCGCCTTGCGGGTCGGACAGCTTGCCGGCCTGGTTGCCGAGGATCAGCGCGTCGCCCGCCACCGCCGGCGAGGCGCGCGCGAAGTCGCCGGCGACACCGGTGTAGCCGGAGATCGGCTTCTTCCACACCAGGGCGCCGGTGAAGCGCTGCACCTTGTAGAGCGAACCGGCCGAGTCGGGGAAGTAGAGGTAGTCACCGTCGAC
This sequence comes from Piscinibacter caeni, assembly GCA_003265685.1. Lineage (GTDB taxonomy): Bacteria > Pseudomonadota > Gammaproteobacteria > Burkholderiales > Burkholderiaceae_C > Piscinibacter > Piscinibacter caeni. The sequence continues at coordinate 81,746 of KZ836103.1, read as the reverse complement.
CGTCGGGTTGGCGGTCACGTCGCCGTCCGTCGCGAAGCTCCAGCGCAGCTGCAGCGCGCCGACGGTGCGCGGACTGATGGCCTTCTCGTCGGCCTGGTAGCGCGAGTTCTTCAGGTCGCGCCCGGCGCTCGGCCAGTCGGCAGCGGCGGAAATGGCAGGAAGGGCGCCGAGCGCCAGCGCGCCGGCGGCCAGCGCGGTCCTCACAGACAACATGGAAGTCTCCTCGGGGTATGGCTAGGCAGTCCCGGCTCCGCAGCGGAGCCGGACATCGACGACCCGGCGGCCTTGCCGGCCGCGACCGCGCCTTTCCCCCGGGGCTGGCGTGTTTGCCAGGGCTCGCGGCACCGGGCTGGCCGCGAGCACTGCGCCGGTCTTCCGCCGGCACGCGCCGATTCACCCTTCCCTGTCCATCGGCATACTGCCCCTCCTATGCACACTCCTGCATAGGCCTTTCCCCGATGTGTCCGACGCAGGTCCCGCACGCCTCGGGTGCGGCCCGGCGCCTCAGGCGTGGATCTGCCGCCCGCCCGCGAAGGCCCAGTTCTCCCAGGTGGTCTCCTGGAACACCAGCATCACCTGCTCGGTGTCCTGCCCGGCGTCGCGCAGCCGGGCCATCAGGTCGGTCAGCAGCGCGCGCTTGACCTTCACGCTGCGGCCAGCCGACCAGAGGATCTCGATCAGCACAAACTGCGGCCCGCGCGGGCGCGCCGCGTCCGGGTAGCTCGGGTGGATGCGCAGGTGCTGCGGCGGCAGCTCCAGCACGCGCTGGAAGCGGTCGTCGGCCGGCACGCCGGAGGCCACCAGCGCGGCGTGCACGGCATCGAGCACGGCGTCGATGCGCGCGGCCGGCTGGCCGGCCGGCACGGTGAGGGTGACGAGCGGCATGGCCGTCTCCCTCAGTGCCGGAACGCCAGCAGCGCCGGCGCCGTCAGTGCCGAGACCAGCGTCTGGGCGTGCGACTGGACCTGCAGCGATTCGCCGGGCCCGAGCACGTAGTCGGTCAGGTCGCCGTCGATCGTGATCCACAGCGTGCCGCCCGCGCTGACAAGGCGCAGGCCGTGGGCGTCGCCGAGGCGCAGCACGTCGTTGCGGCGCAGCGGCAGGGGGTCGCGGGTCGGTGTGGGCATCATGGCAGGCTCCTGGGTGGGGCCGGTTCGCATGCGCAGGGCGCTTGCAAGAGGACCGGCGTGGGCTCACTATCCGCTCGTTGCCGCCGCCGCTCAAACGTTCGTTTTGCACACCACACATTCCCACAGCGCATGTCAAAACCGATCGACCGCCTGCCCCCGCTCGACCTGCTCGTCACCTTCGAGGCGGCGGCGCGCCAGCTCTCGTTCACGCGTGCGGCGGACGAGCGCTTCCTCACGCAGTCGGCCGTCAGCCGCCAGGTGCGTGCGCTGGAGGAGGACCTGGGCGTCGCGCTGTTCCGCCGCGGGCACCGCCGCATCGAGCTGACCGAGCCGGGCCGGCACCTGCACGCCGCGTGCAGCGAGCTGATCGGCTCGCTGCGCCGCACCGTGGCCTCGATCCGCGCCCCGGCCCGGCGCGAGACACTGGCGCTGACCACCACGCCGGGCTTCGCCTCGCTGTGGCTGATCCCGCGGCTGGCGGACTTCACGCGCGAGCACCCGGGCGTGGACGTGCGCCTGGATGCGAGCTTCGAGACCCGCGGGCTGCGTGCCGAGGGCTTCGACCTGGCGATCCGCTACGGCCGGCCCGGGCATGTCGAGGGGCGCCAGGTGTTTGCCGAGGCGATCCTGCCGGTGTGCAGCCCGAAGCTGCTCAAGCAGGCGCCGCTCGCACGCCCGGCCGACCTGCGCCAGCACGTGCTGCTGCAGGTGGTGGGCCAGGGCGGCGCCGGCATGCCGGTGGAGTGGGGCCCGTGGCTGCAGGCCGCCGGGCTGCCGGACCTGCAGCCACGCGCGACGCTCAGCTTCTCGGGCTACGGCGAGGCGATCGCCGCGGCGTTGGCCGGCCAGGGCGTGGCGCTCGGGCGCCGGCCGCTGGTCGACACGCTGCTCAAGCGGCGCCAGCTGGTCGCGCCCTTCGCGGGCAGCACCGCCTCGAGCCGCGCCTACTTCCTGCTCGTCGAGCCCGCGGCGCGCGAGCGCCCGGCAGTGCGCGCCTTCGAGGCCTGGCTACTGAAGCAGGCCCAGGCCTGACTTCCGCCAGACCAGCGTGAAGTTGTTGGCCGGCATCGGCACGACCTCCTGCAGCAGGAGGCCCTCGCCGCGCGCGGCATCCGCCACCGTGTCGATGTCGCGCACGCCCCAGAGCGGGTTCCTGGCACGCAGGCTCGCGTCGAACGCTTCGTTGCCGGCCGAGGTGTGCGCGCCGCCGCGCCGGTACGGACCGTAGGTCACCAGCACGCCGCCGGCGGGCAGGATCGCGCCGGCCCCCGTCAACAGGGCGAGCGTGGCCTCCCACGGGGCGATGTGGATCACGTTGATGCACACCACCGCGTCGGCCGCGGACAGGGGCCAGGGATGGTCGGTGACGTCGATGGCCAGCGGCGGCCTGACGTTCGACAGCCTGTCGGCGGCCACCCAGGCCTCGATCGACGCATGGCGCTCCGGGTCCATCTCGCTGGGCTGGAACACGAGGCCGGGCAAGGCTCTGGCGAAATGCGCCACGTGCTGCCCGGTGCCGCTGCCGATCTCGAGCACCAGGCCGCGTGGCGGCAACACGCGCGCGAGCACCTCCAGGATCGGCTGCTTGTTGCGTTCGGGCGAGGGGGCGGTTTCGCGTGCGTCCATGCGGCGACGGGAGACGAATGACGGGCCCGAGCCTCGGCAGTTCAGCGCTGCCGGCCCTACTCGGGAGAGGCATAGTGCACGTACGACTCGCGGACCATGCCGTCCTTGTCGAAGAACAGCACCTCGACGACATGCGTTCCCGTGATGCCCTTGTAGTGGATCGCGATGCTGTCGACGCCACGCAGCACGTCGAGCACGGTGAACTTGATGTGATCGAAGACCTCGAAGCCCTTCTTCACGTAGGCGCGCAGCGCCGCCTTGCCGCGGACGGTGCCGCTGGGGTCATGGCTCAGGCGCGCAATCAGCGGGGAGTGGAAGATCACGTCGTCGGTGTAGAAGGCCAGCACGCGATCCAGGTCCTTCGACTCGAACGCGGCGACCCAGCGCTTCACGTAGTCGGCCGTCTTCTCCATCGTCAGCATCGGCGTCTCCTCTGAGCGGGATTCGGCGGCCCGGTCCGGGCCGCGCGTCGATCGAGTGTGCCATGTGGCCGCGTCGCGGGGAGCGGGCGTTCGGCTCCCGGCGGGCTGCGCCGACGGCCGTGGAGATCCGGCCGATGGGGGGGTCGGGACGCCCGCTTCCTCCGATCCTGCGCGGGTCGATGGGATGCCGGACATTCCGGTTCACCCACGCGGCGCCGGAGACAGGATTGCAGGCAGCGCGCCCGTCACAGGACGTGCGCGCAGTTCGCCTCGGGGGTGCGCGTGTCCATGTTCCGGCCGCGGTTCAGGTGGTCGTCGATCTCGGCGGCGGCACCGATCATCCGCCCGTACAGGAAGACGTTGAACGCGGCGGTCTCGAGTTCACGCTCGCCGAGGGCACCGCTGCGGTAGTCGGTCCACAGCACGCCGAGCAGCAGCGCGGCGATCACCGCGTCGACGTTGACGCAGAACACGTAAGGCGTCGCGCCCTCGTCGTAGAGGGCCTGCACCAGTTCGCCGTAGTAGGCGTGGAACACGTTGTACTGCTTGCGGTCGGCGAGGAACCCGGCGATGAAGCGCTCGCGCGGATCGTGGTTCACGGGCTTGCCCTTGAACACCGGGTGGTGCACCCCCGGCAGCGCCCGCATCTCCTGGCCGAGTTCCTTGGCGGCCACCTTCTCGGCCTTGTAGGCCTTCGCGAAGTCGGTCGCCATTGCCTTCAGGTCGATGCCGTGCGCCGGATCGGTCGGGTCGCAAAGGTCGATGCCGCGGAACTGCTCGAGCAGGAAGGCCATGCCCTCGTAGCCGTTGCCGCCGTGGCTGTAGCCGCTGTGGGTCAGGAAGCCGGCCATCGCCTTGTTGATCTGCACGCGGCCCGGCGTCTGCGGCCCGTCGGCGGCGACGGCGCCCTTCGCCCCCTGCGCGGTGATGGAGCCGGGCCCGTTGCTGATCAGCAGGCCGATCAGGATCTGCAGCGGCAGCGCCTGCTCGGGCGTCGGCTTCTGGCCGGTGATCGCCAGGAAGCACAGGTCGGCCATGGTCCACGAGCCGTAGCGCTCGGCCTGCGAGATGCCGGCCAGCGATCCCCATTGGTGCAGCGGCGCGGGGATGGACGCGCCGACCATCGTGCCGTACAGGCGCAGGTACCAGGGCAGCGTCTCCGCGGTCAGCCGGCTGATGCGCTTGCGCACCAGCGGGCCCCAGGCGATGGTCGTCGCGATCGCGGCGAGGATCGCGTCGCGCGACAGCCGCCCGCCCTGCTTCAGCAGCAGGTCGAGGAAGACCGACTTCGCGCCGCGATCGCGCACCGCGCGCAGCATCGCCTCGGGGTGCGAGTCGTCCGCCTCGTCGTCGCGCGCCAGGAACAGCGCCCGCGTCGCGGCGTCGAGCTTCACGCTCGACAGGTCGAAGTCGACATGGTGGCCTTCCTTCAGCGAGGTCCCGACGAACAGGTCGATCAGCGCGCGACTGCAGGCGAGCGCCCGTTCGACGCGCCTGGGCCCGACGATCGTGACCGCCGCGGCCATCACGGTGTTCGGCGAGTTGCCGCCTTCGCGCGCCGCCTCCGCGGCAGCGAGCATCGGCGTGCCGACCAGGTTCACCTCGGCGGCGACCGCGATGTCGAGCAGGGCGCGGTCGTTCGGACCGGCGCCCTCGTGCACCAGGGGCAGCGCGAAGTTGGCCTGCAGCGGCTGCAGCGCGAGCTCGAGCACCGAGTGGCCGTGCACCGAGGTGACCTGCGTCCTCGGGTCCATCACCGACGCACCCGACCGGTCCTTCATGTTCTGGCGCGCGATCACCGCGCCGACCTGGCGCCTGAGTCCGGCGAACTGCGCCGCGTAGGGCTCCGGCGCGGTCACCGGCTCCAGCGCCAGCCCGGCCGGCAATACCAGGCCCTGGTCGTTGGCCATCCACGGCTTGAGCGCGAGGCTGCCGCGCGACGCGAAGTCGGGCTTCGCGCCCGACAGCGCCATCACCGCCGTCAGCGCTGCCGGGATGTGCGCGATGTTCGTGACGACAGCGCCCTTCTTCGAGACGACCGGCGCCTCCGGCGTGAAGACCGCGTCCACGCCGAACGCCTCCATGAACCAGCGTTCCTTGTCGGCCGCGCTGTCGCCCGAGCCGGCCATCGCGCCGGCGTGGCCGACCGCGCGCGTGAGCTTGGACTTCCAGCGCCCGACGACGCAGGCGACCACCGGCTTGCCCCAGTCGACGGCATGCTCGTAGTAGCCGCCGGGCTCGGCGTATAGCACCGCGGCGCGCGAGCGGCCGTCGTGGCGCAGCGCGTGCGCGAAGTCGCGCGCCGCGTAATGGATGTAGACGTCCTTGCCCGACGAGACCAGCGTCGTCGTGCCCCAGCCCTCGGTCGCGAGGTATTGCGCGATCGTCGTCGTGAAGCCGCCCGAGTTCGAGAAGATCGCGACCGTGCCCTGCAGCAGCGTCTCTTCCGGATGGTCGCCGCCGAGCGCACCGCCGATGCGCGTGCGGTTCCAGGCGTCGGCCACGCCCAGGCAGTTGCCGCCGATCACGTCCACGCCGGCGCCCTGCGCCATCGCGCGGATCTCGCGTGCGTCGTGCACGGCGATCTTCTCGGTCACGATGACGATCTTGCGCAGCCCCGGGTTGACGCGGATGAGCTCGGCGACGCCGTCGCGCACGCCCGCGGGCGGCAGGTAGACGACGCCGGTGTCGAACGCGTGGCCGGCGTTCAGCCCCTCGCGCACGCTGTTGAACACCGGGATGTCGCCGATCGCGGTGGGCAGCACCTGCCCGCCGCGGCCCGGCGAGGTGCCGAACACGACGTTGCCGCCGGAGAAGACGTGGCTCGTCGGCGTGACCTGGCGCGATTCGCCGCCGAGGATGTTGAGGACACAGACGCGGTTGCCGCGGGTGGCCAGGTCGGCCAGCGAGCCGATGCCCAGGTAGTAGGGAAGGTCGGGAATGCCTCGGGCGTGCATATTGCTCTCCTTCACGCCACGGTGGCGCCGATGTGGAGCCGGCGCGCGATCTGCTCGCGCCCGCCGGCCTTCATCCATTCGTCGATCTTCTTCGCGTAGTTCACGACCTCGGAGATCGCGCTGTCGAAGCCGAAGAAGCGGTAGGGCAGGCCGAGCGCCTCGCAGGTGTCGGCCAGCGCGCCGAAGCCGCGCACGAGGTTCGGCCCGCCGCGGCCGACCACCACGTACAGCGGCGTGGCGCCGTGCGTCGAGAAATGCTCGCGCAGGGCGTCGCCCATCGCGCGCAGGGTCTCGTGGATGTCGGTGTTGTTCGACTTGCCGCCGATGATGAACAGCACGTTGCTCTGCGCGAGGAAGTGGCGGTAGCAGATGCGCGCCACCGCCTTCATCTTCTCGTAGGGCGGGTTGCCGCCGAAGTCGGAGCTGATGCTGGCGGCGTCGCCGAGCACCTCGGTGACCAGGCTGTTCGCGCCGCCGCCGAAGGTCGGCGCGAGGATCGTGCCGCGCTCGTTGATCACGAACACGTCACTCTGGCCCTGGTGGGTGCGCAGCTCGTTGACCTCCTGCTCGAACGCGCCGACGTCGGCGGCGAACAGGTGGGCCGGCAGCCTGAGCCGGGCCACGCGCGGGTCGTCGCGGTCGAAGCCGCACTTGAAGTCGCAGGCCACCGGCGTCAGGCGGCCGTCCCGGCCGGGGCGCATGCGGATCGGGTTCAGCTCGAGCGTGGTCATGCCGTAGTGATGCATCAGCTCCCACAGCTTGGGCAGGTGCTGCACCAGGGGCGAGACCACCTCCTTCGGTGCGCCGATGTCGGCGAGCGCGTTGGCGATGACGAAGGCCTTCAGGCCGGTCAGCGCATCGAACGGGATCGTCGCGATCTCGTGCTTGCCGAGTTCCTCGATGTCGACGCCGCCCCTGTGCGTGATCGTGATGGTGGGTGCGCGGAAGCGGGTGTCGTCGGTGATCGAGAAGTAGACCTCGTGCTCGGCGGGCACGCCGCCTTCGAAGGTCACGCCGTTGGCCTTCGCGACCGCGTTGCCGTGACGGTGCTCGGCGAAGTAGAGCCGCTCCTTCTCGGCGAGCGCCTGCGCCAAGTCCTTGGCCCGGCCGATCAGGCCGGACTTGCCCTTCTTGCCGACGCCGCCCTTGAACAGCGGCTTGACGAAGACCTGGCCGTGGCGACGGATCAGGTCCTGGATCTGGTCCTCGCTGGCGTCGGGGCCGAGCACCTCGGCCGTGGGGAAGTCGACGTGCCTCAGCAGTGGCGCGCCGTGCAGCAGTCCGGTGAGTTGCATGGGGTTTCCTGGCGTGGGGGTCTAGAGCACCGCAGCGGGGGCGCCCGCGCGGCGTTGCCTGAGCAGGCGCAGCAGCGCCGGCACCAGCAGCATGGCGGCCGCGCCGATCCACAAGCCGATCGAGATCGGGCTCCCGACCAGGATCGCGGCGTCGCCGTTGGTGATCGACAGCGCGCGGCGCAGGTTCTGCTCCATCATGTCGCCGAGCACGAAGCCGAGGATCAGCGGCGCCATCGGCACGCCCTGCTTGCGCAGCAGCCAGCCGGCGACGCCGAGCGCGGTCATCAGCAGCAGGTCGAACGTGGTCGCATGGACCGCGTAGACGCCGACCGCGCTGACGGCGAGGATGCCGGGCACCAGCGCCCAGTTCGGCACGTTCAGCACCTTCGTGAACACGCCGACCATCGGGATGTTGATGAACAGCAGCAGCAGGTTCGCGACGAACAGCGAGGCGATCAGCCCCCAGACCAGCGTGGGCTGCTGCGTGAACAGCGCCGGGCCGGGCGTGATGTTGTAGAGCGAGAGCGCGCCCACCATCACCGCCGTGGTGCCGGAGCCCGGCACGCCGAGCGTCAGCATCGGCACAAAGGAGCCGGTGGCCGCCGAGTTGTTCGCCGCTTCGGGTGCGGCGACGCCGCGGATGTCGCCCTGGCCGAAGGTGCCCTCCTTGTCGGTCAGGCGCTTTTCCATCGAGTAGGTCATCGCGCTGGCGATCGTCGCGCCGGCCCCGGGCAGCACGCCGACGACGAAGCCGACGACGCTCGAGCGCACCGTGCCCCACCAGGTGTGTGCCATCTCCTTCAGGTTGAACAGCGCGCGGCCGGTGTTGGTGATCAGGCCGGCGCTGTTGTGATGCTGTTCGAGCATCAGCAGGATCTCGCTGATCGAGAACACGCCGATCACGACCACGACGAACTGGATGCCGTCCGACAGGTGCACGTCGCCGCCGGTGAATCGGTACACGCCCGAGTTCGAGTCGAGCCCCACGCACGACAGCGACAGGCCGATCACCGCGGCCAGGCCGGCCTTCATCGGTGCGTCGCCCATCAGGCCGGCGATGCAGGCGAAGGCGAAGCACATCAGCGCGAAGTACTCGGCAGGCCCAAAGGACAGCGCCCAGCTCGCGAGCAGCGGCGCAAACAGCACGATGCCGACGGTGGCGACCAGCGAGCCGATGAACGAACTCCAGGCCGAGATCGACAGCGCGACACCACCCAGGCCCTGACGCGCCATCGGGTAGCCGTCGAGCGCGGTCATGATCGCGCCGGCGTCCCCGGGGACGTTGAGCAGGATCGACGAGATGCGCCCGCCGTATTCGCAACCGATGTAGACCGCCGCCAGGAGGATCAGCGAGGCCTCCGGCGGCAGGCCCATCGCGAAGGCCAGCGGCATCAGGATCGCGACGCCGTTGATCGGCCCGAGTCCGGGCAGCAGGCCGACCACGGTTCCGATCAGCGCGCCGGCGGCGGCGATCAGCAGATTGACCGGCGCCAGCGCGACGCCGAAGCCCTGCAGCAGGTGTTGCAGCGTGTCCATCAGCGGCCTCCCAGCACGACCGACAGCACCCCGGTGGGCAGCACGACGTCGAGCAGCTTGTCGAACAGGAAGTACAGCGTCAGGCCGAGGCCGGCGCCGCCCGCCAGCGACTGCTTCCAGCTGCCGCCGAAGGCCAGGCCCACCGGCACGGCCATCACCGCCGTGGCGAGCGCGAAGCCGAGGACTTCGAACAGCAGCGCGTAGACGAGCACCGCGAGCGCGGTGAACGCGGTGGCCTTCAGCGGCACGTCGCGCAGCACGCCGCCGCGCAGGGTCGGCCGCAGCACCAGCCAGCTGCCGCCGACGGCCATCAGGCCGGCCAGCAGCAGCGGGAAGGCACGCGGGCCGACGGGTTCGTAGGAGATGGCGGCGGCATAGTCGCGTGCGGCCCAGGCCATGCCGGCGGACGCGACGACGCACACCGCGCCGAGGATGCGGTCACTCATGGAGAAGCTCCGGTCGGGGCGGCGGCGCGACGGCGCCGGCCACCCATGAGGTCAGCGACCGCACCCGTGGCGGTCGCGCGGTCGCAACAGGCCTTACTTGGCCTGCGCCACGGCGAGGCCGAACTCCGCAACCAGCTTGCGGTAGGCGTCGACCTGCTTCTTGACGTAGGCGTCGATCTCGGCGCCGGTCATCGAGAACGGGTAGAGACCCCGCTCGTTGCGCAACTTGTCGTAGGCAGGCGTGGCCATGACCTTGGCGAAGGTCTCGGCCCAGACCTTGTAGTCGGCGTCGCTGACCTTGGGGCCGAGATAGAAGCCGCGGATGATCGGCCACTCGACGTTGATGCCCTGCTCCTTGGCGGTGGGCACCTGGGCCAGGTCGCCCGGCAGACGCTTGTCGGACATGACGGCCAGGATGCGCACCTTGGTGCCGGCCTTCATCTGCTGTGCAGTCTCGGCGGCGTCGCCGGTGAAGACATGGATGTGACCGCCCTGCAAGGCGGTCATCGCCTCGCCACCGCCCTCGAAGGCGACGAAGCGCATGCTCTTCGGGTCGACACCGGCGGCGCGCGCCGTCAGCGCAGCCTTCATCCAGTCCTGGCTGCCGACGGTGCCGCCGGCACCGAAGACCACCTTCGTCGGGTCGGCCTTGATGGCGGCCAGCACATCCTTCACCGACTTGAACGGCGAGTTCTCGGCCACCACCAGCGCGCCGTAGTCGGCACCGATGCCGGCCAGCCAGCGGACGTCGTTCTCGTTGTAGCGGCCGAACTTGCCCTGCGCCAGGTTCAGCAGCGAGCCGCCGCTGAAGGCGACGATCGTGTTCGCCGCATCGGGGCGCTGCGCGACCACCGCGTTGTAGGCCACGGCGCCGATGCCCCCCGGCATGTAGGTGACGCGCATCGGGTCGCTGATGGCCTTGGCGTCCATCAAGGCACTCTGCGCCAGCTTGCAGGTCAGGTCGAAGCCGCCGCCGGGCTTGGCCGGGGCGATGCATTCGGTCTTGTCGAGCGGGCCCGCGTGGGCCAGCGAGGCGGCCAGCACGAAACTGGCGGCAAGGGCGGCGGCTCGGGTCGGGGTCATGCGCATGTCTCCATCTGTGGGGTCAACGATGGCGGGAACGATAGAGACGGGGCACTTTCAGCCGGCTTTCAGCCGGCGCCCGGAAAACCGCGGGTTAACCCTTGGGACGTGGCAGGACGATCGTCGCGATCAGCCCTGGACCCTCGGCCTTGGCGCCGATGTCGAGCCGGCCACCGTGGCGCACGGCGATCGATCGCGAAATCGCCAGCCCGAGCCCGCTGCCGGGCTGCGACACGTTGCTCGCCCGGAAGAAGCGCTCGCCGACGCGCGGGCGTTCCGCCTCGGGGATGCCCGGCCCGTCGTCGACCACGGCGAGCCGCGCCGCGTCTTCGGTCGCGTCGACGCGCAGCGTGACATGTCCTCCGCCGGGCGTGTAGCGGATCGCGTTGTGCAGCAGGTTGCCGATCGCCTCGCGCAGCAGCCCCGGGTGGACGGACACCACGAGCGTCTGCACATGGGTCTCGAGGCCGAGGTCGACGCCGCGCTGGCGAGCCTCCGACCACCACGCGCGCGCCACGTCGCCGGCGAAGCTGACCAGGTCGACCGGCTCGGGCTGCAGCTCGGCACTGTCGGCGCGGGCCAGGGCGAGCATCTGGTTGGTCTGGCGGATCGTTTCGTCGAGCTGCGCCTTGACCGCGCCCAGCACCTCGCGCAGTTGCGCGGGGTCGGTCTCGCGCTGCGCGAATCCGACCTGCGTGGCCAGCGTCGCCAGCGGCGTGCGCAGCTGATGCGACGCGTCGTCGACGAAGCGCCGGCGCGACTCGATCATGCGGCGGTAGCGGTCGACATGGTGGTTGATCGCGTCGACCAGCGGCCGCACGTCCGCCGGCACACCCAGCGAGGCGATCGGCGTCAGGTCGTCGGGGCGGCGCGCCGCGACCTCGCCGCGCAGCCGTTCGAGCGGCGCGAGCGCCCAGGTGACTCCGAGCGCCAGCAGCCCGAGCGCGACGGCGATCAGCACCAGGTCTCGCTGCAGCGCCTGCACCAGCAACGCCTCGGTGAACTGCGCGCGCGACTGCGTCGCCTCGGCGACCTGGATGATGACGCGCTGCGGTCCGTCCTGCCCGGCGAGGGGCGGATCCAGCAGCCGCGCGTACGCGCCGATGCGCACCGGCTGGCCGAGCACCGTCGTGTCGACGAAGTGCGGCTGGCCGGTCGGCAGGTTGGCCGGCGGCGGGGGGAGGTCGACGTCGCCGACCGCGACCAACCCGTCTTCGCTCGCGACGCGGAAGAACACGTCGCCGCTGGCGGTGAGCTGGAAGAACTCGAGCATGCGGTACGGCAGCTCGACCCCCAGCCCGCCGCTGGCGGTGGAGATGTTGGCGTCGATCGACTTGATCGCGCCCAGCAGCGAGCGGTCGTAGGCCGCGTCCGCCGCCTCGGCCGCCGTGCGCCAGGCGAGCACCATCGCCGCGGCGAGCACCACGGCCAGCCCTGCCGACAGCACGGTGAGCAGCGTGCGCCGCAGGCCGTAGCGGTGCCAGTCGCGGCCGGCATCGCCGACGATCGACCGACCGCTCACGCCGCGCTTTCGAGCACGTAGCCCAGGCCGCGCAGCGTGCGGATCACCACCGGCGTGGCCTGCAGCCGCTTGCGCAGCCGGTGCACGAGCACCTCGACCGCGTCGGGCTGCACGTCCTGCTCGTCGGAGAACACGCGCTCGACGATCTCCTGCTTCGACAGCGGCTCGCCGCTGCGCTGGATCAGCGTTCGCAGCACCGCATGCTCGCGCGGCGTGAGGTTCAGCGCCTCGTGGCCGAGCGTGAACTGCTTGCTGCCGCTGTCGTAGACCAGCGGGCCGCAGGCGAAGCGCGGCCGGTCGCTGCCGCGGGCGCGACGCACCAGCGCCACGAGGCGGGCCTCGAGTTCGGCGATGTCGAAGGGTTTGGCGAGGAAGTCGTCGGCTCCCTCGTGCAGCGTGCTGACGCGCTCGATAAGCGAGTCGCGCGCCGTGAGGATCAGCACGGGCAGTCGCTCGTCGGCGTCGCGCAGCTCGGCGAGCACGTCGTGGCCGCCGACCCCCGGCAGGCCGAGGTCCAGGATCAGCGCGTCGTAGCGCGTGGCCTTGAGGCTGCGCCGGACCATCCGGCCGTCGTCAACCCAGTCGACCTGGAAATCGCTCTGGCCGAGCGCGCGCACCAGCCAGGTGGCCAGCTCGCGCTCGTCTTCGGCCAAGAGGATTCGCATCTCCGTCCCGCGGCAACCCGGTGCCGACGCACGTAGTATTCGACATGGGGGTTTGGCTCTGCAGCGCGTTTGTACTCATGCGCGACGAGGCCGTCGCCTTGCCTCGCGTCCCGCGGCACCTCGTCGTGGCCGGCGCGTGGCCCCCCGGGCACAATCGCCGCGGCCCACCCCATGAAGACCCTGCGCGACCTGAACCGCCCGCCGCAGATCGCCGGCCGCATCGAGACGATCATCGTGCGCGGCGATCCGCGGGCCCCGGCCCGCGCGATCGAGGCGACCGTCGCGCGCGCCGGCATCGGCCTGGCCGACGACCGGCTCGGCGCGCGCGGCGAGGCCGAGCTGTCGACGCGCCAGGTCACGCTGATCCAGGCCGAGCACCTGCCGGTGATCGCCGCGCTGGCGCGCGTGCCGGCGGTGGACCCGGTGGCGCTGCGGCGCAACCTGGTCGTCTCGGGCATCAACCTGCTGGCGCTGAAGAACGCGCGCCTGCGCGTGGGCGAGGCGCTGCTCGAGATCGTCGGCCCCTGCGCGCCCTGTTCGCGCATGGAGGCGGAGGTCGGCCCGGGCGCGTACGCCGCCATGCGCGGGCACGGCGGCATGACCGCGCGGGTGATCGAGGGCGGCGCGATCCGGGTCGGCGACGCGGTGCGCGCCGCGCTGGACTGAGCCCGGACGGCCCTCAGAGGTCCAGCACCAGCCGCGCCGAGGACGCGCGCGAGCAGCACACCAGCATCTGGTCGCCGGCGGCCTGCTCCTCGGGCGTGAGGTACATGTCGCGGTGGTCGGGCGTGCCCTCGATCACGCGCGTCAGGCAGGTGCCGCAGACACCCTGCTCGCAGGAGGTGGCCACCGCGATGCCCTCGGCGGCCAGCGCCTGCACGATGGTGCGGTCGGGCGGCACGACCACGATGCGGCCGGAGCTGGCCAGCAGCACCTCGAACGAGCCGTCGTCCGCCTTCTGCGCCACCTCGGCGCCGAAGAACTCGTAGTGCAGTTGCGCCTCGGGCCAGCCGGCGGCGCGCGCGGTGGCGAGCACCACGTCCATGAAGCCCTTGGGCCCGCAGACGTAGAGGTGGCGGCCGGACTGCGGCTGCTCCAGCAGCGCCGGGATGTCCAGCTTCTGCACCGAGGCGCCGTCGTCGAAGTGGTAGTGCACCCTGCCGGCGAAGGACGAGGCCCCAATGCGCTCGACGAACGCGGTGCGCGCGCGCGAGCGGGTGCAGTAGTGCATCTCGAACGCGGCGCCCGTGTTGGCCAGCCGTTCGGCCATGCACAGCAGCGGCGTGATGCCGATGCCGCCGGCCAGCAGCAGGTGGCTCTTCGCCTCGTGCGCCAGCGCGAAATGGTTCTTCGGCGTGCTGATCGTGAGCGTGTCGCCTTCGTGCACCGCGTCGTGCATCGCCACCGAGCCGCCGCGCGAGGCGGCGTCGCGCAGCACGGCGATCTGGTAGCGGTGGGTTTCCTTCGGGTCGTTGCACAGCGAGTACTGGCGCGTCAGCCCGCCGGGAACCTGCACGTCGACATGCGAGCCGGCCGAGAACGCCGGCAGCGGTGCCCCATCGAGCGCCACCAGCTCGAAGCTGCAGATGCCCTCGGCCTCGACCGCCTTGCGCGCCACGCGCACCGCGAGCGTCGCGCCGCTCACGAGGCCTGCTCCTGCGCCACCAGGCGCTCGATGATGCGGCGCGCCTGCACGCCGCCGAGGTCGGTGTTCAGCGACAGCAGCTTGCGCTCGGGCTGCGCGCTCAGGTTGCGCTGCTGGGCCTCGAGCATCTCCAGGTCCTCCAGGAACACCTTGCCCTGCGCCTCGCGGATCGAGGCGGTGAGCGCCTTGTCCTCGGGGCGGAAGTTGCGCGCCAGGCCCCAGAAGTACCAGATCGAGGTCTCGGTCTCGGGGGTGATCAGGTCCACCACGATGCCCGAGGTCTTCGCCGGCGCCGGCGCATCGAATCCGCCCTGCCCGGCCAGCGCGACGCCGACGTCGATCATCACGCTGGAGGGCGGCATGAAGCGGCAGCGCTGCCAGCGGTCCACCGTGGCCTCGCCGTCCAGCCCGTTTCCGCGCATCGCGGTGGCCCAGAAGGGCGGTGCCTTCACGCCGGGCATCTCGCGCTTGGTGATGACGAGGTCGCCTTCGGTCACGGTCTGCGGCACCACCTCGTCGAGTTCCTTCTGGCCGATGCTGGTGGCATGCACGTACTTCTCGTGCGTCAGGTCCATCAGGTTGTCGATCATCAGGCGGTAGTCGCACTTCACGTGGTACATGCCGCCGCCATAGGCCCACGCCGGGTCTTCGGCCCAGGCCAGGTGCGGCAGCAGGGCGGGGTCGGCCTTGGCGGCATCACCCGGCCAGACCCAGACGAAGCCGTAGCGCTCGATCACCGGGTAGCTGCGCACCGACGGGAAGCCACGCACCCGCTGGCCCGGCATCGCCACCACCTTGCCCTCGCAGCCCATCTCCAGGCCGTGGTAGCCGCACACCAGCTTGCCCTCGACCACCTGGCCGAGCGAGAGCGGGGCGCCGCGGTGCGGGCACCAGTCCTCCAGCCCCACCGCCTGGTTCTCCGGGCCGCGGAAGAACACGATCGGCTCGCCGCAGACGCGCCGTCCGAGCGGCTTCTCGTCGATCTCCTGCGGCATGCAGGCCACGTACCAGGCGTTCTTGGGGAACATGTCGAGTCTCCAGGGCTTGTCGATTGGATCCAATTGTGCGACAAACTGGCATTCAAGCGCAACCATCAGGCTTCAATGGATCCAATCGAGCCATCCGGCACGGAAACCACCAGCGTCGTCGCGACGCTGCGGCAGCTCATCGTCGGCGGCCGGCTGCCGGCCGGCGAGCGGGTGGCGGAGATCCCGGTGGCGCAGTCGCTGGGCGTCTCGCGCACGCCGGTGCGGCTGGCCTTCCGCGCGCTCGAGCAGGAGGGGCTGCTCTCCAAGGCCGGCAAGCGCGGCTACGTGGTGCGGCGCTTCTCGGAGGCCGACGTGCGCGCCGCCATCGAGGTGCGCGGCACGCTCGAGGGCCTGGCGGCGCGCCTGCTGGCCGAGCGTGGCCTCGACGACGCGCTGCGCACGGTGCTGCACGAGTGCCTGGCCGAGGGCGCCGCGGTGCTCGCCAAGGGGCATCTGGAGGACGCCGACGTGGCGCGCTGGAGCCGCCTGAACAAGCGCTTCCACGACGCGCTGGTCGACGCCCACGAGAGCCGCGTGATCGCCGACGCGATCGCGCGCAACAACCACCTGCCCTTCGCCTCGGCCGACTCGATCGCGCTCGACCGTGCCGCGCTGCCGGCCGAGTACGAGAAGCTGCGCATCGCGCAGCTGCAGCACCAGCTGGTGGTCGACGCGCTGGAGCGGCGCGAGTCGGCGCGTGTCGAGATGCTGATGCGCGAGCACGCCTGGGTCGGTTTCCGCTACGGCGCGCTGGTCGGCGCCACGCCGGTGCTGGCCTGAGCGGCGGGCTCATACGGATTTGCTCTCAATCACACAAATCCGGTAGGCAGCAGTCGACCCGTTGCGGAAGTCGGACAGTCGCACATCAACGCCGGAAAGCGGGCGCCCATCTTCGGCATGAGATGCAGGTGGCGCAGCCAACCGGCCGTCCACCCGGCTAAATTTGCGCTGTATGAACGCTGATGACCTGCTGCGCCTGACCCGCACGGCCGAGGAACAAACTGCCACCGGCACTGCTGCCCAAAACGACGACTTGATCGCACTTCTGAAAGGACAGCAGCGAAGCGGTCGGATCGCCCTCTACGCGTCGGCCACGCATGGGATGACCTCCATCCTTGTGCACTCGGTGCTGGTCGAGACGTCGAAGCTCGCCGGCGACCTGCAGGGCATCGTTGATTGGGAGGGAAATCCGTACGACGCTCCCAGCTGCTCGCTGGTCACAGGGGGCGGCCAGCCTGCCCAAGTCGAGATGGTCCATCCTTGGCGAGAGAGACAACCTGCACCTTTGATCGGGGCGGCCCAGCTAGTATTTGCCCGGGTGTTTGACGCTAGGCTTGAAGGGCGCACGTACTTCGAGCTCTCACAGGAGCTGGCGCTGGCGCATGGCCTGCATTGGCTCGAAGAGAAGCAGGCGTGGTGCAGGTTCGATGAGAGCGGTGAGGTTGTGGCATTCGCAGGGGTCGAGCGCGCGGGAAACTGCGAGCACGGTGCATCGGCGCACTTGGTCTGGGTGGACTACGACCTCCTTCAACGACACATGTCTGCCAGTGGAACGTCTTTGGTCCAGATGTTCGACGCCATACCGATACCGGCAGGACTGTCAGCATCGGAGCGAGCGGACGGTGAGGAGGTCGGTGATCCGAAGGCTGGGGTCATCTATCGCTGCGGGATGAGCGGGGCCGGGGGCTACGCCAGAGGCGTCTATTTCATGGGCCCTGACCAGACGGCGCAAGAGCGCGGGATAGCCGAAGCCTCGGTCGAAGCTGCTCCGAAGGAGTACGAGACCTTCACTATCCTCGACTGGAAGAACGGGAAAGTCGTCGAGTGCAGCAGTTCTCCTGACGCCCAGGCCTCGTACTTTCAGAAGGACTCGCCGTTACCCTTCCAGACGTCGCCAGTGTTCTTTCGGCCCGATGTGCTGGACCGCTACAAAGCCGACCCGGACAAGTACCAACTTAAGCACCGGTCTATCACATGCCGGCACGCTTGGTCCCTGCAGAGCTACGATGTCAACGCTGCGGGCCAGGTGCACACGTACATACGATACCTGGGCTACTTGCCCATCGCTGAACAGCGCTACTGGAAAGCGTTCAACGAGGCGCCGAAGGGCACCATATCTGATCGGTCGTTCAAGACAGATTTCGAGGGCAGTTGGAATGTCACGCCCGATAACCTTGACGCCCTGAAGTCGACGCTCAGAGAACTCTCACGGAACAACCATCTTTGGTTCCAGCTGAAGCAGCCATCACTTGTCGAGCAACTCCACTATCCGCTGACCGCTTCCAACAAGATCTGGGACGACACGCTGATCGATATGAACAAGGTCATCAACGAAAGCCTCATCAAGGATGAGCTGAAAAAGATTGCTGTCGCCGCCGGCGCCAAGGGCGAGCCCACGATGGGCTCTATCAAGTGGCTACGGGAAGCCTTAGTTGCAGGAGGCACTGATCTAGATCAGGCAGATGCACTTGTGAAGCCGCTTGGCGACCTTCAGTTCTTCCGCACAAGATTGGCCGCTCATGCTGGTGGCGCGGGAGCGGCGCAGGTCCGCCAAGACCTCCTCAAGGAGTACGGGACGCCCCGCCAGCACATCGACTTCCTGGCCGGCCGACTGCGCACGGCGTTGAAGGACATCTCGTCAATACTGAGATAGGGCTTCCTAGCACTCAGCCCGGGGCGACGTCGCTCGACGACTTTGTCCCCAGGGCACGGCCAAGGGATTCGAAAGCCCTACCCCCTGGCGTAGCGAATGTGGAACAGACAACGAGCATATTGAAGTTCCATAGACCTGCCGGTCGCCAACGTCAGCAAGTGGCCGACAAGAGCCGCACGATCTATGCGATTGAAAGCGAAGTCGTGTCAGAACGCGGCCAGCAGCGCCGCGACGTCGAGCACGCCCCAGCCCTGGCCGCGGTCCCAGCGGCCGTTGAAGTTCTGCGTCTTCTGTCGCAGCGCACCGGCGATCTGGTTGGCGCTGGGCACGCGGCCCGCCTTGGCGCAGCGCGACAGCAGCAGCGCGATCGCGCCGGCCACGTGCGGCGCGGCCATGCTGGTGCCGTCCTTGGCCATCACGCCGTCGTCGGTGCCGCCGCGTGCGGCCTTCACGCCGACGCCGGGGGCGCACACCAGCGGCTTGCGCTGCCCGTCGCGCGTCGGCCCGTAGGACGAGGACTTGCCCACCCGCACCGGCCTGGCCGCCTCGACCGCGCCGACCGCGATCACGCTGGCCGCGGTGCCCGGGATGCTGAGCGTCACGTTCTCGTCCGCATGGTCGAGGAAGCGGCTCGGCGCGCCCGGGCTGCGCTCGAGCCACGCATGCACCTCGCCGCCCTCGGGCGCGTCGATGCCCTGCGCCTCGAGCGCCCATTCGCCCGGCGCGGCCGGCGCGGCCTCGCTGCCGAGTTCGATGGCCAGCAGGCTGTCGCCGTTGTCCACATGGCGCTGCGTGAAGACCAGCCGGTACGGCCCGCCCTCGGGCAGGCTGCCGCTGCGCTCCGGGTGGGCCGCGTCGACCCAGTCGGTCCAGTGCGCGGCGGCCGGGCCACGCAGGCGGAAGGCGAGCTGGTCGGCGCTGCTCCACCACAGCTCCAGGCGCTCGACGGCGTCGGCATCCGGGCTGCGCTGCCAGCGCAATGCATCCAGCCCGTCGGTGGGCACGGTGAGCAGCGCATGGCCGCCCTTGTCGCGCTCGTTGCCGGCCGACTTCACCACCACCCGGCCCGGCTTGCGGCCGGATTCTGCGAAGGCGTCGAAGGCCACCTCGAGCGCCGACTTGCCGTCGTGCGCGCCGGCGTTCATGCCCTGGCTCAGGTTCACCACCACCGGCAGGCCGAGCGCGTCGGCCATGCGGTCGATGAAGGCCAGCGCGTCGATGTGGCTGCCCGAGTAGCCGGTCGGCCCGGAGGCAGCGGCGATCACCACCAGCAGCTTCGCCTGCGGCGCCACGCCGCCCGCGAAGGCGCCGGCCGCGCGGCCGGCCGCGATGCTCGCCACGTGCGTGCCATGGCCCTCGTCGTTGCGCGGCAGCCCGGCCGGCCACTGCCCCGCGGCCACCGCGGCGGCGATGCTGGCGGCGTCGTGGAAGTGGCCGTAGCCGAAGCCCGGCGGCGGCGTGCCCGCCGCGGCGGTCTGGTCCCACACGCCGACGATGCGCGAGGCCCCGGCGGCGTCGCGGAAGGCCTGGTGCAGCACGTCGATGCCGTCGTCGATCACCGCCACCAGCGCCGCGTCGCCGCGCTCCTCGAACGGCCCGGCCGGCGCGCTGTACTGCGCCGCCACGCCGATGAAGGGCAGCGAGCGGTCGCAGTCGAGCGCCGCGGCGACCGGGCGGCTCTGGTCGACCGAGATCACCTTCGGATCGGCCAGCAGCGCCTGCACGCTGGCGTCGCTGCCCTGCGCGGTGACCACCGTGCCCAGGCGCGACTGCAGCACGAGGCCCGGGATGCCGGCCGGCTGCCACTGCGCATCGGCCAGGCGGATCAGCAGCGTGCGGCGCGCGCTGTCGGCCGCGCCGGCCGCGCCGGCCGGCGCCAGCCGCGTGCGGTGGCGCAGTACCGCCGCCTGCAGGCGCGCCAGGATCGAGCCGCCGGGCTGGCGCCGGCCGAGCTCGAGCAGCTGGTCGAACTGGCGGTGCGTCGACGACACCTCGAAGGCATGCATGTCGCGGTGGCGCAGGTAGGCCTCGACCGCCGCTTGCGCGCCGGCATAGTGCTGCAGCGCGATCAGCGCCTCGGCACGCGAGGCGCAGTCCCACACGTCCAGCGGCTTCTCGCGCTCGCGCTGCGCGAGCCGGTCCAGCACCTCCAGCGCGATCGCCTGGGCGCGCGGTCCGGCGTCGTGCAGCACGCCGTCGCGTTCGGCGCGCAGCAGGCAGCTGGCGGCGTTGACGGCATGCCAGACCCGCTCGCGGTTGCGCTCGAACACGTCACCGTAGGCGGCGATCGCGCGCTGCAGCCAGCCGGGCGCCTCGGCCGCCTCCGGCGTGTCGACATAGCGCTGCTTGAATACGCGGCCGACCAGGCCGTGCGCCTCGTCGATCTCGTCCGGGCTCGAGTCGGCCCCGTCGATGATCGACTGCAGCACCTCGAGCGCCTGCTCGAGCGCGCCGGTCTCGATCAGCGCCTGGGCATACAGGCGGCGCAGCTTGTCGCCGCGGCTGCCGGAGGCGAGCTGCAGTTCGGCGAGGCGGCGCATCGCGGCAAAGGCGCGCTCGCGGCGCAGCGCCTGCAGGTCGTTCACCGCGTGCGTCTCCGGGTACGGCCAGGCGCGCCGTGCCAGGTGCTGCTCGAAGGCGCCGAGCAGCAGGCCGGCACCGGCCGCGTCGTGGCGCCGGGCCGCCTGCTGCAGCGCCTCGCTGAACAGGCCCTCGTTCCACTCGATGTTCTCGATCGGCAGCCCGGCCGCCCGCGCGGGATCCGCCGGCGCGGACACGGGCAGCAGGGCGGCCAGCCGGCGACGGGCCAGGGCGAGATCCTCCACAGCGCCGAAGTCGACCGCCGGCAGCGCGGCCAGCGGCGCCGGCAGTTCGACCGCCGCGCCCAGGCGCACGACCAGCCGCGTGCCCGGATGCGCCGCCACCAGCGCCAGCTCTTCGGCCAGCGCCGGCAGGCCAAGCAGCGACGGCGTGGCCACCACCAGCAGCACCGGGCAGGCGGCGGCGGCCTGCGCCTGCTGCGCCGCGACGGCATCGGGCAGTCGCGAGCGCGCCAGCCAGCCGTCGTAGCCCAGCCGCGGCAGGCCGACGAGCACGCGCTCGCGCAGCGCCGCCGCGTCGCCCTCGGCCAGGACCACCCAGACGCAGGCCATGCGTCGAACTCAGGTCTGGCCGGTGCCCAGCAGCAGTTCGTCGGGCAGGCCGCGGATGAAGGACTTGGTCAGCGCGCTCAGCCGCGCCTTGAGGTCGCCGTTCATGTCGGCCAGCAGGTCGATGTCGGCGGAGAACTTCTGGCTCACCTGCTCGAAGCGGGCCTTCTCCTTGGTGAGCTTGAAGAACAGCACCTGGGTGCGGCCGTAGTCCGCGTTCAGGCGCGCCGCGGCCATGTTCAGGCGCACCAGCCGGTTCGGCTCGTCCACCTCGACCACGGTGAACTGGTACTCGGTGACGTCGAAGCGCCGGCTCTGCTTGTCGAACAGCGTGATCCAGGGCGAGTCCTGGTCGATCTTCTGCAGCTGCTGCAGCGCGGTGACGATCAGGCTGCCGGCCGCCGCCGCGCCGCCCAGCGCCGCGGTGAGGAACGGGATGATCGCCTGGTGCACCGCGACGTTGATGCTCTTGAACTCCGACTCGACCTTGCCGCCGCCGTCGTTGTGCCAGTTCAGGTTCTGCAGCACGGTGTTGTGGCGCGCGACCCATTGATCGGGGTCGAGCACCACCGGGTCGTTGCTGGCCACGCGCTGCGCCGCCAGCAGCGAGAGCGTGACGCTGGACTTGACCGGCGCCGACACCGCGGGCGAGAACTGGATCAGGTTCGAGCCGGTCACCAGGCCGGTGGGCAGCTGGTCGACATTGATCGCGTTGACGACCTCGCCCTCCTCGGCCATCGAGCGGGGAAGCGCACCGACCGGCAGGTCGGCGATGTAGCGGCGCAGCGTGTCGCGGTTGGCAGGCATGGCGGTTCCTTTCGCGAGGTGAGGCCAGGGATTCTGGGCGGTCCGGCGCGCGGCACAAGCCCCCAGGATCCGCAGTCCTGCGGAGCTAGCATTGACCATGCTCCACCCGATCCACGATGACCCGATCGCGGCCTGGCTCGCGCAGCGGCCGCACCTGGTGCTCGACGGCGCGCTGGGCACCGAGCTCGCCCGGCGCGGCGCCGACATGAGCGATCCGCTCTGGTCCGCTCGCCTGCTGGTCGAGAACCCGGACCTGATCCGCGCCGTGCACCTCGACTACTTCCGCGCCGGCGCCGACGTGGCGACCACCGCCACCTACCAGGCCACCTTCGAGGGCTTCGCGCAACGCGGCATCGGCGTGGCCGACGCCGCGGCGCTGATGCGGCGCGCGGTGCAGCTCGCCTGCGAGGCGCGCGAGCAGTACGTGGCCGAGGCCCGACCGGCGCGGCGCCCGCTGGTGGCCGCCTCGATCGGCCCGTACGGCGCGATGCTGGCCGACGGCTCGGAGTACCGCGGGAACTACGGCCTGGACGAGTCGGCGCTGATGGCCTTCCACCGCCCACGCCTGCAGGTGCTGGCCGACGCCGGCGCCGACCTGCTGGCCTGCGAGACCCTGCCCTGCCTGGCCGAGGCGCGCGCGCTGGCCCGCCTGATCGAGGAACTGCCGGGCACCTTCGCCTGGTTGGCGTTCTCCTGCCGCGACGCGGCGCACGATTGCCAGGGCGAGCCCTTCGCCGACTGCGTGGCGGCGCTGGACGGCTTCGACCAGGTCGCCGCGATCGGCCTCAACTGCACCGCGCCGCACCACGTGGCCGGGCTGGTGGCGATTGCCGCCGCGCACACGCGCAAGCCGATCGTCGTCTACCCGAACAGCGGCGAGGAGTGGGACGGCGCCGCCAAGGTCTGGCGCGGCCAGGACGAATGCGTCGGCGCGCCGCTGGCGGAACAGGCGATAGCCTGGGCGGCCGGCGGAGCCCGGCTGATCGGCGGCTGCTGCCGCACCACGCCCGAGCACATCGCCGCACTGGCGCGCCGCTGGGCGCGTCAGTGATTCATCGGGAGGTTTGTGAGCGGTTGCTCACGCAGCTGACTCGCTGCGGAGCGGGAGGTCAGCGCTTGCGATCGGCCAGCAGTTCCTGGCTCAGCGGGCGGCGCACCGAACCGGCCATCTCGTAGAAGGGGCTCTCGTGCTTGGCGTCGCGGCGTTCGCCGAGCAGGCGGGACACCGGTCGGGGCGGGTTCTTGGGGGAAACCGGCGGTTGCGCGGAACGGAATGACATCGGGGCACCGGATCGCTGCAGGAAGCCCGCAGCGCGCTTCGAAAGTCTTGGGACGCCTTTTGAACGCGGCGTGCCGGCGCCCGGTTGACAGGCCGGTCGGGACGCCTCGGCGCGGCCATCGGCCAGAATCGCGGCCACCCGAACCGCGCCCAGCCATGGACCGCTTCCTCGCCATCGAGGCCTTCGTGCGTGTGGCCGAAACCCGCAGCTTCGCCGAGGCGGCGCGTCAGATGCGGCTGAGCCGCTCGGTGCTGACCGAGCGCGTGCAGCAGCTCGAGGCCTTCGTCGGCGCGCCGCTGCTGGTGCGCAACACCCGCAGCGTGCGGCTGTCGGAACTCGGCCAGACCTTCCTGCGCGACTGCGTCGAGCTGGTCGGCCGCACCAACGAGGTGGTCAACCAGATGCGCGAGGTGACCACCTCGCCGGTGGGCCGGCTGCGCGTGCACGCCCTGCCCGGCTTCGTGCTCGGCCACCTGGCCACGCTGCTGCAGGAGTTCCAGGCGCGCTACCCGCAGATCGCGCTGGACATCGTGGTCAACGACGCCGCCATCGACCCGGTCAAGGAGGGTTTCGACTGCGCGCTGCAGATCTTCCCGCCGCGCTCGGAGGAGCTGGTGTCGCGCAAGCTGTTCCCGGTGCGGCGCGTGTTCTGCGCCTCGCCCACCTACCTGCGGCGCTGGGGCGTGCCGCGCCAGCCGGCCGACCTGCTGCGCCACCGGCTCGGCTGGTACTCGGGCTACCCGACGCGCGAGCGCGTGGCCTTCCACGGGCCCACGGGCGAGACGGTGTCGCTGGAGCTGAAGCCGACCCTGCTGTCGAACTCGGTGCACCTGCTGCGCGAGTACGCGCTGGAGCATGCCGGCATCGTCTGCCTGCCCACGCTGGTGGCCTCGGCCTCGGTGACCGCGGGCGACCTGGTGCTGGTGCTGCCCCGGCACCAGCTCAGCTCGTTCTGGCTCAGCGTGTTCTACCCGCAGGCGGCGCGCAGCTCGCTCAAGCTCAAGCTGTTCCTCGAGGCGCTGGTGAAGAGCTTCGCCGGCACGCCGCCGTGGGACCAGGTGCTGCTGGAGGCGAAGCTGATCCCCGCGGCCATCATCGAATAGCGCCGGGACCGGGTCAGGCGCTGTCGTCACGCCGTCACGAAGCCGGCAGAACATGGCCTGCTCCGCTGCCGCAACACCAGGGAGCCCCGCATGAATGCCTTCGCCGAGCCCCACACCTACCACCAACTGCGTACCGAACTGCGCGAGGTGTTGGCGCAGGCGCGGCGCTGGAACGAGCTGCCGCGGCTGATGGATCGGCTCGACCAGGCGCGCCACGGCGCCGACGACCGGGCCGGCCCGCCGCCCGGCGCGCAGCGCGAGCTGCTGTGGGTGGACCGCTTCGCCGGCGCGCTGCTCGACGGACGCCCGCCTGCGGGCCGCGACGAGCAGGTGCGCCGCACCGCGCAGGCGCTCTGGCCCTGGCTGGGCGCCCACGACCCGGTGGCCGTCGCGCACGGCCGCTGGGACGCGCTGCCGCGCAGCTACGCCTGAGTGCCTGGCACGGCGGTTCGCCCTGGCCGAGATCGCCGGCTGCTGCCGTCCAGCCCGATCCGGTCAGGCGGGCCGTGCCCCCCATCTGCGCCGCACGACGAGCCCGAGCAGGGTCAGCACGGCGAAGGCGCCACCGGCAACGAAGGTCGCCTGCGACCCGAGCCGCTCCCACAGGACGCCCGCGATCACGCTGGCCAGCAGCATCGCCACGCCGCTGACCAGGTTGAACAGCCCGAAGGCCGTGCCGCGCAGGTCGTCGGGCGCCGTGTCGGCCACCATCGCTGCCAGCAGCCCCTGCGTCATGCCCATGTGCAGGCCCCACAGCGCCACGCCCAGCAGGAG
Source organism: Piscinibacter caeni (assembly GCA_003265685.1). Classification (GTDB taxonomy): domain Bacteria; phylum Pseudomonadota; class Gammaproteobacteria; order Burkholderiales; family Burkholderiaceae_C; genus Piscinibacter; species Piscinibacter caeni. The sequence continues at coordinate 56,625 of KZ836103.1, read as the reverse complement.
CGCCGGCCATCCGCCAGCCCAGGCCAGCACGGCGTCGGCGGCGACCAGCACCACCAGCCCCCAGGCCAGCAGGGTGGCGTGGTTCATCGAATCCGAGAGCTTGCCGAAGGGGTAGGCGCTGAGCGCGTAGACGATGTTCATCGCCACCATGACCAGCGGCACGAGCGACACCGCCATCCCCAGCTGCTCGGCCCGCAGCACCAGGAAGGCCTCGCTGAAGCGGGCCAGCGTGAAGACGGCCCCGAGGGCGACCACGCCCCAGTAGGCCGTGCCCAGGCGACGCAGGGCCTCGCGCCGGATCGGGCTGCCGGAGGCCGCGCGCGGCGCCGGCTCGGGCTCGCGCACGCCGACGACGAGCAGCAGCACCGCAAGCACGCCCGGTATCGCGGCGACCCAGAACACGGCGCGGAAGTCGCTCGCCCACAGCAGCATCAGCGCCGTGGCGAGCAGCGGGCCGGCGAAGGCACCCACGGTGTCCAGCGACTGCCGCAGGCCGTAGGCGGCGCCGCGCTGCACGGGCGGCACCAGGTCGGCCACCAGCGCGTCGCGCGGGGCGCCGCGGATGCCCTTGCCGATGCGGTCGACGAAGCGGGCGGCGACCACCGTGCCGGCACCCTGCGCCAGCGCGAAGGCTGGCTTGGTCAGGGCGCCGAGGGCATAGCCGAGCACGGCGAGGCCCTTGCGCCGGCGGAAATGGTCGCTCAGCACGCCGGAGAACACCTTGACGATGAGGGCCGTGGACTCGGCGATGCCCTCGATCAGGCCCACAACGGCCACACTCACCCCGAGCACGCTCACCAGGAACAGCGGCAGCAGGCTGTGGACCATCTCGGACGAGATGTCCATGAACATGCTGACGAGGCCGAGCACCCAGATGGCGCGGGGCAGTGCGGGCGACGTCATGCCGACGGGCAACGCTGGATCTCGATCGTCGAGTGCACGATCTCCGCGTGGATCGAGAGCCACTTGCGCACCCGCTTGGGCGTGAGCTGCTCGTCGTGCGTGACCAGGCTCAGCGCACACGCGTAGGTGGCCTTGCCGACGCGCCAGACGTGCAGGTCGGCCATCACCGTCTCGCTGTCGGCCCCGCGCTCGGCGATCACCTCGCGGATCTCCTCGACGATCGGGTGATCCATCTCGCGGTCGAGCAGCACCTTGCCGGTGTCGACGATCAGGCCCCTGGCCCAGATCGCCACGACGATCGCGCCGACGATGCCCATCACGGGGTCCAGCCAGGACCAGCCCAACAGCCAGCCGCCGGCCAGCGCTGCGATGGCGGCCACCGAGGTCGCGGCGTCGGCGATCACGTGGAGGTAGGCGGACATGAGGTTCAGGTCATGGTGGTGATGGTGATCGCCGCCATGGGCATGACCGTGGTGGTCGTGTTCGTGCCCATGGTGGTGCGCTGCGCCGAGGATGCGCGCCGAGACCAGCGCGCCGCGGCATAGGCAAAGGCGCTGAGCCCGACGGCCACCGCATGGCTGCTCATGTGAAAGCCGTCGGCCAGCAGCGCCATCGAGTTGTAGAACCAGCCGGCGGCGATCTCGCCCACCATCATCCCTGCGGTGATCCACATCACGAGCAGCGTGCTGCGTTCGCCGGCGATGTTGCCGGTGTCGAACTGGTGATCGTGTCTCCATTCGGCGAGGTCGTGGGTGTGCATGGCAATGCCTTTCAGAACAGCGTGCCGACGTTGGGCAGCGCCAGCACGCCCGGCACGGCGAAGACGGCGGGAGCGATGCCGTGGACGAGCCGCATCGACACCGTCTGCGCGACCCTGTCGCCCAGGAAGATCGCCGGGACCTTGCCGAGCATCATGCCAAACGTCGTGCCGAGCACCCGCTGGACCACCTCGGCGCAACGGGCCGGAGGCCGTGCGGTCCATGGCCTTGCCAGGCGGCGGGAGCTGCCGCGGTCATCCGAGAGGCGTTGCCGTGCGCCTGGGGCCTGCAGGCCCGGCAGCGCCACGAGGCCGGAGTCGTCCGCCCACAGATCGCGGCGCGCGGCCTGGCGCAGGCCCGTGGCAGTCAACGCGTCCTGGACCCGGTCGATGGCCTGCTCCATCCTGCATGGCGAGGTCTCCTGTCATGCGTCCGCGCCGACGCTGCCGAATGCGTAGGCGTCCATCGCGAGCACACCGTGGGTGATGCCGCCGTCGATCACCTGCACCGCGTCTGCCGGATCGGCCGCCCCGGCGGCCACCAGCAAAGGCCAGAAGTGCTCGGCCGTCGGGTGGGCGCGCCGGGCCTGCGGGGCATCGTCCAGGGTTCGCAGCAGGCGCGCCCGGTCGCCCTGTTCCACCGCCTCGCGCACCCATGCGGCGAACGCCGCCGCGTACGGTTCGTCCTGGCCGTGCCCGCTGCGGAACTCGACCAGGTTGTGCGTCAGGCTGCCGAACCGACGACCAGCACGCCCTCGTCCGCCAGCGGCGCGAGCGCCTGCCCGAAGGCCCAGGCGGCGTTCGCGTCCAGGTGCGCCGTGCGAGATGAAGAGGCTGGGCAGGCGGGCCATCAACGTTCCCCGGCAAGCACCCGGTCGACCGAGAAGCGGCCCGCGCCGCTGAGCAGCAGCGACACGGACGCGGCGAACAAGGCCAGCGCGTATTCGTAGCCGCCCTTGTCCACGAAGAAGCCCTTGCCGACGTGCACCGCGAAGATCGCGATCAGCATCGCGAACGACAGCGCCGCCGCGGCCGGGCGCACCAGCACGCCGAACACCAGCGCCAGGCCGCCGAAGAACTCGGCCGCACCGGCCAGCAGCGCCATCAGATAACCCGGGTTCAGGCCGATGGAGCCGAAGAACTGCCCGGTTCCTTCGAGGCCGTAGCCGCCGAACCAGCCGAACAGCTTCTGCGCACCATGCGCGACGAAGATGATGCCCACGGGAATGCGCAGGGCCAGCGCGGCGATGCCGTTGTCGGTGGCCAGCACGCGGGTGACGAAAGAGTTGCTCATGGTGTTCTCCAGGGATCGGTGAGGTTCAGGCCTTGCGGATCCAGGTCGGCGCGATCGCCGTGCCCAGGCCGGCGCCATAGCCGAGGTAGATGTTCAGACCCGCCAGCGGCTCGAGGTAGCGCGCGTTCTTCAGGCCACCGGCATCGACGACGTCGAAGCCGATGCTCTCGGCCAGCGCGGCGGCCGTCTGCCTGGCGCGCGCGCTGTCGCTGGCGACGAACACGCTGGCCTTGCGGCCGTTGCCGAAGTCGGCACCCTCGGCCAGCACCTGCGCGAACAGGGTGTTGAAGCCCTTCACCACGTCCGCGCCCGGCACGGCCTTGGCGATCTCTTCGGCGGCCGAGGTCGAGTGGCCCAGCGTCAGGCCCATGTAGTCGGCCGTCAGCGGGTTGGTGATGTCGATGACCACCTTGCCCTGCAGGTCGCCCACGGCCTGCAACGCGGCAGCGGCGTCGGCGTAGCTGGTGGCCAACACCACGGCATCGGCGCCCACGGCGGCGCCGGCGGTGGCGACGGCCCGGGCGCCCGGGTGGGCGGCGGCGACCGCAGCCGCCTTGGCGCTGTCGCGTGCCGTCACGCTGACCTGATGGCCCGCGCGGGTGAGTTGCTTGACGAAGGCCGAGCCCATGTTGCCGGCGCCGACGACTGTGACTTTCATGATCTGTCCTTGGGTGGGTGCAGCGACGTGCTGCAGTGAGAAGGACTTTAGAAGTGCGGATTGAATAGATAAACCGGCCACCGCTTCATTGACTATCCCGAAAGGCGGGACAATGGAAGCATGGACAGGTTCCAGGAGATGCGCGCCTTCGTCACCGTGGTCGACAGCGGCAGCTTCGTGCGCGCCGCTGAAGCGCTGGGCGCCTCGAAGACGGCGGTGTCGCGCCTGGTGGGTGACCTGGAGTCGCGGCTCGGCACGCGGCTGCTGCATCGCACCACCCGCAAGCTGTCGCTCACGCCCGAGGGCCAGCTGTTCCACGAGCGTTGCACGCAGCTGCTGCAGGACGTGGAAGAAGCCGAGGCGGAACTCAGCGCGCAGTCGGGCGAAGCAATCGGCCAGGTGCGCGTCAACGTGCCGACGACCTTCGGCCTGCTGCACCTGGCACCGCTGTGGCCGGCATTCATGGCGCAGCACCCGAAGGTGATGCTCGACGTCACGCTGGCCGACCGGCTGGTCGACCTCGTCGACGAAGGCTACGACCTCGCGGTGCGCATCGCGCGGCTGCAGACCTCGACGCTGGTCAGCCGGCAGATCACCTCCACGCGCATGATCCTGTGCGCGTCACCCGAGTACCTGCGCCGGCACGGCACCCCCGCGCACCCGGCCGACCTGGCCCGCCACGCGGTGATCGCCTACACGCTGCTGTCGATGGGCGAGCAGTGGGAGTTCGAGGGCCCGCAAGGCGCGGTCAGCGTGAAGGTCGTGCCGCGCATGCGCACCAACAGCGGCGACACCTGCTGCGCCGCCGCCGTGCAGCACCAGGGCATCGTGCTGCAGCCATCGTTCCTGGTCGGCTCGCACCTCGCCTCAGGCGCGCTGGTCGAGGTGCTGCCGGCGTACCGGTCGATCGAGCTCGGCGTCTACGCGGTGTACCCGAGCCGCAAGCACCTGACGCCGAAGGTGCGGGCACTGATCGACTTCCTGGTCGACGCGTTTCGCATGCGGGAGTGGCCGCCCTGAGCTCGACTGGCCTTGGTCCGGCGACGGCTGCTGCTGTGCCGACCTTGGCTGCCTGTTCGCCGGCGCTGCACGATGGCGCTGGGGATTGCCTCCGCCATGCGCGATCGCGCCGCGGCTGCGAGTCCCTCGGGATGCTGAAGCGACCTCCCGGTCAGCGCGCGCCCGGCTGACGCCTGCGCCGGGCCTGGGTGGAGGCACCCGACACAACGCCGGCATCCCGTGCGTCCAGGGCCGAGAGGCGCTCGCGCAGGCGGCCCGCGGCGAAGTCGATGAAGGCACGCGTCTTCATCGGCAGGCGCCCCTGGCCGGGGTAGATCAGGCTGGCCGGCACCGCCGGCGGCTCCTCGTCGGCCAGCACGCGAACCAGGCGTCCGTCCCGCAGGGCATCGGCCACCTGGTACGACAGCACGCGGGTAAGGCCCAGCCCGAGCAGCGCGGCCTCGATGGCGGCCTCGGCGGTGGAGACCGTCAGGCGCGAGCGCACCGCCGTCCGCATTTTCTGGCCATCGGCGCGCACGAAGGTCCATGCCCCGGCCGCCTCGAGGCCGTCGAACGTGATGCAGCGATGCGTGCCGAGCTCGGCCAGCGATCGTGGTGTGCCGAACCGGTCCAGGTAGGCCGGGCTGGCGCACACCACGCGGCGGATCGCGCCCACGGGCATCGCGACCAGGCCGCTGTCGGGCAGCGTGCCGATGCGCAAGGCCACGTCCACGTGCTCCTCGATGAGGTTGACGTTGCGGTCGCCCAGGCGGAGCTGAACGTCGACCTCGGCGTGCGCCTCGAGAAAGGCACTGGCCACCGGCACCACGTGCAGGCGGCCGAACACGATCGGCGCGGCCACCACCAGCTGGCCCTTCACCTTGGCGTAGGCCCCCGAGGCGACGCGTTCGGCCTCCTCGACCTGCTCCAGGATCTGGCGGCAGGCGTCCAGGTAGTCGCGGCCCGCATCGGTCAACTCGAGCCTGCGTGTCGAGCGCGTGATGAGGCGCGTCTTCAGGTGCGCCTCCAGGTCGGCGAGCTTGCGGCTGACGGTGGCCAGCGGCACGTTCAGGCGACGGCCCGCCGCCGACAGGCTGCCGCCGTCGACGATGGCGGCAAACACGGACATGGCCTCGAGGCGATCCATAGTTCCGGTTTTCGGTAGAAATATTCCAATCAGACTAGTCTAGTTGTCCAGAACGGGAATATCTACAGTCTCCTCACCGGATTCGCCGGCCCCAACCGAACCCCTTGGAGAGCACACCATGTCCCGACTCGACACCCCTGCCAGCATCGACGCCGCTCCCGCATCGGCGCGCCCGCAGCTCGAAGCCGTCAACAAGCAGATCGGTAGCGTGCCGAACCTGTTCCGCCTCGTTGCCAACAGCCCGGCGGCGCTGGAGGGTTACCTCGGCATGTCCGGCGCGCTGGCCAAGGGCAGCCTGCCGGCCCAGACCCGCGAACGCATCGCACTCGCCGTCGCCCAGATCAACGACTGCGGCTACTGCCTGTCGGCCCACAGCTTTCTGGGCAAGAACCTCGCGAAGCTGAGCGATGCCGAGATCGCGGCCAACCGGCACGGCGGTTCGCTCGACCCGAAGGCCGACGCCGCGGTGCGCTTCGCGACGAAGGTGGTGCGCGAACGCGGGCACGTGTCCGATGCCGACGTGCAGGGCGTGCGCATGGCCGGCTACGACGATGCCCAGATCGTCGAGATCGTCCAGCACGTGGCCCTGAACACCTGGACCAACTACATCAACTCGGTGGCGCAGACGGAGATCGACTTCCCCGTCGCCCAGGCCCTGGCTGCCTGAGCCGGCAAACCCCTTCGGCGCGGCGGCGCGGCGGCAGCTGCGCCGGCCCCACCGGCCCTGGCCATTTCACCGGAGACCCTGCCATGCCCCGACCACCCCTGCCCCCGTACACGCTCGAGACCGCGCGCCAGAAGGTGCGACTGGCCGAGGACGCATGGAACAGCCGTGACCCCGCGCGCGTGGCGCTGGCCTACACGCCGGACAGCCGCTGGCGCAATCGATCGACCTTCCTGCAGGGCCGCCCGGCGATCGAGGCCTTCCTCACGGCGAAGTGGCAGCGCGAACTCGACTACCGGCTCGTCAAGGAGCTGTGGGCGTTCCGGGAAGACCGCATCGCGGTGCGTTTCGCCTACGAATGGCATGACGCCGATGGCCAGTGGTTCCGAAGCTACGGCAACGAGAACTGGGCCTTCGATGGCGACGGGCTGATGCACACGCGGATCGCGAGCATCAACGACCTGGCCATCACGGCCGGCGAGCGCCTCTTCCAGTGGCCGGCGGGGCGCCGCCCCGACGACCATGCGGGTCTGAGCGAGCTCGGACTGTGACCATGGCAGACACCCGGTCCTTCGCCAGCGACGTGGCGTTCAGCAAGACCGTGAAGGCGGTCCAGGCCCGCAAGGGCTCGCGCACTGCCTACGCGCGCATGGAAGCCGGTGGCTCCTGGGAACAGACCATCACGGACGAACTGAAGCACGAGATCGAATCCCAGACGAGCGTGTTCCTCGCCACGGCCAGTGCCGACGGGCAGCCCTACATGCAGCACCGCGGCGGGCCGCCCGGCTTTCTGCGCGTGCTGGACGAACACACCATCGGCTTCGTGGACTACGCGGGCAACCGCCAGTACATCAGCCAGGGCAATCTCGAGGAGAACCCCAAGGCGCAGCTGTTCCTGATCGACTACGCCCACCAGCGCCGCATCAAGGTGTGGGGCACGGCGCGCATCGTGGAAGGCGACGAGGCGCTGAAGCGTCGACTGATGCCGCCGGGCTACCGAGCGCGGCCCGAACACGTCGTGCTCTTCACCGTCACGGCGTGGGACGTGAACTGCCCCCAGCACATTCCGCAGCGCATCGACGCCGCGGCCGTGCGGGAGGCCATCGAGTCGCGCGACCGCCGCATCGCCGCGCTCCTCGCCGAGGTGGAGCGCCTGAAACGGGGGGCCGGCAGCGGCGCTGAATGACCGGTGTCGAATCGGCTACCGTTCGCTCGTCGAGAACGTACGACGCGTCCTCGGACGGGTGCGTCCGACCGGTCAACCCCACAGGAGTTCAGGCATGTCCTACATCGACGGCTTCGTGATCGCGGTTCCCACTGCCAACAAGCAGAAGTTCATCGAGCACGCGCAGCATTTCGATGCCTTGTTCATCGAACTGGGCGCGATTCGTGTGATCGAGAGCTGGGGCGACGACGTGCCCGACGGCAAGGTCACCGACTTTCGCCGCGCGGTGCAGGCGACGGCCGATGAGACGGTGGCCTTCTCGTGGGTCGAGTGGCCGGACAAGGCCACGCGCGACGCCGCCATGAAGAAGATGATCGAGGATCCCCGCATGGACCCGTCCACGCCCGGCAATCCTCCCATGCCCTTCGACGGCAAGCGCATGATCTTCGGCGGCTTCGAACAGGTGGTCGAAGTGAAGGCGTGAGACCGGATCGTCCTCGGCGACGACGTTGTCCTGCCGGGCGGCCTGCACGTGGCAGACCGCGCGGGCGGCGCAGGGAGCTTGAGCCGGCTCAATGCCGCGCGGGGCGGGCCGTCACGCACGCGTCATCCGGCGCGGCCAGACTCCCTGCGCATGGAACACAGCGTCGAGACGGGCCTGCCGCGCGAGGCGGCCTGGGAGCGCGCCGAATGCCAGGCGCTGCTGGTCGAGCTGCAGGGGCTGCGCCGCGCGATGGCCGATTGCGAGCAGCGCCTGGCCGGCTGGATCGCCGCCGTGCACCCCTCGCAGGCGGCCAGCGCGCGCAACCTCGCGCATTACCTGGCGATGCGCAGCGTCGACGCGCGCGGCCTGCAGGACCGGCTGGCGCGGCTCGGCCTGTCCTCGCTCGGGCGTGCCGAGAGCCACGTGATGGCCAACCTCGACAAGGTGATCGGCCTGCTGCACGTGCTGCTGGGCCGCCCCTGGCAGCCGCTGGACGACGAGCCGGCCGGCTTCCGCCGCGGCCGCGCCCTGCTCGACCGGCAGGCGCAGCGGCTGTTCGGGCCGCCGCCGGCCGGCCGGCGCGTGCGCATGATGGTCACGCTGCCGACCGAGGCGGCGCACGACGCGGCGCTGGTCGATGCGCTTGTGCGCTCCGGCATGGACGTGGCCCGCATCAACTGCGCCCATGACGACGCATTGTGCTGGGCGGCGATGGCCGCGCAGGTGCGCCGCGCGGCCGCCGCGGCGAACCGCCCGGTGCAGGTGCTGATGGACCTGGCCGGCCCGAAGATCCGCACCGGGCCGATCGCGCCCGGCCCGCCGGTGGTCAAGCTGCGCCCGCAGCGCGACGCCTTCGGCCGCGTCACCGCGCCGGCCCTGCTCGGGCTGCGCGCGCGCGGCCTGGAGGCCCCGGTGCACGGCGCGCAACTGACGCTCGGCGTGGCGCCGGACTGGCTGGCCCAGCTGCACCCGGGCGACCGGGTCGAGCTGGTCGACGCGCGCGGCGCCGAGCGCCGCCTGACGGTGGTGGACGAGCGCTCCGGCGGCGTGCTGCTGCAATGCGAGCGCAGCGCCTACCTGACGCCGCAGACGCGCCTGCGCCTGCAGCGCCATGGCGCGCAGCCGCGCGACACGCTGCTCGCCGACCTGCCCGCCAGGCCCGGCCGCATCAGCCTGCAGCGCGGCGACACGCTGCGCCTGCTGCGCGACGGCCTGGGCCACGACGCCAGCCACGGCTCGGACGAAGGCCGCGTGCGGCCGGCCGGCATCGCCTGCACGCTGCCCGAGGTCCTGGGCAGCCTGGCCAAGGGCGAGCGGGTCTGGTTCGACGACGGACGCATCGGCGGCGTGGTGCGGCGCGTGGCCGCGCGCGGCGTCGACGTGGAGATCACCGACATCGCCGAGGCCGGCGCCACGCTGGGCGCCGACAAGGGCATCAACCTGCCCGACAGCCGGTTCGAGCTGCCGGCGCTGACCCCCGAGGACCTGGCCGACCTCGACCTGGTGGCGCAGCAGGCCGACCTGGTCGGCCTGTCGTTCGCCCAGGGCGCCGCGGACGTGCAGGCGCTGCGTGCCGAGCTGGCGCGGCGCGGCGCGGGCGCGCACGGCCTGGTGCTGAAGATCGAGACGCGGCGCGGCTTCGAGCACCTGCCCGAGATGCTGTTTGCCGCGATGGCCGGCGAGGCCGCCGGCGTGATGATCGCGCGCGGCGACCTGGCGGTGGAGTGCGGCTTCGAGCGCCTGGCCGAGGTGCAGGAAGAGATCCTCTGGGCCTGCGAGGCGGCGCACCTGCCGGTGGTCTGGGCCACCCAGGTTCTGGAGGGCCTGGCCAGGACGGGCCGGCCGTCGCGCGCCGAGATCACCGACGCGGCGATGGGCGAACGCGCCGAGTGCGTGATGCTGAACAAGGGACCGCACATCCTCGAGGCGATGCACACGCTCGACGACGTGCTGCGCCGCATGGAGGGCCACCAGTCCAAGAAGCGCCCGCTGCTGCGCGCGCTCAAGGCCTGGGGCCCGGTGCCGGGCTGAGCGGCGGGGAACGAACGTGCACAACAAAGACGACCAAGGCGACGAATTGCACCGACTTTGGGCGACTTATCCGGGCCACGTTTGATGCAGCTTGACTAAGCTTGAATCACATCGAAGAAGCAACCCCAGGGAGCCCGGCAGGACAGCGCGAGACCGCCGCGGATCGGACCCATGCCCGTTCCACGGCCTCGCGCCCGTGCCTGTCCCACCGTCCTCGTCGGCCCTGGAGACACTCGATGAACTCGCTGAAGATTTCCACCCGCATGATCGTGCTGATCGGCGTGCTGTCGTTGCTGCTGGTCGGCATCGGTGCGATCGGGCTGTTCGGCATCTCGCAGACCAACGCCGCGCTCCTGTCGGTGTACGAGCACCGCACGGTGCCGATGGGGCAGGTGGCGGAGATCGAGGCGCGGCTGTTGCGCAACCGGCTCGCCATCGCGGTCTCGCTGGTCACGCCGACCCCGGAGGTGATCGCCGCGAACACGAACGAGGTCGAGTCCAACATCGCCGAGATCACCCGGCTGTGGGAGGCGTACCGGGCCAACACGCTGTCGCCGGACGAGGAAGCGCTGGCGCAAGGCTTTGCCGAGAGCCGCCGCAAGTTCGTCGTCGAGGGGCTGAAGCCGACGCTGGCGGCGCTGCGTTCCAACGACACGAAGGAGGCGCAGCGGCTGGTGGTGGAGGCGGTCCGGCCGCTCTACGTGCCGGTGGGCGCCGGCATCAAGGCGTTGATGCAGTTCCAGCTCGATGAAGGCAGGCGCGCGTACGACGCGGCCATGGCGCGCTACGTCACCATCCGCGGGGTGTCGATCGCGTCCATCGCGGCCGGCCTGCTGTTCGCCCTGGGATTCGGCTTCTTCCTGGTCCGCGGCATCTCGCGTTCGCTCGATCATGCCGTGCAGGCCTCGAACGCGGTGGCCCAGGGTGACCTGACGACGGCCATCCGCACCGAAGGGGAAGACGAGGTCGCGAAGCTGCTGCAGGCGCTGTCGGCCATGCAGGGCAACCTGGCGCGCGTGGTCTCCGGCGTTCGCCAGAACTCCGAGGGCGTGGCCACGGCCTCGGCACAGATCGCCCAGGGCAACAACGACCTCAGCGCGCGCACGGAGGAGCAGGCGAGCGCGCTGGAACAGACCGCCGCGTCGATGGAGCAGCTCTCGAGCACCGTCAAGCAGAACGCCGACAACGCGCGGCAGGCGAACCAGCTCGCGCTCAGCGCTTCGACCGTGGCCGTCAGCGGCGGCGAGGTGGTGGGCCGTGTCGTCGACACCATGAAGGGCATCAACGACAGCTCGCGCAAGGTCGTCGACATCATCGGCGTGATCGACAGCATCGCGTTCCAGACCAACATCCTGGCGCTGAACGCCGCGGTGGAAGCCGCACGCGCAGGCGAGCAGGGGCGCGGTTTCGCGGTCGTCGCCTCGGAGGTGCGCAACCTGGCGCAGCGCAGTGCCGAGGCGGCCAAGGAAATCAAGGCGCTGATCTCCGACAGCGTCGAGCGCGTGGAGCAGGGCACCACCCTGGTCGACCAGGCCGGCGCCACGATGCAGGCGGTGGTGAACTCCATCCGGCGGGTCACCGACATCATGGGCGAGATCAGCGCCGCCAGCACCGAGCAGAGCGCCGGCGTGACGCAGGTCGGCGAAGCCGTGAGCCAGATGGATCAGGTCACGCAACAGAACGCGGCCCTGGTGGAAGAGTCGGCGGCGGCGGCCGAGAGCCTGAAGGCCCAGGCCGCGCAGCTGGTGAGTGCGGTGGCCGTGTTCAAGCTCGCGCCATAGCCGCGTCGACAGGGTCCCGCGGCGGCGGCGCCGCCCGAGGCTGCGGGTGTGCCCGGTGGGCACGGGCCGCGCCGGCAGCTGGATCTCGTCGCGCTCGACATCGTGATGGTCGAACTGCTCGAGCAGGTGCGCGATGCAGTTCGGCCGCGCACGTTTCTTGTCCACCGCCTGCACCACTCACCAGGGCGCCTCGGCGATGTGGGTGCGCTCGAACTCGGGCACCGAGCGGAAGAACTCCTCCACGTCGTCCTCGGTGCAGAAGCCCATCACGCGCTCGACGCCGGCGCGGTTGTACCAGCTGCGGTCGAACAGCACGATCTCGCCGCCGGCCGGCAGGTGCGGCGCGTAGCGCTGGAAGTACCACTGCGTCTTCTCGCGGTCGTTGGGGGCCGGCAGCGCGACGACCCGGCACACGCGCGGGTTCGGGCGCTGCGTGATGCGCTTGATCGCGCCGCGCGCGCCCTCGCCCTCGACCCCGGCCAGCGCGTCGTCGACCGAGCGGTCCTCGATTTCCATCTCGAGCTCTTCGTCGTAGCCGTCGAGAAGGTCCTCGCGGACGCGTGCACGGCAGGCGGCGACGCTGTCGAGCGATCCGGCCGCGGGCGCTGTTGCTCGCGGCGGGCATTGAGATTCCTCAACGCGACCGGCGCCGGGCGGTGATATTCGATGCCATTGGCCAGTGACTGGCCCGGGGGTGCCGACATGGAGGTGCGTGATTTCGCCGAAGCCGATGCGCCTGCGCAGGTTCTGGCGCTGATCCTGTCCGCCGACGGATCGGTGACCGAGCGCGCGCTGGGCCTGCTCGACGACCTCCGTGCCTTCGACCTGCTCGGGGTGAGTCGCACGCGGTTCATCGAACTTGCCCGCGACTGCAGCTGCCGCATCGCGCCAGGGCTGTGCGAACGTTCGTGGCTGTCCGACGAGGACATCGTGCAGATCGAAGCCCTGGTCGATGCTGTGCGCCGCCCGGACGATCGCCTTCTGGTCTGCCGCCTGGCCGCGGCGGCGATGGAGGATGACGCTCTGGTGACCCATGGTGCGCGCCTCGTGTTCGGCCACGCACTGGCGCACTGGCGGATCGACCGGGAGACCCTGGCGCAGGCCGGACGAAGGGGCGGCGCCGCTTGACGGGCGGCGCATGCGTGTGCCTGCGGGTCGCAACCGAGGGGGGGACCATGTTTGCTGGTGACGCCGACATCGAACGTGCCGTGGCCGAACTGGGCCGTGCCTTGCCCGAGCGGCTGAGGCCGCTGGCGCAGATCGCCTACAACTACCGCTGGGCATGGTCGGCCGAGGGAGACGCGACTTTCCGGTCCATCGACGCCGACTGCTGGGCACGCACCGGCGCCAACCCGAGGCGGCTGCTCACCGAGGTGGGGCGCCGGCAGCTCGAGCAGGCCGACGGCGATGCAGCGTTGGTGGCGCGGGTCGAACGCCTGGCGAGCGAGCTGCACGACGATCGCCGGCGGCCGTGGCGCGAGGGGGCGATCGGCCCGCAGCATCCGGTGGCCTTCTGCTGCGCCGAGTTCGGTGTGCATGGCTCCTTGCCCATCTACTCGGGCGGGCTGGGCATCCTGGCCGGCGACATCCTGAAGGAGGCCTCGGACCTCGGCCTGCCCATGGTTGGCGTCGGCCTGATGTACCGCACCGGCTACTTTCACCAGCGCATCGACGTCACCGGCTTCCAGCACGAGTACTGGCTCGACGCCGATCCCGAGCGGCTGCCGTGCGTGAAGGTCACCGGTGCCGATGGCCGGCCGCTGACGGTGACGGTGCCCGTCGACGACGAGGACGTCGTCGTGCAGGTGTGGCGCGTCGACGTGGGGCGCGTGCCGCTCTACCTGCTCGACAGCGACCGCCCCGAGAACAGCCCCGTCGGTCGCTGGATCACGTCGCGCCTGTACGAGAGCAACCGCGCGATCCGGCTGGCCCAGTACGCCGTGCTCGGCGTGGGCGGGGTGCGTGCGTTGCGCGCGATGGGCATCCGGCCCGGCCTCTACCACCTCAACGAAGGCCACCCCGCACTGGGCGTCTTCGAGCTGCTCGCGCAGGAACGGGCTGCACGGCCGGCCGGCGACGAAGCCGCGGCCTGGCAGCGCGTGCGCGAGCAGGTGGTGTTCACCACCCACACGCCGGTGGCGGCCGGCAACGAAACCTACGCCCGGGACGAGATCCTGGCCATGCTGGGCCGCATCGCCGACCTGGCCGGCGATCGCGAACGTTTCCTGTCCATCGGCCGCATCGACCCGGACCAGCGCGACCAGCCCTCGGGCATGACGGCGCTGGCACTGCGCGCCAGCCGCCACGCCAACGGGGTGAGCCGGCGCCACGGTCAGGTGGCCCGGGGCATGTGGCAGCCCTTGTTCCAGGGGCGTGCGGCGGAGGACGTGCCGATCGACCATGTCACCAACGGCGTGCACGTGCCGACCTGGCTCCAGGGGCCGATGCGCACGCTGCTCGATCGCCACCTTGGGCCGGGCTGGCTGGCGCGCGCCGACGACGCCGGGACCTGGGCGCCGGTGAACGACATTCCCGCCGGCGAGTTGTGGGCCGCGCGCTGCGCGGCGCGCCGGCGCCTGGTCGGGATGATCACCAGCCGCGCGACCGGCGACCGCCTGCGCCGTGGCGAGCCGCTCGACTACGCGTCGGCGGGCGGCGGCGGCTTCGACGAGGGACGGCTGACGATCGGCTTCGCGCGCCGGCTGGCGACCTACAAGCGGCTCCACCTGGTGGCATTGCGCCCCGAGCGGGCGATCGCGCTCGTGGGCGGCGAACGCCCGGTGCAGATTGTCTTCGCCGGCAAGGCCCACCCGGCCGACAACGACGCGAAGGAGGTGGTGCGCCGGCTGTTCGCGCTCAAGGGCGCACCCGGCGTCGCCGGGCGCGCCGCCTTCCTGGAGGACTACGACATGGCGCTCGCCGGCCAGCTGGTGGCGGGCTGCGACGTGTGGGTCAACCTGCCGCGTCCGCCGCTCGAGGCGAGCGGCACCAGCGGGATGAAATCCGTGCTCGGTGGCGGCCTGCAGCTGTCGGTGCTGGACGGCTGGTGGGCCGAAGCCTACGACGGCAGCAACGGCTGGGCGATCGACGGCAGCGTGGATGCAGACCACCCGGCGCAGGACTGGCGCGACGCCGACGCGATGTTCGAACTGATCGAGCGGCAGGTGGTGCCGATGTTCCACGAGCGCGATGCCGACGGCATCCCGCAGCGCTGGGTGGCGATGCTGCGCCGCAGCCTAGTGACCCACGGGCCGCGCTTCTGCGCCACGCGCATGCTGCGCGAGTACGCCGATCGGATCTACCGGGCCGGCTGAGAAGGTGTGAGAGAACCCAGCATGCCCGCGTTGCCCCCGAGAACGCGCCCAATCGAGGCGCAAAGCACAGACGTGTCGGGTGACACGTCGAGCATTTGCAACGACGAGTGGGCGCGTTCCCGGGGGCAACCCGGAGGGCCGGGGTACCCAAGGGCCCTGGGCCGCGTTGCGTCACTGGCCCAGACGGCCAGTCTGGGCGGCGTGCCGCGCCTTGCCCGGGGCCCTTGGCCACCCCGGCGCGGGCATGCTGGGTTCCCTCACACCTTCTGAGGGCACGTGCCCGCGTGTCCGCGCCGCGCCGCCGCGGCGTGCCGCACGTGCACCAGGGCGATGCCGATCCACACCGCCACGCTGACGTACGGCGACATCCGGACCACCTCGCTGCGCCCATGCGCCCAGCGGTGCGAGACGATCCGGCGCTGCGAGGCGTCAGCCGGGCCACGACGTTCAGCGCGGCGACGCTGCCGGGAAAGACCCACCAGAGGCGGGTTGCGGGGTCCATCGGCGGGGAATCGGACAAACGATCCGTACGATCCTTGGACGGCGCCCGGCGCGCGCTGCCAACCCGCCCGCCCGGCCTCGCCTCCGGCAGGCTCCAACCGGGTAAACCCCGGTGATTGTTCGGACAATCCGAACATTCGTGTCCGCTTGTCGGCTCTACCCGAGCGACGGGGTGCTGCCTAGACTGCCCCTCATCCGCTCACAACGGCGAACGATCCACCGAGGAGACGCTCCATGCCCCAGGTTGCCTACCAGACGAAGTTCGCGTCGCTGGACCACTACGAGAAGGGCCAGGTCCAGGCCATCGACGACGACGTGCGCCACTACGCCTTCAGCAACTGCTTCGACATCGCCTCGAAGGCCAGGCCCTACGAGCGCGTGGTGTTCGGCCAGAACCAGATCTACGTGCTCGAGTGCGTGCGCGCCGAGGGCACGTCGCCCTGGTACACCTGTGCGCACGACGAATTCGCGCTCGTGATGGACGGCGAGGTCGAGATCCACCTGGTGCAGCTGCAGGCCGAGCAGACGGTGCCCGACGCCGAGCACAACGGTGCCGTGCTGGTGAAGGGCGAGCCCAAGGGCAAGAAGATGGGCTGGATGAAGCTGAAGCGCGGCCACCAGGGCCTGCTGCCGAAGAACTGCGCCTACCAGTTCCGCAGCGCCAAGCCGGGCGTCGTGATCCTGCAGACCTGCAAGGGCGACGTCTCCGTCGAGCGCTGGGCCGAGATCTGCCAGACGGCCTGATCGCGCCTGAACGCCACCCCATCGCCAAGGACCACGACATGAACGCACCCGCCGACCTCGCCAAGGTGATCGCCTCGCAGCCCGACGCCACCATGGGCTATCGCAGCTTCACGCTCGGCAGCTTCACCTTCCGCCGCGACGAGTACTTCGCCCACATCACCTGGACCACGCGCGACGGCCGCCCGCTCAGCCACACGATGGACGCGGGCAACTTCCTGCGCGCGCTGATGCGCGACGTGGCCTGGGGCTTCTTCTACGGCTGGGTCAACTTCGACCACGTGATCGGCACCGTCAACCACTACAAGACGGTCGACTTCTTCGCCGGCAGCTACAACGCGACGATGAAGGACGCCGGCGTGGACCTGCTGGAGAACTTCCCGACCGAGCAGATCGGCGAGACCTTCAAGCAGATGCTCGACGACTGGACCAACGAAGGCTTCGATCCCTTCGCCGCGCCGCAGGAGACCGGCTCGCCCTACGGCCGCAAGAACGGCCACAACCGCCCGGCGATCACGCGGGCGCGCGAGCTGGCCACGCGCTGCGTCGGCCTGAAGGGCGACCTCGACCTGCGCAGCGACGCGCGCGGCGCGCCGATCAACCGTGCCTTCGCCGACGTGCCGCAGGACCAGCCCGAGCTGCACCCTGAGCCCGGCTTCGAGAACGAGGTGCACGCCTTCAACCTGTTTGCCTTCCTGAGCCGCAGCCAGGTGACCTGGAACCCGAGCTTCACCAGCGTCGTCAAGTACAGCTACATGTGCCCGACCACCGAGGAGCACATCCTGCCCATCGTGCACGGCAACGACCGCGTCGAGTGGTTCTTCCAGATGACCGACGAGATCCACTGGGACTGCGCGCACAAGGAAAGCGGCAAGCCGCTGGCGCGCGTGATCATGAAGGCCGGCGACATGGCCGCCATGCCCGCCTACTGCCGCCACCAGGGCTACAGCCCGAAGCGCTCGATGCTGCTGGTGTGGGAGAACGGCTCACCGAACCTGGTCTACGAGATCCAGCGCGGCGAAGCGCCGGAGATTCCTGTCTCGTTCTGACACGGCCGCCCCCTCCCAGGAGTCCTTCCCGATGAACCTCGCGGACATCCAGGCCGCGGCGGGGCTGCGCACGCCCATCCGCCACCAGCTCTTCATCGACGGCCGCTTCGTCGATGCGCAAAGCGGCGAGACGCTGCCGACGCTGAACCCGCACGACAACGCGCCGATCGCCGACGTGGCGATGGCCGGCCGAGCCGACATCGATGCCGCCGTGGCCGCCGCACAGCGCGCCTTCCCGGCCTGGAGCCGGATGGCGGCCGCCGACCGCGGGCGCATCCTGCTCAGGCTGGCCGACCTGATCGAGGCGAATGCCGAGGACCTGGCGCGGCTCGAGTCGCTCGACACCGGCCACCCGATCCGCGACAGCCGCGCGCTCGATGTGCCGCGCACCGCCGCCTGCTATCGCTACTTCGGCGGCATGGCCGACAAGTTCCAGGGCGAGACGATTCCGGTCGAGGCCGGTTTCCTGAACTACACGCTGCGCGAGCCGGTCGGCGTGGTCGGCCAGGTGGTGCCGTGGAACTTCCCGCTGATGTTCACGAGCTGGAAGATGGCGCCGGCGCTGGCCGCCGGCAACACCATCGTGATGAAGCCGGCCGAGATCACGCCGCTGACCAGCCTGAAGATCGCCGAGCTGATGGCCGAGGCCGGCATGCCGCCGGGCGTGGTCAACATCGTGCCGGGCCTCGGCGCGGTGGCGGGCCAGTACATCGCCGAGCACGAGGGCATCGCGAAGGTCGCCTTCACCGGCAGCACGGCCACCGGCCGGCGCATCGTGCAGGCGAGCGCGGGCAACCTGAAGAAGGTGCAGCTCGAACTCGGCGGCAAGGGCGCGAACATCGTGTTCGACGACGCCAACCTCGCCGCCGCGGTCAACGGCAGCGCCTGGGCGATCTTCCACAACCAGGGCCAGGCCTGCATCGCCGGCAGCCGGCTGATGCTGCACGAGAAGATCGCCGAGGAGTTCCTCGCGCGCTTCGCCACGCTCGCGAAGAGCATCCGCCTCGGCAACCCGCTCGATGCGGCCACCGAGATGGGCCCGCTGACCAGCGTGCAGCACCGCGACCGCGTGCTCTCCTACGTCGGCGTGGCGCGCGAGCAGGGCGGCGCGGTGATCGTCGGCGGCAAGCCGCCCGCCGATGCGGCGCTCGCGGCCGGCTGCTACGTCGAGCCGACCATCGTGCGCGCCGCGTCGTGGCACGACCGCGTCGCGCAGGAGGAGGTGTTCGGCCCCTTCGTGACCGTGCTGACCTTCAAGGACGACGCCGAGGCGCTGGAGATCGCCAACGGCACCGAGTACGGCCTGGGCTCGGGGCTGTGGACGAGCAACCTGCCGCGCGCGCACCGGTTCGCCCGCGAGTTGCGCGCCGGCATGGTGTGGATCAACTCCTACAAGCGCGTGAACCCCGGCTCGCCCTTCGGCGGCGTGGGGCAGAGTGGCTACGGCCGCGAGATGGGCTTCGACGCGATGCGCGAGTACACGCAGGTCAAGAGTGTGTGGGTCAACGTCGACGCGCAGATCCCGCCCTGGTACCCCCGCGGATGAACGCCTTCACCTACACCGCGAACCCGGCGCGCATCGTGTTCGGTGCGGGCGTGCTGGCGCGCCTGCCGGAAGAGATCGAGCGGCTGGGCGCGAAGCGGGCCCTGGTGCTCTCCACACCCGAGCAAGCCGAGGCGGCCCAACGCGTCGCGACGCTGCTCGGCGAGCGCAGTGCAGGCGTGTTCCCGCGCGCGGTGATGCACGTGCCGCTGGAGACCGCCCGCGCGGCGCGCGACGAGGCCGCGCGGCTGGGGGCCGATTGCGCCGTGGCGATCGGTGGCGGCTCGACCACCGGGCTCGGCAAGGCGATCGCGCTGGACAGCGGCCTGCCGATCATCGCGATCCCGACCACCTACGCCGGCAGCGAGGTCACGCCGATCTACGGGCTGACGGACGCCGGCGTCAAGAAGACCGGGCGCGATCCGCGCGTACTGCCGAAGGTGGTGCTCTACGACCCGGAACTCACGCTCACGCTGCCGCTGGGCCTGACTGTCACCAGCGCGCTGAACGCGATCGCGCACGCGGCCGAAGGGCTGTACGCGCACGATGGCAACCCGGTCACGGCGCTGATGGCCGAGGAAGGCGTCCGCGCCTGCGCCGCCGCACTGCCGGCGCTTCAGCACGACCCGCAGGATCTCGCCGCGCGCAGCGACGCGCTCTACGGCGCCTGGCTGTGCGGCACGGTGCTCGGCACGGTCGCGATGGGCCTGCACCACAAGCTCTGCCACACGCTCGGCGGCAGCTTCGAGCTGCCGCACGCCGAGGTGCACACGGTCGTGCTGCCGCATGCGCTGGCCTACAACGCCGCGCAGGCGCCCGAGGCGATGCGCCGCATCGGCCAGGCACTCGGCGTTGCCGCCCGCGAGGTGCCGGCGGCGCTGCAGGCACTCGCCGCCCGCCATGGCGCGCCGACCGCGCTGCGCACCATCGGCATGCCCGAGACCGGGCTGGACCGCGCCGCGGACCTGGCCGTCACCACGCCCTACCCCAACCCGCGCCCGCTCGACCGCGCCGCGCTGCGCGCCCTGCTGCAGCGAGCGTTCGACGGCGCCCCCCCGCAGTCCTGAGACACCACAACCACCACGAAGGAGACCTCCATGAGCCTGAACCGCCGCCACCTCATCCAGGGAACCGCCGCGCTGGCCGCCAGCTCGGTGGTACCGCGCGTGTTCGCCGCCGACGTCGTGAAGATCGGCTACGTCAGCCCGCAGACCGGCCCGCTCGCCCCCTTCGGCGAGGCCGACAAGTGGGTGATCGAGCAGATGAAGGCCGCGTTCAAGGACGGCATCACCATCGGCGGCAAGAAGCACGAGGTGCAGATCGTGCTGAAGGACAGCCAGAGCAACCCGAACCGCGCCGGTGAAGTCGCCAACGACCTGATCCTGAAGGACAAGGTCGCACTGATGCTCACCGCCGGCACGCCCGAGACCGCCAACCCGGTGAGCGACGCCTGCGAGCTCAACGAGATCCCCTGCGTCAGCAGCGTGGTGCCCTGGCAGCCGTGGTTCTTCGGCCGCAAGGGCGACCCGGCCAAGGGCTTTGCGTGGACGTATCACCTGTTCTGGGGCCTGGAAGACGTCATCGCCAACTTCACCAATGGCTGGAAGAGCGTCGCCACGAACAAGAAGGTCGGCGGCCTGTTCCCGAACGACGGCGACGGCAATGCCTGGGGCGACAAGGAACTCGGTTTCCCCAAGCCGCTGGCCGGCATGGGCTACTCGCTCACCGACCCGGGCCGCTTCCAGAACGGCACGCAGGACTTCAGCGCGCAGATCGCCGCGTTCAAGAAGGAGGGCGTGGAGATCGTCACCGGCGTCGTGATTCCGCCGGACGCGAAGACCTTCCTGACGCAGGCGCGCCAGCAGGGCTTCAAGCCCAAGGTCATCACGCTCGGCAAGGCGCTGCTGTTCCCGGGTGCGATCGAGGCGCTCGGCGACCTCGGCTACGGCCTGACCACCGAGGTGTGGTGGACGCCGTCGCACCCGTTCGCCTCCTCGCTCACCAGGCAGAGCGCCAAGGCGCTGGCCGAGGCCTACGAGGGCGGCACCGGCAAGCAGTGGACGCAGCCGATCGGCTTTGCCCACGCGCTGTTCGAGGTGGCGAGCAACGCACTCTCGCGCAGCAAGTCCCTCAAGGCGGGCGACGTGCGCGATGCGGTCGCGGCCACCTCGCTGGACACCGTGGTCGGCCCGGTCAAGTGGGGTGGTCCGGGGCCGATGAAGAACGTCAGCAAGACGCCGCTGGTGCTGGGCCAGTGGGTCAAGGGCACGGGCAAGCGCAAGGTGGAGTTGGTGGTCGTCAACAACGAGGCCGCGAAGAACATTCCCACCGGCGGCAGCCTCACGCTGATCGCCTGAGCCACGGGGTCGGCCATGCCCTTGCTCGCGCTGCACGGGGTGCACAAGTCCTTCGGCGCCGTGAAGGTGACCGACGGCATCTCGCTGGCCGTCGAGCCGGGCGAGACACTCGGCATCCTCGGCCCCAACGGCGCGGGCAAGACCACGCTCTTCAACCTGATCTCGGGTGACCTGCGCGCCGACGGCGGTCGCATCGAGTACGAGGGCCGCGACGTGGGCGCGCTGCCGCCGCACCAGCGCTGCCGCGGCGGCATCGGGCGCAGCTACCAGGTGCCGCAGCCCTTCGGCGCGATGAGCGTGTTCGAGAACCTGGTCACCGCGGCCTGCTTCGGCGGCGGGCAGCGCGAGCGCGAGGCCTGGGCCACCGCGGTGGAGGTGCTGGAGCAGACCGGCCTCGCGCCGCATGCCAACCGCCCGGCCGGCGGCCTCACCCTGCTGAACCGCAAGCGCCTCGAGCTCGCCCGCGCGCTCGCCACGCGGCCCAAGCTGCTGCTGCTCGACGAGATCGCCGGCGGGCTGACCGAGCCGGAGGCGAAGCAGCTGGTCGAGGAACTGAAGCGCATCAAGGCGCGCGGCGTCACGATGATCTGGATCGAGCACGTGGTGCATGCGCTGCTGGCGATCGCCGACCGGCTGTTCGTCATCAACTTCGGCCAGAAGCTCGCGGAAGGCGAGCCGCGCGCCGTGATGGCGAATCCTGAGGTGCGACGCGTCTACATGGGGATGGAAGCGTGAGCGCGCTGGTGGAGACACAGGGCCTCACCGCCTTCTACGGCGACGCGCAGGCCCTCTTCGGCATCGACTTCAAGTTGTCTGCCGGCGAGGTGGTGGCGGTGATCGGCGCCAACGGCGCGGGCAAGAGCACCTTTCTGAAATCGCTCACCGGCCTGGTGAAGGCGGCGCGCGAGCACATCCGCTTCGACGGCCAGCCGATCGGCGGCCTGCCACCGGGCCAGATCGTGCGCCAGGGCCTGGCGATGGTGCCGGAGGGCCGGCGCCTGTTCCCGAGCCTCAGCGTCGAGGAGAACCTGCTGATGGGCGCGGTGGCCGCCCGGCCCGGGCCGTGGAGCCTTGAGCGGCTCTACAAGCTGTTCCCCATCCTGCAGCAGAAGCGCCGCAACCCCGGCACCTCGCTCTCGGGCGGGCAGCAGCAGATGGTGGCGATCGGCCGCGCGCTGATGAGCAACCCGCGCGTGCTGCTGTGCGACGAGCTCTCGCTCGGCCTCGCACCCATCGTGATCAAGGAGATCTACGACGCGCTGCCCTCCATCACCGCCGAGGGCATGAGCGTGGTCGTGGTGGAGCAGGACGTGAGCGTCGCGCAGCGGGTGTCGAACCGCGTCTACTGCTTTCAGGAAGGCCGCGTGTCGCTCGAAGGCCCGAGCGACGCCTTCACGCGCGAGCAGATCAGCGCGGCCTACTTCGGGATGTGAGGCCATGATCGAGACCCTCGTCCAGGGGCTGCTGCTCGGCGGCCTCTACGCCCTCTTCGCGCTCGGCCTGTCGCTGATGTTCGGCGTGATGCGGCTGACCAATACCGCGCAGGGCGACTTCATCGTGCTCGCCGCCTTCGGCGCGATCGCACTGGCCTCGACCTGGGCGGCGCATCCGAGCCTGATCGGCCTCGCGCTGCTGCCCATCGCCTTCGGCGCCGGCTACGCGCTGCAGCGCTACGTGCTCAACGGAACGCTGGGTCGCGACCCGCTGCCGTCGCTGGTGGTCACCTTCGGCCTCTCGATCGTGATCCAGAACGCGCTGCTGGAAACCTTCTCGGCCGACCCGCGCTCGCTCGACAGCGGCGCGCTCGCCACGAGCAGCGTGGCCCTGCCCGGCGGCCTCTCGGTCGGCGTGCTGCCGCTGGTGATCCTCGGCGTGGCGCTCGCCGCCACCGCGGCGCTGCAGGCGCTGTTCGACCACACCGGCCTGGGCCGCTCGTTCCGCGCCGTGTCGGACGACCGAGAGATCGCCGAACTCATGGGCCTGGACGCGCGCAAGGTCTACGCGCTGGCCACCGGCATCGCCTTCGTCGTGATCGCGCTGGCCGGCACGCTGCAGGCCATGCGCACGACGGTCGCGCCGTCGGACGGCCCGCTGCTGCTGCTGTTCGCCTTCGAGGCCGTGATCATCGGCGGCATGGGCTCGTTCTGGGGCACGCTGGTCGGTGCGCTGGTGCTCGGGCTGACGCAGCAGATCGGCTTTCGCATCGATCCCGGCTGGGGCCTGTGGGCCGGGCACCTGATGTTCCTCGCGGTGCTGGTGGTGCGGCCGCAGGGCCTGTTTCCCAAGACCCGCGGTTGAGACGAGGACTTCGATGAGCGCCGTCATGCCCAACACCCTCGCCTCCGCGCCGGCCGCGCCCCACCGCTTCGAGGTCGTGCGCGGCACGCGCGCGAGCCGCGCCGCGCTGGTGGTGGCCGTTGTGCTCGTGCTTGTCGCCGCCAGCCTGCCCGCCTGGGGCGAATCGAGCTGGATGCGCGACTTCGTCGAGATCGCGTGTTACTTCATCTTCGCGATGATGTGGAACCTGCTGGCCGGCTATGGCGGCATGGTGTCGATCGGCCAGCAGGCCTTCTTCGGCCTGGGCGGCTACGTGATGCTCGCGCTCGGCAACTTCGCCGGCGTGAACCCGTTCGTCGCGGTACCGCTGGCGGCCCTCGCGGCGGCGGCGATCGCGGTGCCGGTGTCCTGGGTCGCGTTCCGGCTGCAGGGCGGCTACTTCGCGATCGGCACCTGGGTGATCGCGGAGGTGTTCCGGCTGACGGTCGCCAACATCAGTGCGGTGGGCGGCGGCTCGGGCACCAGCCTCACGGCGCTGCGCGGCATCGAGAAGGCCACACGCGAGAGCGTCACGTTCTGGATGGCGCTGGCCTGCGTGGTCGCGAGCATCGCGCTCGTCTACCTCTTCCTGCGCAGCAAGCAGGGCCTGGCACTGCTGGCGATCCGCGACAACGAGGTGGCGGCCGAGAGCCAGGGCATCGCGGTGAAGCGCATGAAGCTCGCGGTCTACGTGGTCGCGGCCTTCGGCGCCGGGCTGGCCGGGGCGCTCTACTTCGTCGGCAACCTGCGCATCAGCCCGGACGCGGCCTTCAGCGTCAACTGGACGGCGTTCGCGATCTTCATGGTCGTGATCGGCGGCATCGGCCGCATCGAGGGGCCGATCGTCGGCGCGCTGATCTTCTTCCTGCTCAACAAGTTCCTCAGCGACTACGGCAGCTGGTACCTGCTGGGCCTCGGGCTGCTGGCGATCGTCACGACGATCTTCTTCCGCCAGGGCCTGTGGGGCTTCGCGCAGCAGCGCTGGGGCTGGACACTGTTCCCCACCGCGCGCACGCTGAAGCGCGAACCGTGAGGATTCCGATGAACGACACCGCGAATGACACATTGACCGACGAAGTCGTCGCGCGTTTCGCTGCGACGCCCGACCCGCGCCTGCGCGAGATCCTCTCTTCGCTGGTGCGCCACCTGCACGCCTTCGCGCGCGAGGTGAAGCTCAGCGAGGACGAATGGTTCCGCGGCATCGACTTCCTCACCCGCACCGGCCACCAGTGCACGGGCACGCGGCAGGAGTTCATCCTGCTCAGCGACGTGCTGGGGCTCTCCATGCAGACGGTGGCGATCAACGCGCCGTCCGAGCCGGGCTGCACCGAGTCCACCGTGTTCGGACCGTTCCACGTGCCCGATGCGCCGAAGCTCGACCTCGGCGCGGACATCGCGCAAGGCGCGCGCGGCACGCCCTGCACCGTGCGCGGCCGCGTGCTCGGCCCGCAGGGCGAACCGGTGCCGCACGCCAGCATCGACGTCTGGCAGGCCGACGACGACGGGCTGTACGACGTTCAACGCGAGCAACTCGACCACGCGCAGGCGCGTGCCGTGCTGCAGGCCCGCGCCGACGGCAGCTTCGAGTTCCGTTCGATCCTGCCGCAGCCCTACCCGATCCCGACCGACGGGCCGGTGGGCGAGCTGTTGCGCGCCACCGGGCGCTCGGCGATCCGCCCCGCGCACCTGCACTTCATGATCCAGGCGCCGGGCTGGCGGCGCCTGATCACGCATGTGTTCCGGCGCGGCGACCCGCAGCTCGCGAGCGACCCGGTGTTCGGCGTCAAGCCCTCGCTGGTGGCCGACTGGGTGGAGCAGCCCGACGGCACGGCGCTGCTGGAGTTCGACTTCGTGCTCCAGCCGCAGGATGGAGCCCGCGCATGATCGAAAAGATCGTCGAATCGGTTGCGCAGGCGCTGGCCGGCACGCGCGACGGCGCCACGGTGCTGATCGGTGGCTTCGGCACCGCGGGCATTCCGAACGAGCTGATCGAGGGCCTGATCGAGCAAGGCGCGCGCGAGCTCACCGTCGTCAACAACAACGCCGGCAACGGCGACACCGGGCTGGCCGCGCTGCTGAAGACCGGCCGCGTGAGGAAGATCGTCTGCAGCTTCCCGCGCCAGGCCGATTCGCATGTGTTCGATGCGCTCTACCGCAGCGGGAAGCTCGAACTCGAACTGGTGCCGCAGGGCAACCTCGCCGAGCGGCTGCGCGCCGCGGGCGCGGGCATCGGCGCGTTCTTCACGCCCACCGGCTTCGGCACCGAGCTCGCGAAGGGCAAGGAGACCCGCGTGATCGACGGCCGGCCCTACGTGCTCGAATACCCGATCCGCGGCGACCTCGCACTGATCAAGGCCGAACGCGGCGATCGCTGGGGCAACCTCGTCTACCGCAAGGCAGCACGCAACTTCGGCCCGGTGATGGCCACCGCCGCGGCACGCACCGTGGCGAGCGTGTTCGAGATCGCCGAGCTGGGCACGCTGGACCCCGAGGCGATCGTCACGCCGGGCATCCATGTGAGCGCCGTCGTGCGCGTGCCACGCACCGCCACGCAGGCCGGCGGCTTCAAGGCCGCGTGAAGGAGCCGCCCATGAGCCCCACTCCCCAACGCCGCAACAAGGACCAGCTCGCGCAGCGCGTGGCCCGCGACCTGTTCGACGGCGCCTACGTGAACCTCGGCATCGGCATGCCCACGCTGGTGGCCAACCACCTGCCGCCGGGCATCGAGATCGTGCTGCACAGCGAGAACGGCATCCTCGGCATGGGCCCCGCGCCCGCGCCGGGCGAGGAAGACTACGACCTGATCAACGCCGGCAAGCAGCCGGTGACGCTGCGGCCGGGCGGCGCGTTCTTCCACCACGCGGACAGCTTCGGAATGATGCGCGGCGGCCACCTCGACGTCTGCGTGCTCGGCGCCTTCCAGGTCTCGGCCACCGGCGACCTGGCCAACTGGAGCACCGGCGAGCCCGGCGCCATCCCTGCGGTCGGCGGCGCGATGGACCTGGCCATCGGCGCGAAAGAGACCTGGGTGATGATGGACCTGCTCACCCGGCAGGGCACGAGCAAGATCGTCGAGCGCTGCAGCTACCCGCTGACCGGCGTGGCCTGCGTGAAGCGCATCTACACCGACCTGGCCACGCTCGAGTGCACGCCGCAGGGCCTGCGACTGGTGGACCTCGTCGACGGGCTGGACCACGCCGGACTGGAGCGCCTGGTCGGATTGGCAATCGCCCCGGCGGGCTGAAAGCGGGCTATCGTCTCCGCCAGGAGGCGCAACCCATGCCCGAGGCCTACATCGCCGCCGCGCTGCGCAGCGCCGGCGGCCGCCGCGGCGGCCGGCTCGCCGGCTGGCACCCGGTCGACCTGGCCGCACAGCTGCTGGCGGCGCTCGCCGCGCGGGCCGGTATCGACCCGGCCTGCGTCGACGACGTGATCCTCGGCTGCGTCTCGCAGGTCGGCGAGCAGGCCGGCAACATCGCGCGCAACGCGGTGCTGGCCGCCGGCTGGCCGGAGTCGGTGCCGGGCACGACCATCGACCGTCAGTGCGGCTCCTCGCAGCAGGCGCTGCATTTCGCGGCCCAGGCGGTGATGAGCGGCACGATGGACCTGGTGGTGGCCGGCGGCGTGGAGAGCATGAGCCGCGTGCCGATGGGCCTGCCGAGCACGCTGCCAGCGGCCCATGGCCACGGCCACTACCTCAGCCCGCGCCTGCGCGAGCGCTACGCGGTGGCCGAGTTCAGCCAGTTCGCCGGCGCCGAGATGCTGGCGCAGCGCCACGGCCTCGCGCGCGAGCAGCTCGACCAGTACGCGCTGCGCAGCCACCAGCGCGCCGCGGCGGCCACGGTCGCGGGGGCGTTCACCGACGAGATCCTGCCCCTGCCGGTGCGGCTCGCCGACGGCAGCAGCGCGGCGCTGCACACGCAGGACGAGGGCATCCGCAGCGGCGGCACGCCGGAGTCGCTCGCCGCGCTGCAGCCGCTGCGCCCGGGCGGCACGGTGACCGCCGGCAACGCCAGCCAGGTCTGCGACGGCGCGGCCGTGCTGCTGGTGGCCAGCGAACGCGCGCTGGCCACGCACGCGCTGACGCCGCTGGCGCGGGTGCGCCACCTCGAGGTGCTCGGCCAGGACCCGGTGCTGATGCTGGAGGCGCCGCTGCCGGCCACGCAGCGGGCGCTGCAGCGTGCCGGGCTGCGCCTGGCCGACATCGGGCTCTGCGAGGTCAACGAGGCCTTCGCCTGCGTGCCGCTGGCCTGGCAGCGTGCGCTCGATGCCGACCCCGAGCGGCTGAACGTGCATGGCGGCGCGATCGCGCTCGGCCACCCGCTCGGCGCCTCGGGCGCGCGGCTCGCGACCACGCTCGTGCATGCGCTGCGGCGGCACGGCGCACGCCTCGGCCTGATGGCGATGTGCGAGGGCGGCGGCATGGCCAACGTGACGATCCTCGAGCGGACCTGAGCGTGGCCGATAGAATCCGCCCGTCATGCGACTGCACCGACCCGCTCGCCTGCTGACCGGCTGGATCGCCGGCCTGGCGCTGCTGTTCGCGGCGCTGGCGCCGACCCTGGCGCAGGCCTTCGCCCCGCGGGCCGACGCGTCGTGGGTCGAGATCTGCACCGCGCAGGGACCCGCCCGGGTCGACGTCGACGCGGACACCGGCCCCGCGCACGACGGCGCGAAGAAGGCACACACCTTCGAACACTGCCCGTACTGCTCGACGCAGGCCCACGGCCCGGCCCTGCCGCCGGCGCCGCTGGGCGTGCCCTCGCTGGGCGGCGCCGAGGCCTTGCCCCGGGCCTTCCTGGCCGCCCCACGCACGCTGCACGCGTGGGTGAGCGCGCAGCCACGCGCGCCACCGTCCGCCTCCTGATCGCCTGAGCCGCTCCCGGCACGCGGGCCTCGCGCCCCTGCCGGGAACTCCGCGCGAGCCCCGCGGCGATTCGCCGCCCGGCCCGCCCGCATCGTTCACGGAAGCACCGACATGACGTTCCGCCCCCTTCGGGCAGCCGCGGCCCTGGTGGCCCTGGCCTCGCTCCCCGCCACGCCGGCGCTTGCCTCCTGCGGCTCCGCCTTCTGCAGCCTGATGACCGACGACTTCGCCCAGGGCGTCGGCACGTCGCACCTCGGCTGGAGCAGCGACCTGCGCCTCGAGGCCGTGACGCAGACGCGCCTGCGCCGCGGCACCAGCACCATCGACGCCAGCCAGGTCACCGGCGAAGAGGCCGTCGAGCGCCACACGAAGAACCTGAACCTGCTCGCCAGCCTGAGCTACGCGGTCGACGCCGACTGGTCGGTCAGCGTGCGCGTCCCGGTCGTGCGGCGCGACCACCTGCACGACCTGATCGACGAGGAGACCGGCGCGCCCGGCCCGTCGGAGCAATGGCGCTTCACCCAGCTGGGTGACGTGCAGGTGCAGGCCCGCCGCCAGTTCGCCCTGGCCGGCGACAGCACCGCGCTGGCGCTGTTCGGCGGGCTGAAGCTGCCGACCGGCGCCATCGACGTGAGCAACGGCGACGGCGCCCGCGCCGAGCGGGCACTGCAGCCGGGCACCGGCACCACGGACCTGCTGCTCGGCGGCGCGTGGCGGCACGCTGTGGGCACCGACAACGCCTTCATCGGCCAGCTCAGCCTGAGCCAGGCGCTGAACGCGAAGGAAGGCTTCAAGCCGGGTCGTCGCGTCGAGTTCTCGGTCGGCTGGTCGCACGCCTACTCGCCGACCCTGGGCACGGTGCTGCAGCTCAATGCGCGCCAGCGCGGGCGCGACAGCGGTGCCCAGGCGGAACCCGACCACTCCGGCTCCACCACGGTGGACCTGAGCCCGGGCGTGACGTTCGGCCTCGGCCATGCGTCCACGCTCTACGCCTATCTGCAGCTGCCGCTCTACCAGAAGGTCAACGGCACCCAGCTGGTGCCGCGCAGCGCGCTCGCGCTGGGCTGGACCAGCGCCTTCTGACCTGTCCTTTCCTTTCCCACCCCGACCAAGGAGTCTCCATGAACACGATCCATCGCCTGCTGCTGTTGCCCGCCGGCCTCGCGCTCGCCGCGTCGGCCGCGCTGGCCCAGACCACCGTCAAGGAGGCCTGGGTGCGCGGCACCGTGCCCGAGCAAAAGGCCACCGGCGCCTTCATGCAGCTGCAGTCCGCCCAGGGCGGCAAGCTGGTCTCGGCCTCGTCGCCGGTGGCCGGCGTGGTGGAGATCCACGCCATGTCGATGGAAGGCAACACGATGAAGATGCGCGCCGTCCCGGGGCTGGACCTGCCGGCGGGCCAGTCCGTCGAGCTCAAGCCCGGCGGCTACCACGTGATGCTGATGGAGCTGAAGCAGCCGCTGAAGAACGGCGAGGCGGTGCCGCTGACCCTGGTGATCGAGGGCAAGGACGGCAAGCGCGAAAACCTCGAGATCAAGGCGCCGGTCAAGGCACTGGCCGGCGGCCACGACGCCGCGAAGCACTGAGAGCGCGCGCCGTCCGGCGTCAGCCCGGCGCGTGCGACGGCACCACCGGCGTGATCGCTGCCACGCCGGCCTTCGAGACGGTCTCGCTCGCCTCGGGCCGGCCGCGCGCGATGCGCAGCGCCTCGCGGATCACGCCGAGGTTGCCGATGTGGTTGGCCAGCAGCAGCACGAGGCGCGCGTTCATCGCGTGGCTCTCGTCGGTGGACAGGCCCTGGTGGGCCGAGATCAGCGCCTCGTAGAAGTCGTCGTACGAGGCCATGTGGGCGCGGGTGTTCAGCATGGCGGGCATCTCCTCAGGCCTGCGCGGTGGCGGTCTTCAGCGCGGCGCGCACCGCGGCCGCGCTCGGCTGGCGCCAGCGCGCGGCCACGTGCTGGTCGGGGCGGATCAGGTAGGCGCAGCCCGGCGTCGCATCGAGCCGGCTGGCCACGAGGCCCTGCGCATCGACGATGTCGCTGCCGATCACCCTGAGCGTCACGCCGGTCAGGTCCGGGGCCCAGGCCGGCGCGTCGCCGAAGACCAGCAGCGTGAAGCCCGGCGCCGTCTCGCGCAGCAGCCAGCTCGCGCTGCCGTCGCGCCGCGCCACGGGTGCATCGGTCAGCGGCGCGCCGGGCACCATGCGGCCTTCGAAGGCGTCGACGTCGGGCGTGTTCAGCGCCGAGCCGTGCAGCGTGGCCGGCACCGACAGGCGCCCGCTGTTGACCAGCCGCCGCGCGAACTCGTGCTCGCGGGCGAGTTCCAGCACCTGGTCGCGGAACAGCCGGCTGATCTCGCTCTTGGGCGTGATGAAGTCGGTGGCGCGCGTGGAGTTCAGGATGTTCTCGTCGGCAGCGAACTCACGCTCGGGGCCGTAGCTCTCGACCAGCGCCACCGGCGACTGGCCGCGGATCACGCGGTCGAGCTTCCAGGCGAGGTTGTCGGCATCCTGCACGCCGCTGTTCGCGCCGCGCGCGCCGAAGGGCGACACGCCGTGCGCCGCGTCGCCGGCGAAGATCACGCGGCCGTGCACGAAACGGTCCATGCGCAGGCAGGCGAAGGTGTAGACGCTGGCCCACTCCAGCGTGAACTTCGCGTCCGCGCCGAGCAGCGCCTGCACGCGCGGGACGATCTTCTCCGGTTTCTTCTCCTCTTCCGGGTCGGCCTCCCAGCCGAGCTGGAAGTCGATGCGCCAGACGTCGTCGGGCTGGCGATGCAGCAGCACGCTCTGGTTCGGATGGAACGGCGGATCGAACCAGAACCAGCGTTCGGTCGGGAAGTCCGCATGCATCTTCACGTCGGCGATCAGGAAGCGGTCCCGGAAGATGCGGCCCTTGCTCTACAGGCCCATCAGGCCGCGNCGGAAGATGCGGCCCTTGCTCTCCAGGCCCATCAGGCCGCGCATCGGCGAACGCGCCCCGTCGCAGGCGATCACCCAGTCGGCGTCGATCGTGTAGTCGCCCTCGGGCGTGCCGACCGTGAGCAGCGCGCCGTCGTCGCGCGGGCTCACGCCCTTGACGGTGTTGTGCCAGCGGATCTCGAGGCCCGGCAACTGCAGCGCGCGCTCGACGAGGTAGGCCTCGCAGTAGTACTGCTGCAGGTTGATGAAGGCCGGCCGCTCGTGGCCGTGCTCGGGCAGCAGGTTGAACTGGTAGACCTGCTCGTCGTGGAAGAACACCTTGCCGACGTTCCACGACACGCCCTTGTCGACCATCGGCTGGCCGACGCCGAGCCGGTCCCAGATCTCCAGCGTGCGCTTGGCGAAGCACAGCGCGCGCGAGCCGATCGAGAGCTTGTGGTCGTTGTCGAGCACCAGCACGCTCTGGCCGCGCTGGGCCAGGTCGATCGCCAGCGTCAACCCGACCGGGCCGGCACCGGCGATGACGATGCGGTGCTTCGCCGGTGCGGCGCCGTCCTGGTCGGCGCTGCGCACGTAGGGGAACGAGATGGCCTGCACGGCCGCGCCATCGCCCCGGAAGAGGCCGGGCGGCAGGTCGTCGAGTTTCATGGGTGTGCTCCGGTTCGCGCTGGGGGGCGATTCAGCCTTCCAGCGTCTCCCACATCTGGCGGTCGCGCTCGGCGGTCCAGACGCGCGGGTCGCGGTGCTGCGTGGCCTCGTCGTAGCAGCGCGTCACGTCGAAGGGCATGCAGTGGTCGAAGATGACCCAGTGGCCGTACTTCGGCTTGAGCGCGGCGTAGGTGTCCTTGTAGACCGCGTTCAGGTCCTTGCCCGCCGCCACGCCGGCGCGCACGCTGGCCCACATGTCGGCGATGAAGGCGCGCGTGCCGGCCAGGCCCGCGGCGACCTGCTGCTCGCCGACGAGCGCCGCACCGCGGCCGGGCACCAGCGCCGTCGGGTTCAGCGCGGCGACGTTGTCCAGGGTCTGCGGCCAGTCGCGGAAGTAGGCGTCGCCGGCATAGGGCGTGGCGTCGAACTCGACCAGGTCGCCCGACAGCAGCGTCTTCTCGCCCGGCAGCCAGACGACCGTGTCGCCCTTGGTGTGGCCGCGGCCGAGCTGCAGCAGCTGCACCTCGAGCTTGCCCAGCCAGAGAGTCATCTTGCCGGTGAAGGTCATGGTCGGCCAGGTCAGCCCGGCGGGCACCGTCTCGACGTTGCGGAACAGGCGCGGGAAGCGGCCGATCTCGCTCGCCTTGTCGGCCTCGCCGCGCTCGACGATCAGGTCGTAGGTGTCCTGGCTGGCGAGGATCTGCTGGGCCCCGTAGGCCGAGGCGCCGAGCACACGCACCGCGTGGTAATGCGTCAGCACGACGTACCGGATCGGCTTGTCGGTCACCTCGCGGATGCGGCGGATCACGTCGGCGGCCATCGCCGGCGTGGCCTGCGTGTCGGCCACCAGCACCGCGTCGTCGCCGATCACGATGCCGGTATTCGGGTCGCCCTCGGCGGTGTAGGCCCAGGCGTGCTCCGAGATCCGGGTGAAGCTGACCTTCTTCTCCTCCAGGTCGGCCTGCGAGGCGAACTTCTTGGTGCTCATGCGGAGACTCCCTATTTGTCAAAACCAAACGTGTTTGCACTGTAGCGGTTCGGTCGATGCTTGGCAAATCCATTTGCAAGGGGCAAACTGGCGGCATGTCCCGGGCAGCGAGCGCCGCACCAACCGACCCCACCGACGATTCCGGCGGCCAGCGCGCCGTGCAGTCGGTGGAGGTGGGCGGCCGGCTGCTGCTGGCCCTGGCCGCCAACCCCGGGCCGCTGCCGCTGAAGGACCTGGCCGCCCAGGCCGGGCTGCCGCCGTCGCGGGCGCACCCCTACCTGGTGAGCTTCGGCAAGCTGGGCCTGGTGGCACAGGACCGCGACACGGGCCGCTACGCCCTCGGCCCGGCCGCCCTGCAGCTGGGCCTGACCTGCCTGCACCAGCTCGACCCGCTGCGCGCCGCCGAGCCGGTGGCGCAGGAACTCGCGTCATCGACCGGCTATGCGGTGGCGCTGGCGCTGTGGGGCAACCTCGGGCCGACCATCGTGCGGATGATCGAGGCGCGCCAGCCGCTGCTGGTGGCCATGCGCACCGGCACCGTGATGTCGGTGCTGCACACCGCGACCGGCCGCGCCTTCGCCGGCGTGCTGCCGCAGGTCCGCATCGAACATGCGCTGGCGGGCGCCCTGGGCGACGCGCCTCTGGCCCCGCGCAAGCTGAAGGCGGACGAACGCACGATCGTGGACCAGGCGCGAACCGACCTCGCCCGGCACGGTGTGGTGCGCGCGGAAGGCCGGCCGATCCCGAGCGTCAACGCCTTCTCCGCACCGGCGTTCGACCACGAAGGCCAGCCGGCGATCGTCATCACCGCGCTCGGCCACCAGGACCACTTCCCCGTGGGCTGGGAGTCGGAGGCCGCGCGGGCAGTGCGCGAGGCCGCCCGGCTGATCTCCACACGCCTGGGCGGGAGCGGGGCCCGGAAGGCGGGCGGCCCGCTGCCCGCCGCGTTTGCCGCTGTGCGCTCGGGCCCGTGAGACGACGTGGCGTTCTGCCGCATCGTTCGTGCGGATCACGACAGGGCCGACAGCAGCGCGAGGTGGCGCCGCAGCCCGGCCTCGCCGGCGCGCATCACGCCGGCGTGGTTCCAGCGGAACAGCGGCGCGAGCAGCGGGGCGAGCCGGCGCATCCAGGGCTGCCGCGGCTCGACGCGCCAGACGTAGGTCACGTCGGTCCAGCCCGGGCCGGCACGCAGCAGCCACAGGCCCTCGCCGCACAGCTGGCCACGTGAACGGCCGCGCAGGCGCTCGTGGCGCACCGACTCGATCGCCTCGACGTCGATGACGATCTCGTAGGGCAGCAGCGTGCCCCAGCGGATGCGGCGCAGCGCACCGAGCCCGTCGGGCGCGCCGGCGCGCAGGGTCTGCACCTCGCGCACCTGCGGCCACCAGCGCGGCCAGCCCTCGGGGTCGGCCAGGGCGGCCCAGACGGGCTCCACCGGCGCGGGGATGCGCCAATGGCTCACCAGGTCGAAACGGGTCATGGGTCGGCTCCTCGGCCCGGACGGGTCATGGCGCGGCGTACGGCCCGGCGGCTGGCGCGGATGCAGGGTCCGGCCTCTCCCACCCCGGGCGCGGCAGGGGATTGAATCCGGACCGGACCTCCTCCCGTAGCGCCGACATGTCTTCCTCCGACCGCGACACCGACCCCCTGCGCCTCGGCCCCGCCCAGGCCCGCGGCATCCGCCGCCGGCTCATGGAGCGAGTCGCCGATGCCGACACCACGCACCTGACCGTGGACGCCGACGCCGGCGACTGGCAGCCCTTCCTCGACGGCGTGCAGATCAAGGTGCTGCGCGAGCATGCGGGCGTGCTGTCGTACCTGCTGCGGCTGGCGCCCGGCGCGGCGCTGCCGCCGCACCGGCACCCGATCGACGAGGAATGCGTGGTGCTGGAAGGCCGGCTGCAGGTCGGCTCGCAGATCGAGGTCGGCCCGGGCGGTTATCACCTCGCGCACCGCGGCGCGCTGCACGCCTCGGTGCGCAGCGACACCGGCGCGACGATCTTCCTGCGCGGCGCGGTGCCCGAGGTCGAGGACCTGATCGCTTGAATCCATCCGGCGCGCGGCTGCGTAGAGCCCGCGATCGGAGACATCCGGCCCGCGCGCCGGGAAAGGCAAGGTGGCTGCATGAACGCTGCAAGCATCGAACCGGGCGGGCCCGGTCCCGATCCGGCGTTTCCGCTCGACCCACTCGACGACCCCGAGGCGCCGGCGTACACCACCGGTAAGCCCGAGGCGGACGAGGGCCACGGCCGCTGCGCCCTGCCCGCCGCCGCCGACGAGGCGCAGCTGGCGCGCTGGCTGGCGGCCGTGGTCGAGCAGGACGAGCGGGCGCTGGCCGCGCTCTACGACGCCACCGTCGCGCGGGTCTACAGCCTGGTGCGGCGCATCGTGCGGCGCGAGGCGCTCGCCGAGGAGGTGGTGGAGGACACCTACTTCCAGGTCTGGCGCCAGGCGCCGCGCTTCGACCCGGCGCGCGGCGCGGCCATCACCTGGCTGCTGGCGATGGCCCGCTCGCGCGCCATCGACGCGCTGCGCCGCGAGGCACGCTTCCGCCACGAGGCGCTGGACGACGGGCCCGGCACCGAGGTCGCCGACGAACGTGCCGGCCACGACGAGCTGCTCGAGCTGGCGCGCCGCCATGCCGACCTGCACGAGGCGCTGCTGCAGCTCGGCGCGCAGCCGCGCCAGCTGGTCTCGCTGGCCTTCTTCCGCGGCCTGACGCACGAGGAGATCGCCGATCACACCCGCCTGCCGCTGGGCACGGTGAAATCGCAGATCCGCCGCGCCTTGCAGACCCTGCGCCAGATCCTCGGCGACGAGCGCGCCTGGGCGCTGGCGTCCTGAGCCGCGCCACCAGGAACCGGCCATGAACAAGACCGACACCCCGCTGCCCATCGTCCCCGCGCCCGAGCCGATCGACCCGGCGCTGGCGCCGCTGCTCCGCCTGGTCGACACCGCCCCGGCGCCGCCCGCCGCCGACGCGCTGCGTGCTCGCCTGCTCGGCCGCCTGGCCGCCTCGCGCGCCGCCGCGCAGGCCATGGTGACGCGCCGCATCGCACGCTGCGCGCCGCTGGCGCTGGCCGACGGTGTGCAGGCCGTGCCGCTGTACGAGCACGATCCGGGCGCGCGGCTGCGCCCCGGCGAGCCGCTGCGGGCGCGGCTGATCGACCTCGCGCCCGGCGCGGCCTGGGTCGGCCCGGGCCCGGGCGTGCACCGCGAGTGGCTGGTGCTGCACGGCCGCGTCACCCTGGGCGAGGCGACGCTCGGCGAGCGCGACTACCACGTCGACCCCGCCCCGGCGGCGGCCACGCGCCTGGCCTCGGCCGAGGGCGCGCGGGTGTTCCTGCGCGAGAGCGACGAGCCCGCCGGCCCCGGCGACGCACCCTTCACCGTGCACGACGCGCAGGCCGGCTGGCCCGAGTTCGCGCCCGGCATCCGGCGCCGCGTGCTGTGGCAGCGCGGCGGGCAGGCCGCGCTGCTCTACCTCGCGCAGCCCGGCGCCAGCGTGCCGCAGCACGCCCATGGCCACGACGAGGAATGCCTGATGGTGCGCGGCGAGCTGTTCCTCGACGACCAGCTGCTGCGCGCGGGCGACTACCAGCTCGCCCCGGCCGGCACCGGGCACCGCATCACGGAAACCGACACCGGCGTGGTGATCTATGCTCACGGCGACCTGGACCTGCGCTTCCTCTGAGGTGCGCCCCTTGCCGCGATGATCTTCCGCCAGCTCTTCGAACCCCTCTCGAGCACCTACACCTACCTGCTCGGCTGCGAGCAGACCGGCCAGGCACTGCTGATCGACCCGGTGGTCAACAGCCTGGAGCGCGACCTGGCCGTGCTGCACGAACTCGGCCTGACGCTCGCCCTGACGCTGGACACGCACATCCACGCCGACCACATCACCGGGGCCCGGCACCTGAAGGAGCGGGTCGGCAGCCGCATCGGCATGCCGGCGCTGGAGCGCCTGCCCTGCACCGACCTCGGCATCGAGCACGAGCAGCCGGTGACGCTGGGCAGCCTGACGATCCGCCCGCTGCACACCCCCGGCCACACCGACGGGCATTTCGCCTACGTGGCCGGCGACCGTGTGTTCAGCGGCGACGCGCTGCTGATCGACGGCTGCGGCCGCACCGACTTCCAGAACGGCAGCGCCGCCGCGCTCTACCGCAGCGTGACGCAGACGCTGTTCGCGCTGCCCGACGAGCAGCTGGTCTACCCGGGGCACGATTACCAGGGCCGCCGCGTCTCCTCGATCGGGCAGGAGAAGGCGCGCAACCCGCGCCTCGGCCAGGGCCGCAGCCAGGCCGAATTCGAGGCCCTGATGGCCGGGTTGAACCTGCCCTACCCGAAGTTCATCGACCATGCCGTGCCGGGCAACCGGCAATGCGGCGTGTGCCCGACCGACCTGCCGGAGCAGCTGCAGGTCTACTGCCAGCGCATGACGCAGAGCGCGCAGGGCTGAGCCCGGACGCGCGGGTGTCCCTGCGGGCACCCCATGGTTCAGAACGACACGCTGCGCGCGTCGACGTCGATGTGCACCGACGGGCTGCCCAGCAGGGTGCTCGCGGCGCGCGCAAACGCTGCCCGCAGGGCCTCGTCGGCCTCGAATCCACGCACGCCGATCGCCTCGGCCAGCACGACCAGCTTGTCCCTCGTCAGCACCTTGCCGACCGGATTGATCGGTTCGCACTCGTAGGCGGTGAAGCGGTCGTCGAGCCAGCGGCGCGCGTCCTCGACGGTTCCGGGCGCGGCGCCTTCCGGCGCATGGCAGTGGATCTCGGTGGGGCCGAAGCTCAGGCGCACGGTCGGTCTCATGGCGGCAGGGGCGGCGTGATGCAGGCCACAGTCTACGCAGTCGGCCGGCCGGCGGCTCAAGAACGGCGCCGACCGGCCGACAACGGGGAGTCCGTCCCGGTCGACCCTGCCCGCGAGCGCCGATGTCCACCCCAGCCTTCCCCGGCGGCATCGCCGCCATCGAGAGTGAAATCGACCACGCCCGCCGGCGCGGCCCGCTGCAGCAGATCGTGGTGCCGCCCTGCCCCGAGCTGCTCACCCGGCTCGAGCAGGCCATGGCGGCCGCCGAGCCCGACCTGAACGAGGTCGCGCGGATCGCCAATGCCGACGTGGCCATGGCCGCCACGCTGATCCGCCAGGCCAACAGCGCCCTGTTCGCCGCGGACCGGCCCGTCGCCTCGGCCGGCCAGGCGATGAACCGGCTCGGCCTGCAGCGCAGCGCTGCGCTGATGCGCGCCTTCCTGGCGCGCCATGCGATCCCGGTGCGCAGCCCGCTGCTGGAGGGCTTCTGGGAGCACTCGACCCAGCGCGCCGAGACCCTGGCCTTCATTGCCCGCCACCTGCCCGGGCTGTCGCCGGACCTGGCCTACGGCTTCGGGCTGTTCTGCCACGTCGGCCTGCCGGTGCTGATGCAGAGCGTGCGCGGCTACGCCGGCACGATGATGGAGGCGCGGGCGCGGCGCGACCGCAGCTACGTCGAGACCGAGGACGCCAACCACCGCACCGACCATGCCGTGGTCGGCGCCCTGACGGTGCGCTGCTGGCACCTCGCCGCACCGGTGGTGGCGGCGATCCGCCTGCACCACAGCCTGGAGTCGCTCGGCCGGCCGGGCATCGAGCCCGAGGTGCATACGCTGCTGGCCGCCGGGCTGGTGGCCGACATGCTGGTGGCGCGCCAGAACGGCCTGCCGCCCGAGCCGGAGTGGGCCCGCTTCCACCCGGCGGCGCTGGACTGGCTGGGCATCGGCGCGGCCGACCTCGACGCCTGGCG
This sequence comes from Piscinibacter caeni, assembly GCA_003265685.1. GTDB lineage: Bacteria > Pseudomonadota > Gammaproteobacteria > Burkholderiales > Burkholderiaceae_C > Piscinibacter > Piscinibacter caeni. The sequence goes on along the minus strand of KZ836103.1, from coordinate 17,716 downwards.
CGACGAACTGGCCGAACGCGCCGTGCTGGCCTGAAGCTGCGGCGGCTCAGCGCCGCGTGGCGAGCCAGATGCTCGGCAGGATCAGCGCGGCGCCGACCAGGTGGTGGCCGCGCGGCGGTTCGCCCAGCAGCGCCCAGGCGAGCAGCGCGGCGTACAGCGGCGCGAGGTACAGCATCAGCCCGGTGCGCGAGGCACCCAGCTCGCGCTGCACCACCGCGTAGGCGGTGTACGAGAGCGCCCCCGGCAGCACCGCGGCGAGCACGACCAGCAGCGTGGCACGCCAGCTCCAGGGCGGCTGCGGCACGAGCCACAGCTCGACCAGCGTGAACGGCAGCAGCACGACCAGCCCGCCCGCCACCACCGCCGCGGTGCGGGCCGCCGGCGGCAGCACCGAGCGCCAGCGCTGCGACAGCAACGAGTAGGCGATCCACGCCAGCGCTGCGGCGACGATCCACAGGTCGCCGGGCGTGAAGCGCACCGCGAGCAGGTTGCCGATCTCGCCCTTGGCGAGCACGTACAGCACGCCGGCCAGCGCCAGCAGCGCGCCGCCGCGTTGCGAGGCGGACATGCGCTCGTGCAGCAGGGCCACGCCGCCGATCGCGATGCCCACCGGCGCGACGGCGTAGATCAGTGCGATGTTGAGCGCACTGGTCGTCTGCGCGCCGAGGTAGACGAAGGCGCCGCAGATCCACATGCCGAGCCCGCCGAGCACCAGCAGCCGAGGCCACTCGGCGGTCCAGCGGCGCGGTGCGCTCAGCAGCGCGGGCGCGGTGAACGGCAGCATCAGCGCGAGCGCGAGGCTCCAGCGCAGCAGCGCGAGCACGTGGGGCGTGACCACGCCGTCGGCGGTGCGGGCGATCAGGTAGTTGGAGGACCAGAGCGCCGGGGTCACCCACAGCAGCAGCCAGGCCAGGCGGCGCGGTTTCGAGGCCATCGCGGACCGATTGTCGCCGGTGACGCCCTGGCCGCCGAGGATCTGCACGCAGCGGTCGACGACGCGCCACAGCGCCTCGGACACCATCACCTTGGTGCGGCTGGATTCGTGCAGGCCGAGGCCGCCCTGGTCGAGCACCCAGGCGCAGTGCCAGATCGCCAGGCGCGCGGTGTGCAGGTCGATCTCGTTGTCGGCCAGCATGAAGCCCACGCCCTCGTGCTCGCCGATCGCGCGGCCGAAGGCCTGGCGCCGGCGCGCGTAGTCCACCGCCACGTCGTGCGCGCGGCGTGCGGCGCCGAGCCAGCGCATGCAGTGCGTCAGCCGCGCGGGCGACAGGCGCACCTGCGCGTTGCGCAAGCCCTGGCCTGCAGGCCGGCATGGGTTCGCTCGGGCGCAAGACCTACGTGGCGCAGGGCGGCACGGTGATGGTCTGCCGGCTCGGCAAGTGACGAGCAAAGGAGCGACAGCCGTGGACAAGACCTGTCGCAACTGCATCGACGGCCAGTGGGTCAGTGGGTCGAGGGCAGTGGCAAGACGATCCAGGTGCTCGACCCGGCCACGGAGCGAGGCCGCGCGCTTACCGCACGAGCTTGACGCTGCGCGCCGGCCGCCTGAGGGTCAGCCTGGCCTGGCCCTGGGGCCCGGCCACCTGCACATCGATGCGCTGGATACGCTGGTAGGCCTCGAACAGCCCGATCTCCAGGCTGCGCAGCTCACCCGGCTGTGCGCAGCTGAACTCGTAGCCGGCCTCCAGGTCGGCGTGGTCGTCCCTGGCCGCGGGGCCGGCACGCGGCTCGAGCACGGCTGCCGTCACCTCGGCCCGGCTCAGGCTGCATTGCGCCGCGGCGTCCGCCGCGAACAGCGGCCTGCCCTGGCCGGGGTTGCGCAGCCGCGCCAGCAGGTCGGCGGCCGCCTTGCGCTCGGCGTCGGTGCGGGGTGCGCGCTCGAAGCCGAGCAGGTTGTCCAGCGGCGCTTCCATCGCGATCGTCAGCGTGGTGCCGTCGACCGCCACGTCGAGCCTCAGGGCGCCGTGTTCGTGCGCCTTGCCGGCAGCCCCTGCCGTGCCGCAGGCGCAGGCGCAGGCACCCGCCAGCGCCAGCCAGCGGCCTGGCCGGGGGAAGAAGAGTGTTCGATCCATGGACGTTCCTGAGTGGGTAGGGCGGTACGGATGCGTGGCGGGCCTGCGGCGTCACGGCCGCGCTGCGCGCCTTGTATCCGATCGGCCTGCGCCGGGTCGACGCACGCCGGGACTGCCCGACCCACGCAGGGCGACTGACCCGAACACCGGCGTTCGACAGCGAGTGTTCACGAGGGGCCGGGTCGGGGACGGCGCTCTCAGCGGTTGTAGTCGATCCCCCGCCCGCGCATGTACACGCGCCCGTACAGGCGGGTGTCGGCGGCGATGCCGTTGACGCCGCCGTAGCGGTGCGCGTCGTCGTCGATGCGGACCCAGCTCGCCCCCATGTCGGCGGAGCGATAGACGGCGTCCTTGCCGTCGATCGTGCCGACGAGGTAGACGGTCGCCGAATGGGCCGAGCCCGGGGCCGGCGCGCCGAGCGCCACCTTGATGGCGCCGTGCACGTTGGTGTACTCCGCGCCCACCGTGGCCATGGCGGTGAGCCTGGTCCAGGTGAGGCCGGCGTCGACCGAGCGCCACAGGTTGTTCGCGTCCGCGAGCCAGACCTCGCCTTCCACGAAGGGGTTGACGGCCAGGCCGGTGACGTTGTTGCCGTTCGGCGCCCAGGTGCGCGCGATCGCCGTGAAGGTGCGCCCGCCATCGGTCGAGCGGAAGAAGCGGGCGCTGTTGGACGGGTACCACCAGTTGCCGCCGTGGTCGTAGGCATAGACCTTCAGCGGGTTCCGGCGGTCGGCCGCGAGGTGGTAGGCCACGGCCGGCGCCGGCAGGTTGGTGGCCGTCCACGAGCCCCCTCGGTTCGTCGTGTAGTACGGCACCTGCCCCTTGATCGCCCAGACGATGGTGGCGCCGTCCGCGGTCACGGCGACCTTCGATTCGTCGCCCGCCGCGTTGCCCACCGGCGGCAGGGTGGGAAAGGCGGTCCAGGTGAGGCCGGCGTCGCTGCTGTACGCGCCCTTGGACGTGCCGTCGAAGATGCCCACGCCGACGATGAAGGACGGGTTGTTCCAGGCCATGTCGATGCCGGTGCCGTTGCCGCCTGATCCGCTCAGGCTGAGCGAGCGGGTCGGCGAGGTGCTCAGCGAGGTGTGCACGAACAGGCCGGTGTCGCCATGCCCGCTCGCGAGCACGTAAGGCGCCCCCGGCGGCGGCGCGGCCAGCGCCAGGTTGACCATCTCCTCGATGCCGTTGACGTCGTAGGTCCAGCGCGGCTTCGGCGCCGAGAAACCTTCGGTGGTCGAGACGATGCCGCCGCCGAGCACATAGGAGACATGCTCCGGATCGAAGGGGTCGATCTCGAGGTCGTCGGCCCAGCCCCAGTAGCCGGTGGCATCGTGGTAGTTCAGGCTGCCGCCGGTGTCGCCGGAGCGGCCGAACTCCGACCAGGTGGCGCCGCCGTCGGCCGAGCGCATCGCGATCTGCACCCAGCCGCCGTCGCCCCAGGTGCCGGAGACGCCGAAGGCGATCTTCGTCGTCGCGCCGCTGCCGTGCACCGAGAGGCCACCGATGCCGCCGTAGTAGCGGCCGTCGCCGGACTCGATCAGCTTGGTCCAGTTCGTGCCGTCGAACCGGTACAGGGCGGACGGCGCGCTGCTGCCCGGCCCGGAGGTCGAGGCGAAGGGCACGTACCACACGCCGTCGGCCGCGCGCGCGAGGTGCGGGATGTAGACGTCGCCGCCGGGGCTGGCCTGGATCATCGACACCACGGCCGAGGGGATCGCCACCGGCGACCAGCTGGCGCCGCCGTTGGTCGACTTGTACAGGTACGCGGAGAGCCCGGCCAGGTTCTTGTAGTCCGGCGCGATGCCGACGTAGATCGTCTGCGTCGGGCTGCCCGAGGGCGTGAAGCCCGAGGTCGGCACCGAGAGGTCGAAGGCCACGAACTCCACGCCGACCGGGCTGCCGCCGTTGGCGTTGTTGATCTCGGTCGTCGACATCACGTACGACGACAGCGAGCTCACCTGGCTCCAGTTGCGGCCACGGTCCGTGCTCTTCCACAGCCCCGCGGTGCGCGTGGCGTAGAAGATCGTCGACGGCACGTTGGGGTCGACCATCATGCGTTCGCCGATGGCGCGGCCCTGGTTGTTCGAGCCGACCGGGAAGGGCAGCGCGACATGGCTCCAGGTGTTGCCCTGGTCGGACGAGTAGGAGAAGCGCCCGTTGCCCCACTGCACGGCCTGCAGCGTGGTCATGTAGACCCTGGCCGCGTCGCTCGGATCGAGGGCCATGCTCTCGGCCCCCTGGTGCGCCCCCTCGGGCCGGCCGAAGGCGTCGGTCAGCGCCATCCAGGTCGAGCGGGCCTGGTCCCATCGGTACACGCCGGCCACGTCGGTGCGCGCGTAGCGCAGGTGGCGGACGGTGGGGTGGTAGATGATGCCCGGCACGTAACCGCCGCCGCCCATCTTCACGGTCGTCCAGCTGGTGGCGGGCTGCACCGTCGCCGCCGCGGAGGCCGGCCCCTCGCCGACGGCGTTCGCGGCCGTGACGACGTACTCGTAGCGCGTGCCGTCGAGCGCCGTGGTGTCGGTGAAGCCCGGCGCCGCCGTCGTGCCGATCAGGGCGCCGCGCAGCCCCGCGGTCGTGGAGCGGTAGACCTTGTAGCTGCCCGCCCCCGGCACGGCCGTCCAGCTCAGGCCGACCTCGGCCACGCCGTCGGTCGCGAGCACGTTGGCAGGCGCCGCCGGCACGCTGGGCGGCGCGCTCGGCGTGGCGCCGGCGGACTGCGCCGATGCCGGGCCTTCGCCGGCCGCGTTCAGCGCCGTCACCACGTAGTAGTAGGTGCTGCCGTTGACGGGCGACTCGTCCGTGAAGCTCGGGCTCGTGGTGGTGCCGACGCTCGTGCCCTGCACGCCCGGCGTCGTCGAGCGGTAGACCCGGTACGAGCTGGCCCGGGCGGCAGCCGCCCAGGTCACCGTCACGCGCGCGTTGCCGGCGGCCACGCTGACACCGGTGGGTGCGCCCGGGAGGATGAGCGCCGGCTGCGGCGTCGCGGCAGCGGACTGCGTCGAGGCCGGCCCCTGCCCGGCGGCGTTTTCCGCCCGCACCACGTAGTAGTAGGTCGTGCCGTTGAGCACCGCGGCGTCGCTGTAGCCCGGCGTGGCGCTCGAGCCGATCAGGCTGCCCGGCGAACCGGCCGTCGTCGACCGGTAGATGCGGTAGGCGGTCGCGGTGGGCGAGGCCGTCCAGCTCAGCGTCACCAGGCCGTCGCCGGCCACGGCGTTCAGGCCGGTCGGCGCGGCCGGGGGCGTGACGGGAACGCTCGGCGTCACGCCCGGCGTGGGCGCGGAGGCCGGCCCCTCGCCGGCGGCGTTGAGCGCCGTCACCGCGTAGAAGTAGGTGCTCCCGTTGGCGGCCGTGGCGTCGACGAAGCTCGTCGTCGAACTCGTGCCGACCGGCGTGCCCGGCGTGCCGGCGGCGGTGGCGCGGTAGACCTGGTACGCGCTCGCCCCGGCCACCGCGCTCCAGCTCACGGTGGCCTGGCCGTCGCCCGCCACCGCGGCGACGCCCGTGGGCGCGGCCGGCGGCGTCAGTGCGGCCGCCGGCGTCACGCCCGGCGTCTGCGCGGAGGCGGGACCTTCACCCGCGGCGTTGTCGCCGCTCACCACGTAGAAGTAGGTGGTGCCATTGAGCGCGGTGGTGTCGACGAACGAGGGGGCCGCGCTGGCACCGACCTTCGTGCCCTGCTGGCCCTGGGCGGTGGAACGATAGACGTTGTAGGAGCTCGCCCTCGCAACGGCGCTCCAGCGCAGCGTGACCTGATGGTCGCCGGCGCTCACCGTCATGCCGGTGGGCATGCCGGGAAGCTCGACGGGTGCCGCCGCAGTGCCTGCACCACCGCCGCCGCAGGCGGCCAGCAGCGTGACGAGCAGCCCCGCCAGCCACAGCCCGAGCTGCCTGCGCAGCGGCGCGGCGGCCCGCAGTCCGCCCGGGAGGCGGAACACCGCCAGCACATCCTGAACACGGAGCATGAACATCTTTCCTGGCGACGCCGGTCGCCCCTGTCGTCAACGATCGGTGCCGCCCGCACGTAGGCGTGGCGCAGGGCCGGGCCCTTCCGTGCCGTCCGGCGCCGGAGGCGACCCCGCGTGCCGCCTGAAGTGGCCTCGCTCGATCAGCCTCTCCAGGCTGTTGCGGCTGAGGGTGTGCAGCCGGCCCGCGAGCCGGCTGGAGAACATGAAGAAGTGCCCCTTGTCGCTGCGCCAGGTGACGCACACGTCGGTCCAGCGCTCCATCAGCAGCATGCGGAACCAGCAGCCGGGTTGCGCGGCCTCGATCAGGTCGTCGGCCGTGGGCTCGGCGGCCCGCGCCGGCGTGGCGGTCGGGGCTGCGGCCGATGCCGCGTCCTCGTCATCGGGGCCTGGCGACGCGCACTGCGACGCATCGGCGAACCGCGGCGCCAGCAGCTCCGCGCCCAGGCGCATCAGCTCGAGCTGCACGGCCGGCTCGGCCGTGGCCCATCGGACCACCTGTCGCAAGGCGGCGGCCCAGTCCTGCGCAGCGTACAGCCAGCGGTCTTGGCTCCCCGCGTCCGCGCGGGCCGGCGCCGCCTGCGTGTCCCCCAGGGCAGCCGTCAGCACACGCTCGCACTGCAGGCAGGCGGCGTCGAGCCCGCCGGCCAGGTCGACCGCAACGGCTGCGTGACCCGTGCCCGTGCAGGCGCGCGGCCTGCGCAGCGCGCGCACCAGCGCGCCGCGACGGCACCACAGCCGCTCCAGCGCCGCACGACACGCGCGGCGCAGCGCGTCGTCGGGCACCGCGGGGGCGCCGGGCGCCAGCTGGGCCAGCCCGCTCGACAGCACCTTGGTCAGGAGCGGCCACAGCGTCGGCTGCGAAGCGGGTGCGGACCGTGGGCCGGAAATCTGGCATGACTGCATGGCCGGCGACTGTGCGCACCAAGCGGCGCGGAATCTTGATGGATCCGTGACGAGGTCTCGTGTCCCCGTGCTGGCCGTGAACTGTGCCGGCATCGCGCCGGTGCGGCACGGCCCTCGCCGGCCCGGGCCGCATCAGGCAGCCGACACGCGCCCCGCCAACGCAGGCCCCGCCGGCAAGGACGCTGCAGGATCCTGACCGGCCCCAGCGGCGACGCGCGCACGCAGCTCGGCCGCCGACGCGTGATCCGGGTATGCGTCGCGGATCACGTCCAGGATCCGGGTCGCCGCATTCCAGCGGCGATGGTCCACGGCGAGCGCGGCGAGGCGGAGCAACTCGGTCAACCAGGCGTCTTGCCCGACATCCGGTGCGGACTGTGGGGCCGGGCCGTCCAGGCGCAGCATTCTGGCCGCCAGCCGCTGGCCCAGCGCGGTGGGCGAGCTTCCCCGCAAGCGGCCCTCGGCATGTGCCCCGGGCGCGTCGACGACGTACTCGAGGCGCGTCAGCGGCCCGCGTGGCATCAGCGCGGCGAACACGACCCACGCGCCGGGCCAGCGACGACGTATCGCCGCGACGAGCGCCTCCCGCGCCGCGGCGTCGACCCCGGCGGTGGCCTCCCGGAGCTCCGCGGCGGGCAGCCGGCGCAGGCGGGCATGCAGGGCGAGCGAGCAGCCGAACAGCTTCAGCGGGTACTCGGCACCCGGGTCGGGCGCCGCCAGCGGGACGACGGCCAGCCAGGGCTCCCGCGTCGCGGGCAGGTCCTGCAGCAGCATGGCGGCGGCATCGTCGTCCGCCTCGGCGTGGGGGTCCGCCAGCAGCCGGTAGCCCTTGCCATAGACGGTCCGGACCAGCCGGGCGGCGGCGCTGCTCGTCCGCACGGCCTGTCGGATCTTCGCGATCGCCTGGGTCACGAGTTCCGGCGAACCGCCGGACTCGTGCCACAGGACATCCAGCAGTTCGTCCTGCGCGACGACGCGGTGGCGATTGCGGTACAGGTGCAGCAGCACCTCGAAGGGCTTGGGGGCCAGCGGCCGCAGGCGCCCGTCGACCCAGAACTCGCGGCGCTCGGTGTCCAGCATGCAGTTGGCGAAGCGGTACTGGCGCCGCATCGACCCGTTGGGCGGCGGCGCCGGCCGCGCCGACGCATCGGTCGCGTCGCCGGGCGTGCAGGCAAGTTCGCGCCCCAGGCGCCGGTACAGCGGCAGGGCGGCCGGCGCGTTCGCGAGCTGCGCGAGCAGGTCGAGCGCCTGGGCCGGCTGCCCGCGGCTGCGCGCCAGCACGGCGCGTGCGTAGAGCAGGTTCGCCGTGGTGGGCTCGTCCTGCAGGTGCGGCTGGGTGGCCGCGCGCGCGAGCTCGTCCTGCGCCGCGCCCTGGCGGCCGCAGCGCACCAGCGCCTCGACGAACCACGGCAGCAGGGGCCCCTCGCCGACGCGGTTGCCGCGCGCCCGCATCTCCGCGGCCGCACGCTGAAAGCACTGCGCGGCATGGGCCGTGCGGCCAGCTGCCATGGCCGCGTGCCCGTGGGCCTGCCAGAGGTACCCCTCGTCCGCCACATCGGCCGGTCGCGGCCATTGCGCGAGCAGTTCGGCGGCAGCGTCCGGGCGACCCTGGAGCCGGTGCAGCAGGCAGTGCACGTTGGCTACCACGCCCAGCAGATCGGCGCCGCTCTCGATCGCCAGGGCGGTGGCGCTGGCCTCCTCGGCGAACCGGCGGGCCTCCTCCAGCCGGTCGGCATAGATCAGCTCGCCCGCCAGGTTGAGGCAGGCACTCACCAGCGTCGTGCCGGAGCGCAAGCGGCGCGCACCGGCGGCCAGCTTCTTGTTCCACCGGATGGACTGCTCCGCGTGGCCCGACAGCGAACTCATGACCGCACGCAACCACAGCACGCCCAGCAGGCCATGCTGGCTGCCGATGCGCATGAAGGTCGCCTGCGCCTCGTCCAGATGGGCCTGCACGGAGTGCATCTCGCCGAGGCGGCATTCGACCGACGCCAGCAGCGTCAGCGTGTGTCCCTGCCATGGCGCCGGCATGCAGGAGCGCCCCAGGTAGAGGGCCTGTTGCAGGCTCAGCGCCGCTTCGCGCAACTGGCCACGTACGTGGTGCAGCGTCCCGAGGTACTGGCGCACCTGCGCCTCGAGGGCGGGGTCCTGGTCGCGCTGGAGGGGGCGCAGCAACCTGGCCGCGGTGGCCTCGCCGGCGTCGCTTCCGCAGATCGCCTGGGCACGCAGCAGCTCCAGCTCGAGGCGCGGAAAGCCCGGCTCGATGCTGTGCAGCAGTTCGAGGGCGCGCAGCGCGGCGGCATGCCGGTGCTCGGCCGCCCATTGCTTCGCCCGCGCGAACAGTTCGATCGATAGCGCGGAGCTGTTCTTCAGCCCCTTCAGCCCGGCGGGAAGCTCGCGCTCGCCGAGCACCCGCTCGCGCACCGCCTGGAGGGCCGGAACGACGAGCCCCGCCACCGTCGAGGCCCGGATCGACAGGCTCGATTCGCTCTCGTCGGTGCAGATCCACAGGCTCAGCACCAGCGCCTCGCCCTGCAGCGCCAGCGCACCTGTCACGGCGTGGCGGGCGCCGGTCGCACGCAGCATCTTGCGGACCTGCCCACGCCCCTGCGTCAGCGCGCCGTCCAGCGACGCGCCATCGCGCAGCTGGATGCGCCCGTCGAGCGCCAGGCCATGTGCGATGCAGGCGCCGAGGCCGGCCTCGACCCAGTGCAGCCCGGGCAGGCCGGACTCGTTGTGCACGGGGCCGATGAACAGGCTGGGGGCCGGCTCGGCCGGGGTGCCGGCGGCCGCCGGCACGGCGGGCGCAGCCGGCGGGACGTCGAGGATGTAGCCGACGCGCGGGATCGAACGGATGACGGGGCGCCGCAGGTCGTCGCCGATCGCGCGGCGGGCCGCACGGATGGCCTGGCGCAGGGCGTCCGGCGACGCCACACCTTCCGGGCGCAGCGCCGCCAGCAGCTCTTCCTTGGTGACGACCCGATGGCGGAAACGCGCCAGTTGCTCGAGCACGCGCCAGGCGCGCGGCTCGATCTTCACCGACTGCCCGTTGCGCAGGACGCGGCCCTCGAGAAGTTCGAGCGAGCCGCCGGGCAGCGCGATGACGAGACGGGTCATCGCATCTCCGCGGGGTCGGGCTGCGCGAGTCGCCCGTTCGGCAGAAACCCGGTCGTCGACCCCGGCGCCGGAAGACGGGGCCTGTGGAAGGTGCGTGGCATGGTGACGGTACGGCCCGTGCGATCCCGCGACGCGACCGACGTCGGCCATGCCCCGAGATCGCGCGGATCCGCAGGGATCTTCGGCAGTTTTTTCGCGCAGCCCGGCCGCGGCGGCACCGCGGGCGGCCTGGGCGCAACCTGTTCACGAAAACCGGCCGCGCCGGCTTCCTCGAAGTCACCCAGCAAAGAAGAACGGGTCAGCTCTTGCGGAGCTGACCCGTTGATCTAGAACGATGTTCTGGCGCGGCTGGCAGGATTCGAACCCACGACCCCTTGGTTCGTAGCCAAGTACTCTATCCAACTGAGCTACAGCCGCGCGAGCCGCACAGTATAGCAGCCTTGCGGCCCCGGTCCGTCAGTCCAGCGCGGCGGCGGATTCGTAGCAGCGGGCCGCCCGGTCGGTGTCGCCTTCCTCGAGCGCGATGCGCGCGAGGCTGCGCCAGGCGCGACGGCGCGCCGCGGCGACGAGCGCGGTGTCGGCCGCGGCGTCCTCGAGCAGGCGGCGCGCCTTGCCCCACAGCTGGCGCTCGGCCAGGGCCATGCCCACGGCGAAGCTCAGCGCGGCCTCGCGCGGGAAGGCCTGCGCCGCCGCCTCCAGCCGCGGCAGCCACTCCGGCCCGACACCCTGCAGCACGCCGGCCAGCGCCAGCGCCACGGCCGCACGTTCGTCCGCCGTGAGTTCGTCCAGCCGTTCCCAGAACGGGCGCAGCCAGCCGCGCGCCTCGTCAACCGCCCCGAGCGAGCCGGCCTGCGCCGCGGCACGCGCGGCCACGAAGGGGTCGCGTCGGTCCAGCGGGTCGAGCGCCTGCCAGACCCGGCGCAGCTGCTCGGCATCGCGCGCGGCGTCGAGCGACTCGAAGGCCAGCGAGCGCAGCAGGCCCTGCGCGGCACCCCTCGAGAAGCCCTGGTGCTTGGCGAGCAGGCGTGCAGTGCGCAGCGCGTCCTGCGGCTGCCGGCCCAGGCGTGCGGCCTGCAGTTTCAGGCGCAGCGCATGCGTGCGGCGTGCGACGCCGGTGGGCAGCTCGCCGAGCAGCTCGAGCGCACGCGGCGCATCGCGGTCGTCCAGCGCCCACTCGGCCGCCAGCAGGCGCGCCCCCTCGTCGGCCGGGCGCGTGCCCGGGCCGCGCCGCGAGAGCTCGAGCGCACGCTCGAGCGCCTTGTCGCGCCCGGCGCGGTCCTGCAGCCGGTGCGCGCTGCCGGCCGCGAGCAGGTGGCCGAGCACGGTGAACTCGTTGTCCTGGGACAGCTCGGGGGTGTCCGCCTGGATCGCCAGCGCACGCTGCGCCGCCTTCTGCGCCCGGCTGTAGCGGCCGCCGAAGTACTGCGCCAGCGCCTCGCGCAGCGCGGCCTGCGCGGTGCGGTCGCGCCGCGCCACGCGCCACTCACGCGCGCGCCGCGGCAGGCCCACCAGCGCATGCAGGCCGTTGAACACCGTCACCAGCACCACGCAGGCGAGCGCCATCAGCAGCAGGAACAGGTTGAGCGAGAGGTCGATACGCCGGCCCGACCAGTAGAGGCTCACCAGACCGTCGTTGCCACCCAGCGTCGTGGCAGCCACCACCGCCACGGCGAACAGCAGCACGAACCAGACGATGGAGCGCATGTCGGCGATCGGCGCTCGGCGCTCAGCGTCCGGCCGCGGCCGTCGTCAGCGCGGCGAGGGTGTCGTCCGGCCGCGGCAGCGTCACCTGGCGCGCTTGCTGGCTCACCTGGCGCAGCAGCTCGACGGTGGTGGCGCTGCGGCGTGCACTGCGGTCGAAGTAGCGGTCGACCATGGTCTGCGCCACGGCGAGGTCGGCCTGCACCGTGGCGTACTGGCGCGACAGCAGCGCGAGGCGGGCATTGAGCAGGCGCAGCTTGAGGTTCTCGCGCAGGAAGAAGGCCTGCTCAGGGGCCAGCAGCACGGCGTCCGGATGGTCGATGCGGGTCACGCGCACCAGCGAGCGCACCTCGTCCCACAGGCGCTCGGCGAAACCGCTCCACGCCTCGGCCCAGCCCGGCGGCAGCGGCCAGGCCGGTGCCGCTGACGCCGACGCCGCGGCGCTGGCGGCCTTGGCCGCCGCCGGCGCGGCGCGCGTGTCGCGGCGCTGGTCGGCGCTGGCCAGCAGCGGCAGCTCGTCGACCAGGCGGATCGCCTCGTCGAGGCGGATCGTCAGGGTCGAGATGTCGGTCGTGCCGACCGCCTTGACGCGGTCCAGGTCGCGCGCGATGGCGCGCCGCACGCCGTCCAGGCGCGGCTGGTTGTAGCGCGCCAGGCGCTCGTCGCTCTGGCGCAGCACCAGCACCAGCGGCTCGGCGCTGCCGGTGATCGCACCCTGCTGCAGCGCCATGCGGATCGCCGCCTCGATGTCGACCAGCAGGTTCTCGTCGCGCGAGCGCGAGAGCGACTGGATCAGGTCTTCCAGCTGGGTGCGCTGCACCGCCACCTCGGCCACCCGGGCCTCGAGCAGCGCCACCTTGGCGCTGTTGGCCGCCACCGACTCCTGCGCCTGGCGGGCGAGCGTGCGCGCCTCGGTGGCCTGCGTGGCGCTGTCCTGCTGGCGCCGCACCAGCTCCTGCTCGAGGCTGGCCACGCGCTGCTCGGCGCGCCAGGCCATCACCGCGGCCGTGCCGGCTGCGAGCAAGGCCACGCCGGCCAGCAGCATGGGCCAGCGCGGCGCGCCCGAGGGCGCGGTCGGCGGCGCCGGGCGCGGCTCGTCGCGGGCGTCGGTGGCTGGCAGTTCGGCGGTCACGGCGGAAGCGAGGACGAGCCTCGCTCAGAGGGTTCGATCGATTGTATGCAGGCCACCACCGCGTCCTGCTCGGGGCGGCAGGCGTGCACCGCGCCGAAGCCCGCCGTGCGCGCCCGCTCGGCGATGCGCGGGTGCGTGGCGATGGCCACGGCCGCCGCCACGCCGGCACCGGGCGCCATCTCCAGCAGCCGGTCGATGGCCTCCGAGCTGCTGAACAGCCAGACGTGGTGGTGCGGGTCGTGCAAGGCCGCGTCCAGCCGGGCGCGCTGCGGCGCGTCGAGCACGGGCGCGCCGCGCCGGTAGGCGGTGACGAAGCCGACCTCGGCGCCATGCGCGCGCAAGGTGTCGGCCAGCCAGTCGCGCCCGCTCTCGCCGCGCACGATCAGCACCGTCTTGCCCTGCCACGCATGCTGCGCGAGCCGTGCCCACAGCGACTCGGAGTCGAACTGCGCTGCGTCGCCGGCCGGCTCGACGATGGCCGCCGGCGACACGCCCAGGCGCTGCAGCACGCGCGAGGTGCCCGGCCCGGGCGAGCCGGCCAGCGTGCCGGCCGGCCAGGCCGCACCCTCGGGGCGCAGCGCGAAGAACTGCTCGACCGCGTTCGGGCTGACGAACACCACCAGGCGCTGCGCGGCCAGCGCGCCCCAGGCGTTGCGCACCGGCGCGGTGTCCTCGGGCGGCTCGATGCCGATCAGCGGCAGCGCCGCGACGTCGAGCCCGCGCGCGCGCAGGGCCTGCACCCAGTCGTCCGCCTGGGCCGCCGGGCGGGTCACCAGCACGCGCATGGCGCCACTCAGGAGGCGAGGTAGCCGGCGGCACCCGGCGCGGCGCGCAGCGTGGCGGCAGCCTGTTCGCCGAGCACACGGGCCGCCGCGTCGTCGGCGACCGGCGCCTCGACGCGGCTGACCAGCAGCGGCGCGAGCGGCTGCTGCGGGTGGCCCAGGCGCGCCTCGAGCACGAGGCGCCCGCCCTGAGGGCCGTCCGGCCAGTGCGCATGCACCGCCAAGGGCATGCTGCAGCTGCCGCCCAGCGCGCGCGAGACGGCACGCTCGGCCTGCACCGCCAGCCAGGTGGGGCGGTGCGTGAGCGTGCCGAGCGCGGCGCGCAGCTCGGTCGATTCACTGCGCACCTCGATGCCGAGCGCGCCCTGCCCGGCGCAGGGCAGCATGGCCTCGGGCTCGAACAGGCTGCGGATGCGCGCCGCGAGGCCGAGCCGCTTGAGGCCGGCCGCCGCCAGCACGATCGCGTCGTACTGGCCTTCGTCGAGCTTGCGCAGCCGCGTGTCGAGGTTGCCGCGCAGCGGCTCGACCACCAGGTCGGGGCGGCGCGCACCGAGTTGCACCAGCCGGCGCAGGCTGGAGGTGCCGACCCGGGCGCCCTGCGGCAGCTGCTCGAGGCTTGCGTAGCGCGGCGAGACGAAGGCATCGCGCGGGTCCTCGCGCTCCAGCACGGTGGCGAGTTCGAAGCCCGCCGGCAGGTCCATCGGCACGTCCTTCAGCGAGTGCACGGCGAGGTGGGCGCGGCCGTCCTCGAGCGCCGTCTCCAGCTCCTTGACGAACAGGCCCTTGCCGCCGACCTTGGACAGCGCACGGTCGAGGATCTGGTCGCCGCGGGTCGTCATGCCCAGCAGCTCGACGCGCCAGCCGAAATGCCCCGCCAGCAGATCGCGCACATGTTCGGCCTGCCAGAGGGCGAGACGGCTCTCGCGGGTGGCAATGATCACGGGCTGATGCATCGCGCGATGCTAACAGGCGCGCCTCTTGCAGAGCCTCGACAACGATTTGGGAACCGGTTCGTAACCGCAGGGCCCCTCGGCGCCCCGATTTCACGCGGACCCGCTGCTACGATGCCACCGCAGGTAACCGAGTTACATCGCCGAGGAACCCCGATGCCGACCGTGTCGCGCCAGCGCGCCAACGATGCCGCCGAGAAGAACCGCCCGCTGATGGAGGACATCCGCCTGCTCGGGCGCATCCTCGGCGACACCATTCGCGAGCAGGAAGGCAAGGAGGCCTTCGAGCTGGTCGAGCGGGTGCGCAAGCTCTCGGTGGCCTACCGGCTGAAGAGCGATGCCCAGGCCGGCCGCGCGCTCGACCGGCTGCTGAAGAACCTGTCGTCCGACCAGATGGT
This sequence comes from Piscinibacter caeni, assembly GCA_003265685.1. Taxonomy (GTDB): domain Bacteria; phylum Pseudomonadota; class Gammaproteobacteria; order Burkholderiales; family Burkholderiaceae_C; genus Piscinibacter; species Piscinibacter caeni. Next base: position 2,696 of record KZ836103.1, on the reverse strand, counting down.
CAGCGTGATCCGCGCCTTCAGCTACTTCTCGCACCTGGCCAACATCGCCGAAGACCGCCACCACGTGCGCCGCCGCGAGGTGCACGAGAGCCGCGGCGACCTGCAGGAAGGCTCGCTCGCGATGGCCTTCGAGCGGCTCGCGCAGGCCGACATCCGCGCCAGCGACATTGCGCGCATGCTGCAGCAGGCCTACATCAGCCCGGTGCTGACGGCCCACCCCACCGAGGTGCAGCGCCAGAGCATCCTGGATGCCGAGCGCGCCATCGCCGGGCTGGTGGAGCAGCGCGACGACCTGCGCACCGAGCGCGACCGCGCCGAGAACGAGGCGCTGATCCGCGCCCGCGTCACCCAGCTGTGGCAGACGCGCATGCTGCGCACCGCCAAGCTGACGGTGGCCGATGAGATCGAGAACGCGCTCTCCTATTACCAGAGCACCTTCCTGCGCCAGATCCCGAAGCTCTACCGCGAGGTCGAGCAGCTGCTGCCCGGCCACGAGGTGGGCAACTTCTTCCGCATGGGCAACTGGATCGGCGGCGATCGCGACGGCAACCCCTTCGTCACCGAGGCCACGCTGCAGATGGCGCTGCGCCGCCAGGCCGAGACGGTGCTGCGCTTCTACCTGACCGAGGTGCACCTGCTGGGCAGCGAGCTGTCGATGTCGGCGCTGCTCGCGCGGGTGACGCCGGCCATGCAGGCGCTGGCCGAGCGTTCGCCCGACCGCAACGAGCACCGCCTCGACGAACCCTACCGCCGCGCGCTGACCGGCATCTACGCGCGCCTGGCCGCCACGCTGCACGCGCTGACCGGCACCGAGGCGCTGCGCCATGCCGTCGCGCCGCAGGACCCGTACCTGAACCCGGCCGAGTTCCTGGCCGACCTGCGCGTCATCGAGGCCTCGCTGCGCTCGCACCATGCCGACGCGCTGATCGGCCCGCGCCTGGCGCCGCTGATCCGCGCGGTGCAGGTGTTCGGCTTCCACCTCGCCACCGTCGACCTGCGCCAGAGCTCGGACAAGCACGAGGCCGTGGTGGCCGAGCTGCTGAAGGCCGCCAAGATCGAGAAGGACTACTCGGCCCTGGCCGAAGAGGACAAGCGCACGCTGCTCGTGCGGCTGCTGAACGACGCGCGGCCGCTGCGCGTGCGCGCGGCGCAGTACAGCGAGCATGCGCAGGGCGAACTGGCGATCTTCGAGACCGCCGGGCGCATGCTGCAGCGCTTCGGCCGCGAGTCGCTGCGCCACTACATCATCTCGCACACCGAGGACGTGTCGGACCTGCTCGAGGTGCTGGTGCTGATGAAGGAGACCGGCCTGGTGAGGGGCGAGCTGCACGAGCACGCGGTGACGGACCTGATCGTCGTGCCCCTCTTCGAGACCATCGGCGATCTGCGCAACGCGGCGCCGATCATGCGCGCCTACTACGCGCTGCCCGGCATCGCGTCGATGATGAAGGCCTCGGGCGCCGAGCAGGACATCATGCTCGGCTACAGCGACAGCAACAAGGACGGCGGCAGCTTCACGAGCAACTGGGAGCTCTACCGCGCCGAGATCGCACTGGTCGAGCTGTTCGGCGAACTCGGCCGCGAGCACGGCCTGACGCTGCGCCTGTTCCACGGCCGCGGCGGCACCGTGGGGCGCGGCGGCGGGCCGAGCTACCAGGCCATCCTGGCGCAGCCGCCGGGCACGGTGAACGGCCAGATCCGCCTGACCGAGCAGGGTGAGGTGATCGCCTCCAAATACGCCCACCCCGAGATCGGCCGGCGCAACCTGGAGACCCTCGTCGCCGCCACGCTCGAGGCGACCTTGCTGCACCCCACCAAGAGCGCGCCGAAGGCGTTCATCGACGCGGCCGACGCGATCAGCGCCGCCAGCTTCGCGGCCTACCGCAAGCTGGTCTACGAGACCCCGGGCTTCACCGACTTCTTTTTCAGCGCCACGCCGATCCGCGAGATCGCGGAACTCAACATCGGCTCGCGCCCGGCCTCGCGCAAGGCCACGCGCGCGATCGAGGACCTGCGCGCCATCCCCTGGAGCTTCAGCTGGGGCCAGTGCCGCGTCGCGCTGCCGGGCTGGTGCGGCTTCGGCAGCGCGATCGAGGGCTTCCTCGGCAAGGAGGCCAGGCAGCGCAAGGAGCGCCTCGCCCTGCTGCAGAAGATGCACCGGCAGTGGCCGTTCTTCCGCACGCTGCTCTCGAACCTCGACATGGTGCTGGCCAAGAGCGACCTGGGCATCGCCTCGCGCTACCTCGAGCTGGTGGAGGACAAGAAGCTCGGCGCGCGCATCTTCAAGCTGATCCAGGCCGAGTGGCAGCGCGCCCACGACGCGGTGTCGCTGATCAGCGGCGAGAAGACGCGCCTGGCCTCCAACCCGACGCTGGCGCGCTCGATCGAGCACCGCTTCCCCTACCTCGACCCGCTGAACCACCTGCAGGTCGAGCTGATGCGCCGCTACCGCGCCGGGCGCGACAGCGATCCGGGCATGGAGCGCGTCAAGCGTGGCATCCATATCTCGATCAACGGGGTGGCGGCGGGCTTGCGCAACACCGGCTGAGGCGCGGCCGACGGTCAGGTGCGCGCCGGGACGCGCTGCGTGGCTTGCCCGCCGCCCGCCGGCGCTTGCTGGCGCTGCGCGGCAGGTTGCACCGGCGTGGTCTGAGCGGGCGGAGTGGTGCGTGCCGGCTGGTTCGCCTGCGCCGGCT
>KZ836102.1 GCA_003265685.1 Piscinibacter caeni | reverse complement strand
GGCGGGCGCTTTCTTGGCGGCAGGAGAAACCCCAACTCAAGCCCAGTGAGTTGCCGCCGAAATGTCCCGATGGCGCGAGTAGCTCGGGCCAAAGACAGGCCCAGGGCTGTCGGCCGCAAACGCGTCGGCTGCGTTTGTTGTATTCGCGCACATCCTATAGCGTATCGGGACGTGTTATGTATGATTCAACGAACCGCCTAGAGCGGGTTCCCCACAACAGGATCAACACCCAACACCCCAATCAAGATCAGAGCCGAATGAACCGAACCATCAACCGTTTCGCGGCCGTGGCCGCAGTTGCACTCGCCGCCTTCTCGCCCGCCAGCCACGCCCAGCTCCTGGGCATCTTCAACGGCGTCACCAGCATGGTGAACCAGGCCACCGGGAAGATCGGCAACAAGCTCACCGGCGGCGAATCCGCCAAGGATCTCCAGGCCGAGCGCGACAAGTTCTTCGCGCAGTTCGAGCAGCAAAGCGCCGGCATGGACCCGGCCGCCAAGGTCCAGCTGCGCGGCACGATGGAGAAGTCCTGGGGCATGGCCGAGAACGCGCTGCTGATGAGCAACGCGCAGGCTCAGGCGGCCAAGGACGCGCCGCTGGTGGACTTCAAGAAGGTGGCCGCCGACTCGATGGGCGGCTTCGCGACCCAAGTCGGCATGAACTCCGTCTTCGGCGGTGCAGGGCTCGGCGACGTGCTCAGCTCCGCGACCATGGACGGCGTCATCAACGGCATGGGCGGCCAGTCCGGCAGCGCCCAGGCAATGGCTTCCCGGGCCGGCTCGCCGGGTCTTCTGGGTACCGCCGACGTCGGTTCGGCCGTTTCGTCCGGCGTGACCGCTGGCGCAACCCGGGCCGCCGCCGGCACCGTGACCAACAGCGTCAGCTCGGCCGTGGGCGGTTTCATGGGCAAGCTGGGCTTCGGCGGCCCGCGCGAGTTCGAGGCCACCGACGCGGTTCACCCGCTGACCTTCTTCGGCAAGCACCCGGGCGAGCTCGATGCGAAGGACCTGTACCGCGAGAACGGCTTCCTCGGCTGGAAGCGCATCGACGCGTCCGCCGATCTCGGCGCCGAGGCCTATGCGCCGATCACGGGGCAGGGGCCGGCGAAGGCATCGGTATTCAACTTCGACAAGGCGACCGGCAAGGTGATCGTGGCGTTCCGCGTGCTCGCGGTCGCGCCCACCGACTTCTCCAAGGTGATCGAGGCGTACAGCAAGCAGCTGGGCGCCCAGCCGCGCTACGCCAGCACCGGCTCGGTCCTGCGTGCGGTGTGGGAGAGCGGCGTGTTCGTCGCTGCCGACTCGACCAAGATCAGCGCCGGCTGGTCGCACCTGGTTCCGCAGGCCTACGCCGCCGCCGGCACGCCGGTGGCCGCGAACTGAGCGAGGCGCACGTGAGGCAGGTGCTGCTGACGACGCTATTGGCGATCTCGGGCGCGCTGTTCGGCCCCTCGGTCGCGCAAGCGCAAACCTGCGGCCTGCTGGCCGACCCGAACAACCCGGCCTGCAAGGGCGGTACCGCCTCCCCGGCCACGCCCGGCGCCGCGGCGCCCGCAGCCGCAGCTGCGACAGCGACCGACCCCAGGCAAGCGCCAGGCATGGGCCAGAAGGTGTGCGCGTTCTTCGACACGAAGACCAACCGCTGCCTGACCGTCCGGCCGGACACGAAGGCCTACGACAGCGCGGTGCAGACCGGCATCGAGGCAGCCATGATGGGCATGCAGATCCAGCAGGATGCGATCTACCGCGCAGGCCAGATGGGCGTGCTCGGCGGCTTTGGCCGTCAGGCGCAAGGCCAGGCCGGGGCGCCCCTGCCGCAGATGCCTCAGGGCGTCACGCTGCCGGGCGCCACGTTGCCGGGTGTCGGTCTCACAGTCCCTGGTGCCGCCCCAGAGTCGGCCGCAGCCCGGCAGACCAGCGACAGCCCGCTTGTCGCCTGCGCGCGGCAGCGAATCACCCAGGCCGAGAAGGCTTCAGGCCGGCCTGCTACGCCGGACGAGGTCGCAGCCGCGATGCGCTCGTGCGACACGCCATGATGAGTCTGCTGACCCGGCTTGCCTTGCTGGCGGCACTCATGGTCGCTCCGACGCTGGCGCTCGCCGATGTCCGGCCCGCCGAGTGCGTCAGCCCGGGCCCTGGCACGTGCACGGAGTGGAAGGTCTACACCGCCGAGGGCGCAACGACGACTGACGAGCACGCCTACCTTTCGTGGACGCCAGGCGAATGGGCGAGTGCTCTCGCCAGCTGCAACGGGGCAGGTGGCACCGCAGTGTCGAATGGCGGCTGGCTCTGGATGAACAAGTCGACCAACGTCTCGGGTGGCCTTTGCGGTCGCGTGTTCGCGATCAACAACCTCTGCCGGTCGACGAACGCTGGCGACGGGACGAGGCTGCAATGCGCAAAGTGGGGCCTGAACGAGCCCAGCCGGCCTGGCTGGCTCTCCGTTGCCATGGACAACCGCGAGGGCGTACTGGCGTGCGGCGGCGTTTTCATGGCGATTGGCGGCGACATTGCTCCGGGTGTTCCTGGCTTCTCGGCGGCCGAGCCACCGAAGCTCGCCCCCGTGACCAAGAAGTCCATCGGCAAGCTGAAGGAGAGCCTCACGAGCATGCAAGAGGCGGCCAGAGCCACCGGCGCCAAGGAGAAGGCTCGCAGCTACTACGCTGCCTACAAGTCCTACAAGAAGGCCAAGGATCAGTTCGATGACTCGCTGGAGAACGTGCAGAAGGCATCGGAGTTCGTCGGCATGGTCGCGGATGTGAGCCTGGAAGGAGTCATCTCAATCTCGGCGATTGCTGCCCTTCCGCGCCAAGCAAACTGCATTCGGAACGGCACCGTCATGTCCGGCGGATGCGACCTTCGGCCCGGCGACATCGATCAGCTGCAGCGATTCCAGCAGTACGTGAACGAGACAGATGCAGTGAAGTGCTTCAGCGCGGCGGGAAAGATTGCCGCGGCACTGCAGCGGCAATGAGACTCAAACCCCAGACACCTATGCCCATCCTCAAACGAACCCCCAAGAACGCCGCGATCGCGGTGGCCGGCATCTACGTTCCGATCTTGCTGGTGTCCATGATGGCTCAGCGCGGGCTGCCGTCCGCCGGCGCGCTGTTCGGCGGCCTCCTGGTTTCCCTGATCGTCGGCTTCCTCGCCTCCGGGTACCTCACCGTCATCTCGGGCCCGAACGGCTTCCGCCTCGTCGACCCCGGCCGCACGCCGGAGCAGATGGCCGACGCCAACCGGTCCCTGTCCGAACCGCCGCCACGCCCCTACGAGCCCACCGTCAACGTCGATGGCACGCCGATGATCAACGGCATGGACGCCAACGGGAACCCCTACGGCGTCACGAAGATGGACTGACTTCGCCACCCCCTCCTTCTGCCCGGTGCGCTTGTCGGCCGCGCGCAGGCGAGGGGCCTTCCACTCCCAGGTTGCTCATCTCCTCTGGTACCTCAACCCTCCATAGGAGAACCTGCATGCAACCCAACCCCCTCTCTTCGGCCCTGGCGGCGATCGCCGGCCAGTTCGAGCTGTTCAAGCAGAAGTCCAGCGGCCTGGACGTGTTCCGGGACAAGGAACGCAAGATCCGCGACCTGATCGCGCGTCATCAGCGTTCACTCGAACGCCTGGAGAAGCAGCGCGCGAAGGCGGCCAAGACGGTCGACGAGGCGAACCCCTACTCGTACGCCCGCTACCTGCAGCCGCTGGCCGACGCGGTGCTCGAGCACTTCCCCGGCATGGCCGCGCGGATCATGGGCCCCTACGGCCTGGGCAACACGGCCTCGATCTCGATCTACGACCCGGCCAAGGGCGACACCGATGGCGTGGTGGGCTGGCTCCAGTTCCGCTACGAGTCGAACGACGGTCAGCTGTCCTACGTCGACCTGGACAAGCACTCCGGGCGCTACCCGCCCAACTCGCTCGGCGACATCAACGGCCTGAACTACGAGGCGGTGCCCCTCACCGCTGAAACGACGATGGACGAGCTGGTGCAGCTCTTCCGTCGTGGCGCCGGCGGCGTCTAACCTTCCCCAGCGGGCCGCCTCTTCGGTGGCCCGCTTTCTTCTTGACCGGCGCGGGCGCCAGGTCGATCCTGTATCCCAGAACACCGTGCGGAAGGAGAGGGCATGGGAGCAGCTGATCCTGCGGGGTGCGTCTTCAAGGCGAGCGGCCGCGACGCCGGCTCGGTCGAGGCCTACGCCGATGCGTTCTGGTCCCATCTGCGCGACAGGGTGAGCGGCCTGCCGGCGGCACCGCCCGACGGATGCGGGGTGGCCGAAGCGCCGCGCTGCGCACTGCAGTGGTCAGCGTGCGTGGATCTGGGCTTCCTGGCCGCGGCGCTGCACGACGCCGATGGCAACTCGTGGGAGGCCTTCCTTGTTCCGCATGCAGATGGATGTCTGCGCACCGGCTGGAAGCGGCGCTGGCAGCCCGAGCCGATCCCTCCGTACCCCTGGAAGGCCGCATCGGATCGCCTGGCCGACCTGGCGCGCCTACCGTCCGTCATCGCTCCCGACTTCCTGCTGCTCGCCATCTCCCTGGGGCCATCCCCGCCTTCATCCGCATCCGACCTGGCCGCTCGGGTTGCTGCGGCATTCGACGACGGCGTCCCGCCGGCTGTTGCAAACGACCAGCTCGCCCAACACAGCACTAGACATACATAACACGTGCTGATAAGATGCGCAGCATGAAAGCAATTCCTGCTGCGCCAGCCAAGCCGTCCGCCGGCCTGGCCTTCCTCACTGCCGCGCGTGACGGCATGCCCAGCACCCTCGGTGACCGGGTCCGCATCCAGGCGATGGGCGAGGCGATGCACCTGGCGGTGCGCTGCAAGTTCAGGTTCGACAAGGACGACGCCGGCGCGCTGAAGCCGTTCGGGATCAGAACCAGCGTGGGCGTGTTCCGTCCGATGGACGAGAACTACTACTCGGCGGCCTGCGTTCACGGCGGCACCTACGCGCGGATGTGGGAGGCGTGGGCTGACATGAAGCCCTGGATCGCCCCTCGCGCCATCGCAGGCGGCTACGGCTCCACTCGCGGCGACGACCTGGGCGAGAACCGCGTTGCGCCCGGCGTCGGCGTGCTGCTGCCGCTGACCGAGGCCGACGCCGGCGCCGATGCCGGCCTCTCGCAGACCCGCGACGCACAGGTCTGGTGGTGCACGTCGATCGAGAAGAACGAGATCGTCCTGTGCCGCTACCGCTTCCCCGAGGGCCGGCGCTACCCGTTCGATCGCGACGGCCAGCCGGCGCGCCGCATGAAGCTCAGCCGTGCCCAGTGGGCCGCGCTGTTCCCCGTCCAGAAGAAGCAAGACGAGCAGGCCGCCGAAGCGGTCGCCGCCTAACCCAACACCCCGACTCCATACCCATTCCCATGAGCATCCTCTCCGACAAGCAGATCCGCCACTACGCCGAGCAGCACGGCATGATCGAGCCGTTCGAGCCGCGCCAGGTCCGCCAGGGCGACGACGGCACCAAGCGCATCAGCCACGGTCTGTCCAGCTACGGCTACGACATCCGCTGCGCGCGCGAATTCAAGGTCTTCACCAACGTACACAGCACCGTCGTCGATCCGAAGAATTTCGACGAGAAGAGCTTCGTCGACATCGAGAGCGACGTCTGCATCATCCCGCCCAACAGCTTCGCGCTCGCGCGCACCGTCGAATACTTCCGCATTCCGCGCAACGTGCTGACGGTCTGCCTGGGCAAGAGCACCTACGCCCGCTGCGGATCATCGTGAACGTGACCCCATTCGAGCCCGAGTGGGAAGGCTACGTGACGCTGGAGTTCAGCAACACCACGCCGCTGCCGGCCAAGATCTACGCCGGTGAGGGCTGCGCCCAAGTGCTGTTCTTCGAGGCGAGCGAGCCGTGCGAGGTGAGCTACCGCGACCGTGGCGGCAAGTACCAGGGTCAGCACGGCGTCACCCTGCCTCGCGCTTGATGGGGCGGCCTGATGAAGATCGCGTCCGCCGTCGAGTCGTTCTGCCAGCAGGTCAACCGAGCCTCGGCGCCGCGCCGGCGCCTGTGCACGATGATCGCCCTCGCCGCGATCGCCGCTGGGCTTGGCGTGCTCCTGCTGGTCGATGCCGGCTGGCTGCAGCACCTGGCCATCACCTCCGCCGCCGCCGTTGCGTCGTTCGCGCTGGCGCTGCGCCCGTGGTCCGTTTCCTGGTCTCGCCTGCGCCGCGGCGTCGTGGCCAGTGACTCGCTGCTGCAGCATCTGGCGCGCTCGAGCCGGCTTCCGGACGAGGCCAAGGCTGCCATCGCCGGGCGGGTTCAGGAGCGAGGCTTCGTGACCATCGGCTTCCTGGCGGACCTGGACGCTCAGCTACGCCGCGCGGGCCGTGCGGCTCGCCCCGGCCGCCGGGAGATCCTGCGCTTCGCATCCAAGGGCGCCGGCGCCACGGCGGCTGCCTGATCCTGCATGTCCCGCCTGACCGTCATCATCTGGGACAACGCAGGCGTGCGCCGCACCGAGCCGGCCGCCGACCGCAAGGAGGCGCTCGCCAAGGCCGCGGCCGCCCGCAACCTCTCGAACCGCACCGTCAAGCTGGCGGACTCCGGCGGTTCCACAGACCACTGGTCTCGCTCGACGCATCTGGCACGCAACCACTGGTGCTGCCGTGCTGTCGCAGACGAGTATTTCCTCTAGGACAAGCATGATTCTCGAAGCCTTCTGGTTCGGCGCCTTCACCGTGTTGGCTGCCTCCTGCGCGTACCTCTCCGAAGTGGCGAAGTCGGCCATCGACTTCGATCTGCAGTGGGCATGGCTGTGCGCGCTGGTGTGTTGTGGCGCCGGGGCGCTCTATGTCTCGTGGCCCGCCGTGGGTGCGCCGCTGCTGGTGTTCGTCAGCTCGTTGCTGCCCCAGCGCGGCACCTGGGTCCATGACTTCACGGCCTGCTTCGTTCTCACGATGATCTGGGTGGCGTATCTCGGCCTGGTCTTCGCCGCCGGCGCCTGCGCCACGCCTCGGCTGTTTCGCCTGGCCCTGCGCAGATCGAACGCGCATGCTTGAAACCACGGCGTCCCGTTACCGCTACGCGCTGGAGCGGTCGTTGCGGAACTTCCCGGCCGACAAACTGCCGCCGGCTGGCCAGGTCGCCGCGCGCTTCATGCTGAAGGCGATCACCTACGCCGGCACGCGCTACTACAACAGCGCCTCGCGCCAGCATGCGCAGCAGACGGACCTGGAACGGCTCGTCCTGGAAGATCTCACGCGCCGCGTGGCCGGCGACGGCGCCCGCTATCTGCTCGAGATGAGCTTCGACTGCCTGGACCCGGACGACGCCGAGCTCGATGCGCTTCCCGTGAAGGCACAGCTGCCGCGCCGCGCGGCCGCGATTGCCGACTTGATCCAGGCCAAGACGCTCTGGATGCCGATCGACGCGGCGCGCCGGTGCGCACCTCCGCTGCTGAGCGACCTTGACGACTACTGCCCCTACTGAGCCTCCATGCCCGACGACCTCACCCCGACCGAGCGCGAGGCGATCGCCAACGCCGATGCGCACCTGACGAACGCCGGCCTGCCGGGCTACTCCGACCTGGTCGCGCTGCTCGGCTCCATCCGCGCGCCGCGCTGGCGCCATGTGCGCCGCGGCAGCGAGTACGCCGAGATCGGCCGCTTCGAGGTGCAGTGCGCCAGCCCGATCGCCGAGGGCGACACCGTGGTGGCCTACCGGGGCGTCGACGGGAAGGGATGGGCACGTCCCGAGATCGAGTTCCTGGATGGCCGGTTCTCTCCCTTGCGTGGTGCCCCAGGTGGCGCAGATGCGCAGGGGTGACCGGTCGGCGCCGCCGGCGCGCTGGATCTGGGCCGCGGCCGCAGTCTGCGTGGCGCCCGTGACAACCCACTGCCTGACGACCATCTGGCCCCACTTGGTGGCGGCCCTGACCCGGTAGCCGACCCCGCCTCGTCTCCCGCCTGATCAGCCGCGCGTGTCGCGGCTTCTTGTTTTGCGCGAACAGCAGTGGCGCTCATCAGGAATCTTGGGCCCTGTTTCGCCCGAGTTGCCTGGCCATTGCATCGCATTGCCATGGCGATGCCATCGCTTCGCCATCCCACTTGCGTTCCGCAGGTGGATTCCGTGTCTGTTCGGCGCGCATGCTGCGCAGATACACTAGCAATATCAGCACGTGTTATGTATGATTGCGGCATGAGCAAGAAGGCCCGCACCCCCCTCGAGTACAAGACTGCCACGGTCAGCCTGAAGGCACCCGGCCGTGGCGCCCCGAGCTTCACGTTCGACGTGGACTACACGAACCAGCTCGGCCCCGACATCTTCGAGCCGCAGCGCGTGCGTCTGCATGTCGGGGACCAGCGCGTCGACGTCTCGGCCCTGTTGAGCGACGAGTTCTGGGGCGGCGTCGAACTGGCGCTCCCGGACGCGGTGCAGGCCGCCAACGCTGCGGAGGTCGCCTGATGATCTCCCTGTACGGAAGCGAGCGCGCGGTGTTCCTGCGCCGCCGGCGCCTGGCGGTGGAGCGTGCGCTGCGCAGCGGCCGGCCGGTGGCCGATCGTGCTGCAGACATCGCGATGGAGCTTCTGGAGGACCAGCCCGGCCAGGATCGCAGCGACGACCGCGCGGCTGCCGCGGCGGGTCTCGTCCTGGTGCTGACCGAGTCGAGCCCCCAGACCGTCGTCAGCCTCGCGGCTGCCGTGCTCAACCAGATGGAGAAGGGCAACAAGACGGCGCTGGGCGGCGTGTACGGCCGGCTGATGGAGGCCGTGCTGGCGATCCGTCGCCGCGACTTCCACGCCCCCGAACCGGTCAGCCGCCCGGCTCCCTTGCGTGTCGAGGAGGCCTACGCTTGAAGCGCCTGGATCATCTGCTCTGGGTGCTCTCGGAGGAAGGTGGTGAAGTCGGCCACCGCGCAAGCAAGGCGGCTCGATTCGGCCTGGACGAGATCCAGCCCGGACACCAGCTGACGAACGCGCAGCGCCTTCTCGGCGAGTGGTTCGATGCGATCGCCGCGATCGAGATGCTGGTCGAGGACGGCCACCTGACGATGCCTCCCGAAGAGGAGATCCGCGCCGCCGTGGCTGCCAAGAAGGCGCAGGTGGAGCGGTTCCTTCTCTACTCGGCGCAGGTGGGTCGACTGGATCAAGCGGAGGAGGGCTGCGCATGCTGAGCGCTCTCTCGCCGCGCGCGCCGTCGACGCACGTGCTCAAGACCGATCCCGATGCCTTCGACAGCGTCGCGCGCGGCCTCAAGACGGTGGAGATCCGCCGCCGCGACCGCGACTACCGCGTCGGCGACACCTTGCTGCTCCTGCGCACCCGCTTCTCCGCCTCCGAGATGGCTACCGGCCAACCGCTGGACTACTCCGGCGACGCGCTGGCCGTGCTGGTGACCCACATCCAGACCGGCTACGAGCTTCCGGACGCGCTGTGTGTCATGTCGATCCTCCCGGAAGACCAGCTGACCCATGCCGTGCTGCAGTCGGCTCCCATCCCCGATGCGCAGCGCGATCTCTTCATGGCCGTGCGTCGCCCTCGGGCGATCGACGACCTCGACGGCCGGCGGCAGCAGTTGATGGCCGCCGCGTCCGCGCTGCGCCAGATGAGCGCGGACGAGTGCGCTGCGGCGCTGCGCTTTCACGAGACTGCGGCCGACGACGGCTCCTACGACATCCCGGACGCCATGCGCAAGCGCCTTCGGGAGCTGGGCTTGATCCGGCACGCCGGCGGCAGCCGCTACGCGGAAACCGATCTGATGCTCGCGGTGCTCGAGCTGCTCGAGGATCGGCGTGATGCGGCGCTTGTGACGTCTGGACAGGAGTGACGTGATGCGCGACTACTTGCACGGCCCTTCCAGTCAAGTCAACGGTGCGCTCTCCTTCGCCTCTGACGAGGTCGGACCGAAAGCGCGCAGGACGCCCAAGAGAGAGCGCCGAGTGCAGCTTGGGCAGGTGTTTGGACTGCTGACCGCGATCGAGGATCTCGGCGGCGATCGCGCCATGGCCTATCGCTGGAAGTGTCGCTGCGCGTGCGGCGGTGAGACGGCGAGCAGCGAGTATTCCCTCATCTACGGCAATGTTCGCAGCTGCGGCTGTATCGGCTTCGAGAACATGTACAAGCGCCGCCTCGCGGCGGCGCGCGAGCGCTTCGTCGGCAAGACCTGGGGCTGGCTCACCGTGACAGAGATCCTGCCTCCTGCCGGCAACGATCGCAACTTTCGCTTCGTCGCCTCGTGCGCATGCGGCGCTCCCAACTTCAAGATCGGGAACACGGCCAGCCTGCTGTCCGGCTGGGTGAGTACGTGCTGTTCGCCGCGGTTCAGCATGCAGTCCAAGAACACCCTCTTGCTCGACGTCCTGCGCCAGATTCATGAAGGAGCAACGCACTACCCGCGCAACTACCGGGCCGTGAAGCTGCTCACCGAGCGTGGCGCTCTCCACAAGCGCACCGGGGCCGTCACCAACCACGGTCGCAAGTGCTTGGCTACGGGCAAGTTCTCCAGCTTGCCGGTCGCCGCACCTCGGAAGGACTGGACGGACGAGCAGAGACTCGCCATCGTCTTGAGCAGCTACCGAGGTGAGGTTCTCCATGCCGAGTTCGCGGCCAAGGTCGGCATCTCCATCACCACGCTCTACAGGTGGCGCAGCAAGTTCCGCAAGAGCAGCCTTCTCGGCCCCTCTGCGCTGCGTTGATGGGTACGGCTATGGAACGAGTAGTTTTCGAGCAGAAGGGCGACTTCGCCGCCTCGAACGCGGCCGAGGCCTGGTGCGCCGAGCGCGGCATCTCGGTGGGCATCATGGAGCGCGGCATGCCGCGCGGCTTGCTCTATGGCGACTTCGAGATCGCGAAGTGGCACAACTTGAACCGCGCGGACCGCGCGGCGCTGGACGGCCGGATGACCGGCGACATGCGTCACGGCCCCGTCGCAATCGAGATCGCGCCGGCGCGCCCGGCCTCCGGAGGTGCGGCATGACGCACGCGCATCCTTCGCCTTGCCCGTTCTGCGGCGCCGAGCTCGAGCGCACTGGTGACGGCCAGCAGTGGCGCCACCCCGGCAGCCTGATGCTGCCCGATGGCTGCCTGTTGCGCGGTCGCCGCATCGACGACGACGAGCAGTCGCTCGCCCAGTGGAACCGGCGCGTGCCGGCGGCGGAGGCCCAGGCATGCTGAGCAAGAGAGAGCGGGCCGAGAAGGTCAACGCATTCCTCGCGGTGGTCGGTGACTGCGGCCGCCGCTTCTTCCGGCATGACGAGCGGCGCGCCAGGATGGAGGTCGACGCACGCGGACACGTCTGGTTCGTCGACGACTACAGCCAGAAGCGGATCTACACGCACCACGAGGGCCGCTGGAGCGGCTTCTCGCACGGCGGCACGCTGCGCGACCTGGTTCGCGCGCTGCGCGACCACATCCGCACGGGGCAATACCTGCCCGCGCACTCGCTCGGCCCGTGGCCGTCCTGGTACAGCGGCGGTGACCCGTGGGCCTATGGCGACGACATGGTGCAGGTGCGCCAGGCGGCGATCGACCAGGGCCTGCTGGCGCCGCCGGCGGAAGCGAAGGCGGCTTGATGTACGACGCGGATCCTGCCGTCGAAGCGCTGGTGCGGGCTGCGCCCGAGTCCCTGCGCGCCGCCGATCCCGAGGGCCTGGAGCGCTACGTCGTGCGCTACTTGTTGCGCCAGCACGAGAGGCGCCCGTACCTGTGGGCCGACTTCGTCGCCGAACGCCCCGATCTCGAGCGCATCCGGCCGCTGGTGTACGACCGCCCCAGCGGACTGGTGTTCGTCGGCGGGCACGCGGAGCACGAGCGGCTGAGCGCCGAACTCTTCCACCTGCGCACGCTCGACGCGCGCGCCGCCGGCCGGCTCGAAGCCGAACACTTCCAGCTCATGACGAACTACGCCGACGCGGCCGACGCCTTCATCCTGCGGGGTGTCGGCATGCGCGTGGGCAGCCCGAGCGCCCAGATGGGGCGGCGATCCCTGCTGATCGGCTCCGGCGTCATCATGACCGAGGCGGAGTCTCGTGCATTCGCCGACTACCGACTGGTGCGGGTATGACGGCGCCGGGCTCCATCCGCATCGTCGGACCGCGCGATCGTGGCCGCCTGCCGGCGTCGACGCTGCTGATCAACACGACCAGCCACTCCGCGTCCGAGTGGACGACAGAGCTGTCCCCTTTCCACCTCGGCCCCTGTCGCGTCAGTGGCGGCCACGAGGCGCGCCGCATGGAGAACGCCTGGCAGTTCTCGAAGGTCTGGCCCGATCAGGTCGGCGCCGACGGCAACCCGACCGAGGCCTACTGGACCTGGGCGAAGGCCGGCTGGCGCAACGACCGACCTGTGCGCTACCCGCGCGGCAAGGGCGCGAAGCCGGCCTACCTCTGGTGGCACGGCGAGAAGCTGGCCTACGTCCCCGGGCGCCTGCGCGCCTATTGGCCGCTGTACCGCGACGCGGTGCGCGAGACGGCTGCTTTCGCGCGTCTGCGCGAGCTGGTCGCCGGCGGCCAGGACGTGGCGCTCTTCGACTTCGATGGCTACGACCACGACAGCGCCGGCGTGCCGTTGCGCGCCGTGCTCCTCGACGAGACGCGCCCGATGGGGCATGCCTTCGTCCTCAAGGCCCTTCTTCTGTTCGGTGATGGCGTTGCTCCGGAGCAAGTGCTCGAGACCGCCGACCTCGCGCCCGTTGCCGCGGCTGCGTCACCCCAACTGTCTTTCTTCTGAATGAACCTGATGTCGAATCCCCCAACTCCCCGAGCCGCCGAAGAGCGGCCCCCCGCGAGCGCAGGACGCCCCCGCGGCGCACGCCGCATCAAGCCGGGCGAGAAGTACGGCCGCTGGCTGGTGCAAAGCGATGCCGGCGGCGATCGCGCCCTGGCGTATCGCTGGAACTGCCGCTGCGACTGCGGCACCGAGCGCGCCGTCCTGGAGTACGCGCTGCTGTACAACGAGACGCAGAGCTGCGGGTGCCTGGTTCCGGACAAGATCTTCGAGAAGCGCATGGCCGCCGCGCGCGAGCGGTTTGTCGGTCGCGTGTTCGGCTGGCTCACCGTTGCGGACGTGCTGCCGGCCACGGGCGCGAGTCGGAGCTACCGCTTCAGGGCGTACTGCGCCTGCGGGTCCGAAACGCCCAAGGAAGGCGTCCTGTCCAACCTCGCTTCCGGCCACGTGATCTCGTGTTGCTCGCCGGCGCCGCATACGGAAGCCAGCCAGCGGATGTTGCTCGGCGTGCTGGCGCAACTGCGCGATGGCGCCACCCACTACCCGAAGTACCACCGCGTGCTGCGGGTTCTCGCGGAACGTGGCGCGTACGACCTGGATACGCAGACCGTCACGGACCTGGGCCACCGATC
Organism: Piscinibacter caeni; assembly: GCA_003265685.1. GTDB lineage: Bacteria > Pseudomonadota > Gammaproteobacteria > Burkholderiales > Burkholderiaceae_C > Piscinibacter > Piscinibacter caeni. Next base: position 179,516 of record KZ836102.1, on the reverse strand, counting down.
GCTGGCTTCGGGCCAGCTGCTCGGCTACATCGAGTCCAACCGCCGCGCCCGCGCACCGCGTTCACGGAGCGAGAAACTCGCTCTCGTCAGGGAGACCTTCCGCCCGGGCTGCACCGTCGACCAGGTGGCGCGTGATTCCGGCGTCGCCAAGAGCCTGCTCTCCCGCTGGCGCACCCAGTTGCGCGACAGCGTCGCTCCCACCGAACAGGGGGCGGCGGCATGAAGCGCTCGGTGACAGAGCTGTCCGTGGATCAGCTGGAGGGCCTGCTGGCGCTGTACGCCGCGCTGACGCCCGACGGGCGCAGCACGCCCGAAAGCCTCGCCGCGCGCCGCGCGGCATTCGACACCCAGATGGCCAAGCGCCGCACCGAGCTGGGCCTTGTCGAGAAGGAGTCCGACGAGTTGTCGGTGCTTCTCGAACTCAACCGCCGCATGCACTGGACATCGATCCAGGCGCAGCAGCGCATGGCCGCGGCCGCCCAACCCAGCGCGCGCCCGGCCGCCGAACCGATTTCCGACAACCTCCCTGCACAGGCACAAGCATGACCAAGTTCGTATTCGTCACCGGGGGCGTCGTCTCCTCGCTCGGCAAGGGGGTCGCCGCGGCCTCGCTGGCCGCGCTCCTGGAGTCGCGTGGCCTGAAGGTCACCCTCATCAAGCTCGACCCATACCTGAACGTCGACCCGGGCACCATGTCGCCCACCCAGCATGGCGAGGTGTTCGTCACCGACGACGGCGCCGAGACCGACCTGGACCTGGGCCACTACGAGCGCTTCATCGACACGCGCATGCGCCGCGCGAACAACTTCACCGCCGGCCAGGTCTACAAGACCGTCCTGGAGAAGGAGCGCCGCGGCGACTACCTGGGCAAGACCGTCCAGGTGATCCCGCACGTGACCAACGAGATCCAGGAGTTCGTCAAGCGGGGAGCCGGTTTCGGCACGCCCGACGCGGTGGACGTGGCGATCGTCGAGATCGGCGGCACCGTCGGCGACATCGAGTCGCTGCCGTTCCTCGAGGCGGTGCGCCAGCTGAGCCTGCACCTGGGCCCGAACAACAGCGCGTTCGTTCACCTGACCTACGTCCCCTGGATCGCGGCCGCCGGCGAGCTCAAGACCAAGCCGACCCAGCACACGGTGCAGAAGCTGCGCGAGATCGGCATCCAGCCCGACGCGCTGCTGTGCCGGGCCGACCGCCGCGTGCCGGCCGAGGAGTGCGCCAAGATCTCCCTGTTCACCAACGTGGCGAAGTGGGGCGTGATCTCGGTCTGGGACGTGGACACGATCTACAAGGTGCCGCGCGTGCTGCACGAGCAGGGCCTGGACGCGCTGGTCTGCGACAAGCTGCGCATCCCGACGCCGCCTGCCAATCTGACCCGCTGGGACAACCTGGTGCAGGCGCTGGCCACGCCGGCCAGCCAGGTGCGCATCGCGATGGTGGGCAAGTACACCGAGCTGTCCGACTCGTACAAGTCGCTCAACGAGGCCCTGCGCCACGCCGGCATCCACAACAACGCCGGCGTGCAGGTGACCTACGTGGACGCCGAGACGCTGAGCCCGGACAACGTCTCGCAGCTGGACGCCTTCGACGCGATCCTCGTGCCCGGCGGCTTCGGCAAGCGTGGCATCGAAGGCAAGATCCTGGCCGCGCGCCGCGCGCGCGAGCAGCGCATTCCGTACCTGGGAATCTGCCTGGGGATGCAGGTGGCCACGATCGAGTACGCGCGCCACGTGGCCGGCCTGGCCGGCGCCAACTCCACCGAGTTCGAGCCGGACACGCCGCACCCGGTCATCGCCATGATCGACGAGTGGCAGGACCGCGACGGCACGATCCAGCGGCGCGACGCGAACTCCGACCTCGGCGGCACGATGCGCCTGGGCGCCCAGAGCTCGGACGTCGTGCCCGGCACGATCGCGCACAGCATCTACGGCGACGTGGTGACCGAGCGCCACCGCCATCGCTACGAGGCCAACGAGCACTACCTGCAGCGCCTGCGCGACGCCGGCCTGGTGATCAGCGCCATCACCCAGCGCGAGAAGCTGACGGAGATCGTCGAGCTGCCGCAGGCGGTGCACCCGTGGTTCGTCGGCGTGCAGTTCCACCCCGAGTTCAAGTCGACGCCCTGGGGCGGCCACCCGCTGTTCAAGGCGTTCATCGCGGCGGCTCTCGGCGACTCCGGCAAGGTGCGTCCCGCGCAACTCAAGCGCGCAGCGTGATGCCGGTCGCTGCCCTGGCGTGGGTCGCGCAGCTGGTGTCTCGGCGGCACGACAGGGCCCTGCACAGCCTGTTCTGCGACGAGCAGGCGAGCGAGCACTACGGGCTGGCCGCGCGCGGCGCCGCGCACCTGCTTTGGCGCGTGCGCGTGTACGTCCGCGGGTTCCTGGTCGGGTGACAGGATACGGGGTGAATCCGTTTCGCCAGCCTTGACGTTATCAGTGCGTGTTATGTATGATTCCAGTCATGCAGACAACGACCCCCTCCGGCGCCGCGCCCGCCGCCACCGGCGCAGACGGCTATCCGGTGGACCTCGATGGGCTCATCGCTCAGGCGACCGCGCTGCGCGCGCAGCACGGCAACATCCCGCTGGCCCTGTCGACCTCAGGGGGCTGGCTTTCGACGCTCAGGCTGAGCGTTGGCCGCCTCGGCCGCGGCGGCGCCCGCAAGCTGGTCTCGCGCGGCGGAGATCCGGTCCTGGTGGTCTCCGGCCGATGAACGCGGTCCAGCGCACGTTCGCTCAGCTGACCGACGCGCAGCTCTGCCGGATGCTGGGCGAGCTGAAGCAGCTCGACGCCGACGGCGTCCTGCCCGATGGCGAGACGCGCGCGCTGGCCACGCGCTTGGCGCGCGACGCCGGCATTGCGCACGGCGAGGCGCTGAAGCTGGCGATGTCCGAACCCCTGCGCGCTGCCGCCTTCCGCTGGCACGCGCTCCAACTCCATTCTTCCTCACGCACATGAACACGAAACGCAACCAAGGTAGTCCCGAGGGCCGCGCGGCCTACGCTCAACTGGTCCAGGTGAAGACCGCGGCGCGCGCGCGCATGCGGCTCATCTTCCGCATCTCGATGGCCGTAGTCGCCGCGCTCGGCGCCGGAGCCGCATTCCTCACCAATGGCTCCTTCCTGTTCGTCATGCCGGCCCTGATCTGCGGATTCCTCCTGTTCGCCTCGCTGCTCTTCGCTGGCAACGACGCGCCGAGGCTGAAGCGCGAGGAGTACGTCGCGCTGCCCGGCGCCCAGGGGCCCGATGGCGAGCACGCCTGCATTGCCTGCGGCCATCGCGGCATCTACCGCCGCACCGTCTACAAGACCACGACCACGCTGGCCGACTGCTCGAAGTGCGAGCAGCCGCTGTGGGCGTCCAACGTCGGCGCCTGACGCAATGGACCTGGCGATCATCGCGGCCTGTGCGCGCAACGGCGTGATCGGTCGCAACAACGACCTGCCGTGGCGGCTGCCCGAGGACCTGGCGCACTTCCGGTCGACCACCGGCGGTTGGCCGGTGATCATGGGGCGGCTGACCTGGGAGTCGCTCCCCGCCCGCTTCCGGCCCTTGCCCGGGCGGCGCAACATCATCGTCTCGCGCGGCGGCGTGCGCGGCGTGCCCAAGGGCGTCGACGTCGTCGCCTCTCTGGAGGCGGCGCTGGAGCTGGTCCAGGCCGAGCGGCGCGCGTTCGTGATCGGCGGCGCGCGTCTTTACGAGGCGGCGCTGCCACTAGCCGACGAGTTGTTCCTGACGGAGATCGACGAGGACTTCGAGGGTGACGTCTACTTCCCTGAGTTCGATCGCTCCGCCTTCGTCGAGCACCACCGCATGCGCCGGCAGGCCGAAGCGCCCAACACCTTCACCTACTCGTTCGCTCACTATCGCCGCAAGCTGCCGGCGCGCTCGGGGCCGTTGCTCGAGGTCGAGATGACGCCGGCGCAGTGCAAGGAGACCGTGCTGCACTACCAGAGCTCGGGCCTGCTGCTGGACATCCGGATCGAGGCCCGTGGCAAGCGCCTGATCGGCGTCGCCGCCGGCATGTCCGAGCTGATCAAGGTGATCGAGGCGGACTACGACCACGAATACGGGCTGACCGAGACCCCCGCCCCGACGCGCAGCGCAATGCTGCGCCTGGCGCGCCGCATCCGCGCGGCAGTGCCGCGTACGCGCTCCTGACGAGCATCACCGAGGGATAAGACCCCGCGGCCGCCCCTGGCCGCACTCCCTATCCCAACCCCGCGGGTGCCGCTCACCCGCCAAGGGTGACGGCTCCGCTCTCTCAGGAGCCTCCAATGATTGACCTTTTCGCACGTCCGGTGGCGTGTCTGCCCGACGAAGCAATCCCCCTCATCCTCGGCAACCTCCGCCTTGGCGGCGGTGGCTGGGATGACAAGCGGCAGCAGGGTCGCCTGTGGCTGCGCGTCTCCGACGAGATCCGTGCCCAGATCTACCTGCTGGCCGGTCTGGACCACAAGGAGCTGCAGCGCAACAGCGTCTGCCCCAGCTTCTCGGTGGACCTGTTCCCGGAACTGAAGCTCGCCATCGGCGAGAACATGATCTACAGCCAGGTCGACGATCGCTCGTACTACCTGGAACTGTTCCAGATCGCCAACGGCGACGAGTACCGCCTCTACGCCAAGTACCAGCAGATCATCGGCTCGCGCCTCATGGCACGGCCGGCGAAGTCGATGGTGACCGCGATCTGCATTGCGCTCGCCGCGCAGCTGATGGAGCAGGCCAAGCAGGCCGACTCAGCCCGCAACGCCCCCGCGCCGCTCGCGCTGGCCCGCAAGGCCATGACCGAGCAGGAGGAGATCAACCTCCTTCTCCTGAGCGGTGATCGGATCCAACTGCCCGAGCAGCACCTGCGCCACTACGCGCGCATCAAGGCGCGCATCGAGAAGGCTGGCGGTTCCTACAACGCCGGCGGCTACTTCGAGTTCCCGGCCGGCCTGAACGCCGGCGAGGTGCTCGAGCAGCTGAAGGGCGGCAAGGTGGTGAACCCCCGGAAGGACCAGCAATTTTTCGCGACCCCGCCCGAGCTCGCGCTCAGCGTGATCGCGGCAGCCGGCCCGCTCGCTGGGAAGCGAGTTCTGGAACCCTCCGCTGGTGACGGCGCCTTGGCAGACCTTGCCCGGGCGGCAGGCGCCGAGGTGGTGGTGATCGAAAACTGGACGGTCAACGTCCTGAAGCTCGAAGCCAAGGGCTACGAGGTGATGGATCGCGACTTCCTGACGGTGACCCCGCAGGAGATCGGCCTGTTCGACGCCGTCGTGGCCAATCCGCCGTTCACGCGCGGGCTGGATATGACGCACGTGGAGCACATGTGGAAGTTCCTGAAGCCGGGCGGCACCCTCACGGTGCTCACCTCGACGGCATGGGACGACGGCACGCAGCGCAAGCAGCAGGCCTTCCGCAAGTTCCTCGCGGACAACAACGCGGCGATCCGCCGCATCGATCCGGGCGCCTTCAAGGCCTCGGGAACGGGCGTGGGTGCCATGCACCTGGTGCTGATCAAGACCGGCAAGGCGATCGATGACGACGCCGACGAAGCCTTCGACGGCATCAACGGCGACCGCTGCAGCGAATGCGACGTGGTGAGCCCGAGCGGCGCGCTGCGCTGCGTGTGCTGCGCCGAAGCGCTCTGACGCTAACCCCCTGTGGCCCGGCTCTCTTCTGAGACCGGGCCCTCTTCTTTGCCGCGCCGCTTACCTGTGCCCGTGCCGCATCTCGGCATACCCACAACGCGGCTTGCCGCACTTTTTCCGAAGGAACTACATGTTCTCCATCACCCCCATGCCCAACGGCAACCTGCAGGTGTGCGCGGACAACGCCGCCCGCGCCTGGATCAAGGAAGAGCAGCAGCTCGGCCGCGGCAGCGACGACATCCTGCACGGCGGTACCGAGCACTACTGGACCAACGGTTCGTTCGAGCCCTTCGACGCCGGCCAGGCCAACCCGTTCGTCGGGCTGACCAGCGCGCCGTGCATCGCCGAGCACATGACCGTCCGCGACGACGGCGAGCGCGAGATCGACGGCCGCCTCTGGTGGTACCCGAACTACGCGATCACCGACCCGATGGAAGTGCTCAAGCGCACCGGCTCGGTCGAGTTCCAGGCCGCCTGAAGGGGAGATTCACCATGAATGCTCACCAGTCCCGAGCTGGCGCCGGCTTCAACCGTCGCCCGTTCCAGGTCACCCGCGGCGGCATGCTGATCAACGGCCGCCTATACCTGGGCGTCGTGATCGACAAGGCGCTGACCGAAACGCAGCTGGAGGAGGCCACGGCCGCCACCAACGACCGCTTCGAGCGGGTCCTGTTCTTTGCCGAGGAGCTCAGCGCCTTGAACGCCATCAAGTACCAGGCTGTGATCGACAGCTTCGTCGAGCGCATCGTCCTGCCGGCCTGCCAGGCCTAACCCCATCGAGCCCGCCCTCTTCGGAGGCGGGCTCTTTTCATTGCCGCGTCGCCTGGCTCGCAGTGTCTGTTGCGCATCTCCCGTGGTCCCGACAACCCTTTCAGGAGATCCACATGATCCAACTCAACCTCCAGGACCCCGCGGTCCAGGCGGCACTCATCAGCGCCGTCGGCAGCATCGTCACGGCGGCGATCGCGGCCATCTGCGCCGCTCTCGTTGGCCAGCAGATTGCCGGCCGTCGGCGCCTCGCCGAGAAGCTCGTGGTCGCCCAGAAGGACATCGAGTTCCTTCTGGCGGTCGAGCAGCATCACTGCGAGGTGCACCAGGCGCGCGAGGGCGCTTCCCAGAAGCTCCGCATCCGCAAGACGGTGAAGGACCACGGCTACCTGTGGTCTGGCCGGTTCACGCCCGGGCGCTTGCAGCACCCGGAGTTCGCGCACCGGCACGCGGGCCACTGAGGAGGAACGGCATGCCCCTCCAATCTCAGCTCCCCGTCAAGGCGATGGCCTGTGGCAACTGCGGCCACGGCCTGTTCCGCGTCTTCTCGTACGAAACCGACTTCGTGATGAAGCTCGTGACCCAGTGCGAGAAGTGCGATTCCACCTCGGTGATCGAGCCCGTGCCCGCCACTCTGCGCATCGAGTTCGGCGAAGGCAGTGACGGCAGGCTCTGCCGCATGGACCCGAAGACACCCTGACTCGCGTCGACCAACCCCTCGGCCCGGCCTCCCTCGTGGAGCCGGGCCGCCTTCTTTGTGCGCATGCAGTTCCATGTGCGGCATCTCGCCTGGTACTTCAACGCGGCACCGCCGCACCAACCCAAGGAGATCCCATGGATTCGAAACGACAAGAGGTGGCCGACAAGGCCTACTCGAGCTACAACTTCGGCCAGGGCGTCGAAGTCGAAGACGCCGGCGGCTGGGAGCGTGTCACGCCCGGCAGCGAGTGGAGCCGTCCGGTGTTCGTCCGCACCGACGACGACGCCCCTTCCAGCGACACCACGCGACTGACCTTCGTGGTCAGCTTCCAGGCCGACACCGACCGTGTCATCGATGCCTTCGCCATCGACTCGAATGGCCGGATGTGGGGCTCGAAAGGCACTGGCGGCGGCGAAACCCGCCCTGTCAAGGTCATCGTCCTCTGCCGCAACAGCGAGGGCGCGCCCGAGTTCCACACCTGCGCCCCGGAATGCACCGAGGATCAGGTCGAGAACGGTGAGCACTACGAGCTGGCCAAGGAGAACGCCGGCTTCAACGGCTACGAGGAGCCGATGATCGCCTTCGACGCGAACGACCCCGCTGCGCGCCAGCTCGGCGAGGTCCTGGCCTGGCTGTGACCTTGGCCTAACCCATCGCCCCGCTCGTGACTTCGGTCACCTGCGGGGCTTTCTTCTTTGTCGCTGCATCTTCGGCTGCAGGAGCGCGCCGGCGCGGGGTACGGAACTTCTCGAGCAGCGAGTCGATGTCGACGGGGAGAGGGGTCTCGGGGCCGCCTCGCACCAGCGTGCGACTCCAGCGGATCTTGTCGACGATCTCCATGCGGTCCTCGCGGGGCCGAGACGGCGTGTTCCAGCTGCGGCCGCGCACGCGCGCCTCTGGGATCCACCCGGCCGCGCGCAGGCTCGTGCCGGGCTCCGTCACCAGGGTGTACGTGATGATCCGATGCGCGCCTCTCCGCTTGGCCTCGCGCGCCGCCCATCCGTAGGCGAGCGAGCACGCGTTCCACTGCAGCCCGTCCGCGATGTCCTCGCGGATGCACAGGCGGTTGACCTCCATGACCTTGGTCTGGTTGATGGCCTTTGCCACCGGACGGCCGACCATCACGACGCCGATCACGCCGTCGTCGCCAGGCCCGTTGCGGATCGCGCCGCCGAACTTCCAGCCTGCCGGAGGAGGGCAGTGCCTGTGGTGCGCGCGCACGAACGCCTTCGCGTCGCGTTGTTCCACCGAGACCATCTGCAGGTTCCAGTCGATGACCAGGTGGCCGCAGCCGTCGTCGATGATGCGCCGCGCGCCGCCGGTGGAGATCGCGGCCAGCCCCTGCTCGTTGAGCCAGCGCGCCGCGCCCTTCGGGTCTTCGTTGAGGAACTCCACCACGGCCTGGTGCATGCCCTCGCAACAGGTGTCGACCATGAACTCGCGTGGCCCCCAGACCTCGTGCAGTTCGGCGTGCTCGGGCTGGCCGCAGAAGAGGCACGCCTGCGCTTCCTCGCCCCCCAGTGCGCCCCAGATGGCCTCCAGTTCTGCCGCTGTGGAGATCATCGGCAGGCCTCGGGCGGAATGTCGTCGTGGCCTTGCGGCGCGAACCACCATTCCTGCTGGACGTGGGCGAACTCCTTTCCGGCGCGGATCCGCTCGAGCCCTGCCACGAGCATCCCGAAGCCGGCTACGGTGACCACGCGGGCCTCGCTCATCGCGCTCCCGGCACCACCGGGCATGTGGAAGGTGGCGTCGTTTTCCGCCCGGCCCGACAGCGGCGGCCCGGGCAGAAGGTTGAAGTCACCGTCGCCGACGCGCTCCAGCTTCTCCAGCCGGACGCCTCGGTGAAATCTCTTGTAGATCGTTCCTTTCATGCTCGCTTTCTGTTTGGATGCTCTTGCGGTATCGACACGTGTTATGTATCATACACGCCATGAGCACACAAACCAATACGAGCGAGCCGCGGCTCGGCGTGGTGGCGGCCGCGGAGCCCGAGCGTGATCTCGAGCTGCCTGCCGCGTTCCGGCCCGGCGTCCCGTTCACCCTGAGCGACCGGGCGCTGGACAGGCTCCTGGCGGACATCCTGAAAGGCTGATCCATGGCAATGCCCGCGACTTCCCAAGGCTGCTACGAACTACGGTTTCGGAGCTTGTTCAACGAAGGACGCGGGCTTGCGTTCCCCTGCGGCGAGGACGGTCAGATCGACCTCGACTCGCTCAGCGACAAGGCCCGCAACAGCTACCTCGGCGCGCGTGCGCTGATCGGCCGCGAGTACGCCTACCCCGTGGTCATCCAGTCGACCCAGTGAACATGCAGTCCCAGACCTTCGATGCAGGCCGGCCCGGCCGCGAAAGCGCCGCGGTCCTGACCCTGGCTGCGCATCTGCTGTGCGCCGACGTCGGCAGCGGCCAGTGCGACGCCGAGTCGGTCGCGAGCATGGCGCGCGCGATGCGCTCCTCGTACAGCGGCTTCTCCCTGGCCCGCGCGCTGGAAGGCGACGGGTGGGACGTCGACGACCATCTGCTCGAACGACTGCTGGAAAGCGACAGCTACCGCAGCACCGCACATCGAGCGGCCATCGCCGAGTGGGTGACCCAGCGCGGGATCAAGCCTCTGCGCGAAGTCGGCGAAGCCGTCTCGTTCATCTACCGCGGCGCGACCGTCTCCGGCGAGATCGTCTCCATCGACCTGCCGCAGGCGACCTACACGGTGTTCGTTCCCTCGATGGGGCATGTGCGTGCGGGCCTGGGCGTGCACGGAATCATCATCCCCTACGAGCAGGTGCACAACCTGTGCCCCGGGCCGGAGTCGTTCCGGCTGGAGGCTCAGGACGCCGCCCTGGTCTGAGGCGCCTCGATGGACCTGGCGCAAGACCCGAAGTACCGAGCCGTCGACGGCGCGATCGTCAACCGCGAGACCGGTGAGGCGATCCCGGCCGACGAGCCCGTCTTCATCTTCCGCGCGCGCGACGTGCACGCGCGCGAGGCCCTGGAGGCCTACGCCTGCGTCCTGGAGCCTGGTGAGCACCGAGACGCGGTGTGCCAGCGCGTCGCCGACTTCGCGCGTTTCGCATACGCGCACCCCGACCGGATGAAGGCGCCAGACTCGGCGCCGCCGGCGGCCCCCGAACACACAACCACTTGAGGACCTGTCATGGCCAAGATCGTCACTCCAGCCGAGCTCGAGCAGCTCATCGCCTCCGGCAAGCCGGTCGTCGCAGATTTCTTCGCCGACTGGTGCCAGCCGTGCAAGATGATGGCGCCGACGGTCGACGCCGCCGCGGAGGCCTTCGCGGGCCGCGCCGAGGTGGTCAAGGTGAACATCGAAGCCGACGATGGCCTGATGCCGAAGTACGGTCTGCGCGGCGTTCCGACGTTCATCGTCTTCCGTGGCGGCAAGCAGGCGGCCGCCAAGTCTGGCGCCCTGGGCCGCTCGGCATTCCTCGACTGGGCCGGCGCCCAGATCGGCTGATCCCGCGCCAGGCGGAAGATGTCCACGCGACCCAAACTCCTTCTCCTGGACGGTACGAGCGTCGTCAGACGCGTGTATGAGGCTGTCCCGGGGGATGACGGACCGGCTCGCGTGGATGGCGCGATCACGGCGAGCATGCACTCGATCAAGCGCGCGCTCGGCGAGCACCTGCCGACGCACTTCCTGGCCGCCTTCGACGATGGCGGCCCGACATGGCGCCATCAGCTGCTGCCAACCTACAAGTCCACCCGCAAGCCTATGTACGAAGGCCTGCGCGCAGCGCTGCCGCGCCTTTACCGCGACATGGAGTCACTCGGCTTCAGCTGGGTCTCCCCGCCGGGCGTGGAGGCCGATGACGTGATCGGGACCATCGCGCATCGCGCGGCCGCCCGTGGCTTCGAGGTCGTGATCGTGTCGAACGACGTGGACATGTGCGCTCTGCTTTCCGCGAATGTGCGGGTCTACAACCACTTCGCGCGCGAGTGGCGCGACGAGACCTGGCTGGCCAGCCAGATCGGGATCACGCCGGCGCAGGTGTCCGCCTACATCGGCCTGGTCGGCGAGGAGAAGAAGTCCGTCCCCGGCGTGGCCGGCGTCGGCCCCAAGACAGCCGCCAAACTGCTCGCGCAGCACGGCGACCTGGACGGAGTGCTGGCTGCCGCGGCCGAGATGCCCGGCAAGATCGGCGAGCGGCTGCGCGCTGGCGCCGAGGCCTGCCGGCTCTCCCAGGCTCTCGGCACACTCAAGCTGGACGTCGACCTGAGCATTCGCCCTTCACAGCTCGCCCTACCCAATCGCAACCGCCTAGCCGCATGAGGCACCACATGACCGACACCAGCGCTCCAGGATCGCCATTCGCCGAGCAGAGCCCGGCGCACACGCAGGTCGTGCTGCTGCGCGCGCGCTGGGAGCCGGTCGACGAGCCGGCCTGTCTGCGCTGGATCGACCCGATCTCGAAGCGCGAGATGCACTGGCGTGACGCTGTCGATCTGCTCGTTCGGCGCAGCGGCTAACCCTACTGGAACTCCTATGCCCATTTCAGTCTACGTCCCCACCGACCTTCCCGAACTGCATCCAGATCCGCTGATCAACGCTCAGCTTCTGGTCGAGGAACTCTGCGGGAAGCTGAATGCCGCTCGCCAGGCTTGCGACCGCGTCCTGGACCTCGATCTCGTCACGCCGCGCGGCCTGGCCGCCAAGTCGCACGTGCGGCACGCGCTCGCGGAAAGCGATCCGGCCACGCTGTCCGAACAGCACTGCAACTGCGGCTGAGCCGCTGGCGGCGCTGGTAGCGCCCTGTGTTCGCCATCTCCCCAGGGCCTAGACCCCGCGGCCGCAAGCCGCATCAACCCAAGGAGAATGGAAACATGGACCAATTCAGCTACCTGATCACTGCGGAAGTCCCCGCGCGAGGCCCGATCGAGGCCCTCGCTGCCGCGCTGCAGCAGGGCTACGACAACGGCGCCGAGGGCCGCTTCCAGGTCATCGTGACCACGCAGCCGACCTACCTCGTGATCTTCCTGCGCACGACGGCGGAAGACGATGCGGACTACCTGCGCGCGACCGCGGCCAAGCACGGTTGCGGCATCGAGCAGGCCGCCGCGCTGCAGCTCGCCGCGGAACTGGCCGACCAGGTGGGCGAGATCGCCAACCCGGTGGTCGACGTGCTGCGCAACGGCGACGTCCAGATCGTCGACTTCAACCGCGTGCTCAGCCAGGTCCTCGCGCCCGGCAAGTGCCAGCGTTGCGGCAGCGCACTGGCCGACGGCCTGTGCACCGACGCCACGTGCCCCTTCAGCGACGTCCCCCAGGACGACCCCGCTGGCTGGGCCGGCCACCCCGAGAAGGGCTGAGCCATGGAGCAGACTGCAGCCGTCATCGACTGGAACCGCACCCCGGTGCAGATGATCGAGTCCGTCCTGCGGGCGAACATGTTCCGCATCGCCGGGCGCTACTACAACCGTCTGCGCGAGACGCTCGCCGAGCAGAAGGCCACCGCGCAAGGGAAGGAGGTCGAGACGATCACCATCCCGGAGCTGGCCGCTTCGCTGGCGCGCCGGATCAAGCCGGTGCTCGATGTGCTGAACCCCGTGAAGGACCAGGACAGCTGGAAGCTGGCCTCGGACGCCATCGAGCGCTCGCTGGTCTCCGAAGGCGCCTTGACCATCCCGGCCGAACGCCACCACGAGTGGCAGAGCTTCAGCGGCGAACAGATCCGCCGCCTGATGCGCCAGAACGACATCTCGATCCGCGAGCTCGCCGAGCGCATGCAGATCACTATGATCCGCGTGCGCGAAGTTCGTGAGCGTGGTGTCACTGGCAACTGCTACTGTCGCGACTGGTACGAGGCGATCACCTCGACCGGGATCTACACGGCCCAGCGCTAACCCTCAGCCGCCCATGTCACATCGACTGGGCGGCTTTTCTTTTCCCTGAGCGACAAGGAGTCTGCGATGGCCACGATCTCTTCACGCGACCGTCACCTGGTGGAGCCCGCGTCGTTCGACCTTCTCTGGGAGCGCTTCGTCGCCGCGATGCGCGCGGCCGGCGCGCTGGACGAGGACACCATCGCGTATGCCAAGCTCGACGACGTGCGCCAGGCGCTGCTGCAGGCCTCCGTCATCCCGAAAGGGGCGCGATAGCCGCTGATGTGGATTGCGCATTCCACCTGCAAGCAGCACAGCATGCGGGGTGTGCGGCGCGCGTGATCACGTGTAGATTGCTGGTGCTCAAGCGAACTCTGCATCAGGATCGAGGACCGCCGTCGTGAAGCCCAGTCGTTTTGTCGCATTCGGCCGTGTGGCCTCGACCTTCTATGTCTCCTCGGTCAGCCTGCTGGTCGGCCTGTTCGTCGCGATCGCCGCGGCGTGCGTGAGCCCGATGGTGGAGCAGGTGTTCGCGCGCTACAGCGTGTTGTCGGTGCTCTTGGTCGCCGCGCTGACGCTGTGCCTTCCGTTCTTCCTCGCGTCGCTGCTATTCGGCTTCCTCGGTCGCTGCCCGTCGTGCGGCCAGCCGTTCGTCCAGTTCAGCTTCCTGCCCGACCAGCGCAAGCCGACAAACCTGCAGTCGCTCGTGCGCTGCGCGCGCACGGCCGCCGGCCTGGAGTGCCGCTGCCTGGCCTGCAGCACGGACGCGCTGAAGCGTCCGATCCTGCCGACCTCGGAATGAGGAAAGGGGCCCGCGGGCCCCTTCGTTGCTGATCGATCTTCTCTCAGGCGGCGCGCTCGAGCCGCGCGGTTTCTCTCAAGGTCGACCTGACGAACTCGTCCAGGTGTGCGATCACCTCTTTGCGCACGACTCCCGGCGCGACGGCCGCGTCGATCACCCGGAACCGCTCGGGGTCCGCGACCATGCGCTCGAAGTAGCCCTGGCGCACTCGGCCGAAGAACTCCAGATCCTGGCGCTCGAACCGGTCAGCCTCGGCGCCGCGGCCCCGCCGGCGCGCCGCTGCCACGACGGGCTCGATGTCCAGCAGGAACGTCAGGTCCGGCCTCCACCCGCGCAGGACCATCTTCTCCAACGCTTCGAACTCTGCCCGCGCCAGGCCGCGACCGCGCACCTGGTACGCCCACGAGCAGTCCACGAAGCGATCGCAGACCACCCAGCGGCCGGCCTGCAGGGCAGGGCGGATGACCTGGGCCAGGTGATCCTGGCGCGCGGCGAAGAAGATCATCATCTCGGCCACCGGGTCGATCACGTCGCCGTGCAGCACCAGCTCGCGCAGCCGCTCGGCCACCGGTGAGCCGCCGGGCTCGCGGGTGACCACCACCTCGATGCCGTAGTAGTCGCGCAGCCGCTCGACCACGGTTTGCACCTGCGTCGACTTGCCGGCGCCGTCCAGCGCCGACAGGGTGATCATGCGGCCGCGCGCGGGCAGAAGGCTCATGCCTCGGCCGTCTCCTGCTCGCGCTCTTCGCTCTTGGCCTCGCGGGCGCCTTCGCCCGACTCGCCGGTGAACTCCAGTTCGCCGCCCAGCGCTTCGATCAGCTGCGGGATGAGCTGACTCAGCTCGCCGGTGACGATGGCCGCGTTCGCGTCGAACGGATCGTCTCCGCCGGCCTTCTTCTTCATGAGCGGGGTCTCGAGGAAGGTGACCTTCTTCAGGGCCATTGCGTCGGTGAGGGTGAAAGAGACCCTGTCGGTCCAGGTCATGGCCAGCTGGGTGGGCGTCTTGCCATGCGTCAGGTGCTGCTTGACCTCGTCGATGTCCAGCACGTGGCGCGAATACTTCACCGCGCTGCGGCTCTCGTCGCTCGACTTGAGCTCGCACTCGCGCTCGACGCCGAAACCGTCCGGCGCCTCGCCGTCCATGAGCCACTGAGACATGCAGGTGCCCGGCGACATCTGGGTCTGGATCAGCCCGATGGCCAGGCCGTCCAGCGTCTTGACCAGCGCGGACGTGGCCGTGTCGCACTTCGACTGGCTCGCGGTGTCGATCGCCACGAGCTTGTTCTTGCGGTCGATCCAGACCGAGATGTGTTCCTTCTTCGAGAAGGCCTTGGGCAGCAGTTCGAGGATGACCGCTTCCTTGATCTCCCGGACCTCCTTCTTGCCCGGTCGGCGCGCCTCGCGCTGCTTGATCTGCTCGATGCGTGCGTCGACGTGCTGCTTGATGACGCCGGCGGGCAGCAGCTTGGTCTGGATGCACAGGGTGAGCATCCACTGATCACCGACCGCCTCGACGAGCGGGCCGTGCTTCTCGCCGCGAGGTTCGACCCAGCCGGCCGAGATGGCCTGGGTGGCGCCGCATTCTGCGAAACGGAACTTCTGCAGGCTCGCTTCGGCTTCGGCGATTGCCGGGTGCCAGTCGCCCTGGATTCGGTAGACGGAGAGGTTCTTGAACATGGGGGGTGTGGTTGGGGTGAGCTTGCTACGCCTCATGATAACTCATACCCAACACGTGCGCATACGGCAGCAGCATCCGAAGTTGACTTGGATAACACAGGCCGATAAACTGCGCAGCATGAATTCGAAACCACAAGCGCCGGAGCGCCAACTCGCTGCATCCCAGGGGCCCGAGGCGCTGCCGGCGGCCGCCACGATGGCGTGGTTGCGTGAGGTCGCTTCCGGCGTCGAGTCCTCGCTGCGGTTGGCTGAAGAGGCGGCTGCAAAGTTCACGCGGGACGAAGACGCCGAAGACGTCGACCGCATCGTCGCGGAGCTGAAGTCCGTCTCCCAGTTGCTGCGTGGTGCCGGCCTGTGATGGTCGGCGCCGTCGGATCCACGGCCCGCGGCAGATCGGTGCCTCTGCCGCCGGCGCTCGACGCGGCGCGGACCTTCATTCGCGAGCACATCGGCGCCTGCGCCGGCGAACTCGTCACCTGGCTGACCCACGGCTCCGAACCCGGGCCGACGCTGCGGGAGGCAGCGAAATTGGTGGCGCTCCAACTTCCCGAGGGCGCGAACGCGCTCCAAGTGGTCCATCGCCTCACCGAACTCGCTGCGCTGTCCTCCGTGGCTGAACTCGTGGCCTGGCGTGAGCAGTTCCCGAGGCACGCCTACCGCGAGAGCGACGGCCGCGTGCTGCTCGACCTTTCGCCCCCGCTCGCCTCATGAACGCTACCGAAGCACTCAACGGTCTGGACATCCAGGCCGTGCGCCCGATTCACTCGAAGTTCAGCCCGAACCTGTACGCGTGGCTGAGCGACCGCCGCCGGCCGCGCCGGCGCACTCACAGCCGCGTCTACCGTGGCGCCGATGGCGTGCTGTGGATCGGCGAGATCGACCAGCCGGACGGCGGCCATGCGTGGTTCACCGGCGCCCGCCTTCTCGGCGTGCTGTGCAACGGCTCCGCCGAGGAGTCGTTCGCCCATGCCGGCCTCGCTTCTCAACTGACCGAGGTGGCTGACTTCTGGCAGCGCTACGTCACCGACGGTCGTTGCGCCATCGACGCGACGCACACCTCCTACTTCGTGGGTGACGACACCCGCTGGAGCGTGAACGCACGCGGCACGCGGCGAACCTGCCTGTGGTGCGGCAAGGCCTCCCAGCGACTGAAGCGCTGGACTGAGCGCGTTCGTCGCGAGACGTGGATGGACGACGTCAAGGACGACTGAGATGCACACGAACACCCATTGGCGCGAAGGCGCGCCGCCCGAGGGTATCTCCAGCGCCTGGCTGCGCATCGAGACCCCGTACCCCGATCACGACCCGCAGATCAGTGCGCTCCTGGCGGTGCTGGATGACGGCATCTGGTACGAGGCTGCCGACTGGAAGGCTCGGGACACGCTCGACCCGATCGAGGGCGAGATCACGCACCACATCCCGTACGAGTGCCCCCGAGCCGCGCTGGTGGCCGGCGGCCCCCGCGGTCCGTTCTCGGTGTACGGCGACAGCGACATCGCAGATGCGCACGGCCACGTGGCCACGGCCGAGAACGCCGGCCTGGCCTCGCTGATCTGTCACGCCCTCAATGCGCAGGCGGAGCAAGCAGCCGACGCCGGCGTCTACCTGGTCAGCTTCGCGCACCGGTCGACCGGCTTCGTCCAGTTCTGGCGCGCCGAGAACGCCGGCTACACGCCCTACGTCGACGAGGCGGGAATCTATCGCCGCGCCGACCTCAAGCCCGGCTACCACGATGCGCCGGATGTTGTTCCCGTGCCGGTGCACATCGTGCAGGCGCTGAGCCTTCGCTGCATCGACCGCGGCCGCACGTCGGCCTCGATCTTCTCTTCGCCGGAGGCGCTGCGCGCTGCGCTCGCTGACGGCCTGTAACCCTCACCTTCACCCAACTCTCTAAGGACCCTCAACTTGATCCCCTTCTTCCTCGACCTGGTTTCCCGCACCGACGAAGCGCGCCGCGCGTTCGAGCTTCATCCCGTGGTCACCCACGCCGCCGCGAACGGCATGACGCTGCAGCGCTACCGCCGCCTGCTGCTCGAGCTGTACCACGTGGTCTGGCACTTCAACACCGTGAGCGCCGCCGGCGCCAGCCGCCTGCAGGACACGCACAAGCAGGTGCGCTACTTCCTCTACGAGCACATGCACGAGGAGAGCGGCCACGAGGAATGGGTGCTCGCCGACCTGGAGCAGATGGGCGTGACGCGCGACATCGCGCTGAACCACCGCCCCTCGCACTACACGCTGGCGCTGGTCGGCTACTACTACTACGCCGCGGACCGCAAGCATCCGGCGTCCGTGCTGGGCATGCTGTACGCACTCGAGGTGATCGCTTCGGTGTACGGCGGCACGCTGACCTCGGCCGTCAAGGAATCGCTGCTGCTCGACGACGAGCGCGGCGTCTCGTTCATCAGCAGCCACGCCACCCTCGACGCGGAGCACATGGCCGACCTGAAGACCGTGCTGGACACGATCGAGGACGACGAAGCCAAGGACGCGATCGAGGAAGCCGTGCTGCTGACCTTCAACCACCTGACCCACATCATGGTGGAAGCGCACCTGGAGGAAGGTGACATCTCCGGCGCGCCGGCGGTCAACGCCGAGCACTTCGCGATCTCGGCCGAGAAGGCGGCGGCATGAGCGGCGCGCCGATCGACGTCTTCGGCGGCGGGCTGCCGCGCCTGAAGTACCTGCGGTTCGAGTGGGACGCGCAGCAGCGCACCCTCACGGTCCGCATGAACGTCAAGCCGATCCAGTGCTACAGCCTGGCGGTGATGGCCGAGTACAAGAAGTTCTTCGCGTACGTGGACAGCTTCCCCGGCCTGGTCCGCAACGTCGTGCTGGTGTCCGATGTCGCCGGCGTCTTCAACTTCGGCGGCGACCTCTCGCTGTTCGCGCTGCTGGTGCGCGCCAAGGACCTCAAGTCGCTGAAGATGTACGGCCACCTGTGCCTGGACCTGGTCTGGTGGCTGGAGACCGCCCCTGGCCGCGGCATCCACACCACGGCGCTGGTCCAGGGCGATGCGCTGGGCGGCGGCCTCGAGTCCGTCTTGCCCTTCGGGCACGTGATCTTCGAGCGCAGCGCGCAGGCCGGCTTCCCGGAGATGCTGTTCAACCTGTTCCCCGGCATGGGCGCGTGGAACTTCACCGCTCGGAAGGCGGGGTTCCAGGTGGCCAACGAGATGGTGCTGAGCGGCAAGCTGTTCTCGGCCGACGAGCTGCACGCCAGGGGCGTGGTCGACCAGGTGGTCGAAGATGGCGAGGGCCCGGCCGCAGTGAGCGCGTTCCTGCGCTCGCTCGATGGGCGGCACCGCGGCACGATCGCCGCGCTGAAGGCCCGCCGGCGCATGGCACCGGTCTCCGAGGAGTCGCTGCGCGGCATCGTCGAGGACTGGGCCGAGGCCGCGCTGCAGCTGGAGGATCGCGATCTGCGTCTCATGGAGCGCCTAGCGCGCGCGCAGCTCAAGAAGGTCGGCGGCGGCGCGGACGGCGCGGTCGAGGAGATCAAGCGCATCGAGCTGGAGGCCGCCTGGGCCGAGCAGGGCGGCGCAGCACCCGCGTCGGCGGCCATGCCGCTGGCGGCCTGACGCGGAGGCCGGCGTGCAGCAGCCCGAACCGACCATGCTCTACGTCGAGCTCTTCCAGCAGCTGGAAGCGGTTCGCTGGAACATGGAGCGCGACATCCCGTGGAGCCAGTTCGACGCGAGCAAGCTGAGCGACGAGCAGGCGCAGACGATCAAGATGAACGCCATCACCGAGTGGGCGGCGTTGCCGGCCACCGAGATGTTCCTGCGCGACAACCGCGACGACAGCGACTTCAGCGCGTTCATGAGCATCTGGTTCTTCGAAGAGCAGAAGCACTCGCTCGCGCTCATCGAGTACCTGCGCCGCTTCCGGCCGGACCTGGCGCCGACGGAGGCCGAACTGCACGAGGTGCGCTTCGAGTTCGACCCGGCGCCGCCGCTGGAGACGCTGATGCTGCACTTCTGCGGGGAGATCCGGCTGAACCACTGGTATCGGCGCGCCGCCGAGTGGCACACCGAGCCCGTGATCAAGGCGATCTACGAGACCCTCGCGCGCGACGAGGCCCGCCACGGCGGCGCGTACCTGCGTTACATGAAGCGAGCGCTGTCCCGGTTCGGCGACGAGGCCCGCGTGGCGTTCGCCAAGGTCGGCGTTCTCATGGCCAGCGCGCGCCGCACCGCGCAACCACTGCATCCGACGAACCTGCACGTCAACGCCGCCCTGTTCCCGCGCGACACGGTGCAAAGCCGCCTGCCGGACCCGGCCTGGCTGGAGCACTGGCTGGACAAGCAGATCCAGTTCGACCTCGTCTGGGAGACGCGGGTCAGCGAGCGCATCCTGCACAACCTGAGCCTGCTGATGGGCCGCAGCTTCGCCAGCGCCCAGGAGCTCAACCGCTTCCGCAAGGATCTGTTGCAGGGCGCCGCCGCGGCGGCCTGACGCCTCCGGCCCGTCAGCTGGCCCCTTCGGCGGCCGGCGGCCGGCTCTTCCCAACCAGCTCGGCGACCGCGCAGCGCAGAACCTGCTCATCACCGCTGGCCGCATACGCGTGGACCAGCGTCTTGCCCTCCAGCTCGGCGCGGGGCTCGTGGATCCACCGCTCGAGCCGCCCCGTGTTCTGGTCCGGCTGGTTGATCTCCTCTGGCGTCAGCTCGTGCCCCATCTCCAGCAGCAGCCTGCGCACGATGGCCAGCACGATCAAGCCTGCTTCGGCCGCCATGCTCAGCGCGGCCGCGAGAGGCCCTTTGTTCCGATGGCGAAACAGGCTTCCAGCATCGCGCCCCCTTTCTGTGCGCAGGATGCCGGCCGCTGTGGGATTGGTCAACGCCTCCGGTTGCATGGATCGAGCGTCTCTGTACAATACATAACACGTCAACATACCGCCGGTGAATCCATGTTCCTGTACGACAACTACGAGCTTCACGTCTTCCTGCTCATCGCGGGCTGGATTGGCTCCGCCTTCGGCTTCGTCTTCTACCTGGCGCCGGCGCTGTCGCATTACATCGCGGTGAACACCACGCTCGGCGTTGTCGCGATGTCGGTCTTCTTCGGCAAAACGCTGTGGGACGTGGTACGCCGCGGCCCGCAGAGTGACGCCCCCCTGGTGGTCGAGCAGCAATGAACGAGCACTCGCGCAGCAGCAAGATGCGCCGCAAAGCCGGCGACTTCACCGTCGCCGCCGCGCTTGCCGTCGCGATCCTCGGCACCTGCTTCCTCTCCTGGACGGTGCCGGCCGCAGGCCTGAAGGACAGCACCGTCACCCCCGCTTTCAACCCCCAACCGCATCAGGTCGCCTCGATCGGTGCGCACGCCTTCACAGAGGTCTAACATGAGCCGAGAAGAGGCCATCGAGCACGAGTACACCGAGAGCCGTCTCACGCTCGCCGTCATGATCGTCGTCCTGACCGTCGTCGCGCTGCTCGGCTCCCTGTTCGAAGGGAGCGCGGATGCCGTCGCCTTCGAGGTGCTGCTCATGGGCTCCCTGCTCGTGCTCCTGGGCGTCGCTGCGGCGGCGCCGGCGCTGCGCGCGCATTTCGGCTGGCGGGCTGGCCAATGACGGACGCAGTTCTGACCACCGACGCGAAGGCTCGGCTGTTCGACCAGCTCGTGCGGCACGAGCAGTTGCTCGTCGACGGCCTGACGCTTCTGGCGCGCGACAAGGCGCGTGCGCTGATCACGCTCCACAAGTCCGGCCTGCGCCCCGGCGGTCGCGCTTACGGGCAGGCCGACTTCGGTCTGCCGGAGATCTCCGCGGTGCACGAGATCCTGACCGGCGAGCCCCTGAACGTGGACGCCCTGGTCGAGGAGCAGCGCCTGCAGCTCGAGCACGAGATCGCCACGCCCCACGGCGACCCCGCCGCCACGGAATGAGCCTCGATCTCGCGCGGGCGCTGGCGGCGACGCTCCCGGAGGGCGTCGACGGGCTCTTCAACCCGTACCGCGACCGGTGCGAGCTCGATGACCCGCGCAGCCCCGAGGGCGGCCCGGAAGGCCGGCTCCAGCGCCTGGCCGCGCATCTCAGCCGCGCGCCGCGGCTGGTCCTCTGCGGCGAAGCCCCCGGCTACCAGGGGTGCCGCTACAGCGGCGTCGCCTTCGTGAGCGAACGCCAGCTGCTCGATGGCGTGATCCCGGGCATCGATCGCCTGAGTGGGCGCCTGACGACGCGCGACAAGTCCTTCGCAGAGCCGTCCGCAACGATCGTCTGGAAGGCGCTCTTCAAGCTCGGCGTCGCCGAGCAGGCCATCACCTGGAACGCGCTGCAGATGCATCCGCATCGTCCGGGCAGCCCCTGGACGAACCGCACGCCGACGAACGCCGAGCTGGCGCACGGCCGCGCGGCGCTGCACCTGCTTCGTGAAGCGTTCCCCGGCATGGCCTTCGTGGCAGTGGGACGCAAGTCCACCATGCTGCTGGCCGACGCCGGCATCGAGGCAGCAGCCACGATCCGACACCCCGCCAATGGCGGCGCCGTCGAGTTCAACAACGGCCTGGCAGCGCTCCTGCAGCGCTGAAGCCTCAGATCACCACGGCGATCGCGATGATCGTCACGGCGCCGATCACCAGCAGGCGCTTCCGCTCCTGGGCGTTCAGCACGACCCCGCGCTTGGCCAGGAAGTGCTCCGCGACGGTCCAGCCGTCCAGCGGCGGCAGCGGGATGATGTTGGTCAGCAAGAGGATCACCGAACCCTGCACGCACGCGCGCATCAGCCAGTGGTCCGTGAAGGCCCACGCCGTGTAGAAGATCAACCCTGTTGCGGCGGTCGCCGCGGGGCCTGCGAGCGCCACCCACGCGCGGCGGTTGGTGTCGGAGACCTCGAAGTCCTTGCTGACGCAGTAGGCCAGCACCGGTGCCAGGCCGAACTCGTAGGTGAGCCCACGCCAGCGCAGGGAGCCGACCTTGAACATCCCGAGCACGACATTGTCGATCCGCATGCCCAGGCGGCGCATCGCGTAGATGTGCCCGTATTCATGCAGCACCAGCAGGCCGATGATCACCGCCCAGGTGACGAAGCACGCGAACAAGAAGAAGAGGAACGAGGCGAACGATTCCATGCTGAATCGGCTCAGGCGGTTGCGACGGCGCGCGCGGCGTCGACGTATCGCTTCCACTCTGCTGGCAGGGAGCAGTTCGCCGGGGCGCCGGCGAAGGCTGGGCCGATCTCGTCGTCCTTGAACCCGGCGAGGCCGCAACCCACTCGCGTCACGAAGAACCGCGCTTCCGGATTCGATCTCGCATACGAGATGAACTGTTCGATGTGGCCGCGCACGACGGCCAGCGGCAGGATCTCGGCCGGCCTGGACAGGCTGCCGCCCGATCGTCCGTCCTTGGTCGGGATGGCGTAGGCGCTCCCCGTTCGGCCGACGCCGACGCCGTACCGGGCGCCATAGCGCTCGCGTGCGGCCTTGGCTGAGCCAGCGCCATGGCGGCCTGCCAGGTTCGAGCCGAACACGAAGATCCAGCCGGCGCCCGGGCTCTCGCCGTCGCGGTGGAATGAGGGGAGGGGAGTGCTCATCGGTGCGTCCAGATGGCGCCGGCGCTTGTTCGAGCCGGCGGCGTTTTCATGCCTCAGTGGCCTTGCGCAATCATAACACGTCGGTATAATCTGGACGAATCGAATTGAGCCTGGCAGCACCATATTGCCACAGGCGACCACCCCACCAACACCCCTCATCCAACCGCTTGATCTCGAACCTCCATTCACACCGCGCATTCCTTCTCGCCTTCCGCGGGGTGCGCGCATGACGCAACACACCCCGGGCGTGCCGGCACCTCGCGTGACGCTGGATCTGCGCCGGCCGCTCTACGACAGCATGGGCCACCTGCACTCGGTCATGTTCTGGAGCGGCTTGCAGCTGCTGACCGGGTCGCGCGGCTTCTTGTTCGTCTGGGACATGTCGGATGGCAGCTGCCTGATCCGCGGCCTGGCGCAGATGCGGCTGAGCAACGAGCGGCGTCGCTCGATGCTGTCGGCCGAGCCTGTGGGCGAGAGCGAGCGCCTGACATGGACGGAGTCGACCACCGTGATCGACCAGGCGCGTGCGCGCGCCGCCGCCATCCTGACCGCGCGGCGCGGCGCAGCGGCCGACCCGTCGAGCGCCTCGTGAGCGACGCGCCTTCCAGTGGATCGAGCCCGGCGGGCTTCGCCCTCGGCTTCTTTTGCGGGGCACTGGTGGCACTGATCCCGTTCGCGCAGCAGTTCGCAATCCACAGCGACCTGGCGGCCTATGGCGTGCTGTGCGCGGTGATCGCGCCGGCGACCGGGGCGCTGGGCTCGGCGATGCTGGGCTGACCCGTAGCCGCAGCTGTTCGCCATCCCCTTTCGCTAAGCGAAGGCAATCCCGCCTCCGTACGTGAAAGGACTCACATGAATTCGATTCAACCCGCCGCCGCGGCGCGTGTTCCGGCTTCCCTGCGGGCGTTCTTCGTGACGCCCTACGACCAGCACGCCGACCGCAACGGCCAGGAGATGACGCTCACCCGGGCGATCACCGCTCCCGACGACTCCCACGACCTCGAGGTCCTGCCGATGTTCGCGGCGCGCTTCGACGACGGCTTCGAGATCGAGGTCTGGCCCGAGGAGATCTCGTCCGGCGAGGTGGACGTGCAGGACTTCCTGCGCGCAGCCACCCAGGCCGCCGAAGCCATCCAGCTCTGAGGAGCCTGCGATGGTCATCGGCGCCTACGAGGTGACGACGGAGGCGCGCGGCTTCATGCCGTGCCGCTGGGTCGCCACATCCCCCAAGAAAGCAGAGCAGCTCGCGCACGACCTGTCGGTCAAGCACGCCAGCGACGATCGCTACCCGAACCCGTTCTGGTGCTCCGACGGTTCGCGCAACCTGGCCAAGTTCTACCGCGGCCAGCGTTTCGCCCCCGGGCAGACGATCTAACCCCTCCAGCCCCGCCCGTCGATGACGCGCGGGGCTCTTCCTTTTGGGGGATCGAGCCGTGGCGCGTCATCACCCGTGTTCGCCATCACCACTCGCAAGGCTCTCGCAAGGAGCCCTTTCCCCCCAACCTTTCCACTAGGAGTGACTCATGACCTACGATTTCGTCGGTTTCCTGTTCGGAGTGATCGGCGCCATTTTGGTGGCGCTCAATCACCCTTCGTCGTCCCGCTGGGGCTTCGTGTTCTACCTGGGCTCGAACGCGGCCTGGATCGGCTTCGCCCTGCACCGCGGCGAGAGCTGGCTGCTGCTGCAGAACGTCCTGTTTGCAGTGACCAGCCTTCTCGGTCTCTGGCAGTGGGTCGTGAAGCCGCGCCTGGCGCGGTCGCGAGGCCTGCGCCGCGCAACGGTCCATGACGTGACTTCGGTCGTGTTCAACCCGGGCGTGCTGCGGCGCGCCGGCTGAAGGAGGAACCCGAGATGGCCCTCATCGACACCACCGTTGCTGCACTGCGCCGGCGCCTCAGCGCCCCCGCTCTCGCACAGCTGTGTGAGGCCTATGGTCTGCACCCTCAGTACGAGGACGGCTCCACGGAGCTGCGCCTGACGCTGAAGGAGCTGACCGACCTCGGCTGGCGCCCCGCCAGCAAAGCCCTGGCCGACGAGCTGCCCATGGCAGCCTGACGGCATCGCCCACCTCTTCGGAGGTGGGCTTTTCTTTTGCGCCGCGCAAAGAAGAAAACCCGCCTCCGAAGAGGCGGGTTGGGTGAGGTTGTCTCGGGATCGATCAGTGGATGATCTCGAGGATGACGGGCTCGATCGACACGTCCTTCGCGGTCTGGCTGACCCATTCCCAGTAGCCGGCCGTCGTGACCTGGTGCGCAACGTCGTTGCGCCAGTGGGCCTTCGTGAGAACCGGGTGCTGTCCGCCTCCGGTCGGGTTGTACTTCTCGTCGAGCTGGTCTGCGTTGAGCCGCATGTCCTCGGCGTCGATGTGATCGCTGGACACGACGGTGCGTTGTGTGCGCATCGTTCTCCTTTCATGGTCGCGGGCGGGATTGCCTCGCCACCGGTGATGGTTCACACCCACGCGCACACCCCAGCTACTCGCACATGTTTCGCATATCCGTGTGTCAAGTTGACGCCACCGGCATACACATACGTGTTATGCTGCTTTGTAACCCTCAAGGAACCTCACAGACCATGAAACCCACCACCATTTCCGGCAAGATCGTGTTCAGCGGCGAAGGCACTGTCGACGGCGAGCTGTACAACTACGGCCCGCTGGAGATCCAGACGGCCGACGGCCTGGTCGAGCTGCCCCAAGTCGTGGTCCACAAGACCGTGCAGCGCGCGCTCACCGTCGGCTCGACGGTCGCGCTCTCGGTGAGCGAATCGACCGACAAGCAGGGCAAGCCGATGGCGCTGATCTGGGGCGCCTACGACTACAGCTCGAAGCGTGCGTTCTTCAACGAAGAAATGACCCAGGTCGCCAGCAGCTTCAAGTCGCAGCTGGCTTTCGGCATCGTCATGACGCTGGTCGGCCTGCTCTTCTTCGTCGTGCCCGGCCTGCTCATCGGCTGGCAGGTCTTGAAGGCCATGGACAAGGCCAAGCAGATGCCCACCGCCGACGAGATGCGCGCGCACGTCAACGAGCTTTCCGCGACCCCGCAACCGTCGATCGGCGCCAAGGAACCCGTGGCCGCCTGACCGACCTCCCGCAACCACAGAGCCCCGCGCACGACCATGTCGTGCCGGGGCTTCTTCATTTCCTGCTCGGTGTGGGGCATCTCGGCATGCCCGGACTCGCCCGCATGCGGCCCGGATCCCCCAACCCACAAGGAGATTGAAATGCTGACGAAAGAAGACGCCAAGTCCTGGCTGAAGACCGTGGTGTCCGCCCACGTGCCCTCGAACGCGACGAGCTACCGCTTCAAGATCTACACGGAGCAGGCGAGCGAGAACGCGACGCTGGGCATCCAGGTGGACTTGTCGCCCCAGGAAGGCAAGGTGGTCGAACTGACCGAAGACTGGTGCCTGGTCAAGACGGCCCGGACCGAGTTCTTCGTGAGCGCGCGCCACCTGCTGGCCAGCGTTCCCGAGGTCGGCTCGACGGTCAAGATCACGCCCTACGCGCGCCGCCAGTTCGACGGCCGCCGGCTGGACGAACCGGACACGACGGTCCGCGACGGCATCGTGTCGCAGGCCTTCCACATCGGCCGCACGAGCTCGGAGCTGCCGATCGACAAGGCTTCGCTGCGGTGCGAGCACCTGGTGGAGATGATCCGCCAGGTCGAGGAGATGAAGTCGCCCGACGGCGTGCGCCGCCTCAGCCAGGTCCTCATCGACGCCGGCGCCCTCACGGGCCCGGTGGCGTACAAGGATCCGGTCGAGGAGGACATCATCGCCATGCCGCCAACGCTGCAGTTCCGGGTGGCCTCGAAGAAGTTCTCTGGCCAGCTGAACATCGTCTACGACCGCGCCGGCGATGTCTACCGCGTCCAGCTGGTCGATCCGAACACCGCCGCGGTGGTGAAGGAAGTGGACTTCGTCTGCTTCAGCAACCTCGCGGAGACGGTGTTCGACCTGGTCGACGACGGCAGCTGGAAGATCGCGCAAGTCGAGATCCTGAAGCCGGCACCGAAACGCCGCGCCAAGAAGGCCGATTCGGACGAGCTGCAACAGGCCGCCTGACCAACCTCTCGTAACCCCACGCCCGCCGCGTTCCACATGGACCGGCGGGCTTTTCTTTGCCCATCACGTACGCGTCGGAGTAGCGCATCCCCGGGGTACCAGGCCGCGCAGAGGCCTTTCTGCAACCCCAAGGAGATCCCCATGTTCCAAGTCCCCAACGCACTGACCCGCCCGGCCTCGAAGGCGCAGTTCCACCGCGCCGCTGAAGCCATGCTCCGCTCGATGGCGGAGGATCTGGGCCAGACCCAGGTCGGCATCGAGATCGACTCGAACGCCACGAAGACGAGCTCGATGGGCTCGGTCAAGATGACGACGCCTTCGCTGAGCCTGGAGGTCTACATGGATGCCTTCGGCCCCCGTGAATCCCCCCGACTCATCTACCGCGACCGCTTCGGCAACGAGCAGGCGCGCTCCAAGTGGCTGTCCGACCTGGACGCCAGCGCTCGCAGCAACCTGATCCAGGAACTGCGCATCCTCGCTCGCAACGCCCGCCCGGGCACCTCGGCTGCCAGCCAGTCCAAAGGCGGATTCGTCCGCAAGTTCACCGGCCTCTTTGCGGCCTGAACCCCTCCGAAGCCCCGCGCAGCCATGCTGCGTGGGGTTTTTCTTTGCCTGGCCGGTATGCGCCGGCGTTCGTCATCTCGCCGGCATCAGGAGCATCCCGCCCCTGCCTCAACCAAGGAAACCCACCCATGAAGTTCTCGATGCCCTCACAGAGCTACACCAAGCTGTGCCACGCCAAGCCTGGCATGGTCGTCATGCTGGTCGACTCGAAGATGCAGCTGGACCAAGAACCCTACCTCGTCTGTGTCATTGCTGACGAGAAGAAGCGTTCCGCGCGCATCGGCATGTCGCACGGCCTGTACGATGACGAGCGTCGCCTCTTCCTGGTCAGCCTGAGCACCGGGCAGATGAAGGAGATGCCGAACTTGTCGTCGCGCGTGATCATGTTCCCCGATGCGGATCTGCAGCTCGGCCCGGAGTCCCCCAAGGACGCGCTGGCCAGCCTGGTGGCGCCGTCGAAGGAGCAGGCATGAGCACGGCAGTCGCCACGGCGCCGCGCTGCGGCCAGATGGCCCTGGTGTACGGCGGCTTGCGTCTGAACCTCCAGGTGCTCGAGTCGGCGGCCGGCTTCTACATCGGCACGACCCACGAGGACATGCCGTACAGCCGCGAGTCGGCCGAATACTGGCGAAAGCGCGAGGCGGCCGAGCAGGCCCTGGCCGACGGTACCTGGACGCAGCGCGACCAGCCGTAACCCCACAAGCCCGATGCGACCATGTCGTGTCGGGCTTCTTCTTTGCCCGCCTTCGCATTGCTTGGTTCGCATCACCAGGGGTCTAAACAACCTGGTGCACCGCCATGATCGATTGGCCCGCGCTTTCCTTCCCACCCGTGAACCTGCACAACGCGCCCGGCGGCACGCCGCGCGCACTCATCGCCTCCTTGGGTCTCCTCAAGGGCGTCGGCGCAGAACCCCTGCCTCCGCCCGCCCGGCCCGGCGCGGCACTTGTTCCTGCGGAACCAGTGCGGCCGGCCTCGTGAGCAGGCCTCACGCCCCCGTATCAGCCATTGCGCTGGACGGGGGCTCCTCTTTTGTGCATCATGTGGGCGTTTCGATACTGACAGGATTACCGCTACCTGTTACACTCTGGGGATGCATTCCCCCGAGATCTTCAACCTCCTCGAGCAGATTGCTGCGGAGAAAAAGTCGACCGGCAAGCTGGCGCTGCTGAAGGCGCACGCCGGCGACGCCACGCTCCAGCGCGTCCTGGAGCTCGCGCTGAACCCGCTGAAGACCTACGGGGTCAAGTCGCTGCCGCCACGCGGCGGATCCGGCTCCGAGCCGTTCGGCGACTGGCACTGGGCGCTGATCGAGCGCCTGCGCACGCGAGAGCTGACCGGCCACGCCGCGCGCGACGAGATCCGGCGCGCGCTGGGCGCGCTCGATGCCGGGTCTGCCGCCCTGCTGGGCCGCATCCTGCGCAAGGACCTGCGCGCTGGCATCAGCGACACCACCGTCAACAAGGTGTTCGCGGGCCTGATCCCCGAGTTCCCGTACATGCGGTGCTCGCTGCCCAAGGATGTCAAGCTGGCCGAGTGGCCCTGGGCGCGCGGCGTCTACAGCCAGATCAAGGCGGACGGCACGTTCGCCAACGTCAGCGTCGAGCAGGACGGGCAGATCTTCGTCACCAGCCGGCAGGGCTCGGAGTATCCGCTGGAGTCCTTCGGCGCGCTGGCCGACCACCTCGCCGCGGCGCTGGCGCCCGGCTTCCAGTACCACGGTGAGCTGCTGGTGCAGCGTCCGCAGGGTGCTCTCTGGGAGACCCTGCCGCGCGAGGACGGCAACGGCCTGCTGACCAGCATCCTCAAGGGCGGCGAGCTGCCCGCGGACCACCGCATCATCTACCAGGCCTGGGACATGATCCCGCTGTCGGTCGTGCAGCCCAAGGGCCGGTATGCCGTCGCCTACGAGGATCGATTCGCGCGCCTGAAGAGCCAGATCGAGTCGTCGGCCCAGCCGGACTCCCAGGTCTCGCTGATCCCCACGCGCATCGTGCACTCGCTCGAGCAGGCGTATGCGCACTACCGCGAGCAGCTGGCCGCCGGCCTGGAAGGCACGATCCTGAAGCGTCCGGACGCCATCTGGCGCGACGGGGACTCGAAGGAGCAGTGCAAGCTGAAGCTCGAGGTCGTTGTCGAGCTGCGCGTGGTCGGCTTCAACGAGGGTTCCGGCAAGAACGTCGGCGCCCTGGGCTCGTTCCAGTGCGTGTCCGAGTGCGGCCGCCTGCGCGTCGACGTGAGCGGCCGCGGCGACAAGATGCGCGCCGAGGTGTGGGCCAACCGCGAGGACTGGCTCGACGCCATCATCTCGGTGAAGGCGAACGACATCATGGAGCCGGAGTCCGCCGACGGCTACTTCTCGCTCTTCCTGCCGATCTTCCAGGAGCGCCGTCTGGACAAGAAGGCGGCCGACACGTTCGACCGCATCCGCGAGCAGTTCGACGAGGCGGTCAAGGTATGACCCGACTCGACGGCTTCACGTCGGCGCCCCGTGTCCTTCGCGTTCCGCTCAATGAGCTCGGACGCGACTTCATCGTGGGCGACATCCACGGCGCCTACGACATGGTGATCGAGGCGATGCGGCTGGTCAGCTTCGACAAGGAGAAGGATCGCCTGTTCGCCGTGGGCGACCTGATCGACCGCGGCCCGGACTCCTGGCGCGTCGCGCGCTTCCTGTCGCAGCCGTACGTCTTCTCGGTGCGCGGCAACCACGACCACAACCTGGTGAGCCTGTACGTCGGCGGCGAGCCCAACGAGGCCGCCCTGGACTTCATCGCGCCCCGGTTCGGCCTGCAGTGGTGGCTGGAGACCCCGCCCGAGCTGCGCGCGGACATCCTGCAGGCGCTCATCCGGCTGCCCGTGGCCATCGAAATCGCCACGCGCCGCGGCACGGTCGGCATCGTGCACGGCAACGTCCCCGCCGGCATGGGCTGGTCTGCCTTCCTCGTGCACCTGCAGCGCGGCACGCTGTCGGTGATCGACGAGGCGCTGGAGGGGCGCACGCGCATCGCCAACGGCGACACCAGCGGCGTTCTGGGCGTCGGCCGGCTGTTCGTCGGCCACACGCCGCGCCGCGGCGGACCGAAGCGCTACGGCAACGTCTACGCGGTCGACACCGGCGCGATCTTCAACGCGCTGATGGGCAAGGACCACTACGGCCTGACGATGGCCAACATCGAGGCGGCCTCCATGCCGCTGGTGCGCATCGGCGAGGACAAGGTCTCCCGGATCATCGCGATCCCCGATGCCGAGGAGGGGCGGCCCTTCGGCCTGTACGCGCGTGACCAGGGAGGCTCCGTTGTCTGACCTGATCGTCGACGCGGCGCCGCCGGAGGCCCTGCTCGAGCAGGTCGCGGTCACGCTCTCGCGCTACCGCTACCGGTTCAGCGACGAGGACTCGCTGCAGCAGGGCATCGCCAAGGCGCTCTCGGCCAACGGGCTGATCTTTCAGCGGGAGAAGTCGCTGAGTCAGCGCGATCGCCCGGACTTCCTCTTGACCGGTGGGCTGGCCATCGAGATCAAGATCGGCGGCTCCCTGGCTGACGTGCTGCGCCAGGTGGCGCGCTACGCGGAGCACGAGAGGGTGCGCGGCATCCTCGTGGTGGGCACGCCGGCCTGGCTGTCGCGCGTGCCGGAGTCGCTCGCCGGCAAGCCGCTGTTCCACCTCCGTCTTCTGGGCAGCCTCCTGTGAGCGGGCCCGCCAACACCTTCGGCACCATCACCCACGAAGGTGGGCGCTGGCGCATCGAGTGCGAGCCGCACGTGCGCACGAAGCTGCGCCGGCTGTTCCCGCAGGTGGACCAGCGAGCGAGCGAGGTGGTCTGGCTGTCGGACAGCGCCGAGAACAGCCGCGACCTGCTGTGGTTCATCGACCGCTACCCGATGTCGGTCTCGCCGATGAAGCTGCTGAAGGGCCTCTCAGCGGACCACGTCGAAGCGGAGAGCCTGGTCCACCAGCTGTTGAGCCGCGTGCGCGCGCCGGACCCGTTCGAGCTCGCGCTGCCGCCGCGCGACTACCAGGCCGCGGCCGCGTCACTGGCGCGCATCAAGTCCGGCCTGCTGCTGGCCGACGACGTGGGCCTTGGCAAGACGGCCACCGCCATCTGCCCGATGGTGATGCCCGAGTACCTGCCGGCGCTGGTGGTGACCTTGAGCCACCTGCCGCCCCAGTGGGTCAATGAGCTGCAGAAGTTCGCGCCGAACCTGAAGGTGCACATCCTCAAGAGCGGCCGCCCCTACGATCTGCTGGAGCGCCCGAAGCGGCGCCGCGGCGCGCCGGCGCAGACCGCGCTGTTCGACGAGGAGCTGCCGCGGCTGCCGGACGTCATCGTCTGCAACTACCACAAGCTCGCCGGCTGGGCCGAGACCCTCGCCGGGTTCATCCGCTTCGTCGTCTACGACGAAGTGCAGGAGCTCCGTGTGGCGGACTCGATGAAGTACGCCGCCGCCAAGCTGATCGCGAGCAAGGCTCGTCTGCGCATTGGCCTGAGCGCCACGCCGATCTACAACTACGGCTCCGAGTTCTTCAACGTCATCGACGTCCTGCTGCCGGGGGCCCTCGGCACGCGCGAGGAGTTCGTGCGCGAGTGGTGCGTCGACGACCGCATCAAGGACACGAAGGCCTTTGGCCTGTACCTCAAGCGCGAGGGGATCATGCTGCGCCGCACGCGCAAGGACGTCGGCCGGGAGCTGCCGCCGTGCCAGGCCATCCCGCACACGATCCAGTCCGATCGCGCCGCGCTGGACAAGATCAAGACCACGGCGGCCGAGCTGGCGCGCGTGATCCTCGCCGACCGGCAGCAGTACCGGGGCCAGAAGTTCATGGCCTCGGAGGAGTTCAATGGCCTGCTGCGGCAGGCGACCGGGGTGGCCAAGGCGCCCTACGTCGCCGAGTTCGTGCGCATGGTGCTGGCCAGCGAGGAGAAGGTCATCGTCTTCGCCTGGCACCGCGAGGTCTATGCGCTGCTGATGGAGGCGCTGGCCGAGTTCAAGCCCGTCATGTACACGGGCAGCGAGTCACCGAGGCAGAAGGAGGAGGCCAAGAACGCGTTCATCAACGGCGATGCGCGCGTGATGCTGATGTCGCTGCGCGCTGGCGCCGGCACGGATGGCCTTCAGCACGTGTGCAAGGTCGGCATCTTTGCCGAGCTGGACTGGAGCCCGGGCGTCCATGTGCAATGCATCGGGCGCTTCCACCGCGATGAGCAGGACGAGCCCTCGATGGCCTACTTCCTGCTGGCCGAGGACGGCTCGGACCCGGTCATCGCCGACATCGTCGGACTCAAGAAGACGCAGCTGGAGGGAGTGCGAGACCCCGATGCCGAGCTGATCGAGGAGCTGGAGATCGACGCCGGCGGCGTCAAGCGCATGGCCGAGTCCTACCTGGCCAAGCTGGGGCAGGGCGCTCCCGTGCGCACCGAGGCTGAAGAGGAGGCCCTTGCATGAGCACGACCCCGGCGAAGCAGAAGGGCGGTCGCTGGATGCCGGCCTTCGGTCTGATCGAGGGCGGCCGACTCGACGGCCACCGCTACCTGTTCCACGGGTTCGTGGTCCAGGCCGAGACGCTGCTTGTTGACGCGACGGTGTCGCGCCCGAACTGGCCGTTCCCCAAGCGCCAGCTTCTCTGGCCCGGCGACTACCAGACCCTGCACGCCGTTCCCGGCGAGCGCGCGAAGCGCATCGCGGCCGAGAGCCTGATCACCACGGCCTGGGCCTGCGCCCAGTCTGCGGCCTGAGGCCATGTTGGACGAACTGCTCGACCACGCACCGCCGGCCGGCGACTCGCTGTCCGACCCGGACTGGAGCCGCGGCGACTGGGAGGCCACGTGCCTCACGCGTCTGGTGCGCCAGCGCAGCTCGCACGACTGCGGCGTGGCCTGCCTGGCAATGGCTGCCGGCACGGCCTACGAGGACGCGCTTCAGACCTTCCGCGCCCTGGGCCTGGACGGCAAGCCGAAGCCCCTGTCCTCGAACTTCACCGACCTCGGCCGCGCGCTGCGTGCGCACGGCATGTCCTGCCGCCTGAAGCGCTGGGCCGGCTGGGAGGCATTCACCGGGCTGGGAGTGATCAAGGTCGGCAAGCGCGACGGCCGGCAGCGCGACTGGCACTGGGTGGTTGCCGAGGCGCACCCGGAGTTCGGCCTGGTCGTTCGAGATCCCGGTTCGCCTCTGGTCGCACTGCGCAACCCACCGCTGTCGGTGTGCTACCGGGACATCGACCGGATCGACCCCTATGGCAGCTGGCTGAGCGTCGCGCGCGCCGCCGGCGCCGCCGCCTCGCACCTAGCCTCGGCATGAGCGGCCTCTTCTGCATCCGGTGGGACGAGTGGCGCGGCAGCCTTGACGGCCGGCCGACCATGTGGATCCGCCGCCTGGCGCGCGTGCGCGGCTGGACGATAGACCTGCACAAGTTCGTCGGGCCCGACGACCCGGGCTGCTTCCACACCCATCCGTCCCGCGCCTTCCGGCTGGTTCTGGCCGGCGGCTACGTGGAGGAAGTGGAGGGCGGGCAACGCCGCGCCTGGCGCGTCGGACGCTTCGGGCTGGTCCGGCCGGAGCTGTCGCACCGCATCGAGCAGCTGCTCAACGGCCGCTGGTCCTACTCGCTCTGGATCCGCGGGCCGAAGACGCACAGGATCGAACTCCGCGGGCAGGGCTGGGATGCGCAGCGGGGCGCGGCGACCTAGGATTCGCGGTACGCCCGGGTGTTTTGCATCACGGTGGGTCAGGAGCATCCCGCCCTGCCTTTTCAAGGAACCCCACATGAACGCTACTGTCGAGACTCCCATCACCGCCGGCGACATCTCGGTGGACATCGAGCTGGACCACGTGCACCAGTCGGTGAACTCCAACCCGGACAAGATCCGCCTGGTGCTCCGCCCGCACCTGATCGCGCAGATCGCCAAGATCCAGGCCGGCCTGCTGGCCATGGACCTGGGCTACAGCGAGGTCACGATCCCGCTGCCCGACGACCTGCAGATGTTCGAGGACGGCGAGGAGTGGATCGAGGAAGAGAAGGACCCGGCCACCGGCGACTTCAACGCTTCGAGCACCTGGCTGCACGTCCAGCACAACACGCTGTCGGTCGAGATCTGGGACGAGCACGGTGACGACGAGCTGCACGGCAACGTGCTGATCTCCAGCATCCCCGGCCTGACCGAAGCGCTGCTTGCTGCGAAGGAACAAGCCCACAAGGACTTGATCGCCCGCCTCAGCTGACCCTGAAGCGCAACCCCTGAGCCCCGCCCGACACATTGTCGCGGCGGGGCTTTTCTTCTTTGCCGCCTTCGGTTCCTTCGCTTGTATTATCGGTACGTGTTATGTATCATGGCGGCTCAATGAAGATCGAACTCACCGCCCCACTCGCCAACGACCTCGTCGCTGCCAGCCCCTCGGATGAGCGGGCTGTTCGTCGTGCCTCGATGTACGACAAGAACGCCTTCACCATCGACCACGAGGCGCTCAGTCGCGCGGCGCTGGATGCTTTGTACGAGATCGCCAAGAAGCATGGCGAGCGCGGGCTGATGATGCAGCTGACCTCGCTGCGCAACGTCCTCGCGGCACCGGCCACGTCGAAGCTGGGCAACCTGAAGGCGCTCGAGCCCGGCCTGATCGCCTACCTGCAGCACGAATGCATCGACGGCTGGCTGTACCGCTACGGCGTCGGCGGCGAAGCCGTCCCGTTCCTGGTCACCAGCGTCGAATTCCAGCCCGCCGATCCGCGCAACGAGCGGCCGGCCTATGTGAAGGTCGGCTACTGCTGGAACGCCATGGGCGGCTTCCACCAGGAGCAGATGCGCTTCGAGCTGTCCGACGTGCAGGGCAAGACGATCCCCGAGGTGCTAGCCAAGTACCAGTTCGTGCACGAATCGCCCGAGCTGAAGGAGGCCTACTCCGCCCATCTTGCCCGGTACCTGGAGCTGCGCGACCTGCACGGCAAGCAGTTCCGATGCACGGGCCTGGCGATCACCGCGGAGCGCTACGGGCGCTCGGACTACAAGGCTGCCGGCGCGCGCATGGTCAACGACGAGGACACGGTCCCGCGCAAGGACTACCGCGTGGGTTTCTCGGGCTCGGTTCGCCTGCGCGCCTCGATGGAGGACGACGAGGTCTTCTCGACGGTCCCGATGCACCCGTTCATCTTCATGTACGACCTTCACCGGCACATGCACGCGTGGGTCCACGCCTCGAAGGTCGAGATCTACAAGTACGACAAGTCGGTCGGCGCCAAGCTGGTGCTGCCGGAAGTGCACCGCGACCTGGTCGACGTGCTGACGCAGGACATGGACGTCCTGGTCGAGGACATCGTGGAGGGCAAGTCCGGCGGCACGATCGTGCTTTGCAAGGGCGGCCCGGGCCTGGGCAAGACGCTGACCGCTGAGGTCTACAGCGAGATCGCCGAGCGCCCGCTGTACCGCGTGCACTCCGGCCAGCTCGGCGTGGAGGCGGCCGCCCTGGAGAAGCAACTGGGCACGGTCCTGGACCGCGCTAAGCGCTGGGGCGCCATCCTGCTGATCGACGAGGGCGACGTCTATGTCCGCGCCCGTGGCAACGACCTGGACCACAACGCCGTCGTGGCGGTCTTCCTGCGCGTGCTGGAGACGTTCGACGGTCTGCTGTTCATGACGACGAACCGCGGCGACGAGATCGACGACGCGATCGTCAGCCGCTGCATCGCGGTCATCAGGTACGAGAAGCCGAACGAAGAGGACTGCAAGCGCCTGTGGCGGATCCTGAGCACGCAGTTCGGCGCCGAGCTGAGCGACCAGTTGATCGACGAACTCGTGGCGTCGTTCGGCTGTCTGGCCGGCCGCGACATCAAGGGGCTGCTCAAGCTGACGGTGAAGTTCTGCCGCCGCCGCAACGAGCCGTTCTCGGTCGAGACGTTCCGCCGCTGCGGCCAGTTCCGGGGGCTCGTCTGATGGCCGCGCCCGCTTTCAAGCCCGGCATGTGGGCCATGAGCGCCGACGAGGTGTACAAGCCGATGCTCGGCCGCATCCGCGACGTGCACTCCGACGGATCGATCGACGTGGTGATCTACGCCGCCGACGGCCAGCGCCGCGGCCGCGTCTCTCCGGCGATGGGTGGCCCGCGCGGCTTCGAGCCGTGCTGCGGCGCCCAGAACTGGATCCCCATCGAGCGCCCCAACTTCGAGCTGCTCGCCACGAAGCGCTACGACTACCGCGACTGCCTGAAGCCCCTCGTGGCCGAGGAGCCCTGAGCATGGCACGCAAGAGCAACAACGGACGCGACGGCGCGCTCATCGACACCTGGACCTGGAAGTACCGCGGCATCGAGGACGACCTCAGCGCGCACCTGCGCGGCGAGGAAGACGAGCCTCATGGTGCCGATGGCGAGATGCACCGCAGCGAGGACAAGCGCCCGCTGTTGGTCAAGGAACAGGTCATCAAGATCGAGGTCCGGCTGCTCAAGGACCTGGCCGACGAGGCCTTGCCGCGCACCGTGAAGGCGGTGGAGTTCGCGGTCATCTGCCGCGAGCTCGACATCCGCCTGGTGGGCAGCGACATCGAGGCGCTGCGGGTCGCGCTGTGGGCGAAGCTGGAGGCGGCCCACGAAATCACCTGGGAGCGGTGGTATCTCGTTCAGATCGCCTCGGCCCAGTCGTTCGTCGGCGACCAGGAGACGGGCTTCGCGCTCAGCCAGAACACGATCTACCGCGGCGTGACGCGCGACGGTACGCTCCTGATGCGCGAGTACGAGCGCGGCCGCACCTTCGGGCCCTGGCGCTACAAGCCCTGGCCCGGCGAGTACCAGGACAAGGGCGGCCACGTGATCGCCTGCATCCCGGCGACATCCGCCAACGACAAGGCGCTGTCCGAGTTCCGTTCGCGCATCCTCGAGCTGCAGCGCCGTCTCAGCGACCTGGTCAAGCCCGCCGTGATCCTTCAGACGCTGGCCAACCTGTCCGCGGTCGGCCTGCCGGCGCCAACCCGCGAGGGCGACGCCGAATGAGCGCGCTTCGCCAAGCCGAACTGTTCGACCACGTCCTGGAGGCCTACGGGGCCGCCAGCGCGCCCTTGTCCAACGCACAGCTCTACCGCGAGGTCGGCGAGCGCGCCGGCATCGACCCGGAGGCCTGGGCGGAACAGATCCCGCTGGGCCCGGACCAGCCCGGTCACAGCATGCTCAAGCGCCGCGTGCGCTGGTACCAGCAGACCCTGCGAGAGCTCGGGCTGCTGCAGCGCGATGCCGACCGTGGCCGCGGCTTCTGGAGCATCACCCCGAAAGGGCGCCGCAAGCTGACGCCCGCCGAGCCCGGCCGCGTGCTGCTCGGGTTCAGCACCGACCTGGGTCTGGCCCTGTGGGCGGATGCCGGCGACGTCTTCCTGCACGTCGACGAGCCCATCGCGCTGTGCCTGAGCAGCCTGCCGTATCCGCTGGCGCGGCCGCGCGCCTACGGCAACCCCACGTCGCACGAGTACGTGGACTGGACCATCCGGCTGCTCGAGCCGATCGCGAAGCACCTGATGCCTGGCGGCAGCATCTGCCTGAACCTGTCGAACGACATCTTCGAGCCCGGCTCGCCGGCACGCTCGGACTACCTGGAGCGTCTGGTGATCGCGCTGAAGGACCGGCTGGGCCTGTGGAAGATGGCGCTCGACCCCTGGGTCAACCCGACGAAGCCGCCGGGCCCGATCCGCTGGGCGAGCATCACGCAGCAGCACCTGAACGTGGCCTGGGAGCCGGTCTACATCTTCTGCAACGACCCGGTGCTGTGGATGGCCAAGAACCAGCGCGTGCTGGAGCCGCACAGCGAGCGCCATCTGGCCTACGTGCGCGGCGGCGGCGCCAAGCGCGCGAAGACCAACGGTGACGGCGCGTACCGGCTCTACCCGGGCAGCTTCGGCCGCGAGACGGCCGGTCGCATCCCGAAGAACGTCCGCATCCTGCCGCATCGCTGCGCCGACAAGGAGCGCGCCCGCAAGCTGGCGATCGAGCAGTCCCTCCCGGTGCACGGCGCGACCATGCCGCTGAAGCTGGCCCAGTTCTACATCGAGTACCTCACGGAGCAGGGCCAACTCGTCGTCGACCCGTGCGCGGGCTGGGGCACGACCGCCAGGGCGGCCGAGATGGCCGGGCGCCGCTGGCTGACCACCGAGCAGATGGGCGAGTACGTCCTGGGCGCCTCGAACCGCTTCGTCGACGCCGACGGGTTCGAGCTGTTCGGCGCGATGCGCCACGCTGCCTGAACCTGAAGGGAAGCGGCATGGCTGAAACCGTCATCGAATGGGTCCGCAACCCGCAGGGCGAGCTGGGCTTCACGTTCAACGCCTGGATCGGGTGCGAGCACGTCTCGCCCGCGTGTGACCACTGCTACGCCGAGGTGGACACGCCGGCGCGCGTGCTGCGCGCCAAGGGCATGGAGACCTGGGGGCCGCACGCCGAGCGGTACCGCACCTCGGATGCCAACTGGCGCCAGCCGTTGCGATGGAACAAGAAGGCGGCGGCCAAGGGCACGCGTCTGCGCGTCTTCAGCGCTTCGCAGTCGGACTGGCTGGACAACAAGGTGCCGATCGAGTGGCTGGTCGACCTGCTGGACCTGATCCGGTGCACACCGAACCTGGATTGGCTGCTGCTGACCAAGCGCATCGGCAACTGGCGCAAGCGGCTCGAAGAGGCGGCGACCTACCGCCTGGCGGTGATCCTGGCGGACACGTCCGACCCGCGACGCGACGCGCTCTACCAGTGGATCAAGGCCTGGCTCGACGGCCACCCGCCTGCGCACGTCTGGCTCGGCGCTACCGTCGTCAACCAGGAGGAGGTCGACCGCGACGTCATCAAGCTGCTGCGGACGCCGGCAGCCGTGCGTTTTCTCAGCATGGAGCCGCTGCTGGGCCCGGTGAACATCACGCGCATCGACCTGGACGGGCACTCCGAGATCTACCCGCTGCGCGGCACCACTGGCTGCGAGGACGATGACGGCGAGCCTGTTGCCGACCTTCCGGCGATCGACTGGGTGATCGTCGGCGGAGAGAGCGGCCACAAGGCGCGCCCGATGCTTCCTGAGTGGGCGTTCAACGTGCGCGATCAGTGCGAGGCGGCCGGCGTCAGCTTCTTCTTCAAGCAGTGGGGCGAGTGGCACACCAGCGCCGTCCGGCTCACCGACGGCCGGGCCGTCTTCCGCCAATTCACGGACTTCCAGCACTGGGTCAACAAAGCCAGCACCTGGGTCAACGGCGGCATCTGCCTGGACCGCAACGGGGTCGAGCTCAAGATCGGGCGAGACTTCATGCGTGCGCGCGACGAGGATGCGTTCCCCGTGACGATCATGCACCGGGTGGGCAAGGCGAGCGCCGGCCGGCTGCTCGACGGCAGGCTCCACGACGCCTCACCAGCGAGCGTATTGCACTAGCCTTGTATTATCAGCACGTGTTAGGTATCATCTGCAAACAATGCGGATCGAACCTAACGAAGAGCGCGCCAACGATGCGCGCAAGAGCCTGGGCCAGTATTTCACTCCCCGATGGGTCGCCGAGGCGATCGTCGAGCGGCACTTCGCCGACCTGGCGCCCGGCGCCACGGTGATCGAGCCTTCGTGCGGGGATGGGGTCTTCCTGCACGCGCTGCCGGCGCACGTCAACGCGATCGGTGTCGAGATCGACCCGCACTGGGCCGAGCAGGCGCGCCGCGCCACCGGCCGCACCGTGCTGCTGGGCGACTTCCTCAACGTCCCGCTGCCCGCGCAGGTCGACGCCATCGTCGGTAACCCGCCGTTCCACGCCGACACCGTCGCGCGGTTCCTCGACCGTGCTCACCCCTTGCTCGGTGAGGGGGGCAAGTGCGGCCTGATCCTGCCGGCCTACGTGCTTCAGACCTCCAGCAAGGTGCTGTCGATGTCGGAGAAGTGGTCCATCGAACAGGAGCTGATGCCGCGCAACATCTTCCCGCGCCTGAGCGTGCCGATCGTCTTCTCCGTCTTCACCAAGGAGGCGCATCGCCGCCTGTTCGGCTTCTTCCTGTACCGCGAGGCGGCCGAGGTGAGCGCGCTGAGCAAGCCCGCGCGCCAGGTGCTCGAGCGCTCCGGCA
Organism: Piscinibacter caeni; assembly: GCA_003265685.1. Lineage (GTDB taxonomy): Bacteria > Pseudomonadota > Gammaproteobacteria > Burkholderiales > Burkholderiaceae_C > Piscinibacter > Piscinibacter caeni. The sequence continues at coordinate 138,891 of KZ836102.1, read as the reverse complement.
AGGCCGGCTCCGTCTGGCGCCAGGCGGTGCATGCCGCCTTCGACCACGTCAGCGACGACGTCGCGCCGCTCGATGCGCTCTACCGCGCGCTGGAGGGGCGCCGGCCGACCGACAACCCGCACTACCGCGCGAAGGTGCGGCAGACGCTGCAGGCATACCCCGAGTTCGTCAGCGTCGACCGCGGGGTCTGGCGCCGGCAGCAGGCCGAGGCGGTCGCAGCATGAACGCATCCATCCATTCCCTCCCGCTGCGCAGCTCGGCGCCCGACGTGCGCAACCCGCTGCTGAAGCTGGCCAGCGCGCCGGCCTTCGCATCGCTTCCCGAGGCCGACCGCCGGCAGCTGCGCGTGCTGCTCGACGGCGTGCGCCGCGGCGCGAAGGCGGTGGCTGACGGCCTCTGGCGTCGCGGCCGTGTCCGCAAGGCGGCCTACTGGCGTGCTTGCGCCGTCTACGCCGGCCACGCCGCGCGCCTGGCGCATCCGAAGCCGTCGCCAGCCGCCGCTTGCGCGCTCCCGCTGGCGCTCTCGGGCCCGAACCCGTTGCTGGCGCTGCCGGCGGCGCACCTGGCGCGCGACATCTCCCCCGCGGCCGCCGCGGCGCTGGCGCACCTGATGCTGGATCTCCGGCAGGACGCCAAGCGCAGCTCGGTCAAGTCGTGGCAGACCGCGAAGTCGCCGATGGCCAGCTACTGGGCGGACGTGGCGACCTACGCCGGCCACTGCGCCCGCTTCGTGCGCGCGGGCCGTCCGACCGCTGCCGAGCGGCCTGCGCGACTCGCCGCCTGATCGCGGCCGCCACCTCTTTCCATTCAACTCCTTCACCCGCATCACCATGGGCGCCAACCACGCTGAATTCAAACCCTGGGCCAACGACCTCAAGTACGGCTTCATCATCCTGCTGGTCGGCGTTGCTGCGCTGTGGCTGGCTTGGCGCAACGCGGCGCTGCCTCTGGGTGTGGCTGCCGTCGCCGTGACCTGGTTCGGCCAGGCCAAGCTGCGCCGCGGGTACTACCGCCGGCGCGGCAAGCGCATCGAAGTCGCCGCCCTGCGCGCAAAGGATCTCCCGAGCGACTGGCACTTCCAGGCCGGCCGGCGCGTGCAGACCGGCGGGGACATCGACTTCTACGTCGAGTCACCGGACAAGGAGAAGAAGTTCGCGATCGAGCACAAGACGTTCGAGAGCATCGTCGTGCGGCACACGTGGCTGGGCCTGGGCGAGACCAAGTTCGAGATGGCCAATGGCAAGCCGCTGCGCGGCGATCCCGTCGGCCAGACGCTGCGCAATGCGAGGGCGGTCGGCGCCACGCCCGTGCTGTGGCTGTCGCGTGGCAACGCCAAGACCATCAAGCTGGGCAACGGCCTGATCATCGTGCAGGGCGGCCGCGGCAAGCTGCTGCGCGCGATCGGTGCGCGCTGGTTCTTGTTCTTCTGAGCCAGTAGGTGCCACCGCGTAGCGCGTGCTATCCGCGCCGCGTTGCATCGATGCAAAGCACGTGCCGTATCGATAAGTGTTAGGTACAATGGTGCGCATGAACCTGACATACCAACTACTCGGCGGCGGCGCGCATGGCTGACGTTCATGTGACCGGCGCGGAGTACAAGCGCTTCTACAGCGATCCGATCATCTGGGGCGCCGACGACGGCACGACCTACATCGAGGAGGACGAGGTCTATGTCGACAGCCTTCCGGTCGACCCGGCCACCTTCAATGCGCGCGAAATCGCCGACTCCGCCATCGTCAAGGTGACCGGCGGCTATCTGGTCAACCCGCCCCCCGGCGTGCCCGAGGACTACGTCAAGGCGATCAAATTCTGGTTGCGCAAGCAGTCGACGCGCCAGGTGCTGTTCGAGATCTCCGCCGAGAAGCTGCCCGAGTTGATCGCAGCAGCCAAAGCTCTCGGTGCCAAGGAGGTCGACGCCTGATGGACTGGTTCGAAGTCGACAAGAAGGGTCTCGCGAAGCTGCTCGAGCGCAAGGGCAAGGCCTGGGTGCTGTACGAGTTGCTGCAGAACGCATGGGACGAGAACACGACGCGCGTCCATGTGACGCTGGAGCGAATCCCGGGCGCGCGCACGGCGCGACTGGTGGTGCGTGACGACAACCCGACGGGCTTCTCCGACCTGTCGCATGCGTGGCGCCTCTATGCCGAATCTGGCAAGAAGGCGGACGCGGCCAAGCGCGGCCGGTACAACCTCGGCGAGAAGCTCGTTCTTTCCTTGTGCGACGAGGCCGAGATCTCCACCACGACCGGCACCGTGCGTTTTGATGCAACCGGCCGGCACGTGTCGCGCGTGCGCATCGACCGAGGTTCGGTCTTCACCGGCCTGCTGCGCATCACCAACACCGAGATCGTGGACTGCGCGCGCGCTGTGCGCGAGCTGATCCCGCCGCCTGGCATCGAGACCTTCTACAACGGCGACGAACTGCCGCGCCGGGCGCCGATCGCCTCCTTCGAGGCGACGTTGGCCACCGTGTTGGCCGACGAAGAGGGCTACCTGCGCCGCACCGAGCGCAAGACGGTGATCGAGGTGTACGAGCCGTTCGAGGGGGAGGTTCCTTCCTTGTACGAGCTCGGTGTCCCGGTTGTCGAGACCGGCGATCGTTGGCACCTAAACGTCCAACAGAAGGTCCCGCTCAACCCGGACCGCGACAACGTGCCGCCGGGCTACCTGGCGCGCCTGCGCGCGCTGGTGGTGGCGCACATGGCCGACAAGCTCCAGGCCGACGACGCGAACTCCAGCTGGGTGCGCGATGCGATTCAGAAGCACGGCGACCTGGTGCCCGACGCGGCGATCAGCCGCATGGCCGACCTGCGCTTCGGCGAGAAGCGGGTGGCCTTCGACCCGTCCGACCCGGAGGCTAACAACCGCGCCGTGGAGCAGGGCTACACGCTGGTCTATGGCTCGCAGCTGTCCAAGGCCGAATGGGAGGCGATGCGTCGCTCCGGCGCCGTCCGTCCGGCCGGCCAGGTCACCCCAACGAGCAAGCCGTTCAGCGAGGACGGCGACCCGCTGCGCACGGTCTCCGAGGCGGACTGGACGGACGACATCCGCGCCGTCGTCGAGTACGCGCGCCGCGTGCTCCCTCTCCTGGTCGGTGGACCGGTTCACGTCACGATCGCTTCGGACGTCACCTGGCCGTTCGCAGGGGCCTACGGCTCGCGCCGCCTGACGCTGAACCTCGGGCGTCTCGGTCACAAGTGGTTCTCCGGGCCTCTGGAGGCGATCAATGACCTCTTGCTGCACGAGGCTGCGCACGAGTTCGCGAGCAACCATCTGTCTGCCGAGTACCACGACGCCCTGTCGCGACTCGGCGCCAAGCTGACCAGCATCGCGCTGCGGCAGCCGGAGCTGTTCGAACTGCGCCGTACCGTCGAGGCATGATCTCGGCCTTTCTCCACCTGAACAAGTCATGACCCTTCTGATCAAGATCAAGCGCACTCGCCCCGACGCGCGCGTCCCCGAATACGCCACCTCCGGTGCGGCCTGCTTCGACCTGCACGCCTGCATCGACGACGGCCCGCCGAGCATCGTTCCCGGCGCCTCCGTGGCCTTCGACACCGGCCTAGCCTTCGAGATCCCAGAGGGCTACGTGCTCCAAGTCTTCTCGCGCAGCGGCCACGGCTTCAAACACGGAGTGCGCCTCGCGAACACCACGGGGATCATCGACAGCGACTACCGCGACTCGGTGAAGGTCAAGCTGCACAACGACGGCAAGGAGCCGTTCGAGGTGAAGGCCGGTGACCGCATCGCTCAGGCGATGGTGATCCCGGTGCCGCGCTGCAGTTTCGAAGAGGTCGACCAGCTGACCGACACGGCCCGCGGCCTGGGCGGCTTCGGCTCGACCGGAGCCTGAGCGTGATTCAGCCCGGCGACGTCCGCGTCGTCAGCAAGCGCAAGGGCGGCACGGCGCCCGAGCCCGGCGAAGTCGTGATCGACATCGACCGGACGAACCCGGTGCTGGGGAACCGCCACGTGCTCCGCGATCACCGCGACGCGGCCGGCCGCCAGGCGGTGATCGAGGCCTTCGAGCGCGATCTCGAAGCGGACCTGGCCGCTGGCGGCCCGATGCATGCCGAGATCGTGCGCCTGGCCACGCGTGTGCTCGCCGGCGAGCGGCTGGCGCTGCGCTGTTGGTGCGCGCCGGATCGCTGCCACGGCGACCCGATCCGCGACGCCATCCGGTCCGAGGCAGGTCTGGCGCCTGCCTGCGACCTGTCGCCAGCGAGGCAGGCTGCGCTCTTCTGAGTCGGCAGACTCAATCCTCCGCTTTGCCGTTACGCATCTCCAGGGATCACGACCCCGCGAGCCCTGCTCGCACCAACCTGGAGCAAACCATGCAACCCCAACTGAAACTGACCCTGACCCTGACGACGGCCGGCGGCCGCATCGGCGTGTCCGACCTGCTCATCCCCAAGTCCGAGATGACCTGGAGCCGTGAGTGGACGGACATCGACGGCGACGACCAGACGGTCAACGCCCGCTTCGAGCTCGTCAAGGGCGAAGAGGTGGCGAACGAGTTCGAAGTCGACGGCGACGCCTGGCGGCAGCTGGAGAGCGAAGGCGACATGGCCGAGTTCGTCAGCGACTGCGTCAGCGGTTCGACGATCGAATCCGCGCTGCGCGCCCAACTCGACGTCTTCGAGAACCACTACGAGCACGAAGAGTGCGGTGCCACCTGGACCGACACCCACAGCTGCGGCTGCGACGACGAGTGCCCGAAGTGCGGCGCATCGATCTCGCCCCACGACTCGGTGATGCAGTCCGGCCTGAGCGACGACTACCCCGCCAAGTACCTGGCCAACGCGCTGGCCGACGCCTGACGGTCTCGCCCGGCACAAGCCTCAACCCCTCAAGCCCCTCCCGGTCATTCCGGGCGGGGCTTTTCTCTTGCGCCACCCCCTTCAACTTGAACGCGCGTACCGGTACAATGAGCGTATGCACACGTGTTATGTATCTAGATGAGCGGCAGCAGTCTTGTCCCTGTCCGCCAAGGGTCTGCCGCCGGGCCTGACGTTGTAGTCGATGACGTCGGCGGCGACCTTCTGCGCTCTGAGCAGGTGCTCGAGCCGGGATACTACTGGCGCGCCAAGGCGACCCTCGGCGAGCACCCTGAGATCGAGGAAGGCGACGCGTTGCTCCTGGTCGACTTGATCGACTTCGAGGAGAAGCTGCACTCCGTCCAGCTGCTGTGTCATCCGCGCCATGGCGAAGGCAAGTACACCTTCCTGATCGACGACTTCATCGCCTCGTTCGAGCCGTGCCAGGACGCCGACGCGATCCGCGCGGCCGAGCAGCAGGCGATCCTGGACCGCGTGACCGAGCTTCAGCAGGAGCTGGTGAGCGCCCAGGCCAACCCGCAGCTGATGCTCGAGGCGATCAAGCCTCAGGTGGACCAGGCAGAGAAGAAGCACCAATACGAGGCCGGCCAGCGCCAGCAGCGCGCAGAGAACGACCGCCGCGAGCGCGACCGCAACCTGTCCAAGATCCACCGGCGCGCCGCGCGCCGCTCGGCCGCCAAGGGCAACCCGCTGGCGCTGCCTAAGGTCGCGGTGGGCACGAACGTCTCGCAGTTGCTGACGGCCGGCATCGACGAGGGTGGGGTGGTTCAACTGCGCGAGATCGCGGACAGGCAGCTCGTGCTGGCCCAGGCCCAGGCGAACTGGCTGACCAAGAAGACCGAGGAAATCACCGGCACGCTCAAGGAGCTGGCGCCGTACGCGGCCGAGAAGGCGGCGGTGGCGCTCGCTCGCAGTTCCGACGCGCTCAAGCGCGCCGAGCGCATCCGCCAGGGGATCGAGTCGCTCGACCTGTACACCGGCAAGGGCGTCGACGTCTTCGAGGTGCGCGACGGCCCGGAGGCGCCGACCCACGTGCCGCTGATGATCGTCCAGGGCAAAAGGTACATGGAGGAGGAGCTCGCCGCCCAGGCCGACGTGGGCATGTCCTTCGACTGGCGCGACCAGCCCCAGTTCTTCGCCGAACTCGCGCGCAACGACGCGCTGCTCAACCAGGTGTTTCCGAGCGAGCGCTGCGTGATCTCGATGGCCGTGACGCGCCACGAGCGCCGCTACGGCAAGGACATGTGGGCCAACCTGATCAACAACCTGCAGAACCAGCTGGTGTTCCTGCTGGTGCGCAACGGCGGCAAGGTGCACGTCGTCTACTCGGCTACGCCCTCGCACGAGGCCGCCAGCCGGCTGTTCCCCACGGCCGACGAGCTCGGCAACGTCTTCCGCGGCGTCGACGGCTCGACCATCACGCTGCGCGACGTGGAGTTCGGCGAGCGCAAGAAGGACTTCGACGACCTGGCGCTGCACTACCGCCGCTTCCTCATCCTCTTGTGCGGTCTGGACCACAGGCTGCGACTGCTGGGCGAGTTCTATCCGCCGGAGCAGCAGATCAACTTCATGACCGCGGACTTCCAGGCCCGGTACATGCGCTTCTACGCCGACCAGGAGGCCGGTTCGCAGATTGGTGACGACCTGCCGTGGGTGTCGGCATGGATCAAGGCGAAGAACACGCTGGTGCAGTCGGGCTCGCGCGTCTTCGTGATGAACTCCGACGGCGCGATCAACAACAGCCCCGAGGTCAAGCGCCGTCACGGCCTGCGCTTCCGCGAGCGACAGTTCGAGACCGCGCAGATCGCCCAGCAGGAGGGTGCGCGCTTCTACGTGACGCTGGCCACGAAGGACACGTGGGGGCACGACCGCTCCGAGCCGAACGTGAAGTGCTACCTCGAAGGCGAGTCCTCCGGCGGCGACGAATCCTGGTGGCTCTGCCTGGACGGGGTCTCGGTCGACGAGATCCGCCGATACCTGGGCAGCCGGCGCAACTGGGGGATGGGCGTGGGCTACCTGCGCCTCTTCCGTCGCCTGGAGGCATTCCTGGCCGCCGAAGCCGAAGCCGAGGCGCCGGCGCGCGCCTACCTGCTCCAGCAGGCCACGACGCACGGTGGCCTGCCTGAGCACGTCGCCCGGCCCGCGCTGGACGTGGCGGTGCGCAACTGGCGCGCGGCCCGCCGCGGCGCGGCGCTGCCCGGCCTGGACCGGCTGGCCGAACTGAACGAGGTGCTGAGCCTGGTCGCACCCGAGGGCTACGTGCCCGCCGGCATCGAAAGCCTGCTGCAACGCTACCTGGATGCCTGCGCCGCGGCCGACCCCGGGCGGCAGCCGCTGCTGCTGACACGATCCGGCTCCAACCGGTACGTCCTCTACACGACCGCGTCCGACCGCGATCGCGAGCCCTATCCCTCGGTCCTGTCCTGGGGCTGGGTCCGGCGCGTGGTGCTGGAGCCGACCAAGACGGCGCGGCACCTGCGCGAGGTCTCCGAGTCGCTGACGTGGCTGCATGAGGCGCTGCCGGCGTCCGAGGCGGAGCTGCGTCGCTACTCCGGCGCGGACGACTGGTTCCACAAGGACGCCGAGCCCATTCGTCTGCGCACCTACGCGACCATCAAGCGCAACCTGGCGGACGCAGTGGTGTGGGAGCCGGTGTTGCGCGCCGGCCCCGGCGCTGGCATCCCCGCGGAGATCTTCACGACGCTGGCAGCGACGTGCGCCCAGCGCCAGCGCGCGAACCACACACGCAGCGTGCTGCACCTGTCGCTCGGCATCCCGGTGGGTGTCTATGGCGGCGGCCGCAAGCTGTCCGTGGTCTACATGACGGCCCGCGCCGAGCACGTGCTGTACACCTACGGTGACGACGCACAGCGCGCCGCCATCCGCGCCCAGTTCACATCCCGATTCCACAACGCGCGCCGCGGCAGCGAGATCCTTGCGGCGCCGCTCGAGTGGGCGCTGCGCGTCTCAGAGGAATGCCTCGACGGCGAGGCCCTGCAGGTGCACAAGGGCGAGATCCCGGGCGTGTCCAGCTATCAGGTGGACTGGATGCGGCTGGGCATCAGCCAGAACCACAAGCGCCATCGCGGCACGGTCGACCGCCCGGGCGTCAAGGGTGATGGCAAGCCGTCGCTCGACACGCATGCCCACGCGACCCTTTCGCTCAACCGCGCCTTCGACGAGCTCGCCGGCGTCGGCCCGCTGCTGCGGCGGCGGTTCTACCGGCAGCAACTCGACCGCGTCCAATGGGACTGCCGCTGGGAGGCTCCGGAGAAGGCCAAAGCCAAGCGCAAGCAGATCCTGTCCCAACGCTACACGCCTCGTACCGCCCAGCTGTCCCCGCTGGTCTGGCTGGAAAGCCGCAATCGCTCTATCGCCCAGTCGGTGTTCGTGGCACCGCTGCGCAAGAAGGAATCCTGATGTTCGCCCGCCTCTTCGGCCACGACGCCGACCAAGTCCTCATCACGCTCGACCAGAACGACGAGGGCAGGCCGACCCTGTTCTTCCACGCCCAGCCGCGTGGCCTGGGCATCTGCCGGTTGGGCCTGTCCTTCACCGATTGCGACGTGGGCTGGGGCCTCGCGCGCAAGGGCCTGGCCGAGATGACCGAGGAGCGGGCGCGCGCGGCTGTGCGCGGCATCTACGAGTCCCCGCTGGTGCTCGCAGTTCAGGAGCCCTGATCGTGGTCGCGGCCCCCATCTCGTTCTACAGGGCGTCCGAGCGGCCGTTCGGCGCCTTCAGCAACCTCTTCCGCCGCGAGATCCTGATCGCCGGGCGCACGTTCGCGACCACCGAGCACGCCTACCAGGCGCTGAAGCCGCGCGACGCGCGTGTGCGCGACTGGCTTCTGGCCGCGCCGGCGCCATCGCTGCTGGCGATCGCGGCACACACGCTCCCTTCCGAGTCGGCAGACCCGACCGAGATCATGGCTCGCACTGCCGACGCGCTGCTGGGCTTCCACACGCGGCCTGGCTGGTCTCGGTTGCGCTTCCCGTGGATGCTCCGGTGCCTCGACGCGAAGTTCGACCAGCACCCCGATCTCGCCGAGCTGCTGCTGTCGACCGGCGACAGCGCCATCATCGAAGCCGGCCGCATCGACGATGACGCCGGCCGGCGCTGGGGCATCGTCAACGGCCGCGGCTCGAACTACCTCGGTCGCATGCTCCAGCGCGTGCGCCACCGTTTGGGCGGGCCCTGCGTCGAAGATCCCGACCTCGACGAGCGCCTGGCCGCCGGCGCAGTCCCGCTCGCTGCCGCGCTCGAGGAGCTGGGTTGGACCTGAGCATCCTGGCCCACGCCCGGCACGCGCTGCACCTGCTTGTCTCGGCGGCGCACCACCTCGCCGGTGACCTCGGCCGCGGCGACGCCTTGGTGCTGGCCGCTGTCTTCGTGCTGTCCCAGCTGGCGGCCCGGCTGGGTTTCGCCGCCTACTGCCTCTTCGCGCTGCCCGGCACGCTCGCGCACGAGCTCGCGCACTACCTGGTCGCGCTGTTGCTCCGCGCGCGCCCGTCGCTGCCGTCCATCATCCCCGAGAAGACCGAGTCCGGTTGGCGCCTTGGGTCCGTGACGTTCTACGCTGGCCTGTTTCGCTCCGTGCCGATCGCGTTGGCTCCGATGGCGCTGGCGCCACTGAGCCTCTGGTGGGCATCCTCGACGCTGCCTGGCCAGCCATTCGGCCTGCCCTACGCTGCCTATGCCTGGGCCGCGGTCACAGCCTTCCAGGCCAGCCTGCCATCGAGCGCGGACTGGTGGATCGCAGCACCGGCCCTGTTCCTGATCGGCGCTGTGGCGGCGCTCGCGATCCTGGGTTGACGATGCCGAACGTGACCGACCGTATGTCCGCCGCCGACTACCTGGCCATGATCCAGGCGCGCGCCGGCGGCGCGGCCCCCACCAAGCGGAAGAACAAGTTCGGCAACCGCCGAGGGCTTGAGTTCGACGGCGAGAAGTACGACTCGTCGAAGGAGCTGAAGCACCACCAGATGCTGAAGCTCGCGCGCACGGCAGCTGACCCGCGCGACCGCGTCGTGCGCATCGAGCGCCAGGTGCCGTATGTTCTGCTGGACAAGCAAGAGGGTGAGCGGGCTGTGCGCTACTACGCCGACTTCGTCGTGGAGTACGCCGACGGCCGCACCGAGGTGCACGACACGAAGTCCCCGCCGACGCGCGCGGACAAGACCTACGTGATCAAGCGCAAGCTGATGCTCAGCCGGCACGGCATCCGCATCCAGGAGTTCTGACAGCGCGCGCTCAGCGCGTGCGTTGGTTCCAGGTCTTGATCAGCTGTCGCAACTGCTTGCGGCCATCGCTGTTGGTGCCACGGTAAGCCTCGAGAGCCGAGGCCAGGAACTGCTGCTCCGCCTGTGACAGACCCTGCGGCGCGCGCTCTTCGTCCATCCATCCAGCCGGCAGCGCGCAGCGGTGCTCGAACTGGCGCGCGAGCTTGTCGCCGATCGGACGGCTGCCCGACTTGGCCATGCTCCAGGTGGCGCCACTGATGCCCAGCTTCTCCGCGAACGCGATCTCCAGTCCCTTCGGCTGCTCGCCCGCAGCGATGCGCTCTTCCGCGAACTGCTGGAACAGCGACAGCGCGTTCTGGCGCCTGATGGTGTGAGGGTCTGAAGACACGGAGGCCGGCGTGTTGTGAAAATACTTCACAGAGATTTTATGCGAAGAATCTTCACAAGAGGGGTTGACGCCGACGTTAAGAGTCTTCACAATCCGTCCTATGCGTTGCATGAGGCGTCCCGCTTCGTGCTCCAAGCAGAGAACTGAACCCAAGCAATCTAGGAAACACCGTGAACCGCACACTGCCCTTGACCACGAACAGGCTGCCCCAGTCGGGCGCGGTCGCGTTCGCCTGTGTCAGTGGCATGCACAACGGTCTTCCGTTTGCAAAGCGCCTGCCTTCGCCCTCCGTCCGCTACCAGTGGATTCGTGGGAACGAGGGCCAGGTGCATCCGGGAGAGGGAGCGGCGTAGTCGCACACCTCCAAGCTCGCAAGAGGCCCGGATTCCGAAAGGATCCGGGCCTTTTTGTTTTCAACCCTTCAACCCGCAGCGCGGCCTGGCAGCCGAACTGCAGCGATCGTTGGATCGCGCCTCCCGGCAACGGCCGACGAGGATGCTCTTTAACAACTCAGCGCGAGGCGACCCCGAAACTGGTTGGGATCATCGCTTCGCACTATGCGGACGTGGCGCAGTTGGTAGCGCGCGAACTTGCCAAGTTCGAGGCCACGGGTTCGAGACCCGTCGTCCGCTCCATCTCGGGTGTGCCCGTGCACAAGCACTGGGCCGGCTCGGTGTGCATGTGTGCAGGTGCGGCCGCGCCTGTGTGCAGCGAATGGCCTGGCTTGCCGGGCGACCTCGCGTGCGGACACAGCCGAGATGGAAAGCTCATCGCCCTTGTAGCTCAGCCGGAAGAAGCACCGACCTAGTAAGTCGGGGGTCGCGCGTTCGAATCGTCGCCGAGGGCACCAGTCAGATGCGGGGTGGGAAAGTTGGCAATCCGCTGGCCTCATAAGCCAGAGATCGAGCGTTCGAGTCGCTCCCTCGCAACCAGGTAGTAGAAGCTGCACAGCGGCGCCGCGAACTTCATGGGCGTCCAGCAGCGGAAATCGCCCGCACCACCGAGCGGGTCCGGAGCTCGTCACCGGAAGCCACATGCCCCGTTAACTCAGAGGCCAGAGTGCCGTCCTGTCCAGACGGAAGCCGCGGATTCGAATTCCGCACGGGGCGCCAGGTCAGTCCTGCAGCGTGACCAGAACTCGCATGACGGCGCAGCCGGTTCAGTGCGGTACTCTGCCGGGCGACACATCAATGCCGCGGTAGCTCAGTCGGTAGAGCGTTCGCCTGAAGAGCGAAGCGTCGAAGGTTCGATCCCTTCCTGCGGCACCACACATCGCGAGCGCAGCGCTCGCACTTTCGTTGCCGGAACAGAAGGCCCGCCTCCTGCCCGGTGTGTTGTTCAACATCCCCCGCGTGGCGGAATTCAGGTAGACGCGCTCGGCTCAGAACCGAGTGCCCATCGGGCGTGTCCGTTCGACTCGGACCGTGGGGACCAGTTCATGGATGGTTGGCCGAGTGGTCTAAGGCACCTGTCTCGAAAACAGGAGAGGGCGAGAGTCCTCCGCGGGTTCGAATCCTTCGCACCATCCTCCAGTTCGCTACCTCGTTAGCTCAGCGCGGAAGAGCACCCGGCTACGAACCGGGAGGCCACACGTTCGACCCGTGTACGAGGTGCCACGTCATCAACATCACCAAGGAGCATCGAGATGAAGAAGAGCATCGTGCAGCGCATCGCGACGCTCAAGCCGCGCAACGTGTTCGCGCCGCTGGCCGGCCGCCGCGCCGCCGGCGCGCACGCATCGCGCAAGCGCCATGCCGATGTGCAGCGCAAGGACCTTGTCCAGCGTCTGCGCGAGGCGGGCATGTAGATCAACGGATGGTTGGCAGAGTGGCTGATCGCGCCTGGCTGTAACCCAGGTTCCCCAAAGGACGCGGAGGTTCGAATCCTTCACCATCCACCAGACTCGCGCGGGCAACCGCGTGTCGGCACCCGGCCCTGTGGTGTTGACCCAAGAAGCAGGGAAGGGCAGTAGTGCCCTCGGCGCAGTCGCCACGATAGGCGGCGCCAACCGAGATCAGCCACTGACCCACGCGACGACGTGCGCAAGATGACCGCGCATGCCGGCCGGACGCAACCCGGTGCGACGCCCAAAGAGGCGGACCCTCGAAGCCTGTGCAGAGCGGTCTCACGACCGAGTCATCAGGCACATGCGGGCGGTCAAGTGGTGAACGTCTGGCCTTCCAAGCCGGAACAGACCGGGTCGGATCCGGTCGCCCGCTCCAGTCTTCAGCGCATCGAGCGTGCTCTGAAGACTGGGGGTGTAGTTCAGTTGGCAGAACACCCGCTTTGCAAGCGGGATGTCGCAGGTTCGATGCCTGTCACCTCCACCAGTCTCATACCGGGTTAGCTCAATTGGCAGAGCGGCGGCCTCCAAAGCCGAAGGTTTGCGGTTCGACTCCGTAACTCGGTGCCAAGCACCATCATCACCATCTCGACGTAGCCAAGTTGGCCGAAGGCACCTGGTTGCAACCCAGGCGGCGAAAGCCCGCATCCGTTCGAATCGGATCGTCGAGTCCACCACACAAGAAGGAGTGCGCCATGCACGTGTTTTCGAGCCCGGGCGCGCGTGCCGCGTTCAGGTTCGCGGACATCGCGCACGCCGGACAACTTCGCCGCTATGTGATGCGGCCCTACATCGAGCACCCCGTCGCGGTGGCTCGCCTGGTCGAACGCTTCGATCATGACGAGGCCATGGTGATGGCGGCGCTCTTGCACGACACGAAAGAGGACTGCGGCGTCAGCGTCGCGCTCCTCGAGCACGAGTTCGGTGGCGAAGTCGCTGGCCTGGTCGACGACCTGTCCGACGTCAGCACGCCGGCCGACGGCAACCGCGCGTCTCGCAAGGCAGTCGATCGTGCGCACACGGCGCGCGCGCGGCCGAAGGCCAAGACGATCAAGGCGCTCGACCTGGTGCACAACACGCCGTCGATCGTCGCGAACGACACGGCCTTCTCTCTGGTGTACCTGCCGGAGAAGGCGCTGCTGCTCGACGTCCTTGGCGACGCGAGCGACTGCCGTGCCGTTCACCTTGCCCGTCGAGTCCATGCGCGTGCATGCGCGCGCCTCGGCATCTCGCCTCGTTAGCTCAGCGGACAGAGCGGCCCGTTCCTAGCGGGTAGGTCGGCTGTTCGATCCAGCCACGAGGCACCACAACACCACGCGTCCGTAGCTCAGGTGGACAGAGCGCGGCTTTCCGAAGGCCGAGGCCGGCGATTCGACTTCGTCCGGACGCACCACAACCCATTCCCCGGTAGCGCAGCTGGTAGCGCGCCTGGCTGTTAACCAGGAGGTCCTTGGTTCGAGACCAAGTCGGGGAGCCACCACACGCATGAAAGGAACGCCATGAAGGCGCCAGTCACCTACGAGGCGGGCTTCGTTGCGGATCCTGCCTCCCTGTTCAACACCCTGTGGTCCGAGCTCGACTGGGAGCGCAGGGGCTCGACGCCAAGGCGCGAGTTCTACTGCAACGACGTGGCCGTGCCGTACACCTACGGCAGCGGCGCCGGCGTACGCGAGTACCTGCCCAAGGAGTGGCACCCCGCGCTGTCGGCCGTGAAGGCTGCCGTCGAGTCGCGCGTCGGCGCGGCCATGGAGGTCTGCTTCCTCAACGGGTACGAGGATGCTCGCGATCACCTCGGCTGGCACGCCGATGATTCGCCGGAGATGGACGACGAGCGCCCGATCGCGATCGTCACCGTCGGCGCGGAGCGCGAGATCTGGTTCCGTCCGAACAGCGACACGCTGTCGGTCGAGAAGTTGTTGCTCGAGTCGGGCAGCCTGTGCGTGATGAAACCCGGCATGCAGGACACCCACATGCACAGGATCCCGAAGGCCGGCTTCATCTGCGGGCCGCGGATCAGCATGACGTTTCGCGGATACGTCCGCACCTGACCTGGCGCGAGAGCGCTGGGTCACCTTGGCCGCTTAGCTCAGCCTGGTAGAGCACCGTCTTGATAAGGCGGGGGTCGTTGGATCGAAGCCAACAGCGGCTACCAAGAACACACAACGGCGTGTAGGAAAGCCAGGTCAATCCGCCTGCTTCGGGAGCAGGAGAACGCGGGATCGAAGCCCGCCACGCCGACCATCACCACCAGATCCACCTCGGTGTAGCGCAGCTGGTAGCGCATCGCGTTTGGGACGCGAGGGTCGCAGGTTCGAGCCCTGTCACCGAGACCACAGCCACTTCGGGATGTAGCGCAGCCAGGCAGCGCGCCTGCTCGGGGAGCAGGAGGCCGCGGGATCGAAGCCCGCCATCCCGACCATCTTCTTCCAGTGGTGCAGGTAGCTTAGTTGGCAAAGCCCCAGGATGTGACCCTGGTAGTCGGCGGTTCGAGGCCGCTTCTGCACCCCATCTCGATCATGCCCAGCTGGCGGAACTGGTAGACGCAGTCGCCTCAAAAGCGGCCGCCGCAAGGCGTGAGGGCTCGACTCCCTCGCTGGGCACCACCTGCCTGTCCCAGCCTCCGACTATGTGTTGAGGGGCCGCGGCTGTCACGGCCTCCGACTACTGGACAGGAGGCCTGCACATGGGCATGAACATCGTTTCCAACAAGCGTCGCGCCGCGGCGCGCAAGCACGCCACTCGCATCCACACCTGCAGCTGCGGCAAGACCGTACGCGGCAACGGTGGATGGTCGAGCCACCGCAAGGCGTGTCGCAAGAACAAGGAGAGCTGCCCGAGCGGCAAGGGGGCGGCTTGCTAAGCCGATGCCGGTGCTGAGAAGCGCCGCGCGCGTTCGATCCGCGCGCTCTCCGCCAGATCATCAACTCCCGACCTCCTTTCTTGGTCGGTGCCTTCTTCGTCTCGTTCGTCTAGTGGTCCAGGACACCGGGCTTTCACCTCGGAGATCGCGGGTTCGAACCCCGCACGAGACGCCACTTTCACCCATCGCGGTTGTAGCTCAAGGGGGTAGAGCAGCCGGCTCTTAACCGGCAGGCCAGGGTTCGATGCCCTGCGACCGCACCAACTGATTCGTCCGATGGCTCATGCCTTGTTGTACGGCAGCAGGCATGCGTGATCGGATGGCGCGTAGTCGAGTGGCCTCAGACAGCCGGCTTTGACCCGGTGTACGCAGGTTCGAATCCTGCCGCGCCTGCCACCATCCAGTCCCCTAGCTCAGAGGCAGAGCAGCGCTTTCACACGGCGAAGGTCGAGATTTCGAAACTCTCGGGGACTACCACCAACATCTCCGTCTGGCGAAATCGGTAGACGCGCGAGGTCGAGAGCCTCGTGCCGCAAGGCGTGCAGGTTCGAGGCCTGCGACGGAGACCAGCGCACACGGAGAGCCCTTTCCGAGCTGGTGGGGTCTTCAGCCCCACTCATCGGAAAGGAGGAACCTCAATTGCATCACGACGTGCTCCAGCTCGACATCAACGGCACCCCGCAGGCCTGGATCTCGCCTCAGGCAGCGGCGCTGCACTACGCGACCGACTCGGTGGCTTGGTTCGACGGCGATGGCCCGCTGACCACGCTGCGCGGCGGCATCAACATGGCCACCGGCCGCCAGTCGCTGATCGAGGTCCACCCCATCATCGCGCTGCGCGGCTCGGCGAAGGTCAACCTCTTCGACATCGAGCCGGCGTTCGCGCGGGACAAGCTGATGCGGCGCGATCGCTTCACCTGCGCCTATTGCGGCGACACCTTCCCCGACCGCGATCTGACCGTCGACCACATCCTGCCTCAAAGCCGCGGCGGGCGCGACGGCTGGATGGAGTGCGTGGCGAGCTGCTCGGCGTGCAACTTCCGCAAGGCCGACCGCACGCCGGAGGAAGCCGGCATGCCACTGCTGTACCTGCCCTACGTGCCGTCGCTCTTCGAGACCTTCCTGCTCGAGGGCCGACGCATTCGGGCTGACGTGCACGAGTGGCTGGCCAGCCGCCTGCCCAAGGGCTCGCGGCTGTGCTGACCCAGACCGAAGGGGCGCTCCGAAAGGGGCGCCCCTTTCGTCATTCTGGCGCCGGCGCGCCTACCAGGCTGCGTGCAGGACCTCGTGCACCTTCTTGGCTGTCTTCGCGCCTAGCCCCGGCACGCCCGCCAGTTCCTGTTCCGTGGCCACAAGCGCGGCGTGCACGCTGCCGAAGTGGGCGATGATGGCCTGCGCTCGCCCCGGGCCGACGCCTGGCAGGCCCTCGACGAGGAACTGCTGCAGGGTGCGCAGGTCCTTCGGCTTTCCTGATCGCAGCGAGATCTCGTAGCCCAGGCCGTGCTGCAGGTGGCGCGCCATCGTGGCCACGAGCCCGGCCGAGTCCGCGGCGTCGCGCGCGTAGATGAGCGAGACGCCCTCGAGCATGGCCAGCCAGGAGATCGCACCGTGCAGCGCCGCGTCTGCGATCCGGGAAGAGGTGTTGTGCACGTCGCCTTCGATCAGGACGACCACCTTCTCGAACTCTGCCTTCATCAGCTTCACCTGCGGCATGAGCCGGCCGTCCAGTATGGACGCGGCGAAGTCGTGGTTACGCTTGCGCTCGACGACTACGCCCGGCGCGACGATGAAGTCGCCGGAGTCCAGCTGCGCGCTCTCGACGACCACGCCGGGCATCTGGGCCAGGCGCGCCGGTATGCCTCCGACCGTCTCACGACTGTCCGCGACGATGGTGATGGACTTGCTTTCTGGCATTCGCCTTTCCCCTTGCGTTCATTCTCAGTTGCGAGCACACCGCCGCGTTTGCATCAACGGCCCTTTTATTCGCGCTCAGCGCTCGCATTTTCGGCTTTTGCTCATCTCGCCTCGGTCGCACATGATCTCAATCATGAACACCAACATCACCGCTGTCCAGGCGCGCCTTGACGACCTTTCGCTGCTCGGCCGCATGGCGCTATCCCTCTCTTGTTTCGGCTGTGACTCATCCGAGATGCTCCATATCGCGAGGGTCATGACGGACCCACGAGCCTCGCTCGCTCAACAGCTCAGCGCTGCGCAAAGTCATCTGGGGCAGCTTTACCTCTTCTTCCTCGAGCAAGCTGAGACGCTCGAAGCCACATCGCGGCAGCGCGGCCTTTTCACTGGAGACTTGGTTTACACGCCCTTCGGCGACTCCAGGCTCGCAAATGCCATGAGGGCAGCCCAAATACTCACTTGGGAGGACCTGGCTGACAGGGATCTTGATGCACTGGGTGCCGGAGCCCCTGGTTTCGGCCCGCACGACCTAGATCGGATTCGGGGCGGCGTGCAGGCGCTCGCGCGTGTTGGTCAGGTCGAAGGCATCGCGATGTCTGGGACTGGGAAGAGGCTGCTGGCCCGCGTCAATCATTCGTCGTTGGAAGCGCTTCGGCTTCGGATCGCGCCCCTCTTTCCTGGCCTGGCACCGCCTGCCTCACCACTATCCCCGTGAACCACGGCTGCACTGACGCAACAGTTTGATCCTGATTGGGACATAACACGTAGGTATACTAGGCGTGAATCATGTCCTTTCCAACCAGATTGCTTGCGCTGCTGAAGCGCCGCCGCGGCCCGCTGCTTGCCGCCCTCGCCATCGGCGCGGCCCTCCTCGCCTCAAACGCCGTGGAGCGGATGTCCGAGGCCGAATCCCTGGCCCGCAAGAGCCCCGCCGCCGCCGCCTTCGAGAAGGCGCCCGACGACTGGGTCAAGAACCCGCGTCCGGTCAGCGACTTCCAGCTCGCACTGGAGGCCGGCAGCCTGGCCGACGTCGGCATCGCCTCGGGCGGCGCTGGCACCATGCTGCTCTACACGCTCAAGGACGGAACGAAGCTCAGCGCGCTGGTGCCGGGCTGCACCGCCGTTTCCTGCGCCGGCACGGCCGCCGACCACCTCGCAGAGAAGAGTGCTGCGAAGGGCTTCACACTGGTAGCGGTCGACGTCGACTGGCGCGGCCGAGTCGAGCGCATCGTGGCGGTGTTCCAGCGCATCTCCGGCCCGGCTCTCTGGATTGCCGGCGTGGCGCTCGTGATGCTGCTGTGCGTGCAGATCCAGGCGCGCGGCGACGATGACCGCGTGCGCCTGGCGCAGCGGCCGCGCGAACGCTTCGACGACGTCGTCGGCGCGGGCTCCGCCAAGTCGGCGCTGCTGCGCGTCGGCCGCTTCATGGAGGATCCGGCTGCCTACCTGCAGGTCGGTGCCCGCGCGCCGCGCGGCGTGCTCATGACCGGCCCGTCCGGCACAGGCAAGACTCTGTTGGCCAAGGCACTCGCCGGTGAGACCGGCGCCCGCTTCATCGCCGTGGACGGCTCCTACTTCACGAGCATGTTCTTCGGCCTGGGCGTTCTCAAGGTTCGCAAGCTGTTCCGCCAGGCTCGCCGGAGTAGTCCGTGCATTCTGTTCGTCGACGAGATCGACGGCATCGGGCGCCGCAGCTCCGGCGCCGGCCAGAACGCCAGCACCACGGAGATGAACCGGATCATCAACTGCATGCTGGTCGAGATGGATGGCTTCTCCGACGAGGAGCGCGTCATTGTGGTCGCCGCGACGAACCACGCCGACAACCTTGACCCGGCGCTGCGCCGCGCGGGGCGGTTCGACATGGTGATCCCCGTCGATCTCCCCACCGTTGCCGAACGCGCCCAGCTGTTCGACCTGTATGCCGGCCGTGTCGCTGCCGAGCCGAACCTGGACACCGCCGCGCTGGCGCGCATGACCTCCGGCATGTCGCCGGCGGACATCGCCAACGCCGTGAACAAGGCGGCCTCGTGCGCCGCGGAGGCTGGCAGCCCTGTTGTCACGCAGGAACATCTGACGCAAGCCGTCGAGGCATTCCAGCTGGGCGGCGAGGTCACCGGAGCACCGCGTGTGCTCACCGAGGACACGCGCAAGCGCCTGGCGTACCACGAGGCAGGGCATGCACTGGTCGCGCACCGGGCCGGCGCCGGCAACGTCGAGCGCGTGTCGATCGAGCCGCGCGGCGGCGCACTCGGCGCCACCTACGTGTCGCGCGACAACGAGGATCCGCTCTACGCCGAAGGCGAGCTGTCCGGCCGGCTGGCCATGCTGCTGGGCGGGCGCGAGGCCGAGCTGGCGATCTTCGGCGACGTGTCATCCGGCGCTTCCGACGACCTGCGTCGAGCGACGGAGCTGGCGATCTCGATGGTCTCGACCCTGGGCTTCTCGCCGAACTTCGGCCTGCTCAGCATGGCGGGCGTCCCCAAGGAGCTTCTGGGTCCGCAGACGCAGGAGCAGGCGCTGCAGGAGGCGCGCGAACTGCTGTCCGCCGCCCAGCGCCGTGCGCGCGAGATCCTCACGGCCAATGCCTCCGCGCTGCACCAACTGGCTGCGGCGCTGCTCGAGCGGGAGATCGTCGGCGGGGAGCCTCTGCGCCAGATCCTGTCGCCGTCGCCACAGGAGGCGCGCGCCGCCTGATGCCCCGCGCGCGGCGCCACGCGCGCACCAAAGAAGAAGCCCCGAGGTCCGATAGGACGCCCGGGGCTTTGTGTTTACTGGATCACCTGGACCCAGGTTTCGTGGCCGTGCTCGAAGTCTTCGAACCGGTTGAAGCAGGTCAGGCTGTCGCCATCGAGCTTTCCAGGGAAGGACACGTACAGCTGCTCGCCGGGCTTGACCCAGACTTCGTGGTCGCGCATGCGCCGGCGGGCCGGTTGGTTCAGGCGCAGTACGGCGCCGTGGTGCTCGACGAACTGCTCGATCGTGCCTTCGACTTGGTCGACGCGGCCGTAGCGGCCGACGCAGCGTTGAACCATGACCTTCGCGCCCACCGTCACCGGTGTGCCGTTGCGGTCCAAGATGTTGATGGCCTTCATGTGGCGTTTCTCCATGGGTTCCAGGGGCGGGATGCTCCTGATCCAGGGTGATGCCGATCAGGCGGGCGTACCCTTCGCCGCCTCGGCGACCACCGGCGGCGGCGGCGCGCGCAGCTCGAACCGCACTGCGTAGGCGAAGTCGCCATCGCTCCCGGCCAGGCCGAGCATCACCTGCACCGGCGTGTTCGGCAGCCGGCCGAGCAGCTCGCGCACTGCGTCGGCGGGGATGACCAGCGTGTTGTCGCTGGCGTCGTGGCGCCAGTAGCCGGCGAGTTGGATTGACGTGCGCGTCTTGTCGTCGAACACGACCCCGATGGATGCGCTCGCGTCCAGCTTCGGTGCGCCGACGAGTTGAATCCTCATCTCCTCGGGCTGGATCACGTTGTCCTGGCTGATCCCTGCCATCAGCAGGATCGGCTGGGCCGGCGTCGGCCTTTCGTCGATCTCGGTGGTCACCTGCAGCCCCTGGGGTTGCCAGGCCTGGCGCTCTGGGGTCTCGATCGCTCCCAGGGTAGGTGGGCTGCTACAACCGTGCGAGAGGAGGGCGGCGGCAAATGCGAAGGCGCGCAATGCGCGCGGGAGGAACGGCCGGCAGCTCATCGTCGTCGCTTCGAGTTGCGGCCGGAGTAGCCGTTCGTCGGCACGGGATTGCCCGCGGCGGCGCGCTTGTCATCCAGGTGGTAGGTGATGGCCTGGGCGATGTCGGAGAGCTTGCGGCGCACGCTGTCGATGTACAGCTGCGGCCCGCCGGCGGTGTTGCGGCTGGCCGGGTCGGCACAGAGTTCGGACTGCATCTCGACGAGCGCCGCTTGCGAGTGGCGCCGGTAGAGGGCGAGAGCGCGGGTCATTCGGATCTTTCGTGGTTGCGCAGCTGGGCCAGCGCTTGCGGCTCCAGGCGGGTGTAGATGGCCTCGTGGACGAAGTCGATGAAGCCCTTGATGTCGGCGTCGAGCCGTCCGCTGGCGCGATCGATCTCGAGCTCGATCGGCGCGCCGCGGCGGCTCAGGTTGGTGCCGCGCAGGCGGTCATAGTTGGCGACGAGTTCGCCGTTGCCGGCGGCGGCTTGCAGGCACCGCACAAAGGCGGGGTCCAGGAGATGGGTAGGCGACAGGCTCACAGCAGGCCGTCCCCGAGCACCAGCGCGGTCAGTCGCTCCATGGCGCCCTCGCGAGCCAGGTTGATCACCGGCACGCCGCGGCGGTTGGCCAGCGCGATCGCCGTCCCGGTCCCACCCGTCTCGGCACTCCTTTCCTGTTCGGTCTGGGCCCCATCGGGCGTCCAGCAGACGACGAACTGCGACGGGCTCGCCAGATCCTGGCCGAGCACCTGGTAGACGTTGCGCGTGTGCAGTCCTTGCACGGACGGCTTGAGCCTGGGCCACGCCGGGTGGATGGTGGCCGCGATCTCGGCGGCGGCATCGCTGTTGGTCAGGTTGAACAGTGTGGATCGGCTGCCATTGAAGCCGCGCCAGGGGAGGTAGATCTCCTTGGGTCCTTCGCCCGCGCCGGTCTCGAACGCCAGGTCCGCGCCGTCGGCGCCGCCCGAGCGCAGCACGAAGCCGCGCGCAGCCAGGCGGCGGGCGATGCCCTGCATGAGCTGGATCACGGCACCGGGCGTTTTCCTCGACCCAATGCCCGTGTACGCGAGGGGTGGCTTGCGGTCATCCATAACACGTGAGTATAATTCAAAGAGGCATCAAACGCAATCTAGGATGGAATCTGCACTCGTCGACGGCAAGCGCATTCGCGCCAGCGCCTTGGGGCAGCCCCCGCAAGGCTCCCCTGAACGGACCATCCGGTGTCTGTGCTGCGGTGCGCCCACGTACCACGGCGGCAAGAACTCATCCGCGCGCGGCGCCTACTTTGCCCACGCGCCCGTGAAGGCTGGCGAGCCGGACCCGGCCGATCGGTGCCCGCTGCACTCGAAGAACGAGCGTCGCTTCGCCTGGCTCAAGGAGGCCCGGCGCGACGCCGTGACGGGCGAGCGATTCCGCACGAGCTACCTCCAGGATGCCAACCTGCGAAGGTCGTTTGCGTTCTGCCTGCGCGCGCTGAACTCCAAGCCGCCCATGTCGGCCGAGGTGTTCGCGGGCCTGCTCATGGTGGCGGACGGCTTGGATCTGTGGTCGCTGCCCGGCCAGACCGTCGCGACGCTGAGTGCTTTGCTGCTGACCCTGGAGGATGTGCGCTCGACCACCGGCGACCAACGCGAGATCTGGTACCGCTACGAGCTGCAGAAGCCGCGCGGCCTCAAGGATGTTTGCCTGAGCCCCGACCAGTGCCTGATCTCCAAGCACTTCGTCAACCGCGACGGCTCCACCGGCCCGCTGCTGGCGCGCGGCCAGAACAACGTCATTCACCTGACGCAGGACGACTTCGACCGCCTGGCCGGCAAGTCCGACTGGGTCTCCTCCGGCACGCTGATCGCCATCCGTCGGCGCGCCGACCACCAAATCCAGCCCGGCGCCGCCTCCGCGCCGGCCGTCTCCCGCCCGAAGCCGACCCCGCACGAGCTTCTCTGACCCTCGACCTTCATGCCTTCCTTGTTCCACCTGATCGACAGCCGCTGGCTGCTTTCGCCCTGGGCGCTCGGCGCAGCCGGCCTGCTGGTCGGCATGGCCCTTTCCGTGATGGCGCGCCTGCTGCCGCGCGTGCTCGAAATGCGGTGGCTTGGCGAGGCGGCAGTGCAACTCTCCGACCCCGACGCGCTGCGCGCGCATGCAGGCCTTGACCCCGCGGCCGCAGCTCGGTTGTCGCAGTCCGCCGACGGGGTGCGCCAGGCCATCGAGAGCCAGGACATCAGCGTCAGCGCTTCGTGTGCGACGTGCGGCCACCGCTTCAGCTGGCTCGAGCGCGCTCCTGTGGTCGGCTGGCTTCTGCATCGCGGACGCTGCGGCCGGTGCGCCGCATCCCGCCCGGTTCGCGGCCCGATCCTGGAGGCCGCCACCGGCATGCTGTTCGCGGCGCTTGCGTGGCGCCTTGGCGCGCAGCCGGCGACCCTTCTGTGGTGCGCATTCGCGGCGGCGCTCGTCGTGCTCGCGGCGATCGACTTGGAAACCCAGCTCCTGCCGGATGCGATCACGCTGCCCTTGCTCTGGGCCGGGCTTGCGGCCTCCGCGCTCGGCGCCACCATCCCGCCTGCCGACGCCTTGCTCGGCGCGGTCGCGGGCTACCTTTCGCTCTGGTCCGTCTACTGGGCGTTCCGCCTTGCCACCGGCCAGGAGGGCATCGGCTACGGCGACTTCAAGCTGCTTGCCGCGCTGGGCGTCTGGCTAGGCTGGCAGATGATCCTGCCGATCATCGTGATCGCCGCGCTCTTCGGGGCGCTCGCCGCGCTCGCGATCAGGCTGGCCGGCCGCAGCGTTGGTGGATTGCGCATTCCATTCGGCCCCTTCCTCGTCGCAGGCGCGTTGCTCGTCCTCTTCGCCGGGCCCGGCCAGATCATCATCGCGGTGGTCGGCCGGGCCTGACGGCGCGTAGCCGCGGCCGTTCTGCATCTCCGGGGGTCAGGCACTTCGCGTGTGCCTGCGTTCCCATCAACCCCCATAGGAGATCCCATGTCAATTCTTCAGGCGTGGCAACAGGTCGTTCACCACGGCCGCCACATGCTCACCCCGGAACAGGTCACCTTGCTCACCAGCGCCGGCATGCAGGAAGCCGCTGCAGCTGCGGACGATTCGTCGACCGCAAAGGCAGCGTTCATGCTGGAGACGCTGCGCGGCGTGTCCCTGGACCCGTTGCACGGCACCGCGGTCGAGCACTTCGTGATCGACGGCCCGGACTCGTGGGCGTTCTGCCTGCAGTTCGATCGCCTCTCGCACTTCGTGCTGTCCTTCAGCGTCCCCAAGAAGGAAGAGATCGGCGCTCAGCTGGTCACCCAGGTCCTGCTGAACCTCAACAGCCGGAAGTTCAAGGCCGCCGCCGCGCTGCGGCGCCTCGAGCGCAGCCGGCGTCTGCAGCGCCTGCACGACCAGATGCAGGAGCGCGGCAACGCGGCTCGCCGGGCCTACCTGAGCGCGCACCTCCGCGGTGGCGAGACCCGCGCCGAAGCGCAGGCCGTCTACGACGGCGCCGACGCGCTTCACGAGCAGGAGACCGCGGCGCGCCGCGCGCAACTGGACCGCCGCCGGCGGAGCCTGACTCACGCCGCCTCGCCGGCGCTGGCCGACCGCGGCTACACCCAGTGGGTGGCCGACGTGCTGTGCCGCGTGCTGCCGCTGCAGCGCGCGCTGGAGGCGGCCTGAATGGGCAGCATCGCCACCGAACTCCACGACAAGTCGCACGAGGTAGACCGTGAGCCGTTCGAGGTCATCTTCTCGGTGCGCTTCCGGGCCGGCAACGGCACCAAGCGCGACGTCAAGGTCCCCCTGACCGCAACGTACGAGGAGCTGGCCTGGTCGCCGAAGGACGTATCGGCGCGGGCGCGAACGCTGGCGGCTGCCCAACAGCAGCCCGGCGAGCGCCTGCTCGTGGCCGACTACTGCCTGGACGCGCTGACGAGCCAGAGCATCGAACGCGAACTCGAGGGTCAGCACGGCTTCCGCGCGACACCGGTGCCCAGCCTCTACAACCCGGTGCACAGCTCGTTCGTAAGGTATCGCGAGCAGTGGATCGACGGCCAGCTTGTCCTGGCCGTTCAAAAGTCGGCGTTCTACCGCTACTGCGTGGTGCCCCAGCACCTGTGGTCGCGGGCGACGCCTGGCTCGATCCCCGTCCTCGTGGTCTAACCCCGCCCGCCCGCCGCGTTCCTCATGGACCGGCGGGCTTTTCTTTGCGCTCTGCTGTTTCGCATCTCCTCGGGCACTCAACCGCGGCCGCAAGCCGCACCAACCCAAGGAGAAACTCTCATGTCCAGCCACGATATGGCCGTCCGCGCCACGCTCAAGGTCAAGCCCGATGTGACCTTGCCGTTCATCTGGGCGTCCATCACGCTCTTCACGGACCACTTCAACATCAACCTGGCAGAAGGCGAGTCGGTTCCGAACTTCGGCGAGATGCCGCTGGCCGACGACTACGAACAGAGCATCGAGCTGACCGAGGACGGCACGCTGAGCCTGTACCTGTCCTGCCACGCCGGCCACGGCGAGGAGCCCAACTACCTCCAGAACCTGATCGATGCGCTCGATGGCATGGTGATCGCCGGCGGCGCGCTCGAAGTTGTCGACCACGACACCTCGGCCGCCAACAACGACGCCGTCTGGGCGCGCTTCATCGGCGCCGACGACACCCAACGCATCTACGCACGCCTGGCCTACGGCCTGGAGCGTGGTCGCGAGTGGCTCGTCGACGTGATCGACCCGTCCGGGTTCGAGCAGTTGTCTCAGCTGGCCAAGAGCCTCGCCGACGCGAAGCTCATCAAGGCCTGAAGGGAGATCCGATGATCCGCGTTTGGTTTTCGTCGGGGCAATATGCCGCTTCGACGCATGACAACGTGCTGGACGCGGTGGCTTCGGCCATCACGAATCCGATGACGCTCGGACATGTCGTTGCCGTGACGCACGACGAGGACCCCATGGTCACCGCGGTGGCTCTGGGATTCCGCTAGGCACCATCACCAACCCGCGCTGGTGGGTCGGCGGCCGAACAGGGCCACCCGATCTACCTGGGCGCTGAAACAAGGAAGACCGATGGAAGAACTGGTCACGAAGGTAACCCGGGTCATCACCCGGAACGACGGATCGGAAGTCAAGCTGGTGGCCCAAGCCTACTTTGGCGTGGGCCTGCACCGCTCTGTGGGGGTGGACGTCTTTCGTCGTTCGACCCCTCATGACGGCTGGCATCTTTGCAGCGACCGGCCCGCCCCCGATTGGCGAACGATGTCCGTCGACGAATACTGCAAGCGAGGCCGATCAGAAAAGCTGCAGGCAGCTCGTCCGGGGGAGATCCTGGCCGTTGCAAGCCTGATCGGCAAACCGATGGCCGGCCTCCGCGCCGCCGCTTGACCCCGGGCTCCAACACCATTCCGGTGACGGAGCCTTTCACTAACCCCACCTTGCCCGCCGAGTTCCACATGGACCGGCGGGCATTTCCTTGCACCCCTCTGTTCCACATCCCCCTGGGTATTGAACCGCGGCCGCAAGCCGCACCAACCCAAGGAGAACCCATTGGAACAACGCAACACCCAAGCCGCCGAGAGGCGCGAATTCCGGATGGACAAGTCCATCCTCTGGTCGATCATCAAGTCGCAGGCCGGCACGCTCGGCAAGGCCGTGCTCGAGCTGGTGATGAACTCGATCGATGCCGGCGCGACGAAGGTCCAGGTCACCCTCACTGGCACCCACCTGACCGTCAGCGATGACGGCCGCGGCTTCCAGTCGCGCGAGGAGATCGAGAACTGGTTCGAGACGTTCGGCACGCCGCACGAGAAGGGCGACGCCCGCTACGGCCGTTTCCGCATGGGAAGAGGTCAGGTCATGGCCTTCACCCGCAATCGCTGGCGCTCAGGCGCTTTCGCGATGGCCGTGGACATCCGCGACATGGGCCTGGCATACGACCTGACCGCGGTCGACGGCAAGCCCCACAAGGGCTGCCAGATCGAGGGCGAGCTGTATGACCCGCTGTCGCCTGCCGAGGTGATCCGGGTGACCGACAACCTGCGCGAGCTGTGCAAGTACGCCC
This sequence comes from Piscinibacter caeni, assembly GCA_003265685.1. Taxonomy (GTDB): domain Bacteria; phylum Pseudomonadota; class Gammaproteobacteria; order Burkholderiales; family Burkholderiaceae_C; genus Piscinibacter; species Piscinibacter caeni. The sequence goes on along the minus strand of KZ836102.1, from coordinate 112,099 downwards.
CGATTCCCGTCCTCGTGAACGGTGACCGGGTGTCGGTGAAGCTGGACAAGGAGAAGTGGACCTTCGTCGATGACGATGCGTACTACCTGCTCCGACCCCAGGCGCGCGCTTTGGAGGTCTACAACCTCGGCGTGCACGTGCGCAACTACTTCGGCGACTACGGCATCGGCGGCATCGTCGTGTCCAAGCAGCAGTTGGAGGTGAACTTCGCCCGCAACGACATCCTGCTGGCCGAGTGTGCGGTCTGGAAGCGCATCGCGCAGAAGGTCCGAGCGCACGCGAAGCAGTTCGAAGAGAAGAAGCCGACGCAGAACGACGCCTACCGCGACATGATGCTCGGCCGGTTGCTCTCTGGCAGCTTCGAAACGCTGGAGGAGATGACGGACGCATTGGAGAACGCCAAGGTCTTCACCGACTACAGTGGCAAGCACCACTCGTTGACGGGCCTGCACCGCGCAGGGCGGTTGGCTGGCAACGCAATCGCAGTGCCGGACGACTACTCGCTCAAGGCCGACAAGGTCCACCAGCGCAAGCTGGCACTGGTGATTTCGCCGAAGACGATCGAGCGCGCGCGGCACATGGCGCTGCCCGAGATCTTCGAGCGGATCGCCAAGAACCTGGCGACGTTCATGGGCTCAGTCAGGCACGGCGCCGGCTACTCGGCAACGTACCACCTCGAGGAGCTGCAGAAGATGCTGCGCCCGATCGATGAGGTGGCCGGCGTCATCAGCGAGAACCACCACATCGTGGACGACAAGGAGCTGAGCAAGCACGAGAAGCTGGTGCTTCGCGTGCTGCGCGACCTGTCCTACCAGTTCCGCGCGGCGGTGCCTGGCTGCAACACGGACCGCGAGATCCGCGTCTGCGAATCGGAGACGGTCGATGGCTTCACGGACGGGCGCACGAAGATCTTCATCGAGCGCAAGTTCCTGAAGATCGGAGGCTCCGCCGGGCACGCGTTCAAGGCATTCGATGCGCTGAAGCACCTGCTTCTGCACGAGTACCTGCACGACGCAGACGACTCGACCGGCCACGGCCATCCGCAGGAGTTCTACCAGGCGTTCCACGACATCCTGTCCGACGAACGATCGCGGATCGCCGGCTTCACCTACGATGCCGTGATGCGCTACGTGGCCATCCGCCGCAAGGCGGGGATCAAGATGCGCGCGGGAGATCTGCACGCCCTGGATCTGGTCACCCTGGAAGACGAGCCCGGCGACGAAGCCGACGAAACGACCGCGATGGTCGAAGCGACCGAAGTCGCCGCTGCAGCGCCCGCGCCGCAGCCCGAGGAACCGAAAGATCCGATCGCTGCCGTCGTGAGACGCCAGGAGCAGGAGCAGTTCGAGCTGGTGGTCTGACCCCAGCAAACCCCTCAAAGCCGCCCCTCACCGGGCGGCTTTTTCTTTGCCGGGGCCCGCCGGCTTGTCCTTCGGTGTTCCTCATCACCCTTGACCTAGACCCGCGGCCGCAAGCCGCATCCACCCAAGGAGAAACCCATGTACACCCGTTCCCAAGTCCAGCCCCTGCTGGCCCTCGTGGCCGAGATCGCCTCCATGTCCGCCGCCGACGGCTGTGCCGACGGCTACACCGTGACCAGCGGCGATGCCGTCGACGCGGCCGCGGCCGTGGCGAAGAAGCTGGAAGGCGCGTCGTTCGGCCTGGTCATCGGCCAGCACGATCACCGCCACGGTTCGAGCCACTACGCGTTCGGCGTCCCCGCCGGCGCGCAGTTCGGCGAGGCCGAGTTCCAGGCGTTCCTGGGCGACCAGTTCGAACCCGACCGCGAAGAGTTCGCCAACGTGATCGCCTTCCCCGAGAAGGAGATCCAGGTCCTGGCGGCTCCCGAGGCTCAGCCGGAACCGGTCGACTTCGAGCCGCTGGAGGTCCTCATCGAGGCCGCCAAGCAGCACGGGGAGGACTCGGAACCCGACCACGAGGTCGGCGACCTGCAGGACTTCCTGCGCGCCATGTGGGAACTGCTCACCCCCGAGCAGCGCCTGGCCTACGCCGGCCTGCCGGCCGTCCGCGACACCTACCGCAACGCCACCGGCGACATCTGACCAACCCTTTCACCCAACGGAAACCCCACCATGACCAAGAAGTTCAAGATCCTCGGCGACCTGGTCGCCTTCTCGCCGGCCGGTACCGAGATCGTCAACACGCTGGAGGGCAACCTCAGCACCCACTCGGTGCGGCACTTCTACCGTGACGAGGACGGCAGCTTCACCCACGAGTGCGGCGACGACTACGACGACGGCAACTACCCCGACACGGTGGCCATCGGCGGGCACACGGCCTACTGCGACTCGAACGGCGCCATCTGGCTCGAGCCGTCGCTCACGTACAAGACCGAGAGCGGCAAGGTCATTCGCCAGGGGCTGGACATGCCCCCGGTGGAAGAGCCCAACCTCGACTTCGCCCTGACCCTGGGCGTCAACGCGGAGAAGATCCGCGGCGACGTGACGGAACCGCTCGGCGAGAGCGACTGGGAAGCGACCTGCAACGCGCAAGGCTGGAACGAGGCCAGCCAGGTGATCCACCTGGAAGGCTTCATCCGCGAGATGGGGCTCATGCCCATCTTCGCGGCCTACGCCAAGCGCGCGGCCGCCGAAGAGAGCGCCGACGCCGCCGCCCTGCGCTGACCTACCAAGGACAGAGCATGGCCATCGGCTACGACAACGAAGCAGGCTGCTGCGTTCGCAACCCCGACCTGGATGCCGGCCACTGGTATTTGGACGAGGATGGTGCGCTGTACATCGTGCCGGACAACGGAGAGATCGAAGGGCCTGACAGCCCGATGATCGACCAGCTGAACGCGGCCTACCGGCGAATGAACTTCGCCGAGATCTGCCAGGAGACGCTCGCGACCGAGCTCGGACTGACCGTTGCCTACCCATGGCAACACCGGTTCGACCCGACCGCCGGCTACTTCACGGCCTAACCCCACCGCCCCGCTCGCGACTTCGGTCGCCTGCGGGGCTTTTCTTTGCGGCACGGCGCGTATGCATCGGCTATCGGCATCCCCGGGGTACCAGGCGCAATTCCGCGCCCTTTTCCCGGAGAGACCACATGCAATTCTTCAACGTGACCATGCCCTACAACGCCGACGACATCGACGGCGAAGGCACCTACTCGACCACGGTACGCGCCGCGGACACGGACCATGCCAAGCGCTTGTGCGCGACGGAGATGGCCGACAGTGGCCAGCGCGAGTTCGACAGCGACTCGGACCGCGAGGCCTACATCGACGAGCACGCCGAAGGCTGGGCCGACGTCTACGCGACGGCCGACCAGCTCACGCAGGACATGTCGACGGTGTTCGCCGATCAGCTGTTCCCGGACGGCGTCAAGCGCGAGATCAACCTCGAGGTGCTCGGCCAGATCCTGGCGCAGAACCGCGAGCTCGTGATCGGCACCAGTGTGCCCGACCTGAACGCCGAGCGCCGTGACGTCACCCGTTACGCCCTCGAATCGCTGGTCGAGTTGCTCAGCAGCCCGGAGAGTGCCGACCGCGCCGCCGACGCTGCGCAGGCCGACCGACACATCGAGGTCGCCAAGGAGCTGCTGAAGCTGATCCCGCAGATCGACGACACCGTCATCCGCAAGGCCCGCGCCCTGGACCGCCTGATGGGCGAGCTGGTCGAGATGGGCTTCGCGACGGACGACCCGATCAACGGCGGCGACTGCGTCGACTCGATCGCGCAGATCTACGAGCGCCTGGCGAAGCAGTTCCCGCGCTGATGTAACCCCCACGACCCCTCCTGGCCATGCCAGCGAGGGGTTCTTCTTTTGCTGCCAGGTGTAGCGCATCCCCAGGGCATGAGGTGCACGACCGCACCTTTCACCCAAGGAGATCGACATGAGCAACATCGAGCAAGAGGCCTTGCGCCTCGACCATCCGGCGTACCACGCTGAGCCGCGCCGCGGCTGGGGCGGCTACACGCGCCGCGTGTCCGTCATGAGCACCATGGACCCGGCCGGCGGTCGCCGGCTGCTGCGTCGCTACATGCCCGGCCTGACCGCCGAGCAGCATCGCAGTATCGCGCGAGGCCACGTGGAGCTCGCACTCAAGCACCGCCAGGGCTGGTCCGACACGGCCGACGAGGCCGCGCAGGCGACGTTCGGCAGGAACTTCGGGATCCACGACTACAAGGTGTCCGCCATCGGCCGAGACGAGTTCTCGGAGGCGCACAAGGAACGCTTGCGCCAGCACGCCTACAGCAAAGGCGACCACCATCGCCTGGCTGTCCTGCACTTCATGGCCGCCGGTCACCGGCACCAGACCGCTCTCGGCTTCTGCCGCGAGTCCGGCCTCTAAGCCCTCCGCCCGCCGCGATCACCTGATCCGGCGGGCTTTTCTTTGGCCGCTCGGCGTGGCCTTGCGTGTTCTGCATCCCCTGCCATGAGGCTGACGCCGCCCATCCCGGGCGGCCCTCTTTCACAAGGAGATCAAGATGAGTTCCACCTACGTGGTCGGAAAGGCGGCCGCGGCCTGCGTCGACGAGAAGGGCACCGTGTTCTTCCTGCTGTCGGAGCAGAGCTACGAGTCGAACGTGCACCCGCGCACCCCGCGCTGGTGCACCACGTTCTTCGGCACCTACGAGGCCTGTATCGCGCGCATGATCCGCTCTGCCGGCGCCATCGAGGGCGGCAGCCTGCGGGGTGACGCCCGCACGCCATCGGCCTGGATCAAGCACTGGCGCGAGCACCTGGCGAACCCCGTTCGCCTGGAAAAGGGCCTGGTCGAAGGCGAGTTCGGGCCCGGCCTGTACAAGCTGCCGGAGGCTCACCGCGACGCGGTGAACGCTCTGCTCGCTTCGTATGGCTTCCCGGCCGCCGAGGGCCCGAAGTTGACCATCGACATGAACGCCGACGGCGCCCTGCGCCTGCTGGCTGACCTGACCGATGGTCGATTCGAGGGCTTCTACGCTTGGCGCTTCTTCAGCAACGCGGTGTACCGCAGCATCCCGTTCCCGGAGATCGGCACGCCGATTCCGGCGCCGGCGAAGGTTTCGCTGGACGTGCAGGTCTACACCCTCCCGGGGGCTTCGACCTGTGGCACCGAGCAGGAGCATGTGATCGTCGGTCGCGACGGCGCGCGCCTCACGGGCTGGGAATACAGCACGGTGGGCAGCTTCGTGTCGAACGAGGTAATCGAGCTCGAGATGGCGACGCCCGGCTCCGCGGAGCCTGCGCTGCGCGAGTTCCGCAAGGTGCTCAAGAGCAAGACGGTGCTGCCGGCTTCGACGCGCGTCACGCTCGTGCGCCCTCCAGAAGAAGAGCGGTACCACCGCGGCAAGTTCGACGAGCTGTGCACGGCGCTGGGCCTTCCTGCGCTGGGCAACGTCGACGTCAAGCTGGGCGACCTGAACGACAGCCAGCTGTACGGTCTTCGTCACCTTGGCAATGAGTACGTCCGGTTCCATGTGGACCAGGCTGCGAACTCCCAGAACGAAACCGAGCAGCTCGACCTGGCGTGACGGGACTGGCCATGAGCTTGCAACCCAACGTGCCCGAGAAGGTGCTGCAACTGCTGCGTGCCGGCGGCTGGACCGAAAAGGCTGGACGCGACGACTTCGTCGCCAAGCACTTCGAGACGGCAGTCGGCGTCAAGGCGGCTTCCGCCTGGTGCTGGCCCGGCGACGACGGCAGGCACTGGATCGGCGGCAGCTACTACAGCGAAGGACGCGATGTCCTGGCGAGCTGCGGCGTCTGCATCTTCGCGAACGCAGACGATGCCAGCATCGCTGCCGCTGCCGAACGCTTCCTGGGCCTGGCCCAGCGTGAAGTCGAAGGCACCTACGCCATGCGGCTGATGCGCCCCAGCGCTTCCTGACCGCCCAACCCCTCCGCCCGCCGCGTTCCTCTTGGACCGGCGGGCTTTTCTTTGCGCCGGCGCGGCCTCGCCCTAGCAGCCGCTGTTCGTCATCTCCCCGTATCCGGTCATTCCGACCACAACCTTTGCGGACCCCACGTGCCCGCAAGGCGCGGTCGGGTTCGCTCCATCAGGAGCTTTGAATGGATACCAAGACGATTGAGTTGTTCCGCATGGACGAAGTCATGCCCTCGATCGAGGAGCGTGTCGAGTCCGCGACCAAGGCCATCAAGGCCATCTTCCTCGAAGGCCGGCCCGCCGTCTGCGCGTTCTCGGGCGGCAAGGATTCGTCCGTCGTGGCGGCCCTGCTGCTGAACACCGCAGCCGAGTTCGCTGCCGAGGGAGGCAAGCCGTTCGTTATCTTCACTACGGGCGACACGCTCGTGGAGAACCCCGAGATCGTGGAGCACTACCGGGCCGAGCTGGCCAAGGTGCGGCAGTTCTGCAAGGAGCGCGGCATCAGGGTGCACACCAAGATCGTCTCGCCGACGTTCGCATCCTCGTTCCAGTTGAGCATCCTCAGCGGGCGCGCGCTGCCGAGCTGGGCGGGCACCAAGGGTGACTGCACCGTGAGCTACAAGATCGTGCCCCAGCGTTCGTATCGCCGGAAGCTGTTCCGACAGCTGAAGGACCAGAACCTCCCGGAAGCGGTGACGCTGCTGGGAACCAGGTTCGACGAGAGCGAGCGGCGTGCGATGCACATGAAGGCGCGCGGCGATCGCGCTGACGTGCCGGTGCGCAACAAGGACGACGAACTCGTTCTTTGCCCGGTGGCCATGTGGTCGAGCGAAGACATCTGGGAGTACGTGGGTATGGTCACCTCTGGTGTCTGGACCGCGTTCACCGACTTCGAGGAGACGATGCGCATCTACTCTCACGCCGCAGGCACGTCCTGCGCAGTGGTGGCGGATGCGATCCACGAGGGCGCGAAGGCCAAGAAGGGCGGCTGCGGCGCGCGTCATGGGTGCTATGTATGCCTCCAGGCAGAAGACAAGAGCCTGGAAGCGATGCTCGAGCACGACGAACGCTATGAGTACGCGCGAGGCCTCAATCGGCTGAACAAGTTTCTCAGGGCGATCAGGTACGACTGGAGCCGCAGGCACTGGGTGGGTCGCACGATCCGCGCGGGGTTCATCGCGGTGCAGCCGGACACGTTCCACCCGTCGACGATCCGAGAGCTGACGCGGTACATGATGCAACTCGACTACGACGAAACTGTGCGCGCACGACGCGCCGGTGAACGTCCGAAGTTCCGCATCCTGCCCGACGACATGCTGCTGGCGCTGGACGCGATCCAGAGCTTGAACGGCGTGGCCAAGCCCTACCAGGTCTGGGCCGACAAGCGCGACATCTGGGAGCGTGGCGTCCGCTACGAGATCCCGGAAATCGAAACGGCACCGAAGACCGACGTCCCCGACGCGCGGTTCCTCTACGTCGGCGAAGACTGGGACGAGACGGCGAACTACCTTGGCCTCACCGGCCTGCGCGACGCCTACATGGAAGCGCTGACCGAGGGCAGTGGCTGCGCACCGGACCTGAAGGTGCTCCCGAGCGGCGAAACCGCGTGGGACCTGGAAACCGGACAGTCGCTGGATGTGGACATCGAGAGCATGAGCCTCATGCTCGAGTTCGAGATGGATCGCATGCTCGAGAAGTTCGACAACGGCTTCTTCCCGGGAGGGATCACCGAGGCCTACAAGTGGTACGTGTCATACGGCGTGCTGACCGTGTCGCACTCGCAGCAAAGCGAGCACGACGAGGTCTGCCGGCGCACTGCCTACAAGGACCGACTTGGTCTGACCCTGGAGTACGACATCGAGGACCTGCTGGCCAAGACGATCTCCTTCAGCCAACTGCCACCGAACGCGCGCAAGGCGTGGGCCCACAAGGCCACCACCGACTCCAGCCAGACCGACTTCCTGTCGACGCTGGATGAGACGGTGGAGGACATGCTCGAAGCTGCCTAACCACCCGACCCGGGCCTCTCATGAGGCTCGGGTTTTTCTTTGCGCGCGCGGCGCAAAAGACGAAGCCCGCCGGACGGTGAGGTCACGGCGGGCGGCGTCTGGAGCATCAGTGCAGCAGCGAGGATCGGATGAGCTTGGAGATGTCGTCCGGCTTGGTCGATGGTGCGACCTCCCGGATGTTGCCCCAGAAGGTCTGGAGCAGGCGACTTGCCAGCTTGTCGATCACCGCATCGTGCGGCGGATGCTCTCGATCCCAGACCGCCCCGTGCGCTCCGGCCGTCCCGAGCTCGAAAGCCGAGATGAGCGCGACGCGCGCGGGGTCTTCGGGCCCGTCCACATGGAACTGGCCGCAGAAGGTCTCCGAGATGTCTCGCAGCGCCGGATCCAGGCCGTACTGCTCGCAAACCTGCGCGAGAAGGGTCGGCTCAGAAGCTGCTGCTGCGGTGTGCAGATCGAGGTTCATGTGGTGGCTCCGGTGGAGGGGGTGTTGGTTCGTACGCAAGGGGATGCACCACATGAGCGATGAGACCGCACAGCCCTACTACACGTCACGATACGCTAGATGCGGAGAACGGATACTGATATGATTCTGGGGTGAGCCAGTCCGCACCGCCCCAGCCTGCCGCAGCACCGCTGCAGCAGTCCCCCATCCAGCGGCGCTACTACTGGTCAATCATCCGGCACGCCGCGCGCGCGACCCTCCCGGCTGGCACGCCTGTCCAGGCGCAGAAGTACCTGCACAACGAGTTCAAGGAACAGATCCTGGGCCTGGAAGAGGTCCGGGGCGCCGATGGCGTCGTTGCGCTGCAGGCGATCAGCACTACCTCTCTCGATCACGCCGAGTTCTCCGACTACATCGAGGCCGTCCTTTCGATCCTGGCCGATGCCGGCATCGACATGCCAGATCGCCCGGAAGACCTGCTCGAGATCTGTCCGCGCGATCTACCCGAACCTCTTCCTCGACCCAAGCGCAGGCCTCGCAAGTGATTCGACTCATTCTCCTCGGTGCCGCGGTTCTGGCCGGCGGCGTGCTGCTGAAAGCGGCACACGACAAGCCAGGCCCTCTGACGATCGACAGCGCTGCCCAGGCCGTTCGCCCCGGCGCGCAGGCCGCCACGCGTGCAGTCGACTCTGCTGGCGAGCTGGCCGGAACGATCTCCAAGGCGGCCGACTCGGGCTGGACGGCGGCCAAGGACACCGCGGGCATGCTGGGCGATGCGGTGGACGCAGGGTCCAAGCTGATCGGCGTCACGACGCCCAAGCTCGGCGAGATCCTTCCGAAGCGTCAAGAGCCTGCTGCGGCCAGGACCGAAGCCGCCCCTGCTGCTTCGCGGGTCGATCGACACGCGCCCTCGCCGGTACCGCCGGCCGCGCCTGCCGTCTATCGCGCGCCCGCCACACGATCTGGCGCGATGGCAGTTCTTCCGCTGGAGCAAGCGTCGCCTGACGCTGCCTCCGACGACGCTCAAGGCGATCGCTGATTCTGTTTCCGTTCGCGTGTATTTCGTCACCGTGGTACTCGGGCAATGGTGCTTGAGCAACCCAACGGAGTACACGCTATGACGAACGAAGAAGTCGTTCAATCGCGAACCATCAACGCCCGCGGCAACACGGTGTTGATGAACGAAGAGGCCGATGCGCAACTCGGCTTCGTGCGCGGCGGTGCGCGCGCCTACGAGCGCCGTCTGACGCAATGTGGTTGGCAGGTCTACCGCACGCTGCACGACGCCTGGTACTTCGGCGTCTTCGTCGACGTCGCGGGCATGCAGATCATGACCTACAGCGACTGCGAGCGTCAGCTCGTCGTCTGCTCGAACGAGGACAGCTTCCAGCTGGAGCTGCTGTCGATGGCCGAGTTCTACGGTCCGGCGGACCTGGACTTCTCGGCACTCAACCCGCACGCGCAGCCGGCACACCGGCACCGCGAAGCGGCTCTGTCTCATTGAGACGCAACCCCCACGCCCCTCCTGACTTCGGTCAGCGAGGGGCTTCTCTTTTGTGCCTGCGCGTGTCGCATCACCGGGGTACCAGGCGCAGTTCCGCGCCTTCAACCCCGGAGAACCCAAATGAGCAAAGCACTGGCCAGCCGCGTCGCCGTACTGGAGAACGCGCTGAAGACCATCATCGCCCAGGCGCCGCAGACGGCGCCGACTGAAGAGGACTACGACGACACCGAGTCGGCCTACAACAACGGCATGGATGTCGGCAGCTGGGAGCAGGCGCAACGCGCCTCGGCCGCCCTGAACGGCACCGGCACCGCGACCGAACGCGACATGGTCAGCCTGGCGATCGCCAAGCTGCGCGAGGCCCGCGACCTGCTGGCCGCCGCCAACGCGCCGCGTGCCACCGAACGTGTCCGCCTGGCGCTGAGCTCGGCCGAAGGCGCCGAACGCAACGCGGGCTACCGCGAGGTTCGCTCCCTGCGCACCAAGCAGTCGACCTAACCCCTCCACGCCCCGAGCAGACATCTGCCGGGGCGTTTTCTTTGCGCACTCGTTCACGGCGCCAGCGCGCTACGCCGAGCCTCCCCGCCTCTCGTTACACATAAACAAGTGTCGATAGATACACTGGCCGTATTGCGACGTGTTAGGTATGCGACTGGATAGAAGAGGCTTCCGTCTGGGTGTTCGACATCACCTCTCGTAAAGCAAATGCGCCGCCGGCGCACCTCTTCAACCCACTAGGAGTTTTCAGTCATGTTCCAACGCATCACCATCGCCGCCCTCGCTGCTTTCGCCTTCCTCGTCTTCTCGGGTTCCGCTTCGGCGGCCGAGCCGGTCGAGCAGGAAGAAGGTGGCAACTTCTGGGTCACCAGCGGCTTCTTCTCCAAGCACACCTCGGACCAGTTCGCCCCCAAGGGCGGCTACAACGAGACCAACACCGGCATCGGCATCGAGTACGGCATCGACCGCAACTGGACGCTCGCCGTCGGCACGTACAAGAACTCCGTCTTCAAGCGGAGCACGTACATCCAAGGCGTGTGGACCCCGGACGTCACGACCTACAACTTCGGCGAGCTCTCGCTGAAGGCTGGTCTGGCTGTCGGTGTCGTCAACGGCTACCCCGACCAGATGCAAGGCGGCTTCTTCCCTGCTGTCCTGCCTGTCCTGTCGGCCGAGTACAAGCGCGTGGGTGTCAACCTGACGTACATCCCCTCGCTCGACGGCGCAGTCGACGGCGCGGTCGCGCTGCAATTCAAGTTCAAGTTCTTCTGAGCTTGCAACCTCGAAGACCCCTCCAGCCATGCTGGCGGGGTCTTTCTCTTTGGTGCTCTCGGCGCCGCCGAGCGCATGCGATCACGTCACTGCGCCTAGTCGCACCTGTTCTTCATCTCGGGTCTGTAACGGCAATCCTGCCTCACACCCAAGGAGTTTCATGAACACCATCACCACCACCACGGCCAGGCCCTCTCTGGGCGCAACCGCAATCGAAGTCTGGCGCGCTTGGAAGGCCGAGGGATACCTCGCCGGGACATCCGTCTACGCGAGCGCCGTCGGCCTGGGAGAGTTGACCTTTCAGAACGACGGGCTGTATCGCGTCGTCGACGCCCACCTGATCACCAAGCTCAGCAAGGACGCGGAAGACGAGGCCTGGGACGCGCTGCTCAAGGGACAGTTGCAGATCTACCGCCGCCGGAACGCCCCCTTGAGCGGTGCCTCGACCGCTCCGACCCAGATCCTCCACCAGGCCACGGGCCGGCAGATCCCCAGCGGGCTGGAGTGACCATGACCAAGAAGACCGAACACCCGTTCTTCTGCGTGAAGAAGCTGGTCCGCAAGTCCGCCTGGGAAACGCCGGAGTACCTGTCGGCCCGTGACCTCGAACTGGCTCGCCGCCTGGTCGACGTCTCCAGCTACGATGAGTTCGCCTCGATCGTCTACGAGCGTCGCCTGACGGCAGAGACCCGCGTCGGCAACGACGAGGCGTTCTTCTACCGCATCGTGGGCTGGCCGGAAGGCATGAGCTACATGCGGAACGCGGCGTACGGCGAATGGGCCTTCCCGATGGTCCGCAAGCAGATCGAACGCGCCGCTGTTGCGCTGGGCTTCATGGAGCCGTCGGCACAGCCGGCCTAACCCCCTCCGCCCCTGTCTTCGGACAGGGGCTTTCTCTTTCAGGCCGCCGACTTGGCGTGTTCGGCCAGCCAGGCGCTCGCCTCGTTGGGGTCGAGGCGCAAGCTGGCGTAGGAGCGGCGCAGCATCACGTCCGGCAGCGCCCAGTCCCACTTCTCTCGGTCGATGTTCGCGGCGCCGGCCAGGAGTTGCTCTGGCTGCGGGATCTCGCAGCCGGCCAGGTCGGCGAGGACCGCGGCGATGCCCTGCTCGGACATTTCACCTTTCTGGATGTCGATGCCCGGCCCGGCCAGGGTGGCCGTGAGGCCACGGCTGAGCAGCAGGAAGACGATCGCCTCGTTCGCAGCGTCGCCCAGCCACGTGAACAGCCGCACCTGCGCGCCCGAATCCACCAGCACGACCTGGTCGAGCTGGAGATCGGCGTAGGCGCGCCGGGCCTCGGCCACGAAGCGAGCAGCGGTTGGATCCAGGAACCCGGGCTCGACCTCGCCGCGGAGGATCTCGCGCATGCGCTGGCGCACGCGTGTGTGCACGCGCCCCGACTCGCCTGTGAACAGCGGCGGTGCGCCGCCCTTCGTCTGCGTCACGTAGATCGTGCGCTCCTTCTCCGCCACCTCATCGACGCGCCAGGTCCGGCCGGCGAAGAGGATGCGCTGCCCGGCCACCAATGCCTGCGACAGCGGCAGCGTTCCCAGCGGTCTGCCGCCCGAGATGAGGCGGTACTCCTCTTCCGCGGCGAAGGCCGCATAGAAGCTGTAGTGGTTGACGATGCGCTCGCCGACGCCACCATGCAGGAGAAGGCCGGCTTCTTCTTGGACGATCAGGTCCTTGGAGGCCAGGTGGCGCAGCAGTGCCGCGAAGTCGGCCTTGCCGACGCCCGAGAAGGGCGCCTGCGGTCCGCACAGGTCGCGGTAGGCCTCGGCGGCCATGACCCCGCCCCGCTGCGCGATCAGCGACATCAGCTGCTGCACGAGGGTGGACAGGTGCGCGCCGTTCGTCACGGGCGGCTCGAACCAGCCTTCGAGCGCCAGGCCGACCATCGCGGCCAGCTGCACCGTGCTGACGCGCAGGCGCACGTCCAGGTCCGACTCGACGGTGACTGCGTCCTCGATCGAGTAGCCGCGCAGGATCGCCGGTTCCCCCTTGCGGCGGCCCGAGCGCCCCAGGCGCTGGCGCAGGCCGGCGACGGAGGATGGCGGCCCGACCTGGGCGACGCTCTTGACCGGGCCGATGTCGATGCCGAGCTCGAGCGTGTTCGTGCAGATGGCCGTGGCCACGCCGTCGGTGCGCTTGAGCGCCGCCTCGGTGTCCGTGCGGATCTCCTTCGACAGGCTGCCGTGGTGCGGCCAGAACTCCGGCGGCACCCCATCGGCCTTGCACAGGCTGTTCAGCAGGTGCGTGTAGCGCTCGACCTCGCGCCGGCTGTTCGGGAACACCAGGTTGTTCGCGCCGCGCAAGACGCCGTACATGTGCTGCGCCACCTGGGCCGGCGTACTGGGCTCACGAGGCCCGCGCGCGTCGCCCTCGCGAGGCACGAAGGGCTCTTCGTAGCCCTTGACGATGACCTTGACCTCACCGGCGCCGCGGCCGGAGTTGACCATCGCCACTCCGCGGCCGCAGCCCGGGCGCAGGAAGTCGGCAGCCATGTTCATGTCGCCCAGCGTGGCGGACAGCCCCACGCGCGGCACGCGACGCCCGAGCGCCAGGTCGATGCGGTGCATCAGCGACTGCAGCTGCTTGCCACGCTCCGAACCGATGAAGGAGTGCAGCTCGTCGATCACGACGTAGGCTAGGCGCGCCAGCGTGCCGGCGATGGCGTGGCCACGGTTCACGAGCAGCGCTTCCAGCGATTCCGGCGTGATCAGCAGCACGCCGCGCGGCGCCTTCAGGAACCGTGTCTTCTGGCTCGACGCAATGTCGCCATGCCAGGGCCACACAGGGATGTCCAGGTCGGCGCACAGGGCCTCGAGGCGGCCGAACTGGTCGTTGATCAGCGCCTTCAACGGGCTGACGTAGACCACCAGGCCGTCAGCGGGCTCCCGGCGCAGCAGGTGCGTGAGCGCCGGCAGCATTGCCGCTTCCGTCTTGCCGGCGGCGGTCGCCGCGGCCACGATGACGTCGCGATCAGCCTCGACGATGAGCGGGATGGCCGCTTCCTGTGCCGGGCGCAGCTGATCCCAGCCCTGCGTCCAGATGAAGCGCCGGATCCTCTCGTCCAGCAGGAAGAAGGACTTGCTGTCGCTCACGGCCTGGCGCTCAGACCTTGAACGTGGCCAGCTCGTCGTCTTCGACGGCCGCCGAAGCCACCGCGGGCGCGTCGCCGCTGTCCGGCTCCACCTCCTGCTCGGTGCGTGCCCCGTCGTCAGCGCGGACGTCGACGGCACCGACCAGATCCTCCCAGCGCGCGCCCGGGTTCTGCTCGAGCACGGCCAGCAGGTTGATGAAGGAGGTGATCGTGGTGCGCGGCGTGCGGAAGTAGGCGTCGCCGACGCGCTTGGCGCAGTGCTCCATGAACGCCTTGATGCCCGCATCCGGGATGAGGCGCTTCTCGGCTTCGCCGAGGGCGTGCACGTGGCTGATCTTCTGCAAGAGGACGTAGAAGTCCTCTGGGGTGAGCGCCGCAAGGCGAACGACAGGGCCGCTGAAGTCCACCAGGCCGCCGGCGGCGTAGCTGTTCTGGACCAAGCGGCTCTGCAGCGCCTGGTAGCTGTAAAGGCCGCGCCGCGTGTCCATCAGGAACTCCGGCGTGCCGCCCAGGACGAAGCCCAGGCCGACCGCGCTGCCTTGCAGCGAGTCGTTGAGGATGCGCAGCAGCTGCTCGTAGTTCGCGTCGCGCGCCTGCTTGTTGGCCAGCTTGTACAGGTTGACCATCTCGTCCAGGCAGATCATCAAGCCGGCGAATCCGGCCAGGCGCACGAAGCGCGCGAACAGCTTCAGCTGGTCATACACCGAGGCGTCGTCGACGATGGTGCGCACGCCCAGCGCGCTGCGCGCGTCGGTGCGGGTCGTGAACTCGCCGCGCAGCCAGCGGATGGCGTCGGCCTTGAGCTGCTCATTGCCTTCTTCGTGGCCGCGGCAGTAGGCGGCGATCACGTCGGCGAAGTCGAAGCCGTTGACCATCTCGGTCAGCTGTTCGAGCCGCTGACGGATGACCGCCTCGGTGGTGACGCCGCCGCCTTTGGCCTCTTCTTTCGCCGTGGCGATGAACTTCTCGACGATGGCGCCCATCGCGCCGCCGTCGGGCCGCGAGCGCGTCGACAGGTTGCGCATCAGTTCGGCGTAGAGCGATCGCGCCTGGCCGCCGCTGGCGTGCAGCCGGCGATCCGGGTTCAGGTCGGCCGAGGCCACGACCAGCTTCTTCTCCAGCGCGACGGAGCGAACCAGCCCCAGGAAGAAGCTCTTGCCGGCGCCGTATTCGCCCAGGACGATGCGGAAGGCCGAGCCGCCGTTGGCGATGCGCTCGATGTCGTGCACGAGCGTCTCGACCTCGCGAGCACGGCCGACCTGGATCAGGTGCTGGCCGGCGCGCGGCACGACGCCGGCGCGCAGCGATTGGATGACCGCGTCGCGGTCCTTGGTGCGGATGGTTGTCATCGAAGGATCTCCAGGATCTCGGGGTTGATCTCCACCGGGTCATCGCCCTCGGTGAACGGGAAGTCGTGTGTATCGAAGCAGGCTTCGTTGATGCGCTCGATCGCGCCGGCCGGCATGAGGTCCAGCGCGGCGGCGGCAGCGGCGATTTCGGCGGCGCTCCAGGAGCTGCGCTCCATCAGCTGTGCGGCCAGGGCGCTGTGTGCGGCATCGAGGCCCAGCAGGGTCTCGGCAGGCGGTGTGTCCCCTGCTGCCGCGGCTTGCGGAGTCGCGACGGCTTGCGGGGGATCCTCCTCGCGCTCGTCGTCGACGAAGATGCTGGACAGCATCGCGGCCACGCGCGCGGTATCCGAGTGCAGCGCGGCGATGCGAGCCGCGTCCAGGGCCAGCGGTGCATCAGCCTTGCGCGGAGCGCCGCCGGCGGCCGCTGCATGCAGCTGCGCCGGCACTGTCTTGCCATCCAGCCCCAGGGTCGTGAGCAGCTTCGTCAGCAGCTTCACCTGTGCCGGGCTAGGTTCTCCTGTGCACGCCACTGCGCGCACCGCAAAGTCGCCGACGGCGCGCCGCTGGTCTTCGTCCAGGGGCTGGGCATCCTTCTTGATTGCTGCGAGCCCCTGCGGGTCCGCGATGGCGATCCGCAGTGCTGCGCGAAGCTGGATGCTCGCGCGAAGCGGCTCTTCGTGCCAGCCCTCCAGGCTCGCCTCCAGCCACTGCGCCTGGTGCGCCTCGATGGCCTTGTCGGCTGTCAGCACGGTGACCGCCGAAGCCAGCGCGATGCGCGCGCGCTCCACCGCCGCCGCCTCGGCGCAGTCGCCCTTCAGCAGCTGCGAGGGCACGAGCACCACGCTGGCGTCGGCCTTGATGGCTCGGGTGCCACCAATCAGGAGGGGAGGGTAGGTGCTCAGGCCGACACCCTCCAGCAGTGCTTGGGCACCAGCCGCGGCCGCTTTCGAGTATCTGGCTTCGGGGTCGATCGATTGCACGAGCGCCGATGCCTGGAATGGGCGCAGGCCCTCGGCGGCATGCTGGATCAGGGCGCGCATGGCGTCCTTGGTCTTCTGCGGCCACAGCCTGGTGGGCAGCTGCTGGAGGTAGTCCAGCGTGCCAAGCAGGTGAGGCGATCGAACGACCAGTTTCGCGTACCGCTCCACCTCGGCCGATGCCGCGTCGAAGATCGCCTTGACCTTGGCGAGGTGGTCCTTGAAGTCGGTCGGGTCGATGGTTCCGGGCAGTTCGCGCGCCAGGGCAGGGTGCTCCATCAGCCCGATCGAGCGGGGGCTGTAGTGGAGCTTGATCGGCTTGCCTGTCCGCGGCAGAACCACGCCGGCGCCGTGCACGCCGGCGTACAGGTCTTCGAAGAGGCCGTAGAACTCGTTGCGGTGCAGGCGTACGTCGGCACGCAGGTAGGAACTGCCGGCTTCGATGGACCATGTTCTGGCCAAGCTCGCCGACAGCGGCACGCCGGCCGCCGCTGCCTGGCCCACGGCGATCTGGGTGTAGGCGCGCAGCCCGTGGGCCTTGCGAAACGCCGGATCCTTCTGCGCGTACAGAGCTGGCGGGCAGCCGGTGTTCTGCACCCAGTAGCTCAGGCTCTCCACCGCGGTTGCCAGCGCCTGTTCGCGCGCGCCGTAGACGGCTCGAAGCCGATCCAGTTCTTCAAGCAGCGCAGGAATCTCCGCCGGCGAGCACTTGCCCTCGTGGACGTCGACGGTGAGCCTTCGTTCGAGGCCGTAGAAGTAGAGGAACACCAACCGGGCGTCGACGTCCGGGTGATTGCGACCCTGAGCGAGCCAGGCGAGGTAGCCGCGGCGCTCCGCAGGCGTCAGCGCCTTGTAGCTGGCGCGTAGCGCGAGCGAGACCCTGAAGAAGTCCCCGACGGCAGCCACCTGCAGCGTCGGGTCGATCAGCGACAGTTCCGCGCCCGAGCCGCCGGCCGGCGGGGTGCCAAAGTAGACCATCCCGCCGATCTCCAGCCCGCCCGCACGGATGACCTCGCCCTTGGGTACCCAGCGAGGCGCCGGGTACTGCGGCGGCTTGGGTACGGTGAAGCCGCCCGGGCTCTGGTTCTCGTTGCGTATGTCGGTGCTGAGCTCTGCGGCCTGCATGCTTTGGCGGGTTGGGGTGGTCGCGGGTGATCCGCCGTGTTGAGCGGCGGGTGGGTTGTGGCGTGGTCTGCGCATTCTAACACATCACAATACGCGCACAGTATCGGCAAGATACAATAGCCGCAAGCTGGATTGCGCATTCCACGGCATCGCAGGTAGGTGCGTGTGTGACCGATCTCCGCTCTGCAAGGCGCAATCCCGCGCCTCCTTTCAATGGAGATCAGATGGAACTCATCAAATCAATCAGCATCGAGAACGTCGTCGCCAAGCGCGACGCCGCGGTCGCACGGCTGAAGGCTCTTTTCGACACCGTCAACGAGGTCGACGGGGAGATCGCGGGGCTCTGCGGCTCGCAACTGCGGTCCCTTCTGGGCGGCCGCGACTGTCGGCTCTTCGAGCGCGACGGACTGCCGGAAGCGATCCGTGAGATCGACTCGGGCATCTGGGCCAAGCTGCTGCTGGAGTCGGGCATCCGCTCTTTCATGGCGAGCGCCGACCGCGACAAGTGGGACACCAACATCATCAACAACGACGTCCCGGAGCTCACGCTCGACAACGTCACGTCCACGTTCAAGGCGCTCTACGCCCAGCGTGGCGAGATGTTCGTCGACGGCGTGGTCGCTGTGTTCCGTTCGCTGTCCTGGGACCACAAGACCAACAGCCCGATGGCCTTCGGCAAGAAGATCATCCTGGCGAACCTGTGGACCGACAAGGGCATGTTCCTGAACTCTCGCCGGTGCGACGTGCTGGACGACCTTCTGCGCGCCATGTGCGTGCTGGACGGGAAGCCGGAGCCTGACGTTCGCAACGGCATGAGGAACAGGATCCACCTGGCCGACCGCCCGGCGGACTACTGGGACGACGCTCTCGGGCGTCGTGTGCAGCCGGAAGGCTCGGACGTGCTCGAGGACGGGTACTTCACGGTCAAGTGGTTCAAGAAGACCGGCACGGCTCACGTCGTGTTCAAGCGCCAGGACCTGGTCGACAAGATGAACATGGTGCTCGGCAGCCGTTTCCCGGACGCCATCGCCACCGACATCCGCAACCCTGTCCACCGGCCGAAGCCCGCGCCTGCCCCCGGCAAGCGCAGCATCTCGCCGGCGGCCCTGACGGCACTGCGCGCGGCGCGCCAGGTCGAGAACCGACTCGAAGGCCTGCCCCGACTCGATCGCCTGGTCTACGAAGAGGTCGCACGCGTCCTTTCTTCCTTGGGCGGTGCGTGGAACAGCGGCCTGAAGGCGCACGTGTTCGAAGGCCTGTCAGCCACCTGGCTGGAAAGCAGTCTGAGGCGATGCATGCGTGAAGGCGCCTACGCCGAGCCGGACGACTTCGGCTTCTTCCCGACGCCCGAGGCGGTGGTGAAGGAGCTGATCGTGATGGCGGAGCTGAAGCCCGGCATGCGCGTGCTGGAGCCCTCGGCCGGCCGCGGCGCGATCGTCAAGGCGCTGCTCGACGAGGGCTGCACCGTGAAAGCGATCGAGCTGATGGAGAGCAACGTCTCGCACCTGTACCAGTTCGGCTGCTCGCTGTCGCAGGCCGACTTCCTCGAGACCCGAGTGGAGCCGGAATTCGACGCCGTGGTGATGAACCCGCCTTTCTCGAAGCACCAGGACATCGCTCACGTGATGCACGCGGTCCACTTCCTGAAGCCCGGCGGGCGTCTCGTGGCCGTCATGGCCGCCGGCGTGAAGTTCAACAGCGACAAGTACAGCACGCAGTTCCGGCAATACGTGGCCGAGTTCGGCGAGCTGATCGACCTGCCTGCAGGCTCGTTCAAGGAGTCGGGCACGATGGTCAACACCGTCGTCGCCGTGATCGACAAGCCGGACCCGGCGCTCCAGCTCAAGGCTGCAACGTCCGCTGCGGAAAAGTCGCAGGGACAGCTCGCGCTGGCCTGATCGCCAACCCTCTCAAGGCCGCCCACACCGGGCGGCCTTTTTCTTCGCCTTCCTCAAGCTGCGCGCCGCGCTCCGGGCAGACGGCGCTCGTCCAGCTGGACCCATACGCGTTCGCGCCCGGTTTCGTCGAGCTTCGACCATGCGGCGATCTCGTCAAGCGTGCGGAGACAGCCCGCGCACAGCCCGGATGCTTGTTCGATGCGGCATACGCCGACGCATGGCGAGGCCGGCCGCTGCTGGCTTGGGGTGAGTTGTTCGGCTGACACGGTGACCTGCATTCCTCCTCGCCCATAAGAAAAGCCCGCCGCCATTTCTGGCGCGGGCTCTGCTTCCGGACATTCGCGGCGTTCGCGCGATGACGTTTTCTGCTAGCGCTGGGGCACGGGTTCCCATGGTTGCCGCTCCAGTCATTGCGGCGTCGGTTCTGCACTAGCGAATGTTCGACATTGTACACGTAGCAATAAGCCTGTCAACACCGATCCGATTCAGGCTGTAGCTGAACGCTTCGCGTCGCGCCTCCTGTTGCGCATCCCCCTGGACCCTGCAACCGCGGCCGCAAGCCGCACAACCCAAGGAGATTCCCGATGGATAAACCCGGCATGCCTGTCAGGCAGGTCAATGCGGTGCTCGACGACGAGATGGTCATGCGCGTCGGCGTTCCGCACAAAGGCGGCAAGCTCGCCTTCCACGCCTTCGAGCAAGGCTACCCGGTGATGGTGTCGGCCAACGCCTTCTGGGACCTGAAGTCGCAAGAGTTCAAGTTCCCCGAGTACACCGATCTGACCGAGCTCGACTTCGCGCTCGATTCGGCCGGCTACACCGCGATGAAGCTGTGGCAGTCCAAGGGCAAGCAGGCCGGCATGGCCGGCATCTTCCCGTGGACGTACGCCCAGTACCTGGAGATGGCCAACCTCAGCGGGTGCAGCTGGTATAGCCAGCCCGATCTTTGCTGTGAGCCGGAGATTTCCGCTTCGCAAAGCGAGATCGACTACCGCATCAACGCGACCGCCACGCTGCTCGAGGGGTGCCTGCGTATCGTCTACGACTGGCAGAACGAGCTGGCGAAGACCTCGTCGCCCAGCGTGGTGGCGAGTCTGGTGCGGCCTCCGGTCCCTGTTCTGCAGGGCTGGTCGGCCAGCGACTACATGCGCAGCCTCGATCTGCTGATGCAGGTCTGGCAACGCTGGGAGCCATGGCTTGCCGCGCCCGCGCTCATCGGTGTCGGCTCTGTGTGCCGGCGCAGCCTGAACCACCCGACGCATGGTCTGCATGCCATCCTGGCGGCACTCGAAGGCCAGCTTCCGAGCGGCTCGAAGGTACACATGTTCGGCGTGAAGGGCGCATGCCTTTCGGAGCTGAAGATGCTGGACTGGGTCGGAAGCTGCGACAGCATGGCCTACGACTTCGGAGCCCGCGTGAAAGCGCATCGCACCGGCGTGTCCAACACGCTCGCGCACCGCTCGAAAGAGATGACGCGCTGGATGTCGGCAGCAGCCCAACGACTGAAGCCCGCCGCGGGTGACCAGTACCGGCTCGGCCTGTTCGCCTGACCACAACCCCCTCAAGCCCCGACTGCACACCGCAGCCGGGGCTTCTTCTTTCTCGCCTTGCCTGTTGGCCATCACCAGCCTGCAAGGGTCGAACGTCTCGACCTCCCAACGGAGATCCCATGAACACCATCATCCAAACCGCCCGCGAAACCGTCATTGCCGCCCTGGCGCAAGACCTGGCCAACAGCTACACCGGCGATCGCGACGACAGCCACCTCGTTTCGTTCCTGCGCCGCGGCTTCAGCGGCTTCGACAACATGACGCTCGCCGAGCTGCGCCAGGCCGCCTGCGACGCCGGAATGGATCGTCGCCTTGCCGAGCATCTGGCCGTGCTGGAAGACGCCGAAATCGAACTCGCAGGCCCCGACTTCACGGTCACCGTGGAGGTGTCGGTCACCGCCGACAGCGCGGAGCAGGCGCTGAATCACGCCCTGGACGACTTGAGCGACCCCGAGCTGCGACACAGCTGGTCGGGCCGCGTCAAGGACGTGCAGGCCAAGGTCAGCGTCGACGTCGACGCGTCCGATCTGGACTGCTAACCCCTCTCGCCCCGGTCGCGCTTCTGCGCTTCCGGGGCTTTTCCTTCTTGCGCCAGGACGCGCGTGCGTCCCCCTGTTGCTCATCACCTCTCACCTGGCCTCGCTCTGAGCGCGCCCCACCTCGGGGAATGGAGAAAGACCAGCACCGGCCGCAAGGCCACCACCACCCACACCACACCGATTCCGGACCTTCAAGGCCGGGCCTGGCGTGGCAACTCGCGCTCCCCACATCCGTCGGCCTGGCCGACTCACAAGGAAAGGAAATCCCATGAGCAAGACTCAAATCGAAAAGCGCGCGAAGCGCATCATGTCCAAGGCCAACACCCTGGGCTTCACCAAGAACGGCGCCGCCATGGTCATCGACCAGGCGCGCGAGATCCTCGCAGCAGCGGAGGGCCACCGGAACTGGCACGCGATGCTTGCATCGCTCGGTCAGCAGCCGGCCGGCTCCGTCCAGGCCGCAGCGTCGCACGTCGAGTCCGCCTCGGCCACGATGCTGCAAGCGCTGGAGCTCGTTTCCAGCGTCCTCGACCGCCTCGCGCACGGCGCAGACTTCGACCGCGTCGTCGACGAGACCGGTGTGACCCACCAGGTGCTCACCGCGATCCGCGAAGCGAAGACCGGGCAGAAGGATGGCGCAGCGATTCAGGGTCAGCCGACCTACGACCAGCTGTACAAGACGCTGTTTGCGCTCGGCTCCCAGAACCCCATCTGGACCAAGCAGCCGAACATCGACGTCATCGTCAACGAATGGCTCCAGTCGGCGCGCGATGTGCTGGGCATGGAGCTCAACGCTTCCGGCGATCTCGTCGCGAAGTCCGAGGCCGACCAGCCGAAGGATGACGCCGATGACAACGGTCTGACGGCAGCGCAGCGCCGCGAGGCGGGGCAGCAGGGCTGGAACCTGTTCGATGCCGATGGCGTTGAACTGCAGATCCAGCGAGAGGACGACTCGATGGTGTTCCCTGGCGACGACGAGGCCTGGCTCTTCGTCATCCGCGAGGCAGTTCGCAACCCGGCCTCGGCGGCCGCGAAGGCGCTGGCTCTGGTGCGCGAGCGATCGCCGGCGGAGTACGCCCGGATCGAGTCGTTCGACCGAAACAACGAGCAGCTGCTCGTGAAGGGGCCGAAGGCTTCCACTGGCCACCCGGTGGATCTGGCTGAAGTCGCGGAGTGGGTCGGGGCGCACTACAAGGTGAACTTCGACACGGTCGGTGAACGGCAGCAGGAGTGGATCGACAGATTCGCTCTGGCACACGCAAACGAGGATCGTTTCGCGAACTACCTGGTGGCGCACGGATGGGAGCACATCTTCATCGGCAAGACCCGTTCGGAGACCCGCTGGGTTTTCCGTCTGGGCGGCGACGACGAAGGCGTGATCCACGCACAGATCCGCAACGAACTGGGTGGCTGGGTCGACCTCGACCGCGTCGCGATGGACGACCTCGAGGAGTCGATCTACGACAACTCCGTCCCCGACGACTACCAAACCTGGGCGCCCGAAGTGCAGCTGACCCTGCGACTGCCCAACTGGGCGGCGCCGGGAGGCGTCAAGAAGCAGCGTGACACCAGCGAAGGCTGGTTCGACGTCGAAGGCTATTCGACGAAGGCGCGCTGGGAAGGCCCGGAGTCGAACGATGGCGGCCTGGACGGCTTCACAACGCTGGAAGCAGCGAAGGCGTACGCAGCCGGCAGCGCGATGGATGGCTTCTACGAAGTCGTCGTCACCGCTTACGGCCAGCACGTCGACTATGAGCCCGGCGAGCGTGTCTGGGCACGCCACAACCGCCCATACGCCGGAGACGGCAACGAGGATTCGTTCACCGAGATCCTGCAACACCGCGTCCGCTGGCATCTGCGCGGCGACGGCGCTCCGAGCGCTCTGAACGAGTCCGCCGAGGAGCACGTGGAGCATCTGATCCGCAACGGCTTCAACCAGGGCGAGCTCCTGGTGACATCCGATGACGGAGAAGCCGAGTTCCGCGGCTGGTGGTCCATCGACAAGTCCTAACGCAAGCCTGCAGCCAGATCCTCTGGCCAACCCTCAAAGCCGCCCGGTCACATCGACCTGGGCGGCTTTTTCTTTGCTTTATCGCTACCTGTTCCTCCTCTCCGTGTACCCATCAACCCTTCCTTCTGGAGGAACTTCTCATGTACGCAAACCTCAACGGCATTTCTGTTCAGTCGCAAGCGGACCTGGGCGACACCCGCGGCAACAACGCGGCGTGGTACCTGGTCGACCGTCAATCGCTGCGCGCCAAGTCCGCTCAGTGCGTCCGCGAAGGTCGTGTCCCGGCGCTCCTGCGCCAGCGCCCCTCCAACAAGGAAGGCCTGCCCGTCATCGACGGTCAGCACCTGAACTGAATGGACTCGCTCGACGACCTGCTCGCCGAGTTCCGTCGCAAGCGGGCCGAAAGGACCGCTTCGATCGGCGATGTGAGCAACGGCGCGATCCTGACCTGCGAGTCGGGTCAGCGCTGGGTGTTCTTGTTGCCCGACATGACGGAACCCGGCAAGTGGCGGATGCAGCGTTTCGATGAGCGTGGCTTCTCCGGCCACAGCATCTTCAACACGCAGGACGAGCTCGTCTCGGCAGCTGCCGATGACGGATTCTTCCGCCACGACCCCGGTGCACTGGACCGGCTTCAGGGGACTTCGCTGTTTCAGCGGGGCAACTTCCTGACCGACCTGGTGCAGCGCATCAACGCGCGCGAGCTATCGCACGCAGAGGCTGATCGCCTCCTGGCCGAGTACGACGCTCAGCCAGCTTGACCGAGACGCCCGCCGTGATCCTTGATCCGGTGGGCTTCTTTTTTTCCGCGCACAGCCCTTCGGCCCAGTCGGACACTGCCAGTATCGCCTATACTCTTTCGCAGTACACCTACCTGTTAGGCATTACTCCTCTACCAAGAGCAATCCCGCCCTTGGGCAACTAGGAGTCCGATTAGACAATGGAACTGACTGAATGCCACGTCGCCCTCAGCGTCTCTGCAAGAGCGTTGATCGACTACGTCGACCCCGACACCGGGATGTCGATCTACGGCCAGGAAACGCTCGACGGCATGCGCGAGCGGTACCCGGATGCCGAGGTCGTCTCGTCCTGGGAAGCGGCGCAGCGACTGATCGAGAAGGAGTTCGTTCAGCCGCCGAAACCGATCGGCCGTCAGGAGTGGAACGACATGCTGTGTTCCAAGACACCGCCTGTCGGCCGCTACGGACACGGTCAAACCGAGTCGTTCAGGCTCCCCGACCTGGTCTTCGGCCAGACCGGTGTGATCCTGGCTCGAGACGGTTGGCGCTTCTACAGGCTGATCGACCGAATCGACCTGACCCACCGGGAGATCCTGGCGAAGTGTCGTGCGATGCAGTGACGTAACGGGTCTCTGACCCAGCTTCGTTGCAAGCAATCCGAGAGGCCGCACCCCCATGGGGTGTGGCCTTTTTTCTTGCGTGCGCGCGTATCGCATCCCGCAGGACAAGGACGCATCCCGCGCCCTATCTCCAAGGAGGTCCTCATGGGCTTTGATCAACACGAGCTGGCTCTCGAAGAGCCGCAGGAGGGGGCGAAAGACCTCCAAACGGTGAACCCGCTCGACTACGAGCGCGTGCTCATCTTCTTCTCCGGTGGCAAGGACTCGGTCGCGTGCGTGCTGCACCTGCTCGAGCTCGGCGTCCCGAAGGAACGCATCGAATTGCACCACCACCTGATCGACGGCCGCGAAGGCTCCGAGCTGATGGATTGGCCGGTGACCGAGGCCTACTGCAAGGCCTTCGCCGACGCGATGGGCATTCCCATCACGTTCAGCTGGAAGCAAGGCGGCTTCGAACGCGAGATGCTGCGCAACGGCCAGCCGACAGCGCCCACGATGGTCCCGGTCGGCAACGACATGGTGGCGATCGGAGGCGAAGGTCCGGTGGGCACGCGAATGAAGTTTCCGCAGCTGGCTGCTTCGCTGAACGTGCGCTGGTGCAGCTCGTATCTCAAGATCGGCGTCGGCGCTGCCTACATCACGAACAATCCAAAGTTCGTGCAAGGCAAGACACTGGTGATCACCGGTGAGCGAGCGCAGGAGTCCGCATCGCGGGCGAAGTACCAGACGTTCGAGCCGCACCGCACCGACAACCGCACAGGCGCACGCATCAAGCGATGGATCGACCACTGGCGCCCCGTCCATGCGTGGACGGAGCAGCAAGTCTGGGAGATCATCGAGCGCTGGCGCATAGCTCCGCACCCTTGCTACAGGCTTGGTTGGGGACGTGCCTCGTGCATGCTCTGTATCTTCGGGAGCAAGGACCAGTGGGCGAGCGCCGCGAAGATCGCGCCGAAGAAGGTGATCCGCATCGTCGACTACGAACAGCAGTTCAAGGTCACGATCCACCGAACGCTCAGCGTCGAGCAACTCGTCGCCGCCGGCACGCCGTACAACATGGACGAGCGCCTCATCGCGCTGGCCATGTCCACCGAGTACAACGAGCCGATCATCGTCGAGAACTGGACCCTGCCTGCAGGGGCCTACGGGGAAGGCTGCGGCCCGACCTGATCACCCTCCCGCCCTGGTGCGCGTCTTCGGACGCCCCAGGGCCTTTCTTTTCCTGATCGGTGATCTTCATCACCTCGAGCATGGCAATTCCGCCTGTTTCAAGGAGATCTTCATGAGCAACAACCAACTGGTGCCCAGCGAGGGCGGCGTCGCACTCAACCTGATGGTCGAGCAAGCCTCCTGCGCCGAGGTGGCCAAGTTCACGATGCCCCAGGCAGTGATCATGGTGGCGACGCAGGTGCTGCTGGACCGCGCTGTCGACGACTCGTCGTCCCGGCTTCGCGTCATCGGCGCACGCAAGAGCACCCATCACGGCGCCGACGAGATGTGGTGCGTCCAGGGCCGCGGCAAGCGCAAGATCGGCCTGGTGGTGCCGAGCATCCATCGGCACTACAAGACCTCGATCCTGTCCGTCCTGCGTGTGACCGCGCCGAGCGGCCAGTGCAAGCTGCAGCTGAACGGGATGCCTGGCGCCGGCATGGCGACGGTCTCCCGGTGGGGCGACTCTGGCGAGTGCGAGATCCGCTGGCCGCAAGCCTGGGTCGCGGACTACCTGAACGCCCTGAAGTTCGAGACCATGGGAGCCGAGAACAAGGCCAACATGGCCGCAACCTACGGCGAAACGCCCACGCTGGTGGTCGAAGGCGAGCGCATCGCGCTGCCGTCGATCGCGCAGTGCGGCTATGTGGCACGCGCGCTGGCCGGCGAACACGTCGTCTGCAGCTCGCGCGACCTGGACGCGATCGAACCCTTCATGGCCTGCGGCCTGCCGCTGGTCTCCGGCCCGAACCCGAACCAGGTCGGCATCCTGGACGCCTACACGCTCCAGCTTCCTCCAGCCAGGGCTTGATGGTCAACCACGCAAGAACGGGGCTCTGCCTCGATCCTGCCCAGGGTCTGCGCTCGCGCGCGGACCCTTTTTCTTTGGCGCAAAAGGAAACGGCCGCCCGGGTAAGGGGCGGCCGTGGGTGGGTTCGGCGTCGATCAGTTGACCGCCTGCGAATTCAGGCGGTCGATCAGGATCTTGAAGGCCTGCTCGGACATCTTCTCGGCGTTGCTCGGGCGGCCGAAGAAGACCGCCTGGTCGGCGAGCGCCTTGGCGGAGCCGGGGACGCAGTTGCTCTTGAGCTCGCCGCGCCCGTCGGTGACGAGCAGGATGTCTTCGAGGGCCCCGACGCCCGGCACCTCCCGTTCACGGTACATGATGACTTGCATGTGGAATCTCCAGTGGTGGGTGCTGCAGCGGGATGCTGCCTTGCTCACGGGAATGCCTATCACCGACGCATACTCAACTCCACTCACCTGTTCGTCATCCCGGTTTCGTCAAGCAAGCGCAATGGGTGCGCTTCCATTACCAAGGAAACCAATGATCTACTTCGTCACAGTCCACCTCGAGGACGAGGTGCACGCCGGCCCGCTGGGGTTCACCAAGACGGTCTACCTGTTCACCTGGGGCGTCGATCCCGCCGAGGCCGAGAGGCACGCCCGGGCCTACTGCCTGGGCATCGGGGTGCGGGTTCGCGCTTGCTCCAAGCCCACGCTGTCGCAGAACCAGGACATGGGGCGCCTGACCTTCCCGGAGCAGGTGTACGGTGCGCCGCGCGATCTCGTGGAGCGGGCCATCCGAAGCCACGACTTCGGCGACACGATCACCAACGAGACGCTGCTCACCCTCACGAAGAAGCGCGAGATCGTCCGCCGCGGGCTGGAGGCACTCGCGACCGCCTGATCCTCAATCTGCCCGGCCTCCGGCCAGGCCCGCCCCGTCATCGCTTTGCGTGACGGGGTTTTCTCTTTGGTGGCGTCGCAGTGCGTGTGCCCGATCACCCCAGTGCCAAGAGAGAGCGCATCCCGCGCTCCGGTTCAACTGGAGATCCAAACCTAATGAGCACCCCCAAGCCCGTCCGGGCCTACATCCTGGCGATGGCGTTCGCTGCCAAGTTGCACGAATGGCTGAGCCCGGAGGAGATGGCGGAAGTTGTCGCGCGCAACGCCGCCTCGACAGACCCGCTGGTTTGCGCCTCGCACGACTTCTGCGACGCGAACATGGCGATGGCCGAGGCCTTCGAGGCGACGCAGGGGCGGGAGATTCTCTTCCCGTCCGATGTGGAGTCCGGCGCCTGCACCCAGGAGCAAAGCGATGCCGACCTGGCGCTCTTCAACAGCGCCTGGGATCTGGCCAAGGCCGCCGGCTTCGACGCCGAACAGATCGAGAGCAGGGCCGATGAGTCGATCCTCGATGCCGCAACGCACGCCGCGCTCGACGAGGCCTGCCGGATGATCCAGGATCACCTGGGCGTCACGACGGGTGACTTCGCCGGCATGTACTTCAGCGGCAACGCGTTCGACAGCGTCAAGGCCACGCTTCGCAGCTACCTGGAAGCCGAACGCGCGAGCGCCTCGGCCGACTGACCCAACCCCCCAAGCCCCGCGCATCTCTTGATGCCGGGGCTTTTTCTTCTTGCCTGGTCGCCCTTGGGCCGCGTGTGTTCGGGTGTGGGCGATCCCCTCGTATCAGGGCAATTCCGCCCTGGACCATGCAAGGAGAGATTCATGACTTCACTGCATACCTACGCAGTACGCAAGATTGGCAGCCACCGTGGTTCGCCACGGCTCTGGCTGGAGGGCAGGGAGCCGACCAAGGGAGGTTTCCTGCCGGGCACGCGCTTCAACACGCGTGTCGACACCGGCCGGGCACTCCTGGTGCTGGAGGCGGTCGAAGATGGTGTTCGCATCGTCTCTGGCAAGCAGCGCGGCGACCGGCAGATCCCGGTCATCGACATCAACAGCAAGGAACTGCTCGACATCTTCACGGGTATCGAGGCGGTCCGCGTGATCGTCCAGGAGGGTGTCATCAGCATCCTGCCGCTGGCCTCCGAACTGCGCGCGCGCGAGCGCGTCATTCGGCTGAAGGACGGACTGGCGAACGGAACCCTTTCCACCGGCTCGGTTTCGAGCGGCATCGGGGTGCTTGACCGTGCGGCGCACGAGGGCCTTGAACAGGCCGGCGTGGAGTGCCGCCTGGCCTTCGCGAACGAGATCCGGGAAGACTGCGTCGAGCACATGTGCGATCACAACCCGATCGTGGACCAGCACACCGTGACCCTGACGGCGCCGATGCAGGAGCTCGCGTTCGACGAGTGGGCGATGAGCCGCTTGCCGAAGGTGGACGTTCTGGTCGGCGGCATCCCTTGTTCCGGCGCAAGCAGGGCAGGGCGCGCGAAGCGGGGCGCCTCGCACGCGGAAGCGCACCCCGAAGTCGGTCACCTGATCGTGGCCTTCCTCGCCATCATCGCCAAGGTGAACCCGTCGGCCATCGTGCTGGAGAACGTCCCCGTCTGGGGAACCTCTGCTTCGATGTTCATCCTGCGCAACCAGCTGCGGGACCTGGGATACGACGTCCACGAGACGATCGTCAACTCGGCCGAATGGAACGTGCTCGAGCACCGGGAGCGCCTGTGTGTCGTGGCGGTGACCAAGGGGATCGAGTTCAGCTTCGACGGCCTAGAGCGGCCGGAGCCCGTGAGTCGCCGTCTCGGCGAGATCATGGACGAAGTGCCGGTGGACGCGCCGTGCTGGAGCGAGATGGCCTACCTGAAGGACAAGCGTGCCCGCGACGAGGCCAAAGGCAACAACTTCAAGATGACGGTGCTCACGCCCGACAGCGAGAAGGTGCCTTGCCTGAACAAGTCCTTGTGGAAGCGCCAGAGTTCTGGCAGTTTCTGGAAGCATCCGGACGACAGCAACCTTCTGAGGCTGCCCACAGTGCGTGAACACGCGCGCTGCAAGGGTGTCTGGGAGGATCTGGTCGAAGGTGTCGGCCTGACCTTCGGGCACGAGGCTCTCGGACAATCCGTCACGGTTCCGCCGTTCATCTCGATCTTCAAGCTGCTCGGCCAGGCGCTCAAACGCTTTGCCAGTGAGGCTGAGGCTTCGATCCAACCCTTCGCGCTCCGCGAGCTCAAGGCAGCCTGACCTCAGGCTCAAGCCATCGCGCCACCTGGTCTTCGGACTCGGTGGCGCTTTTCTTTCCGGTGATGAGTTGTGGAAATTCTCCACATCTATTGTCACAACTTCCCGGATCTCGGTTGCGGAGACCGCCGCCTTGACCCGCGCCTGCGGCGACCGCCGCCGCCGTCACTCTGCCTGTGAGGCATCTCCAGATCGCCAAGCAATCCCGCTTGGATCAACTCAGGAGTTGCCCTTTGAGCGACAACGAAGCCTCCCCCCAGAGCCTCGACGGCCTGGAAGTCGAAGTGATGCAGATCCCGGTTCTTTCGACCGCCCACATCACCAAGGCCACCAACGACCTGCTGCACGCCGGCCCCTCGGCCTGGCACCCGCACTGGTTCCACCACTGCGCCGGCTACGAGTTCGGCTGGTTCCTCTCGGTCCCGACCGAGGAGTTCCAGCAGGCCACGGACCCGGCGCCGCCGGCGGACATCCAGGACATCATGGCCTGGGCTCGCAAGCACGGTTTCGGCTGGATCCGCCTGGATTCGGATGGATCCGTCACCAACGAGCTGCCGACGTACGCCTGGTAGTCGTCTAACCCACCCCCGCGCCACCCGTCTTCGGACGTGTGGCGCTTCTCTTTTGCGTTATCTATGCTTGTGCGATACACTACACGTATGCGCAAGCGTTATGCTTGCTTCCGATCCACTAACCACCCCACCACTGCCGATGCCTCTGCCCAAGCCCCCGCGCCGCAAAGCGGCTTCCCTGGACCTTGAACCGGAGCGCGGCGACCGCGAGCCGGGCGTTCCCGTTCTGGAGCTGCGCGGCTCCGAAGCTCGTGGCGGCGGCGGGACTTCTGCCAAGGCGGCGCCGGCGAAGCCCGCTCCGGCCAAGGCCACGGCCCGTGGCAAGGCGGCGCCCAAGCCGGCCGCCAAGCGCGGTGCGCCCGTGAGCGCCAAGACCAAGCTCTTCGTGCTCGATACCAACGTGCTGATGCACGATCCGGTCTCGATCTTCCGCTTCGACGAGCACGACGTCTACCTCCCGATGATCACGCTGGAGGAGCTCGACAACAACAAGAAGGGGACCACGGACGCTTCGCGCAATGCGCGCCAGGTCAGCCGTGAGCTCGACGCCCTGGCCAGCGACCACCTGACACAAGGTCAGGGCCTGCCGCTGTCCAAGACCGGCCGGCGCGAGGCGCGTGGCTCGATCTTCTTCCAGACCGGCGCCCTCGAGATCAAGCTCCCGATGGGGCTGCCGGACACGAAGAACGACAACCAGATCCTCGGCGTGGTGCAGGCGCTGCGCGCCCAGCAGCCCGATCGCCAGGTCGTTCTCGTCTCGAAGGACATCAACGTGCGCATCAAGGCGCGCGCTCTCGGCCTGGACGCCGAGGACTACTTCAACGACAAGACCCTCAACGACGGCGATGTCCTGTACACCGGCTACCTGGCGCTCCCGCCGAACTTCTGGGAGACGCACGGCAAGGGCATGGAGAGCTGGCAGACCCGCGAAGGCACCCGCTACCGCGTCCGCGGCCCGCTGGTCTCCGCCATGTCGGTGAACCTGTTCGTCTACCTGGAGCAGGTAGGCGAGAAGCCGCTGTACGCCAAGGTCGTCGAACACCACGGCACGTCTGCCGTGCTGCAGACGCTGCGCGACTACTCGAACCCGAAGAACAGCGTGTGGGGCGTCGTGGCCAAGAACCGCGAGCAGAGCTTCGCGATGAACATGCTCATGGACCCGGACTGCGACTTCGTGACGCTGGCCGGCAACGCGGGCACCGGCAAGACGCTGATGACGCTGGCGGCGGCGCTGGCCCAGGTGTTCGACGACAAGCGCTACAGCGAGGTGATCATCACGCGCGCCACGGTCTCGGTCGGCGAGGACATCGGCTTCCTGCCCGGCTCCGAGGAGGAGAAGATGTCGCCCTGGATGGGCGCGATCGACGACAACCTGGAGTTCCTCGCCGCCAACACCACGGCGCGCGGCGACTGGAATCGCGCCTCCACGGCCACGAACGACGTGATCCGCAGCAAGCTCAAGATCAAGTCGATGAACTTCATGCGCGGCCGCACGTTCATGAACAAGTTCGTGATTCTGGACGAGGCGCAGAACCTCACGCCGAAGCAGATGAAGACGCTGATCACGCGCGCCGGCCCGGGCACGAAGATCGTCTGCATGGGCAACCTGGCGCAGATCGACACCCCGTACCTCACCGAAGGCAGTTCCGGCCTCACCTACGCCGTCGACCGGTTCAAGGGGTGGGAGCACGGCGGCCACGTCACCCTGGCTCGCGGCGAGCGCTCGCGCCTGGCTGACTTCGCATCGGAAGTCCTCTGACGCAATCCACAAGACCAGACAAGGTACACACCATCATGCGTCCCACTACCCAAATCCTCGCCGTGACGGCGAGCCTCCTTTTCGCTGCAGCGCTGACTGGATGTGGCAAGGAGGAGGCTGTACGGCAGGACAAGGTGCCGGCAGTAGCCTCCAAGGCCTCGGCACCTGCCAGCTCTGCGCTCAACCCCGGCAAGGTGGTCGTGGCCCCCGTGTCGAAGATCGCGTCGGCGCCCGGCATCGACCCGATGAAAGCCTCGACGATCCCGCCCATGCCCGCCTCGGCTCGCGCGGCCGGGCCCGCCGGCGCCGCCTCGGCGCCGGTCAAGGTGGCGTCCAAGTAATTCCTTGCCGCCCAGGAGAAGCCGCCCATGAGGCGGCTTTTTCGTTCGCGGCCTCAACGTGCCACTGAGCGGCGCCAACTTCGATTGCGCGCCCGCGGGTCGGCCTTTGGAATAGACACGCACCGGCAAATGCGATACACTGACAGTATAAGTACGTGTTAAGCACGTGCAGAATACTCGCAAGCAAACCCCAACCTCACCCCCTCAAGCCATGCAAAAACGCCGCTCCCGGTTCTTGCTCGCGCTCGTATCGCTGGCGCTCGCAGCCCAGCCCGTACTTGCCGCGCCACGCTACATGATCAAGGTGCCGGTCGTCGGCATCACATCGCAGCCTGCTGGCGACCTGAGCGTCGCGCCGTCTCCGGCGAATTTTGCTGGCCAAGTGGCTGTCGGCACTGCCGCCGCGCCGCTGAAGCTCACGGTCACCAACAACGGCTTCTCGTCGATCGGCAACTTGTCGGTCTCGATGCCGCAAGGTGCGCCCGATTTCAGCCAGAGCACCGACTGCCCGGCCGCTCTGCCGGGCCGCAGCACTTGCACGATCACGCTGGGCTTCACGCCGTCGACTGACGGCGCACGCACTGGATCTGTGGCGGTGTCGAGCACGGCGGCCAACGGCCTGCAGCTCGTTTCTGTCTCCGGTTCCGGCTCGGTGCCTTCCGTCACCGTCGCGCCGGCCGCCTTCCCTGCAACCCAGGTCGGCGACTCTTCCGTCGCGGCCGTCACGGTCTCGAACACCGGCACCTCGGCCCTCGGCCTCTCGCGTGGCACGCCGACGTCGCCCTTCAGCGTCAGCGGCGGCACTTGCGGCAGCACGCTGGCCGCCGGCGCGAGCTGCCTCTACCAGGTGACCTTCGCGCCGACCAGCTCGGGCTCTGCCACGAGCCCGTTCGCCGTCAACTTCAGCGTCGGCAGCTACTCGTTCTCGCGCACGGCCACGCTCAGCGCGACGGCGCAGGATGCGGCAGCGTCCCTTACCGCCCCCTTGTTCGGTGCGGTGGCGGCGGGCGCGACCAAGGACATCAGTGCGACGCTTCGCAATGACGGCGTTGGCGCGATCACCGTTGGTACCGCTTCTGTCAGCGGCTCCGGCTTCAACCTCACCAGCAACAGCTGCTCCGGCAGTCTCGCGGTCGGCGCCACGTGCTCGATCGGCGTTCGCCTGACCGGCTCTGGCACCAACGCGCACTCGGGCACCTTGTCCGTGGCTACCCAGGCAGGCACGAAGACGGCCGCGCTTTCTGGCCAGAGTGAACAGGCTGTCCTGAGCTTCAACCCGGCCAACTATGCTTTCGGTTCGGTCCAGGTCGCCTCTACGGGCACTCAGGCCTTCACGCTGCGCAACATCGGCAACATTGCCACCGGCGCACTGTCGTTCAACGCTCCGGCCGGCTACAGCGTCTCGGCGCCCAGCTGCGCGACCGGCATTCCCGCGGGCGGCAACTGCGCTGTCTCCGTCACCTTTGCTCCCTCTGCTGCCCAGGCTTACAGCGGCAACGTCGGTGTGACCGGCTCCGCCTCAAGCGCCACGCTTGCGGTCAGCGGCTCTGGCCAGGACGCCAGCGCCACGCTCAGCGCGGTCGCTTTCGGCAACGTGCCGGCTGGCACCAGCGCGCAGGCCGATGCGACCCTGACCAACACCGGCGTTGGCCCGCTCACCCTGAGCGCGCCGAGCGCCAGCGGCGCTGGCTTCAGCGTTGCCACGGGCGGCAGCTGCGGTGCGACCCTTGCGGCCGGCGCCAGCTGCACCATCAAGGTCCAGCTCACGGCTTCCGGCACTTCGGCGCACGCGGGCTCGCTCAGTGTTGCGACGACCGAGGCCGGCACCAAGACGGCTTCTCTGTCTGGCCAGAGCCAGCAGGCCTCGCTCGCCGTTTCGCCCTCGACCGAGGCATTCGGAAACGTGATGGTGGGCCAGACGCCCACTTCGGCGGCGCACACCGTCACCAACAGCGGCAACATCCCCGCTACCGGCATCGCAATCACCGCGCCTCAGGGCTACCAGATCGTCGCTGGCTCGCCGGCATGCTCGTCTTCGCTCGCCGCGGGTGCGTCGTGCAAGTTCAGCATCCAGTTCGCGCCCGGCGCGGCTCAGGCGTACACGGGCAATGTCACGGTGGCCTCGGACAACGCGGGATCGCCCACCGTTGCGGTATCTGGCACGGGACTGCTGAAGTCCACGGCGACGCTCACTTCGCCGGCGACCGTGTTGTTGGCCGACTGGTACCAGACGGGCACGATCACGGGCGGCTTCACCTATCGCAACGACGGCAACACGCCGATGACGCTGGCCAGCCCCGCATTGGCTAGCCCGTTGAGCGTGTCGGCGAACACTTGCACGAGTGTTGCAGCCGGCAGCAGTTGCACGATCACGGTGGCGCTTACCCGCAACGCCAACAACGGCGGCACGTCCTCGCAGTCCTTCATTGCCAGCGGGGCCGACGTCGCGCCCGCGCAGGCCACCGTCAACTGGTCGATCTACTCGGCGATCCCTAACTGGGCGTCCACCAGCCTGTCGTTCGGCAGCATTCAGGTCGGCCAGAGCTCGACCAAGAGCGTCACGCTGACCAACAGCGGCAGCGTGGCCTACAACTGGGCTACCAACAACACGCTCGCCAACGCGCCGGCGGGCTTCAGCTTCGATTTTTCGGCGTGCGCGAACGTCACGCCTGGCGGCTCGTGCGCGGTCAATGTGACCTTCAGCCCGAGCGCGGCGCAGGCCTATGGCGGTTCCAACATCTACCTGACCGCCGCCTCGATCATCGGCAACACGCTGACGCTGTCGGGTTCCGGTGCGGCCCAGTCCGCCTCTATCACCGATGTCGCGTTCGGCAACCAGGCGGCGGGCGCAACCCCGACGCTGACCTCGACGCTGACCAACACCGGCGTTGGTCCGCTGAGCGTGACCGTTCCGGCTGCGGGTAGCGTGACCGGCACCGCCTTCTCGTTCGTCAGCACGAACTGCGGCTCCAGCCTCGCTGTCGGCGGCTCGTGCACGACCACCGTGCGCTACACCGCCAGCGGCACCGCCGCTGCGTCCGGCTCGCTGACCATCGCCACTGGCGCTGGCAGCAAGGTCGCGGCGCTGTCCGGCCAGAGCCAGCAAGCTATCGTTTCGGTCAGCCCGACGAGCCGCGCCTTCGGCAACGTCCAGGTAGGACAGACTTCGACCTCGGCTGCGCACACCGTTTCCAACACCGGCAACATCGCGGCGACCTCGCTGTCGATCAGCGCTCCGACGGGCTACTCGATCACTGGCAACACCTGCTCGACCAGCCTCGCGGCCGGCGGCAGCTGCTCGTTCACGATCACCTTCACCTCGGGTGCTGCGCAAGACTACAGCGGCAACGTGATCGTCTCCACGGCCAACGGCGGCTCGCCGACGGTGGCTGTGTCGGGCACAGGCCAGGCGCCTTCGGCCTCGATCACCGACATCGCGTTCGGCAACCAAGCCGCCGGCGCGACGCCGACGCTGACTTCGACGCTGACCAATACCGGCGTGGGCTCGATCAGCGTGACCGCG
The DNA here is from genome assembly GCA_003265685.1 of Piscinibacter caeni. GTDB lineage: Bacteria > Pseudomonadota > Gammaproteobacteria > Burkholderiales > Burkholderiaceae_C > Piscinibacter > Piscinibacter caeni. The sequence continues at coordinate 75,790 of KZ836102.1, read as the reverse complement.
CCGTCTGCGGGTAGCGTGACCGGCACCGGCTTCTCGTTCGTCAGCACGAACTGCGGCTCCAGCCTCGCTGTCGGCGGCTCGTGCACGACCACCGTGCGCTACACCGCCAGCGGCACCGCTGCCGCGTCCGGCTCGCTGACCATCGCCACCGGCGCTGGCAACAAGGTCGCTGCACTGTCCGGCCAAAGCCAGCAGGCGATCGTGGGCGTCTCGGCGACCAGCCGCGCGTTCGGTAGCGTGCAGGTGGGCCAGAGCTCGACCTCGGCAGCGCACACGGTGTCCAACACCGGCAACATCGCGGCGACCTCGCTGTCGATCAGCGCGCCGACGGGCTACTCGATCACCGGCAACACATGCTCGACCAGCCTCGCGGCCGGCGGTAGCTGCACCTTCACGATCACGTTCAGCCCGAGCGCGGCGCAGGCCTACAACGGCAATGTGAGCGTGGCCACGGCCAACGGCGGCTCGCCGACGGTGGCTGTGACCGGTGCGGGCGCGGCGCAGGCTGCGACGATCACCGACATCGCGTTCGGCAACCAGGCGGCGGGCGCAACCCCGACGCTGACCTCGACGCTGACCAACACCGGCGTTGGTCCGCTGAGCGTGACCGTTCCGACCGCTGGCAGCGTGACCGGCACCGGCTTCTCGTTCGTCAGCACTACCTGCGGCACCAGCCTCGCGGCCGGCGCCAACTGCACGACGACCGTTCGCTACACGGCCAGCGGCACCGCCGCTGCGTCCGGCTCGCTGACCATCGCGACCGGCGCAGGCAACCAGGTGTCCGACCTGTCGGGTCAGAGCCAGCAGGCCATCCTGAGCCTGACGTCGTCGCTGGCATTCGGCACCATCCAGGTCAACGACACCAAGGATCTGGTCGCGACCCTGAACAACACCGGCAACATCGCGGCGACGACCACGGCGCGTTCGATCGCGGGCACCGGCTTCGCCATCAATGCGACGACCTGCAGCACGAGCCTGGCCGCCGGCGCAAGCTGCACGATCACCGTGCGCTACTCGGCGCCCAGCGCAGCCTCGCATTCGGGCACGCTGACGGTGACGTCCGCCAACGCGGCGACCGACACCTCGTCGCTGTCTGGCACCGGCAGGGCCGCTTCGGCGACGTTGAGCGCTCCGGCGCACGGCACGATGGCAGCAGGCTCGACCAAGGACGTGACTGCGATCCTGAGCAACACCGGCATCGCCCCGATGTCGGTCACGGTGCCGACGGCCGGGTCGGTGTCCGGCTCTGGCTTCAGCTTCGTCTCCACGACGTGCTCGACGTCGCTCGCTGCGGGCGCGGACTGCAGCATCGTCGTGCGCCTGACGTACTCCGGCACGACCGCTCACAGCGGCACGCTGTCGGTGGGCACTGAGGCCGGCACCAAGACGGCTTCGCTGTCCGGTCAGAGCCAGGCGGCGGTTGTCGGGTTCTCCGGGTCCAGTGTTGCCTTCGGCAACGTCACGGTCGGCAACACCGTTGTCTCTGCAACGCAGACGGTGACCAACAGCGGCAACGTCGCAGCGACTTCGCTGGCGATCACTGCCCCGACCTTCGCGCCGAACTATCCCTACTTCATCGGCGCCAACACCTGCGGCAGCTCACTCGCTGCCGGGGCCAGCTGCACGTTCACGATCAGCTTCACGCCGCAGGCTGCCCAGGCCTTCAACGGCAACGTGACGCTGACCTCCGCCAACGGTGGTTCGGATGCGTTGGCCGTAACCGGCACCGGAACGCAATCACTGCAGTTGGAAGTGCAGACGCTTGCTGTCACAGGGAAAGAGGCGCAATGCGGAGCCACCAGCGCTTGGTACAACCACGCCTTCACGGGGGACGTGGGTGGGCAAAGCTGGAACTGCACGCCGCAGACCTGGAACCTGCGCTTGACGAACAAGACGGCGTCCACGATGACGATCGGCTCCTTCACCAAGACCAGCGCCTCCTGGACGATTGCATCGAACAGCTGCGGCACTACGCTGGCCGCCGGTGCGAGCTGCGTGGTGGCCATCAAGTCGCCCACGTACACATCCAGCAACTCCTCGAGCACGTACGTGCGGTGGACTACGGTCGGCATCGACAAGTACGTCTACATCTACTAACCCATCGGCCTTAGCCGCCTTCAGAAGGCCCACCCGAAACGGTGGGCCTTTTTTCGTCTACGCGCCTGTCCGCCATCCCCTCTGGCAAGTGCAAAGCGCATCCCGCGCTCACCCAACAGGAGAACCCATGAAGACCATCATCTACACCTACGAAGAGGGGCGCGTGCCCAGCGACGGCTCCGGCCGCAAGAGAACTGTCAAGCTGTGGTTTGTCCGGCGCAACAAGCCGGTCGAGATCGGCGAGTACAAGGCGGCTTTCATCGGCGAGTACCAGCTGGTGATGGAGGCCCTGAAGCACTTCAAAGCGCTTCCCGCCAAGGCTTTCGAGCGCCGCGGCCCGAGCAACACGCTGGCCTACCAGTCCGCGGAAAAGCTGCGCGAGGCCGGCATCGCCGACCTGATCCGCCTGTAATGGTGGGGCAGGAGATGAAGCTGCGCGCAGTGCTGCACCACGGACAGCAAAACCTCACGAAGACCGAGCTGACCGTCGAGGCTGAGTTCGCGGCCAACGCCGCACGCCAACTCGCGGCCCAGGTCGACGCCACGTCACGGGTCCTGCCGGGTCGGCTCGAGCAGCCGACCGCAGAAGGCAAGACCTGGTCGTTTGGTGTGACCGGATTCGGGCAACGAATCTGGGTCTACGAGATCCGCTAACCCCCACGCCCGCCGCGATCGCATGATCCGGCGGGCTTCTTCTTTCAGCTGGTCAGGCGCCCGCGGTGAAGCGCGCGCTGCAGTCGCCGCAGTCGACGTTGATGTTGGGCTTGGCCCAGATGTTCGTCTTGCAGCCCGGGCAGGTGTACTTCAGGCGATTGGAGGCATTCGCCTTGGTCGCAGCGCCGGCCGGCGCGCCTCCCGCGCGCTCCTCGGCACTCTCGACCATCGCCACGTCCAGGCCGGCGTCGATGGGCGGCGCCGAGAGCATTGGCACCTTCACGACCTGCCCATCAGCCCCGTCCGTCTCGCCGCCACCGTCCGAAGCCCCTTCTTCCTGATCGGTCGCAGCATCGTCGTGCTCGAGGCTGGCTGCGTCCTGCTTGGGCCCGTCCGTCTGCGCGCCAGGCTTCGACGGCACGCTGACAGTCACGCCGTTGGCGTAGTCGAAGTCCTTCGGACAGGCCATCGGGAAGCGATCGAACCAGACGATGCCGAAGGAGGTGCGCAGAAGCTCCTTGCAAGCCTGGATGAACAGGCCGTCCGCCAGCACGTAGTGCGACATCTTCTCGCCGACTTCCTTGCCGCCAGGCCGGCCTGTGCTGCTCGGGTGAAGGCCGATCTGCTTCATCTTGGCGGCCCACTCCTTGTCGTGATAGCAGCGCCGCGGCGGGTTGCCCCCATGTTCCCGCCACTGGTGTGTCATCTCGTGACCGAGCGTCGACAGCGTGTCCTCGATCGGCCTGGTGGCGAAGTAGCCTGGGTTCATGTTGATCTCGTCGGCCTTGGCGCCGCTGCGATCCACGTACCTGGCAGAGGAGTAGTGGCCGAGCGACCGGCCGGTTCGCTGCATCGTGATGAGCGCGCCCGGCAGTTCGTTGTCGAAGAGACGTTCGTTGAAGAAGTCATAGGCGCGCTGCAGTTCTTCGTAGCACTCCTGGGTCGCGCGCAGCGCAGCTCGTTCGGACTTCACGGTCTGGGGAACCTTTGTTGTGGTGCGCCCTCAGAGGGGTGATCGGCGCCCGGTTGCAATACATAACAAGTACGTGTAATAATAGCCGAATCGAAACGCAAACTCAACGGTCACCTCTCCAGCCCCCTATGAAACGCACCATCCTCACCCTGGCCGCCGCGGCCGCCACCCTCTTCGCCGGCGCCGCCCTGGCCGACGCGAAGACCGACTCGATCCTCCTGAACCTCAAGGTCAAGTACCCGGCGACGACGTTCACCGGCGTGCGCGCCACGCCCCTGCAGGGCATCTACGAAGTGCAGATGGGCCGCAACCTGGCCTATGTCGACGAGTCGGGTCGCACGTTCCTGTTCGGCTCCATGTACGACATGGAGGCGCGCTCGGACCTGACCGCTGCCCGCAAGACCGAGCTCGGCATCCAGGACGCGCCGGCGCCGCAGCAGCAGCGTGCCGAGGCTCCCCCGATCAAGTGGTCCGATCTGCCGATGGCCGATGCCATGGTGCGCGTGATCGGCAAGGGCGAGCGCAAGCTGGCTCTGTTCAGCGATCCCGACTGCCCGTTCTGCCGTCAGCTCGAGCGCGAGCTGGAGAAGCTGGACAACGTGACCATCTACACCTTCCTGTACCCGCTGGCGTCGCTGCACCCCGGCGCGCCGGCCAAGTCCGAGAACATCTGGTGTGCCGGCGAGAAGGCGCGCAACAAGGTCTGGATCGACCAGATGATCGGTGGCAAGACGCCCCCTGCTGCGAAGGCCTGCGCCACCCCGCTCGAGCGCAACGTCGCGCTGGGAGACTCGCTGAACGTGCGTGGCACGCCGACCATGTTCACCTCCGACGGCCGCAGGATCTCCGGCGCGATGCCGGCCGCGCGCATCGACGCGTGGCTGAACGCGGGCAAGTGATGTTTCGCCGCGCCCTTCGAGCTGCCGCCTTGTGGGCGGTCTACTTCACCGGCGTCTTCGCAGCCACGTTGCTCGCGTTGTTCGGGGTGAGCTGGGCCGCCGGCAGCTGGTCTGCCGACGCGGACTTCGCCCACATGGCGCGCATCGCGCTGGCAGTCGTCGTCGCCGCGGCGGTTCTTCACACCTTGCGCCTGGAAAGGGACGCGCATGCCGATCCTGAGTCGCAGCTGGGCTGACCCGGCTCGCCTGATCTTCGTGACCGCGGTGCATGCCGCGGTCTTTCTTCTGGCCGCGCCGTCAGCCACTGCGCAGCAGCTGGGCGTCTACGGCAACGTCTGGGAGATCCGAGAGCCCGATGCGATCGACGCGCTGAAGGGCAAGCTCACCCAGATGGAGAAGAAGGGCGAGCTCAAGCGCATGTGGGAAAACTACCGGGACCGCTACGTGGCCTCGATCGAGAACCCGGCGCCGATCCGCGGCATCAGCAAGGCGACGGCGCCGGCTGTGCGCACCTTCGATCCTTCCGTCGTCTTCGGCGATGACGTGACCGACCCGAGCAGCGGCAAGCTGCTGGTCAAGGCCGGCACGAGGGTCAACCCGCTGGACTACACGCCGCTGACGAAGGCCCTGATCTTCATCGACGGTCGCGACCCGGCCCAAGTCGCCTTCGCCAAGGCCCGCTCCGACGCCAATCCGCGCGACAAGGTGATCCTGGTGGCCGGCTCGTTCCTCGAGCTGAACCGGAAGTGGGGCCGCGTGACGTACTTCGACCAGCGCGGCCACCTGACCACGCGCTTCGGCATCAAGCGTGTGCCGGCAGTGGTCAGCCAGAAGGGCCGCGCGCTGCAGATCGAAGAGTTCGCCAACCTGCCTGCCGCGACGCCGGTCGTGAAGAAGTGACCTACATGTTCCGCATCAACATCAAGCCTCTGCGCAGCGCCGCCATGGCGGTGCTGGCCGCCGTCGCCGCCATCGCATCGAGTCCGGCTTCCGCTGACTCTATGTGCCAGGGCAGCTTCCCCAACCTGATCACGGACGTCTGCTGGTCGTGCACGTTCCCGCTGAAGCTGTTCGGCCAGGCGGCGTTCGACAGCGCTGGCGGCGAGGACTACGCGTCCTCCGACAAGACGTCGGTGTGCACCTGCAAGAGCCCGCCCACGGTCGGCATCCCGACGAGCTTCTGGGAGCTCAACCAGATGACGGACGTGACCACCACGCCCGGCTGCTTCCCCATGCTCGGTGGAGCGAAGGTGAACGTGGGCGTGAACGCCGACGCCTATGGTCACAACGGCAACAACGAGCAGGGTGGCATGGCCCAGGCACGCGAGTCGTTTCGCCAGGTCAACCTGTACATCAACCCCGCGATGTACATCATGGGTGCCGTGCTGGACAACTCCTGCATGGACAACCGCGGCATCGACATCCCGTGGGTGAGCTTCGCGGACCCGACGCACAACGACGAAGAGCTCGCGAACATCCTGACCCCGTACGCGTTCCCGTTCGGCTCGATGGTCGCGATCGGCGCCATGTCGGCCGATGCTGTCGCAGCCACCGCGGGCTTTCCGATCCCGGAGATCTTCTGGGCGGCGGGTTCGTTCGGCCCGATGTACCCGCTAACAGGCACGAACCAGGCGCACCTTTCGAATGAGCAGTCCGCGCGCCTGCAGACCACGCGCGTGCTGGCCAAGCTGCATGCCGCCGGCACGCAGTGGGCGGCCGCGGGCAACGACGCGATGTGCAGCTACTACCCACAGATCATCATGGACAAGCGCCAGTACAAGCTGCAGCGCCTGTACCCGCGTCCGCAGACGGAGAAGATCAACGGCAAGTGCTGCGACCCCATCGGCCGTACCACCATCCTCACCGAGTCGGGCACGGAAGCCCCGCTCTCCACCTTCAGGGACTTTGGCTATGCGATTTTCCGCAAGCGCGATTGCTGTTCTGGCGCTTTCCCTTGAGATCGGCGGCGCGATCGCGCAGCCGGCCGTGCAGCCCTCGACCACGCCACAGATGCCGTCGGATCAGCAGATCCGGGCGGTGATGGAGCAGCAGCGCAAGGGGCTCAAGGACCAGGGCGTCTTGGGGGCCGGCGCCGCCTCTCGGGTGCAGCCTGTCGCGCCCGGCACCTACAAGACCGAGGTGTTCCCCGGCACGCTGCCGGACGCCGCCGGCAAGAAGCGCGACACGCCAACCGGCGACAACCTCGAGGAGCTGGTCAGCAAGTACAACAGCGCACTGCGTGGCGACGCGCCGAAGGCCGTGTCAGCTCGCGGTGACCTGGTGGTCTTCGTCTCGCTCTCGATGCCGAAGGAAGTGCTGACCGAGTTGTCGCGCCAGGCCAAGGAGATGGGTGCGATGCTGGTCCTTCGCGGCTTCAAGGACGGCAGCGTCGACAAGACGCGTATTGCAGCCCAGGAGGTCAACCCGTCCGGCGCGCCATGGGAGATCCACCCGGACCTGTTCAAGGCGTTCAAGGTGAACAAGGTGCCGACGATTGTCCTGGCCAACGCGGCGTCAGGCTCGCTCGACGAGGAGGGCTGCGCCCCGGAGGCGACCTACGGCTCCGTCAGCGGCAACGTCTCGCTCGAGCTCGCGCTGAACACGCTGCGCCTGCGCGGCCGTCCGGACATCGCCAAGCTCGCCGAGTTGCGCCTGGCCGATCTGCGCTCGCGCAACGCGCCTGCGAAGCTGCGCTGAGCGTCTTCATCACCGCGCCCATGGCGCGCTTCGGCGCGCCCTTTGTTTTTCTGGACGCCAGGTCCCAGGCACCGTTCGAAGGGAGGCGGGCAGGGCGGTTTCGTCACTAGATGCGCAAACGAAAACGCGGCCCGAAGGCCGCGTTGACTTTCACTCTCTGCTGCAGTATCTTCTAGTCTAATGCCGAAGTGAGCACTTACATGCTAAAACGGAATTTCGTCGTCAAACCCGTCCCCTGCCGTGGCCGGCTGACGCGCTTGCTGACGCGGCGCTGGTGCGGGAGCTGCGGCGCGCTGTTGCGGGCGCTGTCCACCGCCGTAGCCGCCGCCACCGCCTTCGCCGCGGGACTGGCCGCCTTGGCCGCCGCTCTGGCCGCCTTCGCCGCCGCCGAGCAGCTGCATCTCGTTGGCAACGATCTCGGTGGTGTACTGGTCCTTGCCGTCCTTGTCCTGCCACTTGCGGGTCTTCAGGCGACCCTCGATGTAGACGGGGCGGCCCTTCTTCAGGTACTCGCCGGCGATCTCGGCCAGGCGGTCATAGAGAACGACGCGATGCCATTCGGTCTCTTCCTGCTTCTCTCCGGAGTCCTTGTTCTTCCAGTTGCGCGTGGTGGCCACGCTGATGTTGCAGACCGCCGAGCCCGAGGGGGTGTAGCGGACTTCGGGGTCTCGACCCAGGTTGCCCAGAATGTGGACCTTGTTGACGCTTGCCATGGATGCAGGTTTCCTTTCCGTTGATCCGTTAGTTGGCTCCGCGCGCGATGCGCGGCTTTCGTTTGTTGATCGGAAACCGGCCCTATGCCGATCCGACAGCCTCCACTATACCAACACGTAGTATTAAACGCAAGCACACGACGTATGCATGCGTGTTGTGCTGCCAAGACGTGGCCCTTGGAATGTCTGGACGATACAGGCGGCGTATATGACAATGTTGGTCCATGAGCGCAACCCTTGTCCCTGCCCACGTGGCACTTCCCTTCGGCGTCATCGGCGACACCCGCATCGCGCACGCCGTGACCCCCGAGCACCTTCGTGTCAACGGCGGGCTCTACTCCATGGCGCGCTTCGACCTGGCCGACGGCCGCCGCCTCTTCGTCGTCTCCGAGCTCGCCGAAAACGATGGCCCCTCGGTCACCAACGCTGCGGAAACGATCGCGACCGCGATCCTGTCCAACTACGCCAGCGACCTGGAGCCGAGCCAGGTGGTCTTCTTGGAACACTACGACGACGAGTTCTCATACTCGTTCATGCGCGCGGCCGGCCGCGCGAACCGCGTCAGCTTCGACCGCTGGGAGATCACCTGGCAGGGCCGCCGTGCGGTGTTCGTCGACTGGATGCCCGTCTTCAACTCAGGCACGCACTGACGCCTGGCCGCCCTGCCGCGCAGGGCCCAGAAAGGACAAAGGCCACTCGGTCGCAACCGGTGGCCTTTGTCGCTTTTCACTCTGAGTCGGGGGCGTCCCTCCCGACCGGATCGAGCGACTCGTTGATCGCTTGAATGTTCCCCGTCGGTGGGCGAGCTTGTCCCCCGGAAATGCCTATCAGGTTCGCGTAATCGTTCGTTTGCGGGATCTACAGGCCGCCGCGAGGCGCCGCCTCTGCAGTGGAGGTGTCGCTGGCGGCATACCTGGGGCGTCCACGCTCGAACTCTTCCCGCAGCCTCCAGTCACTGCACCGGAACTCTTGCACGCCGAAGACCTGCTCCCAGGTCGAATCCCTGCTTCGAGCCGGCCGACGTGTCACTTGGCCGTCAACGCACACCAGCACCCCTTTCCCGGCCGACTCTTCGGCGATCCGGCGCGCCGCCTCCATCGAGTCAGACGTGGCCATCGCGACCGGGACAAAGAGGACTGCGCCGATGATCGGCGCAAGGGCGATTGCGATTGTTCGTAGCATGGGCGTACCTGCTTGTCTTCACGGACAGATACGCGCATTGTATCGCAGCGATACTGCTACGTGTTAGGGCTAGTGCACGTTGATGCGCGGCAGCTGCTGGAAGGCTTCGTCGGTCATGTGGCTGACTGCGTCCATCGCGGCGACGGGGTCGGATGCCATAACGCGAACGTCTTCGATGACGCCGTGCTCGTCGACGACGACGCTGACGTCGTGCATCACCTCCATGAGGGCGTCGGTGTCGGCGTCGTTCGGGCCTGAGGTGGAGGCGCTCAGTGCGCGCCGGCGGAATCGGATGCTGGACATGAGTCCATTCTAATCCTCGCCGTCTTATCAGTAAATGTTATGCGGCAGCCGCGCAACACCCGCGGTCTGGCCTACCGCCGCCCGCCTTCGCCCGGCTGCGTGATGCCCGCGCGCTCGGTGACGAGTGCGTTGCGAACGAGGTCCCTGGAGTTGGGGAACTCGCGGTAGGTGGCTTCGACGTTGCGCTGGTGCTGCTCCGCGGTCAGGCCGTTGGCGACCTGGCGCCTGAGCATGCGTTCGAACAGCTCGCTCATGTGCGTCGAGTACGTGACGGCGCGCAGCGCGCGCACCAGGCCCGTGTCGGAGTCGACCAGCACCATGGTCAGGAGGATCTTGCCGGCACCCGGCTGCGGTTGCGGGATCTCGCGGGCGTCGGGGGGCAGGGCGTTGATCGAGAAGGCCTGGTCGGACCAGTCATAGAGTCCTGCCACCTTGAACAGGAAGAACAAGGAGTCCCCTCGGGTGTACAGGCCGACGTGAATGGCGCCGTGCTGGAAGGCCTGGATCTCACGCTCTGTGAGCTTGCCCAGGACGAACTGCAGCAGGTGCGTGCCGTTCGTGTAGCGATACTCGAACCGATCGACCCCGCCGTAGGTCACCCCGGGCGCGAACGGCTCTCCCACCGCCAGGCGCCAGATCTCGTCAGGCATTCTCACTTCCTTGTTCGGTCGACTCGAGCTCGGGCCAGTCGCAGTAGACCGTGCCCGGCACGCGCGGCAGGGGCGTCATGGTGCGCGGGTCCGTCTCGAGGCTCTCCCGCGCCTGTTCGGCGTCGAAGTAGACCGCGACGTGGCCGATGACCGCCGCCGCGTAGATCTCGCGCCGCGGCTCGCTGTGAAAGCCCGCGCCGCGTGCCTCGTAGACGTTGACCGTGTCGCCTTCCTCTGTTCGGATCACGATGATGCAGCCGTGGATGTCCGTGAACGCACGCCGCACCAGGTCGACCAGCGGCGTGTGCGGCTGGCCGTCGTCTGGGATCTCCGCACCGCCCGGCGTGAGTACGACGCGCCGATGGCTGTCGTCGGCGAAGCCGAAGGTGATGACCTGGCGGCCACCGAGCGCGTAGAGGCGACGAAGCAGGTCCTGCATCGAGGGGAGGGGAAGGCGGTCGAGAGCGCGCTGCAGGCGCTGCACGCGCGCCGTCGATTGTCCACCCAGTTCTTCCGCGGCCGCGTCATCGAGCCGCCGCAACGCGCGCCGGAAGGCGTCGCGCTCGGCTTGCGAGATCTCCACCTGGTCGATGCCGGCCGGCCGGCGGCTCTCGATGCCGGTCAGGCGCCGGGCGACGTGGCTCTGGGCCAGGTATTCGCCGACGGCGTCGTCCCCCAGTTGGCGGCGCTGGTACAGCTTGCGCCGGGCGCGCCGGTAGCTCTGGACGAGGCGTCTGGCCTTGTCGCTGCCCTCTGCGGCCGCGTGGCTCACTTGCCGCCCATCGAGAACGCCCCATAGCTGGCGCCGCCGAAGCCGGGCTCGGGCTTGCCGTCCGGGTCGGGCAGGGCGCCCAGGTAGTTCTTGAAGCGCGAGAAGGCCTTCTCGAACAGCAGGCCGATGCGCCCGGTCGGGCCCATGCGCTGCTTCGCGATGATGACCTCGGCGACACCCTGGAACTTGGAGTTCGGGTTGTAGTAGTCGTCGCGGTACATCATCATGATGACGTCTGCGTCCTGCTCGATACTGCCGCTTTCGCGAAGGTCGGACATGACCGGTCGCTTGTCCGCGCGCGTCTCGACGCTTCGGTTCAGCTGCGACAGTGCGATCACCGGCACCTTCAGTGCCTTGGCCATGAGCTTCAGCGCTCGACTGATCTCGCTGACCACTTCCGTTCGGCCGCGCGACGAGGCGCCCTGGTCGATCAGCTGGATGTAGTCGACCACGATCAGGCTGAGGCCGTGCTTGCGCTTGTGGCGTCGCGCCTTGGCCAGCATCTGCGCGCAGGAGATGCTGGCGGAGTCGTCGATGTAGAAGTTCTTCCCGGACAAGCGCTCCATCGCTTCGCAGAGCCTGGTCCAGGTCTCATCCGTCTTGATGTTCGCCGGGTTCATCAGCTCGCGCAGGTCGACGGACCCCTGGCTGGCCAGCGCGCGCAGCCCGGACTGCCGAAGGCTCATCTCCAGGCTGAACACCAGCACGCCGCCGTCGTTCACGGCCACGTGCTCGGCGATGGTCTGCGCCAGGGCGGTCTTGCCCATCGCGGGGCGTCCGGCCAGAACGATCAGGTCGCCGGCCTGGAGGCCCGCGGTTTTCTCGTCGAGGTCCAGCAGCCCGGTTCCGAGGCCGGTCACCGTCTCGCCGGACTCGTGCCGTTCCTGCACCCATTGCACGGTGTCGGCCAGGACCTGGTCGATCGACGCCGGTTCGGACGACTGGCGCGCTTCGCCGAGCTCCAGCAGCAGTGACTGGGCGCGGTCCATGCGCGCATGCACATCGCCGCCTTCGTAGGCGATCTCCTCCAGCGCCTGCGCAACTCCCATCAACTGGCGAGCCATCCGGCGCTCGACGACGATCTCGGCGTAGCGGATGATGTTGCTCGCCGGCGGCGCGTTGCCCGCGATCTCGCTGATGTAGGAGCGGCCGCCTGCCTTCTGGAGGGAACGCTGCCCCTCCAGCCAGTCGGTGACGGTGATCGTGTCCGCCGGCCGGCCGGCCTTGGCCAGCGCCTCGATGGCGCGGTAGATCAGCTGGTGCTGCTCGTGGTGGAAGTCCGCTTCGCGCAGGACGTCTCCGATGCGGTCATACGCGCGGCCGCTGGTGGCGAGCAGCGCGCCGAGGACGGCGCACTCGTTCTCGGTGCTGTGGGGGGCTTGAATCGTGCGCATCAGGTCCGCTCACGGTGGTAGAAGCCCTCGAGAATCAGGGCGAACTTGGTGGGCCGAAGCATCCATTCCAGGGTGGGGGTCGCGTACGCACCGCCCCCCGGCTTCGGCTCAGCCCGACCGGTCAGGTAGGCGGACTTGGTGCAGTGCTCGAAGAAGCGGCGCCACCACAGCAGACCCTTCTCGGTCGAGTCATAGCCGCCGAGTTGCGGGTGATTGGTGGCAGCCATCTCGCGCCATCGCGCGCGCAGGTGCTTTTCGCGCTCGCCGCCCCAGGTCAGCACCCGCGGGTTCGTGCGCATCACCTCGTGGTAGATGGCGACGATCTCGGCCTGCGGGCATGGCGGAATCGCATTGCTGGGCTTCGCGATGACGACAGCCTGCTCCGGCTCCCCGAAGAGATCGCCCGTCGGCTGTGTCTTCGCTGTCTTGGCCTGCGCCGCTGGCGCCGGCTGCGCGGCGACATCAGCCTTGGGCAGCAGTTGCACTGCCGACTTGGACTGCCTCCAGCGCCGCTCGGCGCCGATCGCGCCGGCGGCAGAGCGCGCCGCATGGCTCGCCTTGCTGGTGGCACGTTGCTCTTGGAGTCCGTCGTGGACCAGTCGCCCCGGCAGGAACACGTCCTCGGAGAAGCACGGCCTGATCTGGTGCCAGATCGCCTGCAGCGCAGCGGGTGTCTCGCCGCACAGGCGCGCGATCGACGGGATGTCGTTGGGGATGCTTCCTTCGCGCCAGGCGAAGCACATGAGCTTGACGTAGCAGCCGAGCGCCGCGTTGCTCATCAGGGCGGTCTTCTCCTCGGTGGGGAGCGAAGACGAGATCGTGAAACCGTTGGCAGTCATTCCTAAGACGCGGTCGTTTCCTTGCTTGTTGCGCCGGCGCAAGTTCATGCGCACGATGCGGCGTGTAGTAGAATGCAAGCATAACACGTACTGGTAATACAGTGTCAATTCTCTGCCGTCCGCATCCGGTCGCCAATGCCTACGCCATAGCTCCGCCATCGCCAGCTCGGCGCCGGCGCGAGCTCGACACGGCTGCGCACGCGAAACACGTTCGCACTCCGTGTGTGGCATCCCCGGAGGTATTGGATTCCCTGAAAGGAGATGCGTTATGACAACGAACCGGGGCCGCGGGGCCCGTTCTGTAGATTTTTCGGAGGTGCGAGAGCGCGTTCCGCTGGAGTGGTTCTTCGAGGCCGTCCTCGGGGCGACCCCGAAGGCAATGAGCGGCACCATCCGCTTTCCCGTCTGCCCTCAGTGCGGCCCTTCGTCGAAGCACTCGGTGAAGGTGTCCTGCAAGGACGGCAAGTGGAAGTGCCATGCGTGCCCAGGCAAGGGTGACGTCGTGGAGGCGGCCGCCAAGCATTGGGGCCTCTCACTGAAAGACGCCGCGCTGCGCCTGGTCAACGCCGACCAGGAGGTGATGCAGTCCTACGAACCGCCCAAAGCACGGCCGGCACTCGAGCGCGACGACTCTGCTCTGCACGAGGTGATCGCGAAGCTCCTGGCCGTGTCGCAACCCCCTACGAACGCCGCCCTGGCGTACTTCAAGGGCCGCGGCATCGGCGAGGCGATCGTCAAGGAGGCCGTCAAGCGCGGTCTGCTGGTGGTCCTGCCTCACGATCCGGAACTGTGCAAGAAGTACCTGGTCGACGTGGCGGGGCGTGACGCACTGATCGCTTCCACCCTGTGGCGCGAAGACGCGAAGGCTCCTGCAGCTGCATTCCGACCGCTGATGTTCGTCTCCAAGGAGGGGAAGGCAGCGGAGTTCCGGATCATGCGACTGACGGAGCCGGGCGAGCACAAGAGCTTGCGCTATGGCGGCATCCACCCCTGGGCCTGGGTCAACGAGAGCCAGGACAGGATCATGCTGACGGAGGGCTGCCTCGACCTGCTGGCCAGCCTGGCCATGGGAACGAAGCGAAGCATCATCGGCTTGCCTGGATGCGAGAACTGGCGCGACGACTGGTTCGCAAAGCTCAAGGGGCGCGATGTGCTGACGGCTTTCGATGCCGACGAAGCTGGCTTGGCCGCGACCCAGAAGATCACGCCGGTCCTCCAAAAGGCTGGCGCTTCCAAGGTCGATGCGTACGAGCTGCCGAAGGACGCGAAGGACATCAACGAGCAGCTGATCCTGCAAGGGCCTCACTGCAAGCTGGATTTCTTCGAGACGCAGGAGAGCACCGAACCGTACCGCGACGCGACCCTCTCGCTGCCCGGCTGCGATCAGTGGATCTCGCTGCAGTTCGGAACGCTCAAGGGCCGCCACGTGAAGCTCACGCTCGGTGGACCCAAGACGCGCAACGACGCGGCGCTCGAGCGCCTGGTGTCAACGCTCAAGTCGGGCAAGGCAACCGTTTCGGTCGCCAACCCCCGATAGGCGCACGACGCCCAACCTCCACAGCCCGCCCCTCTTCGGAGAGGCGGGCTTTTTCTTTCTGACGCACAAGCAGAAACCTTGCTGTATCGGGCCGATACTGGTAACATTCAGTCTCGGTGTCGGCGGTTGCCGGCATCGTGATGGGATCGACCGTTCCCGAGGGGCCCTTGATGGGGTTTCCTTACCTTCGCCCCGCGACTAACCCTCGCGGGGTCTTTTTTGGCCAGGGCGAACGTGCAAGAGGCCTGGCGGTCGCCCGCTCAGGCCTCTGCGCTCTGAGAACCGCCCGAGGCTCAGCTCCGCGGATCGTCCTTCTGCTGGGCTGCCAGCTGCATGGCCGCCACGGCCGTTGCCGCGATCTGCCACCCCCCAAACCAGACGCTATGCCGGACGGTGTCCACGCCGGCGACGAGGTGGGCGGCAACCGCCGCCAGGTCTACGCCGATCGACGCTGCCATGAACAGGCAAACCGCGCCGAGGTGCCGCGAGCCGCTCAGGTAGATGAGCAGCGGCGTCACGATGGCCCAGCCGGCCAGCTCGCCGACGGCCGGGCGGCCCCCCAGTGCGACATTGCGCAGCATACCGGCCATGACGGCCGCGGTGACGAGCGCGATGAAGCCGCCGCTGCCGAGGCGGACCCCTGGCGGCAGGAGGCGGCCAGGCCTGAGGAAGAGCGCCGTCGCGAAGGACAGCACCGCCACCCCGCCGGCGAGTGCGCCTGCGTACCTCAGCCTGGCCAGCATCAGAACATCCTCGACCAGCTCAGGTGCGTGCGACTCACCCGGTTCGGCGCCGAACTCAGGTCCATGGCGCGCAGCACCGGGTTGCGCCCGGTCAGGTACCAGCTGTCGTTGTACTGGGACATCAGGTACTTCTCGCTGAGCAGCTGCAGCGCTTCGCGCATGCGGTCTTCGGTCGGGCGCTTCTTGCTCTTGGCCTCCGTTGCCGCCGCAGCCACTTCGAGCAGTTGGCTCGAGCGGATGCCCGGATGCATCCAGGCGGCCCGCGCGAGCGCGTAACCCTCGTCGCCGGCCAGCATGTAGATCTCGCCCTCGACCGAGTCCGGCACAGCATCGATCACGAACGGGAACTCGATCGGGAAGACGTACCAGCGACGCCAGAACTCGTAGTGGATGCGCAGGCGCAGCACGTCCTTGCGCGTGCCCAGCGCGATGCAGCACCGTTCGAAGGTGAAGTCGCCGAGCGTGCGTCCGAACACCCAGTGCGCGGCCTTGATGTAGTCCTCGGGCTTGCGCTTGCGGTCGAAGAGGCACTCGACGTTGGCGCGGACCATGTTGAAGCAGATCCGCTCCACGCCCTCTTCGAAGTCCTCCTCGGTGAAGGTCCTCAGTCCTTCGTCTTTTTTCCGGCGCTTGGGCGCTGCAATGTCGGGTACACCACTGAGTGCGGCGACAGCAAGTTCTTGATCAGGACCGTATGCGAGCGCATCAGTCTCTTCATCAGGAACAAGATCCACTTCATCACCACCTTCAGCGTCTCCGCTATCGAAGGCGTCAACACTCGCGAGAAGATTCCCGAAATCAAAGTTCGAAAGAAGCTGATGCACATCAGAAGGATCAGCAGAATCCCGGCCATCACCAGGTAGGTCATCATGTCGCCGCTCATCGCGTGCTCCTTGCTTGTTCGTGGGTTTGCTCATGGTTGTTGCTCTGTCTGGATGGGTTACTCGTCGGCCAGCATTTCCTGAGCCGTCTGCTTGCGGTGCCCGGACGGAACGGAGTTGCCGCCCAGGTACCGATCGCTGTTCTTGAAGTAGTCGGCGCCTTCGACCTGGCGCTCGCGCCGGTGGTGAATGCGAAGCGGCCCGATCTCGCGCGCGACCTCGGGGTCGACGTAGATCATCGGCACGCGGATGTTGAAGACGGCATCGCCGCCGTACAGGACTACGCACTCGCCCTTGTCCAGCGCCTTCAGGTCTTCGGGGCTGACGCGGTGGCGCTCTTCCTCGCGCTCACCCTCGGACACGCCCATGCCTTCGCCTTCCCCGCCCTCCGGCGCCACGGCCAGCAGCGGGTTGTTCTCGCTGCGGTTGTTCGTGTGCGTCATCGACCTCGCGATCTGCATCTCCTTGCCGATCAGGTCGGCCACCGGTTCGGCGGTCTCCTGCGTGCCCAGCTTGAAGAAGATCTTGGTCCAGGTGTTGCCCAGCACCATCTGGGCGAAGTCGGGGGACACGACCTCCAGGTTGGCCAGCGTCTGGAAAGCCGGGAAGAGGGCGATCCGCGCCGAGCGCGCCTGCTCGAACGGGCGCGCCAGCGATGCGACTGCGTACGAGCCGAGCTCGTCCATGAAGGCCAGGAACGGGATCCGGGGCTTCTGGTCTTCCGGCAGCGCCTGCACCCAGGAGATCGCCGTGCGCAGATCGCCCAGGAACATCTTGCCCATGTTGCCCGCCGCCTCGTTCTTGCCCATGGTCGGCAGGGCCACGTAGATGATCTTGTTCTGGCGGATCGCCTCGAACAGATCGATCTCCGGCGAGTAGGTGTTGAGCCCCTCGCCGAACTTGCCCGTGCCGAACTGGAACATCCGGCCGCCGACGCCGCCGAAGGTCTCCTTCATGCGCTTGATGTCGACCATGTTCTCCAGGCCGCTGCCGGGCTTGCCGCCGCCCTTGTACTGCTCGAGGAACAGGCTGAGGTTCTTCGTCGCCGCCGAGCCGCCCTTGCTGCGCTTCAGCCGCGACTCCAGCTCCTCGATGGCCTTGTGGTTCATCAGCAGGATGGTCAGGTCGATGAAGTTGAAGGCCAGGCCGGCCTCCTGCAGCGCTGCGACCAGCGTGGTCAGGCCTTGGTTGGCCGACTGGCGGTAGTGGTCGGCGCCGGGGTTGTTCTCGGTCGAGGGGATGAGCGAGAGCACGCGCGCCGCGATCTCGTCCGGGTCGCCGCGCAGGATCGGGTTGTAGGAGTGGCTCATGCCCGGATTGCCCGGGTTCAGGATGAGCAGATCCTGCTCGCGGCCGCACAGGCAGCAATACTGGTAGATCGTCTCGATGTCTTCGGCGTTCATCTTGCCGTCGACGAACGCCAGGCCGCCGCCGCGCTGGATCTGCTGGTACATCAACAGCTTGCCGAGCACCGTCTTGCCGACACCCGACTGGCCGCCGATCAGGCCGTGCCGCATCAGGTCTTCGTCGGGGATATAGACCGGATCGCCGGTGTCGGTCCGGTAGCCCAGCAGCAGGCCGTCCGGGCTGGACAGCATGTCGGCCGAGCGGACGTTGATCTTTGAGGCGAGGGCGTTGGCCTCCTCCCACGGCTGCAGGAAGCGCCGCCCGAGGTGCGCGGCGCCGGCCGCCGCCATGAGGAACGACAGCTTGCCCCCGGACTCGACGAACGCCGGCGACGACAGGATGGCTCCCGCGCCCAGCGCGGTCATCGCCAACGTGTCCACCGTGCCGCCGATCTTGGCGCGGTACATCGATGCAAACGACATGAACTTCTCTTCTGATCGGTGAATGAAAAGAGCCCCGAACGCACACAAGGTGCGTCGGGGCTGTGGGGGGTTAAAGAAAGGACTCCTCGCGTTCGTTGGCGGAACGCTTCGGCTTGCCTTGTGCTCCTTCGCCGTCCAGCTTCAAGCCTTCGTTGGCCAGCAGCATCTGGCGCTCGAACTTGTCCAAGAGCGTGTCGTTCTCGATGATCTTTCGTGCGGTGGCCTTGTCGCCGATCGAACCCTTGCGGATCCGTTCCTTGTACTGGTGGTACCGCTCCGAGAGTTCGCCCTTCTTGCCTTCGCCTTGCGGGGCTCCGGCTGCGGCAGGCTGTGCGCTTCCGGCCGGCGTGGTGCCCGTCGGGCTCATGCCAGCTGCGAAAGCAGCTTCGAGGTCCTGCACGTACTTCGAGTCATCGTAGAGGCCCAAGTGCACGTCAGCACCGAAGCCGAGCATGGACAGCGCCTTGCACATCGCGTCGGTCTGCGACATCTTGGGCGCTTCTTCGTTCGTGTAGATCTCGCCGGATGTCGACCTGCCAACGAACGTGGTTTGCCCGTAGTGCTTGGCGCTTCCGCGCTTGCCGTCGAGTTCGTACCAGACCTCGTAGCGACCAACGTGAACGACCGCGCGCACCGGTGCCCCGCCTTCGGCGGCCGGGTAGCCGATCACGTGCCCTTCCACGAAGCTCTCGCTGATCAGCTCCACGCCCCAGCCGATGCCGAAGGGACCGAAGACTTCGGTCGCCTTTCGCACCAGGTAGGTCGGGTTGATCGCGGTGCCCTCGAAGCCGCTCGGACGCGTGAAGCGCCGCGTGTAGGCGGGGTCCGTCGTCTGGACCTGCTCCCAGATCCGCAACCCTGACGGTTGGTTTGTTTGCGTCATCAGTTCTCCTGTGAATGCACGCGGGTTTGCGTTGCCATGCGAGATGCGTCACATCGACCCACAAAGCCCGGCCGCATAACACTTAGCGATATTCTAGCTGTATCTGGACGCCTTACACAAGCGTTCGGATACTTGCGGCGCGTATCGTTACCTGTTAGAGTAGCCATTCGATACAGGAACGGACATGCACAGACCCAACAACCTCCTCTTCGCGGCAGCCCTTGCGCTGCTCTCTGCCGGCGCGCTGGCGGCCGACGCTCGTGAGGCGCAAATCCCGTTGAGCGCCGGTGTAGCGCTCGAGCCGGCCCACCGTGCCCACGTGATCTCCCCGCTGAACCGCCGCTTTCAGGTCGACCTGTCCCGCGCGGCGTGGTTCGTGGCCGAGCCTGCGAAGGTGAAGGTGCTCCTGCCGGCCGAGGAGCGCGCTCTGCTTGCTGCGCGTGCGGCCGAGCAGGCGTCTGCCTCGGGCCAGGATGGTGGCCTCGATGGCGCCGACAGTTCGCTTGCCACGCCGCGCGCACCGGATGCCACGGTCTATTTCCCGTTCGACGGCGCCACCGCGCTGGACCTTTCGCCGGCGACTGCCCTGATCCCCCGGGTGACCCAAGGGCTCGGCCTGCGCCTGACCGGGCACGCCGACTCCCAGGGTTCCGACCTCTACAACCTGCGCTTGTCCGAGCGCCGCGCGCGCGCCGTCTCCAAGGTCTTCCTCGGTGCCGGGATCTCGGCCGACCGCCTGGAGATCGAGGGTCGTGGCGAACGTGACCTGATCGACCTGGCAGATGGGGCTAAGAACCGTCGCGTCGAGATTCGCCTGGTGGGCGGGGAGGCCAAGTGAAGGAAGTCGAAATCCCTCGCTACGTCGACGCCCAGCCCCAGATCTTCTTCTGGGAGCTCGACGAGGCGATCGTCTACGTCTCCTGCATGGCGGCCGGCATCTTCATCGGCGGCATGTTCACGCCGATCTCCATGGTCGTGGGTTGGTTCGTCGTGAAGCTGTTCAAGCGCTTCAAGAACGGCTCGCTCGAGGGCGTGTTGCTGCACATCTGCTACCGCGCCGGCCTGCTTGGCCTGAACAAGCGCTACCGGGACGCGATGAAGCGCGACTTCTTCCTGTAGTTTGACGCATGCAACGTATGCGCACGTGTTATGTATCTGTGATAGGATAGTCGCATGAACCTGAAGAACATGACCAAGACCTGGCAGGCGGCGAACAAGGTCGCCGCTCTGATGCTGGTTTCGAACGTCGCTCTGGCGGCGGCGCTGCTCGTTTCGATCGTCGCCTTCTCCGGCAATCGTGAGCGCGTGGTGCTCGTGCCGCCGCACCTGGAGAAGCGCGTGTCGGTGGGCTGGAACACCGCGGACGCGGAGTACCTGAAGGGCTTCGGCACGTACTTCGCGATGCTGACCGCGAACGTCACGCCCAAGAGCGCTTCCTTCGTGGCGGACACGCTGTCGAGCGCGGTCTCGCCGGCGATCTACCCGGAGGTGCGTAAGCAGGTCCTGGTGCTGGCCAAGGATCCCGTGTTCCAGAAGTCCGGCGCGTCGGTCCGCTTCGACCCTATCCAGGTGGAGTACGAGGCGGCCACCAACAAGGTCTTCGTCGTGGGTGAGATCACGACGAACGACGCGACGGGCCGAATCAGCCGCGTCCAGAGCGTCTACGAGATGGAGATCCGCATGGACAACGGCCGGCCTCAGGTCACCGCCATGGCTTCGTACGCCGGTGCCGACCCGCACACGCTCCAGTGGATCGAGAACAACAAGGAGCGCCTGGCTGAACAGCAGGCGCAGGCCGACGCAACCAAGGAATGAGCCCCGTGAAGAATGTCTTTGCCGTCACGCTGGCGTCGGTAGCGCTGAGCGCCGTCGCCCAAACCCTCCCGCCGCCGCCGGTGGTCGCCGCGCCGAAGTCGGCCGCACCGGTGGTCGCCGCGCCGAAGTCGGCCGCACCGGTGGTCGCCAAAGCTGCCGTCAAGGCGCCCCCCGTGGACGACAAGCTCGTGAAGCGCGTTGTCGAGCAGCCGTTGCCCGGCCTGGGTGTGATGCCCGGCGAGAAGCAGCTGTCCCGCGCCAACGTGATCCGCGTCCAGTCCGATCGCAACGAGATCGCCTACGTGAGCTCGTCCATGGCCAACCGAATCTCGACGCCGTTCGACGCGCCTCGCGTGATCGATACCCAGGACGTGGAATATCAGACCGTGGGTCAGTCGATCTACCTCCTGCCCAAGGACCCCGAGAAGCCGGTTGCGCTCTACATCACGGGCTCGAACGCGAACGACCCCGTCGTCTCGCTCACGCTGGTGCCCAAGCCCATCCCGCAGCAGACCATCGTGCTGCAGATCGATGCGCCGCTGGCCAAGGGGGGTGTCACGGGCGTCGACTCGGAGCCTGCTCCGGTGACCGACGTCTACAGCGAGCGCCTGCGCTACCTGCTGCGTCAGGTCGCCTTGAACAAGGTTCCCGAGGGGTTCGCCGAGGGCACGCTGCCCAACGCGGCCGCCGTGCTGCCGGGCGTTTCGATCCACCCGATGACCCGCTACTCGGGGCCGGCCTATGACATCTACCGCTATCGCATTCGCGGCACGGGTGATCAGGTGGAGCTCGCTGAGGACGCCTTCTACACCGAAGGTGTGCGTGCTGTCGCCTTCTTCCCGACCGCGGTGATCCGCAAGGGCGAAGAGACCACGATCTTCGTGGTCGCGGACAAGCGCGCGACGGAGAACTGAGATGCTGCCCAAGTCGATCAAGGACTTCTGGGTCACCGCAGGGCCCAAGAAGCGAAACATGGTGCTGATGGCTGGAGCCGCCTTCGCGATGATCGTCGTCGCCACGGTGATGGACTCCGGTTCGTCGAAGGGTGGGCCGGCGCGCAAGTCGCCCGTCGACACCAGCCGCACGCAGCTGATGCTTCCGAAGGCGCCGGACAACTCCGTCGAAGCGCTTGCGGCGGACAGCCGCGCGCAATCCGAGCAGCTCACGCGTCTGCAGGAGCAGCTGAAGAAGGAGACGGCCGACAAGGAACTGCTGCTCAAGCGGCTGGACGAGGGTGATCGCGGCCGCAAGCCGGACGCAGTCACCACCGACCTGTTGAACGAGGTCGTTGCCCTCAAGACCAAGATCCAGGAAATCGAGACGCGTGGCGCTCCTGTTGCCCAGGCTGCCGCTTCGTCGCCTTCGCTGGGCGACCCGCTTCCTGGCGCCAGCGTACCGATGGCGGAGCCGCCGGCTCCGGCCGAGCCGGTCAACCGGTTGCGCGTCAGCGGCGAGGCCAAGAAGATCGATCGCAAGGCCGCAGTCTCCGAAGACAAGCCGGTTGCCTACATCCCGGCCGGCTCGTTCCTGGAGGCCTCTCTCCTGAACGGTATGGATGCGCCGGTTTCGTCGGTCGCGCAGAAGAACCCGGTGCCCGCGGTGATGCGAGTCAAGACCGAGGCGGTCCTGCCGAACCACTTTTCCCAGGACGTCAAGGAGTGCTTCGTCCTCGTGAGCGGCTTCGGCGTGCTCAGCAGCGAACGCGTCCAACTGCGCACGGAGACGATCTCGTGCGTCAAGGAAGACGGCAAGGCCATCGAAGCCAAGATCGACGGCTACGTCGTCGGCGAAGACGGCAGTGTCGGACCTCGTGGCCGCCTCGTGAGCAAGCAGGGCCAGCTGATCGCTCGCTCGCTGGCCGCTGGCGTGCTCGCGGGCTTCGGCGAGGCGCTGACTCCTCAGGCCGTTCCGCAGCTGAGCCTGTCGCCCAGCGGCACCACCCCGACCACTCGCCTCGACGCCCAGACCTTCGCGGCGACCGGCGTGGCGCGCGGCTTCTCCGATGCATCGAAGGCGGTCTCCGGCTTCTTCCTCGAGATGGCGCGCGAAGCAACCCCTGTCGTCGAGATCAACGCCGGTCGCAAGCTGACGATCGTCGTCATCAAGGGCTTCGAACTCAAGTAATCACAGGAACATCATGAACCGTCGAAACTTCCTCTCTCTCGGCGCGCTGGTCCCTGCGACCGCGCTCCTGGTCGGCTGCGATCCCGAGACGCTGCAAGACTACGCGCAGCTCGCCGTCGATCGGCTGCTCCCGCAGCTGAAGGCCAACTTCGATGCGACCAAGCCGCTGGTCGTCGCCCCGCTCGTCAACGTCGACGACCTCGAGGCCTCGTCCACCTTCGGCCGCACGTTCGCCGAGATGGTCAGCTCGCGCCTGGCGCAGGCCGGCGTGCGCATCGCTGACGTTCGCATCCGCAACCCGCTGGTCTACCGCCCGAACGGCGAGCTCGTGCTGTCCCGTGAAGCTGCTGCAGCTGGCCGTACCTACGACGCACAAGGGGTTCTTGTCGGCACCTACTCGGTCATGCGCCCCCGTGTGTACGCCAACCTCAAGGCCATCCGTATCGCCGACAACCTGGTGCTCGCCGCCACCGACGCGGAGCTGCGCTATGAAGGGTAATCCGATGCGTCTCCTGCTCGCGATGGGCGTCACGTTGCTGGCCAGCGGTTGCGGCACCATCCTCAACACGGCCGGTTCGGACGAGTACGGCTGCACTCCGGGCGAGGCGAAAGTCACCTGCCGAACGCCGACCGCGATCTACCGCTCGACCAACGGTTCGCCGCCTGTTGCTGAGACCGATTCGCCGGTTGCCTGGAGCAAACTGATCCGCGGCACGAGTGGCGCTCTGGTCGAAGAGCAGCCCGACGCCGCTGCCCCGATCCCGGGCGTTGCGCGTTCAGACGCCTCCGGCGGTGAGCGCCGCACTCCCAACGAGCGCAGCGTTCCCGGCCTGAACGCCCAGACGCTGGGCCTGGTGGGCGCCACCATCGGCGGCCGCCCGGTGCGCGAGCCTGCGCAGGTCATGCGCATCTGGATCGCGCCGTGGATCGACAAAAACGACGACCTGCACTACCCGAGCTACCTCTTCACCGAGGTGCAGGCGCGTCGATGGACATTCGGCAAGCAGGCGTTC
This sequence comes from Piscinibacter caeni, assembly GCA_003265685.1. Lineage (GTDB taxonomy): Bacteria > Pseudomonadota > Gammaproteobacteria > Burkholderiales > Burkholderiaceae_C > Piscinibacter > Piscinibacter caeni. The sequence goes on along the minus strand of KZ836102.1, from coordinate 51,792 downwards.
GCCGGTCGCGGCGTCGTCGTGCCCCACAAGGATTTCGCGTCGACCGACCCGCAACGGTCGACTGCGAGCGCTGCGGAGCAAGCCCCTCGGGGTTTCGCCAAACCAGCGACCCCCACGGCCGAACCGGCCGAGGGCTCCTCTTCCGCGGATTTCTCTCTCCCTAACTGATCAGAAAGGTTTCACCATGAAGTTCAATCTCTCCACCCTGTCCAAGCGTCGCCTCGCGGTTGCCGCTGCCGCCCTGGCCCTCGCCGGTGTCGCTGTCGCCGGCACCGCGACGACCGGTACCAACGACTTCAACTCCGTGACGACGCGCCTGACCGCCTGGCTCGAAGGCTCGCTGGGCAAGACGTTCGCCCTCGGGTCGCTCGGCGTCGGCCTGGCCATCGGCGTCGTGAAGCAGTCGGTCATGTCGGTGGTCACCGGTGTGGCTGTCGCGCTGGCGGGCTCGATCGGCCCGGCCGTGCTCGGCGGCATCTTCACGGCGACGATGTAAGCATCCCGTGACTGTCTGCATGACGGTCATCGAGGACTTCAAGTCGGAAAGGGCAACCTGCCGCTCGTGGCATCACCGGCGGCAGGTTCTTTCCGCGTAGACACCCATGGTTGTCCGCAGATTCCAAGGGGCCTCAGGCTCCTAGTCGCAAGGAAAAGATCAAGATGTTTGGATTCCTGAGGCAAGAGCGGGACAACGTCCCATTCGCCAATCTCACTGTGATGGCGCATGACCCAGCCACGCGGTTGTTTCACATGACCGACGGCGAGGTCAGCTATCTCGGCGCCTGCTTCGTTGGTGACCCGCTGACCGGCGCAGACCAGTCGACCGTGGACAAGTTCAGCTCCGCCTTCGGAATGCCTTTCCCGGCCGGTACCTTCGTACAGATCGGCCTGCTGTCGACGCCCGACGTCGACGAGTATCTCGACGCCTACGTCGGCGCGAAGGCGCAAGACGGCGTCCTCGGCGCTCTCGCTGCTCGCCACCGCGACCTCATCTCCTCGGGGCGCGAGAAGCCGCTGGTATCGCGCTCGGGCATCTACCTGCACCGGCAGCGCCTGGTGATCACGATCAAGACGCCGCTCCACAACAATCGACCGACCGAGGCCGACATCTCTTCGGCCAAGGAGTATGCCGACCGCCTGCAGGAAGCGCTCAAGGCCTCCGGCCTGCACATGGAGGCCCTGGACGCGCCGCGCTACGTCGCGCTCATGCGCCTGATGACGCACCCTCACGACCCCATCGACGACCGCTACGACGCGCACAAGCCGATCCGCGAGCAGATCTTCTTCCCCGGCGATTCGGTCAGCTACGACGACAAGTCGACGATCAGCTTCCACGACGGCAAGCACTTCGCCAAGCTGCTGAGCGTGAAGCACTTCCCGAAGCGCGCAACGCTCGGGCTCATGAACTTCATCGTCGGAGAGCCGCAGGGGCTGTCGAACCAGATCACGGAGCCCTACTGGATCACGCTGACGCTGCACTACCCCGACCAGGTCAAGAAGGCCGACTGGGTGCGCGGCCGCTCGGCCATGATCAATCACCAGGTCTTCGGCCCGACGGCACACATGATCCCGGTGCTCGGCTACAAGAAGGCAGGCATCGACACCCTGGTGCACGAGATGGAGGGACGTGGCGCGGTCCTCTGCGACGTCAACTTCTCGATCTTCCTGATCTCACGAGACAGGAGCCGTCTCAACAAGTCGATCGCCGGCCTGCAGGCCTACTACTCGTCGCTCGCCTTCGAGTTCCGCGAGGACAGCCGCATCCTCGAGACGATGTGGGACAACCTGCTGCCGCTGAACGTCAGTGCGCCGGCGATCGAGAAGACCTTCCGTTTCCACACCATGGCCGTGTCGCAGGCCGTCTGCTTCCTGCCGATCATCGGCGAGTGGCGCGGCAGCGGCGTGGGCCGCTCGGTTCTGATGGTTACGCGACGCGGACAGCCGGCCCTGTTCGACCTCTACGATTCGTCGACCAACTACAACGGGGTCGTGTTCGCCGAGTCCGGCGCCGGCAAGTCGTTCTTCACACAGAAGCTGGTCTCGGACTACCTGGCGGAGGGCGCCAAGGTGTGGGCGATCGACGTCGGCCACAGCTACAAGAAGCTGTGCCGCTCGGTGGGTGGCGAGTTCGTCGAATTCCACGCCGAGAGCAGGATCTGCCTCAACCCGTTCACGAACATCGACGGCAACCTGGACGAGGAGATGGACATCCTCAAGGCGACCATCGCCAAGATGGCAGCGCCCGAGGAGTCGCTGTCCGACTACCAGATGGCCATCCTCGAGCAGGCGATCACCAGCGTCTACACGAAGTTCGGCAACAAGGCCAACGTCATCGCGATCGTCGAGTTCCTGATGGCGCAAACGGACAGCGAGGCGCACCGCCTGGCGAAGCAGCTCTATCCGTTCGCAGGCGGCGCCTACACGCGCTGGTTCGATGGCGACAACAATCTCGACCTCGACAACGCGTTCGTCGTGCTGGAGCTCCAGGACCTCAAGGGCCGCAAGGCGCTCCAGCAAGTGGTGCTGCTGCAGCTCATCTCGCGCATCAACCACGAGATCTACCGCACGCACGGCCGCAAGAAGATCCTGATCATCGACGAGGCCTGGGAACTGCTGGACGACCCGCTTATGGCCAAGGCTATGGAAGCGGCCTATCGCAAGGCACGGAAGCACGACGGCGCTGTTCTGGTCGTGACCCAGTCGCTGGCCGACCTGTACAACTCACCCAACTCGCGCGCGATCGTGGCGAACTCGGCCTGGCAGTTCATCCTGAAGCAGAACGGCGAGGCCGTCGACGCGGCGATCGATGGTGGCCAGTTCAAGATCGAGCCGTACGGCGCGTACATGCTGAAGACCGTGCACACCGTGAGGGGTGCCTACTCGGAGGTCATGGTCAAGCGCGGCGACAACAGCTGGGGGATCCTGCGCCTCGTGGTCGACCGGTTCACCCAGGTCATGTTCTCGACCAGCGGCGCCGAGCGTGATCAGATCCTCGGCGCAATCGATCGCGGGGAGGATGTCGTCGAGGCCGTGGATGCGTACATCGCCAGCGAGAACGATCGGGCCGGCAGAGAGCTGGAGGCCGCCTAAGCCTATCGCCTCTCCACCTCAGCCGAACGGGCCGCCTTGCGCGGCCCGTTTTGCTTGAGTTGCGCATTCTTGTATCGCCAGAGATTCACACGGCGTATGTGGTCGTGTTATGATTCCGCGAGATACACCCATCATCGCTCGAACAGGTCACCCATGAACGCCCCCGATCCAGCCCAGAACGCACCCGCCGCCGAGCCGCGCTCCGGCGTTTCGCTCATCAACGTCATGATCGTCGCGATCGCCTGCTCGGCGATCAGCGGCTACGCCTCCTGGCGCCTTGCCACGTCGTCGCGCGCTTCGTCGCCCGTGGTGATCGTCGACACGGAGAAGATCGCGAAAGCTCAGATCGACCAGACGTTGAGCAAGCCTGGAATCACGCAGGAACAGGCCGCGGCGGCAGGCCAGCAGTTCATTCGTGCGCTCAACGCAGAGCTGATCCGCTACTCCGATGCTGGCGTGGTGGTCCTGAACGCCTCCGTCGCGCTGAACCGGCCGGCCGGCGTCGATGCCACGCGCGAGATCGCTGCTGCGCTTGGGGTGGACCTCAAGTGAACGCCGTCGCAACTTTCCATCGCACCCGGGACTGGTTCGCCGCGATCGCGGAAGACCGGGCCCGCATGCGGTTCCTTCGTCTGTCCCTCATCTGGACGGCGGTCGCTTGGCTAGTCGTGACGGTGGCGGCGAACACCATCTCGCACACCTACAAGATCGGCCTGGATCTCGAGGAGGTCCGCTGCATGCCGTGGCGCGTCTACGTGCTCCATTTCGAGCGCCCCCAAATCGCGCGTGGCGGCTTTGTGGCGTACCGCGACTTCGAGGGCGTCATGGGTCCCAACTACGCCGGCAAGATGATCGGCAAGATGGTCGCCGGTGTGCCTGGCGATCACGTCGTCGTGAAGGACGACTTCGCTTGGGTCAACGGCGCGCCCGTGGGCAAGCTGATCCACAACGCCAAGCTGGGTCGCGCGCCCGGGGCCTTCGATCGCGACGAGATCGTTCCGGAAGGGAAAATCTTTGTTGTCGGCACCGAACCCCGCAGCTTCGATAGCCGCTACTGGGGCTTCCTGGATCAGCGCTCCGTCATCGGCAGCCTGAGCCCGTTGTTCTGAGGTTGCTGGCATGACTCGCTTCACGCTTCGTTTCGTCTGGGCAGCGCTGACTCTTGTCGTCGCCGCGCCCGCGCTGCGTGCCCAGGATGCCGCCGGCGGCGATGACGCGCCCGGCCGCTTCATCGAGCGCAAGGCGGAGGGGTGGTTTTGGTACAAGGACCCGAAGGACGCCCCGAAACCTCCGGCGCCAAAGGCCTCCGCTCCGGCGGCTGCCAGGAGCGCGCAGCCGGCGGACGCCAGCCAGGAGCCGTTCTCGGCCAAGTGGCTGCAGCAAAACATGCCGAAGCTGCTCGAGGCTGCCATCGACAACCCCACCAAGGAAAACGTCGAGGCCTACCTATACGCGCAGCGCGTTGCGATGGACAAGTCGCAGACCTACGCCGAGAAGGCGCGCAGCGTGGTGGCCAGCGACCCATTCCTCGACGAGAACAACCGCGTCCCGCTGTCGACCTACGCGAAGCCCTCCTTCCTGAAAGGTGTGGAGTCCGCGAAGACCGATGCGCTCAAGCACCTGACGACCGTTGGAGGTCTCTGGGTGTTCTTCGACTCGAAGTGCGAGTTCTGCCGGCCGCAGATCTTCTCGGTGCAGGAGCTCGCGCGCAAGCACGGCTTCTACACCAAGTTCATCTCCCTGGACGGCGTCGGCGTGCCGGAGCTGAAGACCTTCGAGAAGGACAACGGCCACGCCAAGCTGCTCAACCTGAAGCTGACACCCACCACCGTCCTGGTCGTTCCGCCGAACAACTACTACGTGGTCTCGCAGGGAATGATGTCCGAAAGCCAGCTCGCCGATCGCCTTGTGCTCGCGGCTGAGTCGCAGAACCTGCTCCCCAAAGACGTCGCCTCCAAGGTCCGCACGTATGACCGCGGCGTCCTTTCAGCAGAGGACACGCAGCAGGGTGCCGGATCCAACCCCAAAGACTGGGTGCAGTACCTCAAGGACAAGCTGCAGGGCCGCTACTGAACTACCGAACAAGGGACACCTGAATGAAGATCAACCTCCGCATCCTTGCCGCCGCGACCGCCCTGGCGGCTTCGCTTTTTGCCAGCCCTGCGCATGCCGGCCTCCAAGACGCACTCGACGGCATGTTCATGTCGAACTCGACCGCGCCACAAGCCTTCTCCTCGCAGTCGCGAGGCGGCTTCGTCGGCGGCAGCGTCGCAATGCGCACCCCGGTGCGCAACATCAATCTGGTCGCGTTCGATCCGCCGCGCCTGGCGGCCGGCTGCGGCGGCATCGACATGTTCGGCGGCTCGTTCTCGTTCATCAACGCGGACCAGCTGGTGGCGCTGTTCCGGCAGATCGCAGCGAACTCGGTCGGCCTGGCCTTCAAGGCGGCGATCGACTACATCAACCCGGCGCTCGGCAAGCAGATGCAGGAGTTCCAGGCCAAGATGCAGGCGCTGAACGAGAACATGCGCAACACCTGCGCGATCGCCAACCAGGTGGTCAAGAGCTTCAGCGACCCGTCCGCGCGCAAGGACATGGTTGACGGCGCGACCGCGGCCGCGGAAGCGGCCAAGGGCGGCTTCGACGACCTGTGGAGCGGCATGACCAGCTTCTTCACGACCCCCAACAGCGCGACGCGCACGGCAGACGCTGGCGGCTATTGCGCGGAATGCGGCAACCCTGTCTGGAAGGCGCTCGTATCGAGCAATTCCGGTGTGCTGCTGGGTGACCCGACGACGTCGACCGACTCAAACGCGAATCGGACGAACGAGATCATCATGAGCCTGATGGGCACGGTGATCATGAGCACCACCAAGGCCGACACGACAACGACTGGTGGAGTGACGCAGAAGGACACCGGCACCGTCAAGCCGTACTTGCTCACTTTGTTCGATCTTCGTGACGGATCCAGTTCCGGCAAGCCGTTCAAGATCTGGACCTGTTCGGACGGCTACGCGAAGCACCAGTGCACGCAGCTGACCGAGACGGCTGTGACGTTCGACGGCATGAAGGGCTACGTCAACAAGATGCTCTTCGGCTACGCGGACGGCCTGGCCAGCGGTGTTCCGACCGCAGGCTCCATCATCGGCAAGCTCGAGTCCTGCTCCACGACCAGCTGCGGCTTCACACAAGCCCAGAAGGATTTCCTCAACTCGGTCCAGACGCCGACCTTGGCGCTGGTCCGCAAGGTGCAAGCGGTACCCGGTGCATCCCAACACGTCGCGACGCGTCTGGTCGACCAGATCGCCAACGAGATCGCTGTGAAGTACGGCGAGGCTGCGGTGCGCGCGATCCGCATGAGCTTCACCGAGGGCAAGTTCCCCAAGCCTCCCGAGATCGTCGAAGCCGAGAAGCAGCGCCTGGCCGAGCTCTCCGAACTGCGCCAAGAGAACACCAAGCTGACTGAGCAGACGATGGCGGTACGCGCCTATGTGGCTGCGGTCGTCTCCGACAACCCGGCCGTATTCGCGCGCATCAAGTGATCAGGGCAGCACTCGAATGAACTTCAGCATCTACGTTCTCGGCGAAGTCGGCTCGTTTGTCGCCGCCCTCAACAGCGTGGCGATGGTCCTGGGAAGCACCGACTTCCTCGGCGGCGCGGCTCTCCTCGGCGCCTTGGTTGGCCTGACGGCTTTCCTGATCTTCCTGGTCAACAAGGAGGCTGGACAGCAGCTGATCCAAGGCGGCAGCCCCATCGTTGGTCTCCTGGTGTTCTGGGTCTTCGTCTCATCGATCAACATCAAGACGAAGGTCGAGATCACCGATGTCTACACCGGAAACACAAGCGTCGTGGACAACGTCCCAGCGCTGCTCAGCATGCCGGCCTCGGCGATCAGCACCGCGGCCTACAAGATCTTCGACTTCTCGAACACTGCGTTCCAGGGCGTGGACGGCAGCTTCATGGCGCTCGGCGAGACCGGCTATGTGATGCCCCTCCAGATCCTGAACTCGCTGCGTCAAGGCATGGAGAGCGTCGACCCTCTGCTCGCGGCTTCCACGAAGCAATTCATCGTGGACTGCGTCCCCGGCGGCACGGTCAACCCCGAGTCGCTGGCAGCGGCTCCGGATGCGCTCGACTACATCTTCACCAATGCCCGGGACAACGGGCTCACCACCGCCTTCACAGCGGCAGCACCCTCGGGCACGTCGACCTCGTGCGTTCAGGCGAAGGCGTCTCTCGCGGCACGATCGAACGATCTGCTGCACACCGCCGATTCCAATCTCGGAGGCGCCACGAAGCTCGAAGCGCTGGTCAACACCAACGTCAAGTCGAAGAATCCGAACGCCGGCCCAATCGACGGGGCCATGATCACCGATTCGGTCAACCGCTTGATCCTGAACTCGATGACCGGCTCCGCGCGCCAGAACGCTGACCAGTTCATGCTGAACGTGCTCTTCTACAACACGATGACCAGCACGTTCAACTGCATCGACAAGTCAGCCTCGCAGGACGCGTTCTCGTCGTGCGACGTCATGATGACGCAGGCCGCGGAGCAGTGGAAAACCGACTCCGCAGCGTCGGCGAGCCTCTTCGCCAAGACGATGATGCCCGCGATGGTCTTCATGCAGCTGATGTTCTACAGCTTGGCTCCCATCGTCATCATCTTCGGTCTCCTCCGTGGTGCCGGCGCCATCGGCATGTACGTCAAGTTCCTCGGCTTCGGTGTCTGGACTGCGTCGTGGCTCCCCGTCGCAGCCGTGATCCAGATGTACATCCAGAACAACGTCGCCGGAAAGGTCGCGCAGATCACCGCGCGCGCGGTGACCCCGGGCAACCTCAAGTCCGTCTACTACGATGTGATCAGCACGAACCTGGCGATCGCGTCCGACATGCTGGCCGCGACCCCCTTGGTGACCGCAACCATCCTCGGTATCTCCGGCATGGCGATCTCGCAGCTCGCGAACAACATGGGCGGCAAGGATCGCGTCGACGAGAAGCTGGCCACGCCGGACCTCATGAAGAACTCGCCTCTGGCGCAGCGCACCAGCATGGCTGAGCAGAACGCGAACACCGGCGTTGTCACGCAGACCGGTACGCCGCCGCTGATGATGACGCACCGTGCCGCCAACTCGAGCGCGATGGCCAGCGCCAACGCAACCCGCGAGGCGGATCAGAAGTCGATCGGCGCCGACCTGAGCAAGGGTCTGAACGCTGCGGAAACCAGGATGCTCTCGACGCTCAACAGCGTCGGCGCTGTCAGGACCGAAGGCGACAGCGTTGGTTTCCGCACGACCGATGGCCACACGATCTCGTTCGGCAATGCCGCAAGCAGCACTGCGGCCCAGCAGGCATTGGCCAAGGCGGCGGTCAGCTCGCAGGCCGGCATGGAGATCGGCGCAAGCATCAAGGCGGCCATCGTTCCTGGCATGTTGAAGGCCCTGGCCGCGGGCGGCAGCAAGGTGAAGGACGCCGCCGGCGCCGAAGCGCTCCTTTCGGGCGCGGCCAAGGATCTGGCAACCAAGGATGCCTCGTTCATGTCGCGCTTGGCGCGCGGCGATGAGGATGCGGTTGGCACCCTGATCGACACGGCCATGACGGCGGGCATGATCGGTGCGACTGTGGTCGGAACGGCGACGACTGGTGTCGGCGGCGCTGCTGCTGGCCTCGCGGTTCGCGGTGCGGCCATTGCAGGCCGTGGCGCAATGATCGCCGGCGCGACCAAGGCGATCCGCGGCATCAGCTCCGCACTGGAGAAGGGCGGAACGATCGCGACCATGACGTCCGCCATCTTCGACAACACGCAGGCAGGCGCGAAGGCGAACATGTCCGCCGCGATTTCGGCTGCCAAGGAGCTTTCCGGAACGACGGCCGAGCAGCAGCAGCAGATGGCCTCGGACATGACGAACTGGACCCGCGGCGACTACGTCGGGCACGACGTCACAAACTCCAAGACGCGTGGCACGCAACGGTCCGATCAGAGTCAGCGCTCGACTGCCGCAATGATCAGCGAGACCTTCAAGGCTGCCGAGCAGCGGATTCAGTCGAGCGATCAGACCTACCAGCGCAACGCGCAGCAGGCACTCGACGCTGGCGTCGCGTGGAGCGGCTCTGCGGCCGACTTCGCGGCGCTGCTGCGTGCCAACCCGGCAATGGCTGCCGACCTGCGCCAGCGCATGGCGCAGATGGACGGCGCGATCGCTGGAGATGTCGCGAGGGCTCGCATGCTCATCGACAACCAGATCAAGGGCGGCATGACGGAAGACGAGCGCAACCTCGCCGCCGGCGCCATGGCTCTGTCTGCGGTCGACAAGAGCTTCAATCTGGTGTCGGGTCGCGATCCGTCTGGGCTGAACGCCGACAGCAACGCCGGGCTGCCGGCGCCGAACATCGGGGATCGGATCTCCCAGGCTCAGCGCGAGGTGCCTGCTGCAGGCACTATCGTCCCGCAGCCTGTCGCGGCCACGTCCGCCATCGGCGGCACGGCCTATACCCAGGCCCCCGTGATGCCCGCTCAGCCGGCCCCGCAGCCAGCTGCGCCCAGGCACACCGCGCCCGTTGCCGCAGGCGCTGGGTCGCCCGCCGTGCGCCCCGTGACGGCCCACGCGGCGCCGAAGCACGCCGCGCCTGCTGTACCCGCCGCGCCCGCGGCGCCCTCGATGCAGGAACTGCGGGACCGGCACGTGCAGCATCGGACCGATCCGGCCGGCATGGCGCAGCTGGTGAACAAGGACGGACCGGCCGCCGCGGGCCCGCAGACGCCGGACATTCAGAAGCTCAACATCACCGACCCCATGAAGCAGGTCTTGAGCTCCGAATCTGGCCAGACGATCGCCACGACCGTGGCTGCGGTGACCGCCGTCAACGCACTCTCCGGCCTCGGCGCCGGCGGTCGCCGTGGAGGGGGTGGCGCTGGCGGTGCCGGCGGGCCTGGTGGCGCTGGCGGCGCTGGCGGCTCTGGCGGCGCGCCGCAGGCACCTGGCACTCCGGGCCAGGCACATTCTGGCGGCGGCGGAAGCAATCCTCCCCCCGCCTCCAGGCCTGGCAGGAAGGTGCCGGCGCTGTTCAAGAGGAAGTAGTAGACAAGGGCCCCGCGGGGCCCTTTCCTATGGGCGACCCGAGCGGGACGCCGACGGCGCAAAGCAAACGCCCCTGGACCGAGGTCTCAGGGGCGTTGCCACTTGATGAGCGGCACCGGTGCTACAGCTTTGCTCCGGCCACCACCAGGCGCCCGTTCTCGTAGATGTCGCCATTCGATGCTTGCAGGCGCACGTCGCGCCCGAGGCCGGCGAAGAACGTCAGCCAGCCTTCAGCCACTCCTCGCTTTTCATGCCAAGGACCGCGGTCGGCGGGCACGCCGGACCGCAAAGTGCCCTTCGTGAATATCACCCTCCAGAGGGGTCTGGTCATCTGCTTCACTGCTCAGACCTCAGTACGACATTGCCTTGGAGACCATCCCGTTGGCCAGCTGGAAGAAGAGGCTCGCGTCCCCGTTGGTGTTGTCCGGCGTGATGACGAAGCGCCCGCCGATCGCGATCGACGGCGTAGCGTTGATGCCGTACGCCAGCAGCTTGGCCATGGCCTCCTCGAGCTGGCGCTGCGACACACTGGCCCAGGCCGCATCGAAGCCGCGCACGCCGGCATCGGCCACCGCAGCACGCCACATTGCCGGCTCGCTGCGGCGCATGCCGCCTTGGTGCACGCGGCGATACGCCGCCGCCATGAAGGCCGACAGCTTCGCAGGATCCGCAGCCGCAACAGCGAAGAACGCGCGCGCCCCGACCGCACTTTCCTTGCTCGGTAGGGTGACCGGAACGAACTCCGCACGCCAGGTGCGAGGCAGTCCGGTGCCCCATGCGACCAGCCGTTCGTGATACTCGGCGCAGACCGGGCAGCCGAAGTCGAAGAAGATCAGCGCGCGCTGTGCATCGTCAGGCTGCGGCTGCACTTCCTTGAACGGCGTCATGGCCGTCTGCGCGCGTGCCAGCGACGGCAGCAAGATAGAGCCCAGTGCCAGGGCTGAAAAGAATCGACGGTTCATGGAGATCTTCCTTGGAAATGAGACCGGCCTCTTCGCACAGGTCGAAGAGGGAGCTGTTCTGGTGTGACTCTTGCCAACGACGGACGACGCCGGCCAGGTCGTTGCGCGGGATCTTTCCGCTGCGCACGAGGTGATCGAGGATCGCCGGCGCGCCCTCGGTGAATCCCAGCGCTCGAGCGAGCTGCTCGGGCGTGCACCACCCTTCCTCGACGATGATCTCGCCCATTCGCCGCACCGAGCCGGCCTTGCGCAGCTCGGTCTGCTTCTCGATCGCCTGGAAGACCTGTTCGTGCGTCAGCACACCCATGTCCACCAGCACGTCGCCGACGCGCTTGACTTGCGGCGCGATCGCGTCGTCGCCGACGATCTTCTTGATCTGCTCGATGGTCGTGTAGCCGTTGGATGCCAGGCGCACGCCGGCCTGCGCCAGCGTCTCGAACTGAGGCTGTCGCGCGGCCGCGTTGAGGATCGGCAGTTCTCCCTGCTGCGCAAGCAACGCAGCGCGGACGTGGCTGTCAGCACGGATCATCTCGATGACCGGCACCATGCCGACATATCTCTTGGGGCTGTCGACGACCGGGTAGATGTCCGAAACCGACTGCATCTGGTGCTTCGCGAGCCAGACCTGGTCCGCCTCGGTCGGCTGCTGCCAGAGCGGTGCCGACTCTTCGGTGATGCGCCGCACGAGCCGCTGCGCCATGACGCCGCGCAGCGACGCAGCCAGGGAGTGGGGATCGACGCCCATGTCGACCAGGCGCGTGATGGCCAGGGCCGCGCTGTTGGCGTGCAGGGTGGCGAGCACCAGGTGACCGGTGTTGGCCGCCTGGACCGCGATGGTTGCCGTCTCCTGGTCCCGGATCTCGCCCACCAGGATCACGTCCGGGTCCTGCCGTAGAGCGGCGCGCAGGCCGTCCGCGAAGGACAGGTGGTGGTCGATGTTCACCTGGGAGATCCCGGGGATCACGTATTCGACCGGATGCTCGAGAGTGATGATGTTGCGGCGGCCGTTGTTCAACGCGCCGATGAGACCGTACAGGGTGGTGGTCTTTCCGGAGCCGGTCGGGCCGACCACCAGCAGAAGGCCTTGCGGCTCGTCGATGAGCTCGTCCACGCACCGGCGAACCATGGGCGTCATCTCGATCGTGTCCAGGCTCTTCGCTGCGTTCGACTGGTCCAGGATCCGGCACACCATCTTCTGGCCGCCGATGACAGGCAGGACGGACAGGCGAACGTCGATCGTGCGCTCCGGGAACCGCAGGCGCATGCGCCCATCCAGCGGAACATTGCGATCAGCTGCGGAGAGGTTTGCACGCGAGCGGATCTTCTCGTCTATCAGCTTGGCCAGCTGGGAGTCGACGCGATCGTAGGTCTCGAGGTCGCCCGATAGGCGCAGCTTGATCTCGCAGATGGCGTCCCACCACTGCATGTGGACGTCGTTTGCACCTTGCCGGGCCGCCTCGCTGAAAAGCGCGTTCAGGTAGTCGACAGCCGCCTTGTCGTGGTGGCCCGACGGGATGAACAGATCTGGTTCACGAGCCACGCTTCGACTCCTTCGGCTCGCTCTGGAGCTTGGGCGTCGGCAGGGCCTGCGCGGCGCCGGAGGCGGCGGTCTCGGCCGCGGCTGCAGCCGCCGGGACTTCACGAGGCGCCACGCACCTGCCTTCGCTGCCGTAGAACTGGTGCTGAATGAAACGCTGCGTCGCCTGGTCCGCGTTGATGCTCCAGCGGATCATGTCGATGCGAGCCTCGGTGCTCAGCCAGTTCTTGGCAGCCCAGCGCGCCGTGTCCATCGTGATGCGCACCGGCGCGGCGCCGCGCTCGATGCGATCGCACGGGTTGGGCGAAGAGAACACGAACAGCATCCAGGCGATGCCGATGACTGCGGCAGCGCCGCCGATTGCTTGTTTCATTCAGGGGGTTCCGTTCTTCTTGAGCTTGATCGAGTTGAGCCACACCTTCTCGACATAGACGACTTGCTTGCTGGGTGTGGCAGCGTTGTAGGCGCCGACGGCGCGCCAGGTCTCACCGTGCCTGGCGATGTTGTTTGCGAGGACCCAGGCTCCGATGTTCACGTTGGTGCAGGGGTCCTTCAGCTGCTCCCGACCGATGCCGAACTGGGCGAGTGTCGGCAGCCAGCTCGAGTTGATCTGCATGACGCCGATGTCTTCGGTGCCGTTGCTGTTGCGGTTCAACGCCTTCGGGTTGAAGTTCGACTCGGTCTTGGCGATGGCGCGCAGAAGCGCTTCGCTGACCTTGTATCGCTCAGCGGCCTCCTTGAAGCACATGGCGTGCGCCTGGCCGGCAATGGCTAGGGCAGCGGCCGCGAGCAGGGCTTTGGTTGATCGTTTCATGGCATCCCGGATACACTACACGTAATGATAAACCAGCCATTGGCGATCTGCAATCTCATGGATTCGACCTACTCCTCTCATCAGGGGCGGCGCCTCGCACTGGCAGCTGTCTTCGCGGCCGCGTTATCCATCCCCACTGCGGTCATGGCCCAAAGCGCCGGCGCCGGCATCGGGGACGCGATGTCATCGCTCTTCGAGCGGGCGCGCAAGTCCGACGACGCATCCAAGGCCTGGAACCGCCTTCGCACCGGTGACAAGGCGGCCCTGAACGAGCTCGTCGCCCTCGCCAAGCAGGGCAACCACATGGCCCAGCTCTACGTGGGCTATCTGCTCGACAACGCGGAATACGTCACGCTCGACAGCGCGTCGGCAGCCGCCTACTTCAAGGCCGCCGCGCCGCAGAACCAGCTCGCCGCCTACAACCTCGGCCTTCTTTACCTGCTCGGTCGAGGCGTCCCCAAGGATGAGCGCGCCGCGGTGCGCCTGTTCGAGCAGGCTTGTCAGAAGGGCGTCGTCGAGCAGGCGGCCGTCAGGCTGGCGCAGTACCACCTGAAGCAGGGGAACGCTCAGGAGGCCTGGAAATGGGCCGAACAAGCGGCTAACGTCGGCAATGCCTTCGCCTACTTCGTCCTCGGGAAGATCTCGTTCGACCGCGGCGACTATCGCCCCGCCAGGATGTGGCTGGAGAAGGCAGCGCAGGCAGGGGAGCGCAACGCCCCCTCCCTGTTGGCTCGCTTGTACGCCTCGAACGCGCTCGGCCAGCCTGATGAGCCGATGGCCGTTTCCTGGGCCATCATCGCGGCGGTTCTGAACGGCCAGGCGCCTTCTGCGACCCAGGCAGCGACGGGCGGCTACGGCTCGAGGCTGACCGAGTCCGAGATCGCACGCGCCCGCGGCATGGCGACGAACTGGCTGGCCAACCACGGCGCGCCGCAAGACATCCACTACTCGAAGACGATCTACGAGCCTCGTCGCACCTTCTAGCAAGCGGTTGCGCCGCACCAATAAGAAAAGGGGCCCGAAGGCCCCTTTCGCTTTCTTAGCCCTCAATCAAGGACCAGGCGAAGGCTGATTCACCGGGACCATGCCGAACGGCGCCTTGGGCAACGCATCGTAGTTCTCGTTCTTCGTCTTGCCCTTCATCTTGTCGGCGATGACATCGCTGACCTTGCCCGGGTCAGGCATGTCGGTCGCGCTCATCACGTCGTCGATGAACTCCGACATGTCGACCTTGGAGAAGTCGATCTTCGAGAACTCAGGCACCGTGAATCCCGAGCAGTCAGGGCTCTTTGGGTCGCCCCAGGACTTGTTCAGCTGCTTGCGGCCTTGCTCGTTGATGATTCGTGCCAGCTTGCTGTTGAACGAGCAATAGGCTTGGCTGCGCTGCGTGCACGCGCCCAGCACCTTCTTGCTGCAGTACGAGCCGACATACACCGTCAGGCCCGACCCCTTGTGCATGCCCAGCTCCTGTTCGGATGGCTCGCACGAGGTCAGCGACATGATGACCTGGACTGCGACCGCGAAGGCGAAAGAGTACGGATCGAAGTAGAAGCCGTTTCCGAGCACCGTTGCACCGGACGGCGCTGCGCCTGCCGACCAACCGAGACCATAGAGCTCCACGCTCGGGGTGTAGCTGGTGGAGGTGAACGCCCCCGTCGCACCCGTCGAAGCGTTGACCGCCACCTGGGAGCCCGAGTTCGTCACAAACGTCGCCCACTCGCTGCCTGAGTACATGAAGTCGAAGAGATACTTGGACCCAATGTTTGCAGCTTCCTTGCCGACCGCTGTCGCCGCGCTGAAGCCAGCCTTCATCAAGACGTTGTTGTTCGTCTTGCCGCCAGGGCTCGAATCGCAGCAGTCGCGCAACCCACCCCAGCCGTCCCGGCACTCTTCACCAATGCCGGTGAAGAGCCTGCCGTCTTTCGACTGGTAGGTCGCTGCCTCGCGGCTGATCTCGTTGGCGATCACGGCGTTCGCGAAATCGGTGTCCGCTGGCGAGCCGGTCTCCCAGCAGGTGTCGCCAACGCACGCAGTCTTCGTGCTGCAGTCCGTCACCGTCTGGGTGGATCCGGGCTTGGTGATGCAGCTGTACTGGATGTCTTTCAGCGTGCAACCCAGCTTCGGATCCGTGTCGGTGCAGCTTTCGCTCACCTTCGTGCAGGCCGGGTTGTTGGCCAGATCAGCGCAGGTGTTCTGCGGCGCCGGGTTGACGCAGGTGTATTCGTCCTCCCACCTCCAGCAGTCCTTGTAGATCGGCTTGCCGTTGATCACTCGCGTTTCCGCGCCCTCGACGCAGGTGTGCGACGCGACCTGGCAGTGCGTCGTGTCGTCCTTGTACGGATCGCACTGAGCCGTGTCCAGCTTCTCCGTGACGGTGTATGTGTCGTCCAGCACGACGGTGTTGGCCGGCGGCGGCTTGCTCGGATCGTCACACCGGTAGGTGCGGCGCTCCTTCATGCACGATCCGTCGAACGCGCGCTCGATGCAGCTGCTCGAGGTCTGAATGCAACTCGAAGTGCTCTGCAGCGCGGCGCAGTAGTTCACGCTGTTGGGCTTGAGGCACTCGTACTTTGCCTCGTACTTCCAGCAGTCCTGGTAGATCGCTGTGCCGTTGATGTTGCGGACCTCGGCGGGCTCGACACAGGTCTGCCCCACGTAGCGGCAGTCACCGGCCTGGGCCTGCGGCGCCGTGAGCAGCGCACCAACTGAAACGAGCAGGGCAGCCGCCCAGCGCAAGATGTTCATGGCCTTCACTTCGTCCGCTCCTCGAGCTCGCCGCAGTTGTCTTCCCACGAGGTGGTGCACTGCTGCTTCACGTTGTAGATCTGGCCCGTCACCTGGATGCGGCCGCAAGCCTTGCCGGACGTGTTGGTTCCCCAATAGACGAACAGCTTGTTGGCACCGGTCTTCAGCGGCATCGTTGCATCCACGGTGCCACCCCAGTTGCCCGTTCCTTCGGCGCGGTTCAGCAGGAACTTGCCCTCCGAGTTGCAGAAGAAGCCTTGCACGTTGTACGGGGTGTACGGATCCGGTTGATGGCAGTAGCCAGAGTCGTCGCACCAATACATGAAGTCCATCTGGCTCGACGGCGAGTACCCGCTCGGGCAGGTGTCCATGAGCTTCGCTGTGGCCGTGTACGTCTGATACGTGGGTGTGTAGTGCGTGCAGACGTAGTTGCCCCCTTCACCGCCACCCATGTCTTGCCAGGTGTCGCACACTTGGCCTGCCATCTCCGTCCACCGATAGCCCATGTCCACCGAGGCGTTCGTCGGGAACCAGCTTCCGTGGTACTCGGGCCCGCTGTTCGGATGCCCGGCGAACACAGGCTTGTTGTTCACTGCCACGATCGCGGTGTCGTCCAGGCCGGCGACGTTGATCGTCACGTAGCCGCCGGCGCCGACGGTGTCGAAGTTGAAGTTGATCTGCGACGTACCTTCGGTTCCGCACGCATTCGCGAAGCCTAGCCGGTAGTTGTACAGGCCCGGGGTCTCCGGGACTGGGGTGATCGAGACGTCGGTGAACGGGCTGTTCTTGGTGACGCTGGCATCCGACATCTCTGCGCCGCCGTTGTTGCATGCCACGTGAAGCGTGCGCTGGCAGAACAGGTACTCGGTCGACTTGTACGTCTGGTCGCACTGGAAGTTCGAGTCGGCGTTGACATCGACATTCCAGCCCATCGAGCACTCCTTCTGCTCGACGGGCAGGTACTCCGCGCAGGTCTCGATCGACTTCTCGGGCGGGGTCGTCGTGGTCTTGTCGGTGCAGTTCTGGCCACCCGTGATCTGATCCGCCAGGCCGGCTGCATTGCCCGCGATCACGCGACCGGCGATGACGGCCGGGTCGTTCGGCGTGAGATCGAAGTGAGCGCGCGGATTGCCAGCCAGGAAGTTGACGGCCTCGCACTCCTGATCGGCCACCGCGTTGCCGGTCTTCGAAGACGTCTTGCAGCTCGTGATGCGGCCCTTGCCCACGTTGAGCAGCGAAGTCGCCCCGTAGCTGGCCTTCTGCGGAGGGTCGTTCGTGTAGTGGGGGGCATCCTTGGCGTTCTTGTCCGAAACGCTCGACTTGATCTTGTCGAGTTGCCCCTTGCCGAAGGTTTTGCCGTCGGCGTTGTAGTCGCCGGCCCACGCGGCCCCACCGAACGCCCCAACCAGGGCCAGAACGACAGCCGTGCGCTTCACTTCCGGCCTCCCATCGCCTCGATCGCACGCGAAAAGGCGGTCGGATCACGTCCTTCTTCGGGCGCCGTGCCATCGGTGCAGACGTTAAGCTGCCAGTTGCTCTTGAAGGGCGCCGTACCGCCACTGCGCAGCGGCACCCCATCCTGGCTCATCGTGACGTCCAGGCGAGCGCACCCAGCCTGCTTGAAGCGCGAAATCACCTTCGCGCTGAGCACGATCGGCTGATCGGAACGTGTGACAGATTTCCACTTGTCCGACATCACGCCGGTCAGCTCGCCGCGCGACTGACCTTCGCCGATCGCGCGCGTGAACACCGCAAGGGGTTCCTCGGCGGCCGCCTGCCCGGCGGCGCCGAGCACCATGAGTGCAGCCGCCAACCTGGCTGCGATGTGCTTCGTGTGGGGCATGTTGTTCCTGTGGCGCAAGTTAGATACTCATGGTATTATACGCACATGTTGAGCTTAAATCGAGTGCTCTGATGCTGGGCCGGACTACTCACGCCCAGATGACGCGATCGAAACCGGCCCACCTTCCCTTTGCCTGGTGCATCGGGCGGCAGGCCGCGTCTTGCTGCGTGTTTGGCATCTCGGGTCATCTAGACAACCGGCATCAGCCATGACCTCGACCTCAAACACCTGCCTCACGTGCGCCCAAGCGACGCCGTCCGAGACCATCAACGGAATGCTCTGGTGCCTCCAGAACATGGGCGCCGGCACGCTGCGCGGCCAGTTCACATACAAGCCGTTCAACCTCTCGCCGAATCGCGCCGCGTGCGGCATCTACGCCAAGCGTTCGTCGCCGATCGTGTTCAAGGAGCGCGCAGTGGCGCCGCCCGAAGAGCAACAGACCGAAGAGGCGATCGCCGCTCCCGCGGCGTCGACGCGCGCCGCGCCTGCGCGCCCGAAGGACGACTTCCCGAAGGAGTTCTTCTTGTAACCACCCCCGACCCCTGCCGGCATCCGCTGGCCAGGGGTCTTTCCTTTATGCATCTGTGAGTCGCATCACCGATTGCTAAGTCCCGGGGCGTCGCTGCCCCATCCATCCCTCAAACAGGAGTTTTCAAATGAACATGAACGATCTTCCGCTGAACGCCTTCGAGCCTCAGCAAGTCACCGTCGACACCCTGCTCGAGAAGTACGCCAAGGGCGACGAGCAGACCGCTGTCGAGATCTTCGCGCGCGTCTCCAAGGGCATCGCCCAGGCCGAGAAGCCGGAGCTGCGCGAGCACTTCGAGAAGGTCTTCTTCGACAACATGCAAGCCGGCGCCATCGGTGCCGGGCGGATCATGTCCGCCGGCGGGTCCGAGATCCGCGCGACCCTGGCCAACTGCTTCGTGCAGCCGGTCGGCGACGCGGTGATGGGCCAAGACGATGACGGCTACCCCGGCATCTACGTGGCGCTGCTGCAGGCGGCCGAAACCATGCGTCGCGGTGGCGGCGTGGGCTACGACTTCTCGCGCATTCGCCCCAAGGGCGCGTTCGTGAAGGGCACCCACAGCTCCGCTTCGGGTCCGTGCTCGTACATGGACGTCTTCGACAAGAGCTGCAAGACCGTGGAAAGCGCTGGTTCGCGCCGCGGCGCCCAGATGGGCGTGCTGCGGATCGACCACCCGGACGTGATGGAGTTCATCACGGCCAAGCGCGAAGAAGGTCGCTGGAACAACTTCAACGTCAGCGTTGGCATCGTCGAAGGCTTCATGGAAGCCGTCGTCGCCGGCGGTGACTGGGAGCTGGTCCACAAGGCCGAACCGGGCAAGGAGCAGAAGGACGCGGGAGCGTACCGTCGCGCCGATGGGCTGTGGGTCTACTCGAAGGTCCCTGCGAAGCAGATCTTCGACACGATCATGCGCAGCACCTACGACTTCGCGGAGCCGGGCATCCTGTTCATCGACAACATGAACAAGGACAACAACCTGCGCTACTGCGAGCGAATCGAAGCGACCAACCCGTGCGCGGAGGAACCTCTGCCGCCGTACGGCTGCTGCGACCTGGGTCCGGTGATCCTGCCGCGCTTCGTGCGTGACCCGTTCACGCCGGCCGCGCGCTTCGACTTCGAGGCCTACCGCGCCGCGGTGGCTGTGCAAGTGCGCTTCCTGGACAACGTCCTGGACGTCACGCACTGGCCGCTCGAGCAGCAGGAGCAGGAATCGCGCAACAAGCGCCGAATCGGTGTGGGCTACACGGGTCTGGGTGACACCCTGATCATGCTGGGCCTGCGCTACAACAGCGATGAAGGCCGCGCCAAGGCGGTCGAGATCACGCGGGAAATGCGCGACGCCGCGTACCTGGCCTCGGTCGACCTGGCCAAGGAGAAGGGCCGGTTCCCGCTGTTCAACGCCGAGAAGTATCTGGAAGAGGGCACGTTCGCGTCCCGCCTGCCGGAGCACATCAAGGCCGCGATCCGCGAGCACGGCATCCGCAACAGCCACCTGCTGGCCATCGCGCCCACGGGCACGGTGAGCCTGGCGTTCGCGGACAACGCGAGCGGTGGCATCGAGCCGGCGTTCTCGCTGGCCTACAACCGGAAGAAGCGGACCAAGGACGGTGGCCACACGTTCTACGCTGTCAAGGACCACGCGTTCCGCGTGTTCTCCGAGACGGTGTGCGAGCCGGCCCTGCGCGATGGTCTGATCGACGCCGTGTGCAACTACAAAGACTCGTTCGTCGTCGGCGGCCAGACCTACCAGGTCAAGGACGTCCTGCCGGCTTCGTTCGTCACCGCGCTCGACATGACGGCGGCCGAACACCTGCAGATGATGAAGGACGTCCAGCCGTACATCGACACTTCGATCTCGAAGACGGTGAACGTGCCGGCGGACTACCCGTACGACGACTTCAAGGGTCTGTACCTCGCGGCCTGGCAGGCTGGCCTCAAGGGCCTGTCGACCTACCGCCCGAATGCCACGCTGGGAAGCGTGCTGTCGGTTGGCGCGCCTGCGCCGGCGCCGGCGGCCGCGGCACCCGCCGTGACCCCGGACGACGATCCGCTGCGCAAGCAGTTCGAGAGCCGCCCCGAAGGGGAACTGGAAGGCGTGACTTCGAAGGTCGACTACTGGACCCACGAAGGCAAGCAGTCGGTGTACCTGACGGTGAACTACCAGCGCGTCGAAGGCGTGCTCGGTGGCGAAACGGTGGTGATCGAGCGCCCGGTGGAGTTCTTCATGCCGGCCGGCCAGCTCGGTGAGGGCCAGCAATGGATCTCGTCGAACATGCGTCTGCTGTCGATGGTCGCCCGCTCGGGTGGCTCGATCGCGAAGGCACTGGCCAACATGCGCAAGATCATCTGGGACAAGGGCCCGGTGCGCTGCGGCTACGTGGAGAAGGACGACGGGGCGAAAGCACCGCGCTTCCACGACTCCGAAGTCGCTGCCATCGGCTACGCGCTCCAGCGCATCCTGCACAACCGAGGCTTCCTCGACGTGAGCGGCAACCAGGTCCCCGTGCGCAAGCTCGCGGAACGCCTGGCGCGTCGTGACGCGGAGTTCGGTGTCGCCACGAGCGAGACCGACGAAGCGACCACGGCTGCAGCCAAGAACGCACCGGTGCTCAACGGCGCCGGCAAGAAGTGCCCGGAGTGCGGCGCGCATGAAGTCCACCGCGTGGATGGATGCAGCAAGTGCTTCAACTGCGGAGCGATCGGCAGCTGCGGCTGACGAAAAGGCGAGAAATCGCAAACGGCATAACGTGCGCCTAGCACCACATGCCGTAATCCTGAAGGCCCATCGCACATGCGGTGGGCCTTTTTCTTTGCCCTCCGAGCATTGCGTTCCCGTGTGACTCATGACCGTGGTACGAGGCTTCGCGAAATTCGCACTGGCCTTACCCAACCAACCCCTTCATCATTTAGAGACTCATCATGAAACACACCATCTGCACACTCCTCCTTTTGCTCGGTACCCACGTTGCGTTCGCACAGGACGCTGCCACCGAAGTTGTCCCGGCAACCGCGCCTGCTGCCTCTGCGGCTGAAGCCGCTTCGGCTCCCGCGGTCGCCGCCAGCGCTGTTGCACCTGCCGTGGTCCGCGAGGGCTACATCTACAAGATGCAAGAGTGCGGAGACGGCCACAGTGGCTCGGGCTCGCGCTGGGGCAACATCTTCAAGAACACCGTCCTGCAAGTCAGCGGCAAGACCGGCGGAGCGCTGCTGGGCCAGGTCATCGCAGCTGACGCCGTCGGCAATGTCGCCGGCGCTGCGGTGGACGGTGGACAGGAGAAGCGCCAGGTCTGCGTGACGGTCGCGTTTCGCGACGGCACGGACGACCAGGAGACGAAGGTCCCGGGCAGCGTCTACGACAAGCTCCAACTGCGCAACCGACGTCCGGTGAGCGTGAGCTTCGTGGACAACAAGCCCACGGACTTCAAGTTCTAACCCCCTCCATCAGGCCACCTCCGGGTGGCCTGATTTCTTTGGTGGCCCGCGTTGGCCATCTCCGGGAACGAGGACGCAACGGTGCGTCCCTTTCACACCGGAGAACCCACATGCCCCAACGCCCAGCACCGAAGTTCGAGCTCGTCGCGCGCTGCGTCGACATCCCGATGTCCAAGGTCCAGGACCTGTTCGACATGATGGATCGATCGCGCGACGTGAGCTTCGCGACCTTTGCGCGTCGCACCAACTGGCAGCCCGTCGCGTCGCGCCTCGGCTGCGCGGTCGGCAGCCAGAAGGGCTTGCACCTGAAGGACGACTACCACGTCGGCTACAAGCGCAGCACCTGGCGCGGACATCCCTGCTACTACTTGGACCACTCGCGAATCGAACACATCTTCGTGGCGCCGGATCACCCCGACTTCCACTAAGCCAACCCTGACCACGCCCCGCGCCAGTTCATTCTGGCCGGGGCGTTTCTCTTTCAATCGCGCGTCGGTGCACGCGTTGCGCATCTCCAGGGCGTCAAGCAGCTCGCAACTGCCTGGCGAATCCCTTTTTCAACCAGGAGAAGCAACATGTGTCGTGTCGGAAGCTGGGTCGGCGCTTCGCGCTGGCCCAACCGTGCCGCCCATCCAAGCCAGTGGGGCCGACCCATTGGTGGTCGCGTCCTCGAGGTCGATTCCCCGATGGCGTGGGCGAATACCCCTGACTTTCCGGTGTCACAGCCGGATGGTGCGCTGGTGATGAACCACGTCATGGCCCTTCGAAAGGCCGGCAAGCTGGACGGTGTCCTGCCTGTGATGTGGGACTACGGCGATGGCCATCGTGCCATCCGCTGGGAGCGCGCGTCCTCACTGCGCCCGTACAGCGAGGACATCCATCTGTGGAACGCCGCGAAGTTGATGAAGCTCGACGAGCTCGCACATCCTCGCCGCAAGAAGCCTCGGTCCATCGCCGAGTTCCTTCCCGAAGCCCTTCAGCATCTTGCGCCAGCAGAAGAAGCTGCCGCCTGATGCCACACCCCGGTCCGTCAATCGGATCGGGGTTTTCTTTTCACACGTACCAATACGATGCGTGTATCATTGTGCCCAAATCATGAGCAAGGAAATCGGCCGCCTCTCTCGCCTGGGCTTCTCGTCGCTGCCCGAGTGCCTCCTGTCGTCCCCGAAGGAGTACCGGGACTACCTCGAGCCCATGCATGTGCTGCCGATTGCGGACACTGGCATCAAGGTCTACATGGTCCTGACCTTGACCGATCGCACGTTGTTCGACCGCACGAACATGCCCACCAGCAACTGGAAGCGCGGCTGGCGCCTGGCGATGCGCGGCGTCGACGGGCGAGGGCAGGGGGTCGACATCACCGTCTTCGGCTCCTACTTCCCCTGGATGGAGTTTCAGCCTGGCGACGAGCTCCACCTGTACGGCCAGGTCACCACGTTCAAGGGAAAGCTGCAGATCGGCAATCCCGATCTCGTCCTTCCCGAGCAGCGCGGCCGCATCGTCCCGATCTACGCCGGCAAGCCCGGTCAGGTCTCCGGCGACTCGCTGGCCAAGGGCGTCGCCGGCGCGCTGTCGAGCATCAATGAAGCCGCGTGCATGCTCCTGGCGCAGTCCGGCATGCGCGAGGCCGAGTTCCGGCGTCGCGCCGGAATGGAGCCGGAGATGCTGCTGGCCAGCTTGCACACCCCCAAGTCGACGCGCGAAGGCGAGATGGCCGCCAAGGTGGCCACGGAGCTTTCGCTGGCTGCCATCCTGGGTCGCGCCGCCCGAAACCAATCCGCTGCGCCCGTCACCGAATCTGCGCTGCCGATCGACCGCGCCGCCATCCAGGCGCTGTGCGCCCGCCTGCCCTTCTCCTTGACCGGTGACCAGGCCAAGGCGATCGACGAAGTGGTGGGTGATCTGCGTGCGCCTTTCCCGATGCGCCGCCTTCTCTCTGGTGACGTCGGCACCGGCAAGTCGATCGTCTTCATGGTTCCCGCGGTGGCGGCGTTCAATGCCGGCGCGCGGGTCGCGATCGTGGTGCCCAACCAGCTGCTGGTCGAGCAGATTGCCGGCGAGCTCCGCGCCTACTACCCGGAGATTCCGGTCCAAGAGGTGACCTCCGGCGCCCAGATCGGTTCGAGCCTTGTCGTTGGTACCAGCGCCGTGATTCACGCCGCTCGCAAGCACAAGCTCGAGTTCGACTTGGTCATCGTCGACGAGCAGCACAAGTTCTCGGTCGAGCAGAAGGACGCCCTGCGAGTCGCTCGCACCAACTTCCTCGAAGCGACCGCCACCGCGATCCCGCGCACGCTGGCCCTGGTGGGCTTCGGCGGCATGGCAGTCTCGGTGCTGCGCGAGCTGCCGGTGGTGAAGAAGATCGCCACCCGGATCGTGGAGAAGGCCGACGGCGCACGCCTGTTCGACTTTGTTCATGCCCAGATCGCCGCGGGCGGCCAGGTGGCAGTGATCTATCCGCTCGCCGAAGACATGGGTGACGGCGAGCGGGCGTCCGTGGAGGCCGCTTTCGAGCGCTTCAAGGCGCGCTACGGCGACCGCGCGGGCATGCTCCACGGGAAATTGTCGGATGACGAGAAGGCCGCCGTAATCAATAAAATGAGGGACGGCGAGTTGAGCTTGCTCGTAAGCTCGACAGTGATCGAAGTTGGTGTCACGCTACCGTCGCTTCGCGCCTTGGTGGTGGTTCACCCGGAACGCTTCGGCGTTTCACAACTCCACCAGCTGCGCGGCCGTGTGGCACGAAAGGGTGGGTCAGGTTACTTTTTCCTCTACCTGCCCGCGGAGGTAGAAGATATGGCAATGCAGCGTCTTGAGCTCTTGGTCGAGTGTAGCGACGGCTTCACTCTGGCCGAGCGCGACGCTGACCTGCGTGGGTTCGGCAACGTCGACGCCGGCGGAGACGCGCAGACGGGGTCCTCCAGGCTGCTCTTCTGGGGCGTGAATCTGACACGCCAGGACATTGAACGTGGCGCCGAGCGTCTCGGCCTGTTGGAGGCGGCCTGATTGCCGCGTGCGACTTGGCGCAACGCAATCCTTCCCTAGCGGTCAAGGTCGCGATCTACGAAGCGATCGTACGGGGCGAGTCCGGCCGATCGGTGGCATCGCGTTACGACATTTCACATCCGACGGCCATCAAGTACGCCGAAGAGGCTGTTATTCATCTTCGCGGACTGGATGCCGTCACCGCGGACCCCGACTTGAGCCAGTTCCTTGCGTCGAACCTCAAGCTGCAGCTCTACACCGAGGACATCGACACCAAGAACCGTCTCCTGGCGCTGGTCCAACCGATGCTCGAAGAGGTAGGCGACCTCGTGCAGCCGGGAGAGAAGGGGCCCACCCTGACCGTCTCCGCTCGTGTGCCCGAGTCGGTCTTCTACCAGTTCAAGCGTTTGGCGGCCGAAGAAGGCGCCCGGCGCGGTGTCGAGGTGACGATCTCTAGCCTTCTCACCGAGGTGCTTTCCCAGTACGTCGAGACGGGGAAGGTTCCTGTCTCCCAGGCCAGCTTCAAGCAGTCCGACCTGATCATGGATGAGATCAGGGCGGTGCTTGCCAAGTACGGCATCACCCGCGAGTAGCTCGCCGCCGCGTCGCTCGCGCCGCGCTCCCACGCCGCCGTCCGCGCGTGCGCGCGCGCACCAAGATGGCACCCACGGGTTGCGCGCCAGCGTTGCGCATCTCCTCTCCGTAAGGCCGCGCATTTCGCATGGCCATCAACTGGAAGGAAGAAACGATGCAACAGGGAGCCAAGACGGTGTCCATGCGGCACCTCTACCTCTACACCCACCTGCTTCTCGACGAGGCGGGCCGCCAGGGCCGCAAGGTCCGGCTGGAGTGGGCCAACATCGAGACCGCGGCCATCGGCCCGGACCCGAAGAACCCCGCGGGTCTGCTGATGAAGCTGCCCCACATGGCTTCGGTCGGTACGGAAGGCGATGCAACGCTCCTGCGCGCGCTCGTCTCACACGAAGTGCTCTGCCACGGCCACCACACCGACTTCAGCGTCATGCCTGACAAGGGCATCGGCGGCGTACTGGAGAACGTGCTGGAGGATCCGCGCGGCGAGCTGCTCGCGCTGGCCCGGTATCCCGGGTCCAAGAAGGTGATCCGCGAGGGGATCGAGGTCCTGGTCGACCGCGGCGTGTTCGCCGGCCCCAAGGCCGACGAGCAACTGCACCCGGCCGAGATCCTCACGTCCTGGCTGGTGACCGAGCTGCGCTCGGAACTGCTTGGGCAATCCTGCTTGGAAGCGTTCTCGCGCGACTATCGAAAGCTGGCCATCCAGACTTTCGGCAGCCGCCTGACCGCCGCGGTGAAGTCCGAGGCCCTCAAGGCCACGGCTGCACCCACAACGGCAGATGTCCAGGTGCACTCGCGCAAGATCCTCGAGCTGCTGAAGATGGCCAAGGAGAACCCGCCGCCGCAACAGCAACCGCAAAGCGGCCAGTCCGGCCAGCCTGACAAGGCTGATGCAGGGCAGGGCGCAGGCAACTCGAGCGACCCTTCGCAGGGTGGCAACCCGGGCGACAAGCCTGGGAAGGCTGACGGCGCGCCCCAACCGGGCAAGAAGGGCAGGGCCGGGAAGGGCGACCAACCTGGCGATCAGCCCGGAGATCCTGCAAAGGGCGGGTTCGAGCCGAACCAGGGCGACCTGGCCAAGGCGATCGAGCAAGTCCTCAAGGCATCGAAGGAAGACGCCGGCACGTACGGCAAGGGCCTCGAAGACCACCTGGTCGAAGGCAGCGAAGCCATGGCGACTGGCGGCGGCATGAGCCACACCCACGAGATGGGAGTGGCATCCAGGCCGCAGCGCGACTCGGAAGAGAACCGCACTGCGATGCGCGCCGGCGCGCGGGCGATCACGGCCGCGCTGGGGCTCAAAATCGAGGAACTCCTCGAATCGCGAGCACTGGTGCACCGTCGCCGCTCGACCGAAGGCCGCATCCGGCCTGGCCGGGTCTGGCGCTTGGTGCAAGGCGACACGGAGATCTTCCAGAAGCGCAGCCTGCAGGAGGAGCTCGACACGTGCGTGATGGTCCTGGACGACGAGTCCGGATCGATGAACGAGCCGTTCGGCGACATGCGCCGCGAGGACGCTGCCTCACGCGTTTGCGTGGGCGCTGGCGAGGTGCTCAACAACGCCGAGGTGCCGTTTGCACTGGTGGGCTACAACACGTCGCTCCATCAGTACAAGGGCTTCGACGACAGCTGGGCTGAAACGCTCAAGGACTTCGGTCCCCACAGCGCGAGCAGCACCAACACGCACCTCGCGGTCGTTTGGGCACTTCGGGAGCTGATTAACCGCAAGGAGCGTCGCAAGATCCTGAAGGTCGTGACCGACGGAGATCCTGGCGATCAAACGGTGCTGGCCGCCGCGATCGAGGAGGCCAAGGCCTTCGGAGTCGAGGTTCGCTTCGTGCTCATCTCTTCGCGAGAAGAGTACAAGTACCGCAGCATGGGCGTCCCCTACGGCGTCGCCAACGACGCCCCGGAGCTCGCCAACGCGGTGTTCGCAAGCCTCGAGGCGGCATTCGCCTGAGAGCCATCAACCCCTACAAGACCACCCCTCACCGGGTGGTCTTTTTCTTTGTACGCGCGCAGGCGCCGCGCATGCACGTGCCCGTTTGACATCCCGGTGTACCAGGCGCACCCCCGTGCCTGGATCAACCAAGGAGTCTCTTCTGCCGATGAAACATCAAACTCACCTGACGGCCATGCCGCTCGGGCAGCTGGACATCTTCGCGATGCTCGATGCCGTCGATGCTCAGCCCGCCGCGGCGGCCAGGCCTGCGGCGTCGCCCCTGCCGGCCGGCGCCTACGTCATCCGCTCCGAAAGCGAGCGCGGCTACTGGTCCAACGAGATCGGCTGGGTCTACGACGTGGCCAGCGCCACGCCGTTCCTGCCGCGCCAGGCCTGTGGTGCAACGCTGGCGCAGTGGCGCGCGGACGGCAAGCCCATCACCAGTGCCTCCGGTCACTGGATGTGGATTGCACGATCCGGCGGCTTGTCCGGACACCGCGGCGCCGACTTCGACGGCCCGTTCCGCACCGAAGCCGACGCCCTGGAAGCCGCGATCGCAACCGTCGGCCTGGCCTCGCCGGGCATGACCCAACTGGACGCCGAGTACGTCCTGGCCAACAGCGCCACGGATTACCCGCTGGATGCTTGAACCCACGCAAGGCCCGCCGCACACCACGGCGGGCCTTTTCCTTTGCCTGGTGACGTAGGTCTTCGCGTGCTGCATCCCGACCTGCAAGGCGCAATGGTGCGCCAGCTCAACCGGAGACCCACATGAGCAACGAAACGGAAGTGAAGACGATGACCGCAGTGACCCCCAATGACATCACGCAGGTGCAGGTCGAGCACTGGGAGTCGCCGAAGTACGGTGGCGACAACGAGCGCGCCGGCGGCGAGCCGTTCACGATGGAGATGATCGACCACCGCGTGGTGAGCGGCCAGCTGCTGGTGAACCTCGCGCCCGTCGACGGAGACGTGGACGACATGCTGTCCGCAGCCTTCGAGGTGGCCTCGGCGCCGGGCAGCAACGATCCGGTGCAGGCAATCAGCCTCTACATGGACAGCGAACACGTCGCGCTGCGCCTGTACAAGCAAGGCAACCAGGTGCTGATCGTGCCCGGCAACGCCGAGGTCCAACTGCTTCCCACGCGTCTTCCCGACGGTGGCCACGGCTGGATACTGCGCTAACCCGACGCCCGCCGCGCTCCACATGGACCGGCGGGCTTTTACTTTCGGGGCCCAGAAACCACAACGCCGGCGTGAGCCGGCGTCTGGTCGCAAGTGCCGGTAGCAAGCCGGCTTAATCCCAACAGGAGAAACATTGTTCGGGGAGGTCATCTCCCGTCCCAATGAGCGCTATTAGAGCACAGCGATCAGTCCAACGCAACCGTCTTATGTTCGCGTGTTAGGTTTGCAACGTCGCCCGCACTCTTGTGCGCGCGCGTGCTGCATCACCACACGTCAGGCTAGCCGCAAGCTGGCCATCCCATCGCCCTTTCGCGCACTCGAGTGTAGTGCCGCGAAAGCGGCCGCACAGGGTGGGTGAAGGGGTCTTTTCCTTCCTTTTTCTCACAGGAGAGATCCCCATGGAAATCGTCAAGAAGTCCGTCGCCGACGTGTTCGGCATCAACGACGCTGCGTTCGCGAAGACCGCGGTCAAGGTGTTCCCGTCCACCCCGGACACGCCGAAGTCGACCCCCGACTTCATCTTCGTGGCGGACACGCTGCGTCGCATGATGGTCTGGGCGGCATCGGTCTCGCTGCCGGCCGGTCACTTCGGCGCGCAGATGAAGCGCAACCTGATGGTCTACGGACCGACGGGCTGCGGCAAGACCAAGCTGATCCAGGAGTTCTGCGCCCGCACGGGCCGCTCGCTGTTCCGCTTCCAGTGCAACGAAGACACGGAGCCGTCGGCGCTGTTCGGTACCTGGAAGCTCTGCCGCCCCATCGTCAAGGAGGAGGTGGCGGAGGACGCAGGGATCATCGAGCGCGGCATCGCCGGCATCGCCAGGTCGATCGAGAAGCTGGCAGTCGCCATCAAGAAGTCGACGGGCGTCGGCCCCGAGATGACCTTCGTGGACGGCCCGGTCCTGCGCTGGGCACGCACACCGAACTCGGTGCTGCTGCTCGACGAGAAGGACCAGCTGCTGCCGTCGGTGGCCATGAGCCTGAACGGCGTGCTGGACGGCGACGACATCGTGGTGCCGGAAACCGGTGAGCGGATCACGCCGGCACCGGGCTGCCTCATCGCAGCGACCGGCAACACGAACGGCCGCGGCTCCGCAGGCGGAAACGGTGGAAGCGCAGCCCTCTACAAGGGGGTGAAGCGCCAGAACATCGCGACGCTGGACCGCTACTTCGTGATCGAGGCGCACTACCTGTCCGAGGCCGAGGAGAAGCAGCTGCTGATGAAGCAGGTGCGCATCCCCGAGGCGGCGGCAGAAGCGATGGCGAAGCTGGCTTCGTCGATCCGCAAGCGCTTCCTGGGCCTCAACGAGGATCCGGGCGGCGGCGCGGCGCCGATGGAGTTCACGATCACGACGCGCAACCTGCTGAACTGGGGCATGAGCTACTCGCTGCTGGCCAACACCGGCATGTCGTCGCAGCTCGCCTTCAAGGAGGGGCTGCGCATGACGCTGCTGGACTTCGGCTCCGCCGATGAACGCAAGGCGGTCGAAGACGCCTGGGACAACATCGTCGGCACGGCTGCGTGATGAGCGTCAAGCTGTTCGTACATCCGAACCCTGGGCAGTCCGTGCCCAAGGTCTGGGGGTATCGACCTGTCGGCGCGCACTTCGAAGTCTTCTGGGGCTCGGTCAACAAGACGTGGCAATCCAAGCCTCAGTCGCGTGACAAGGCCCTGAAGACAGAAGACGAGAAGGTGCGTGGCGGCTACGTCCTGGTGGGCAGCTTCTCCAGCTACGACAAGGCAAGGAGGGTGTGCGATTGCTGGCCCAACCGGCAGTCATACGCCTACGACCCGAAGGACAACGACGCACGCCTGGTGGCTCTGGCCTACCAGCAGCTGGGCTTCTCGCCGCAGCAAGTCGCCACCCCAAAGGCTCAGCCACCGGCACCCCCTGCCGCGAAGCCTGCCCCCAGGCGGAAAGCCGAGTTCTTCAAGCAGATCGATGCCCAGGTAAAGACTGGCGACGACGGCTTTGAACTCAGCTTCTAACCCCACGACCCCGGCACGCACTGCGCGCTGGGGTCTTCTTTTTTCTCCGCATCTCCCCTTACGCGTTCATGTTGGCGCGCGTATTGGTCCGCGTGAAGCATATCCAGGTACCAGAGCACGCCGGCTCTCGCAAAGCCGGGTCTTCCACATGTCGCAACCAACCAGGAGCGGCGCCATCGCAAGGCGCTGATTGACACCATGGGCACTCCCCAAGCTCTCGAATCCAACCTGAATCCTGTCGACCTTCGTTGTGGCCCCGCCGCAGCGAACGATCCCGACTTGCAGGCGTCCGAGTTCTTGGCGGGCGTCGATGCGGTCGAGCTCGAGGTCGAAGTGATCGAGTTGTGATCTTCCCCTCGCCACAGGCCCGCCGGTTCACCCCGGCGGGCTTTGTGCTTTCTGGGCGCGCCACATACGCGTCCACGTGCTGCATCTCCGATGGCAATTGCGCAACTGCGGCCCGCAAGCCGCTCAACCCTAGGAGATTCCACGTGGAAACCATGAATGTTCTGAATGAAATGGTGCTTGTCGACTTCATCGTCGGCGGAAGCACCGGAGAGAAGACCACCGCCGCGGACGACTTCATGCGTGAAGTCGGCAAGATGCTGCCCAAGGGCGCGTTCTCGTGGGTGTCGAAGTACCGCACCCTCGCCAAGCGCGAGATCCTGAAGGTCGGCGTGGCACGCCGCGTCAACAACCGCGTTCGCGGCTACTTCGTCGAGCTGAAGTCGGCGCCGGCGCTGACGGACAAGCTGAAGGTGATCAAGACCGACTTCCTCAAGGAGAAGGCCGAGTTCCTGCAGAAGCTGCCGACGATCGTCAACGACTGGGCCAGCCACCCGGACAACCAGGCGGCAACCAAGGGCGGCACGCTGCGCGCGGATCTGATCCGCTTGCACGCGCCCTCCGTGGCGGACCTGGACCGGGTTCTCTCGTTCGACGTTTCGGCCATCCAGCTGCAGCAGACGAGCTTCTTCGGCGAGGACGACGCCCTGAAGACCGAGGTCAACGGCCTGGTCGGACAGGCGGCGCTCGAGATCGCCGAGGACGTCAAGAAGTCCTGGAAGGGTCCGGCCGGCGGCCGCACGAGCTCGCGAGTGCTCGGCCTGGTCCGTCGCATCCGGAACAAGGCCAACGCCGTCGCGGTGCTGTCGCCCAAGTTCGAGAACCTGCGTCGCATGTGCGATGACGTGCTGCAAAGCGCGCCGGGCGAAGGCCTGATCGAGGGCATCGCCTTCCTGCAGGTCTCGGCTCTGCTGGGCTTCTGCACGGAACCGGAGAACATCCTCGCTGACCAGGCGATCGACTTCGACCCGCTCGACGTGGAAGCCCCGGCCGAAACTCAAGCGGCTGCTGCCGAAGCCGAAGCGGGCGTCGACACCCAGCAGCAGCTGGGCATCGAAACCGTGGAAGCCGAGGCGATCGTCGCCGCCGAAACCGCCGCCGTCGCGGAGGATCACGCCGCCAGCGAGGCAGCCGAAGAAACGACCGAATCGGTCCAGACCGACACGCCTGTGTTCGAGTTCTGACCCATGCAAAACGCCCGGATCCTCACGGATTCCGGGCGTTCTTCTTTGCCCTGCTCAGGGCGCGGGCCGGTGGGCTCCGCAGATCCTGCTCTGCCTTACTCGGCGATCTCGATCTTGGTCGCCTTGAGGAAGGAGCGGTGGCTGATCTGCTCGTACAGCGTGGCCAGCAGCACCTTGGTGCGATCCGGCATCTCGTCCCACTCCTTCTTGCTCGGTGCGAGGGCGAGCCACTTCGGATCGGTGCGCATGAATTCGATCATGCGCTCCAGATCGCCGGGCAGGTGCTTGTAGACGACGAAGTCGGCGCTGGTGAAGTGGTCGGCGAGCACGTAGACCTGGATCAGCGGGATCTCCAGGAACTCGGCCAGGCGCTGGAGCTTGTCCTTCGGCAGTGCGCTGATGCGCCGGTTGCCGTTGGTCATCGAGTTCCAGTAGATGGAGGTGATCCCCATCAGGTCGGCGACGTAGCGCTCGGGCAGGTCGCGGTCGAGCAGCGTCTTGCGAATCAGGTTGATCAGTCGCGTACCGACGATGGTGCGCGGGCCTTCCTCGGCCACGTCACCTTCCTCCGGAGCTTCGGCACGCGGCTTTGCGCGCGCGACGCGCGTCTTCTTGGCTGCCGGTTGTGCGGTCTTGGCCATGTGTCTCTCCGTGAGCTGCGCGCCTCGCTGGAATGCGTGGCTTCAGACGCGGCCCTTCAGTCCTAGTGATTCGGATACTAGCACCATATTGGGAAGTGTGCCAGTACCACGTTTCCGCCCCCCTTGCATCAGGTGTGGCTCGATGACCACGCGCCTGTTGCGTCCGCGCACTTCACGTAATGCGCCATGTTCGATTTCTGCACTGCTTGCGTTCTCTGTACGTGTTATGTATTATCCGCAAACGCTGACCCTTAAACGATCGCCCAGCGATCACAGACTGATTGAAGGAAATCTGACATGTTGACCATGGACGCCAAGCGCAACGCCGAGTCCTACGCCTACCCGAACGGCATGCTGAACACCGGCTGGATCGCCGGCGTGCTGCGTCTGCCGGACCCCGCCAACGGCATCTGCTACATCCAGCAGACCCGCAGCGAGAACCACATGCTGCCCATCCACTTCGACCCGAAGACGTCGCCGCTGCCGCGCGACCTGAAGGAGTGGGATCTGGTGATGGCCTACTGCCACGTTCACGGCGGCCGCGATGGCGACCAGCGCGTCGTCTCGCTCAAGAGCATCCGCTTCGAGGCGGCCAACGCTCTGCACATGGACAAGAAGTTCGCGACGGCGCTGCTGCAGAAGTGGGCGGTGCACGTGCACGAAGCGGCCAAGGACTCGGGCACGCCCGAAGCCATCCGCAAGCTGGGTGAGGCGCACGGCCAGCCCGACGCCGCGAGCCGCGTCGACTCGTTCGACTGGAAGGCGATGAAGATGAACCACAACGCCTCGAACCACGTTCGCCTGGCCGGCTTCATCGAGGCCAAATCGTTCGAGACGAACCGCGTCGGCCCGGACGGCAAGCAGATGAACGACCGCCTGGTCGTCCTGCTGCGCCAGACCGCCGATCCGGACCGCGCGATCGCCATCCGCTGGTACTCGCGCAATCTCAAGCCGCTGAGCGAGGCGCTGCAGCGCAAGATGCCGATCATCGTCACGGGCGAGTTCCGTCTCGACGTCAAGGCGATCGGTGCGCCGGACCCGGCCACCGGCATCGCGCCGGTGTCGAAGATCCCCTACATCCAGGCCAAGGACATCCCGCAGCCGGTCCTGCCGGGCTCGGACGCGATCCGCGTCGTCCCGCACTGGCTCAGCACGATGCTCAGCCGCGACGCCGAGCTGGCGCCGCAGGCGGCGGTCGGCGAGGCCCCGGCGGCGGCGCCGGTCGTGAACTCCGAGGCGGCCAAGATGTTCGCCGCGACGTTCGCCGCCGCCGAGAAGAAGGGTGATGCCAATGGCTGACATCTGCGACATGGCCGCCGACCGCATGGAGGTCGAGGCCGACTTCCAGGCGCGCATCGCGGCGCAGCGCGCGGCAACGCGCGAGCTCGAGCCGAACGGCTTCTGCCACAACCCGCTGTGCGGCCTGGATCTGTTCGAGGCCGACGGCAGCCCCTCGAGCGTCAGGCTGTTCTGCGACGCGCACTGCTNCCCGCTGTGCGGCCTGGATCTGTTCGAGGCCGACGGCAGCCCCTCGAGCGTCAGGCTGTTCTGCGACGCGCACTGCTCCGCGGAGTACGAGCGCGCCAAGCACACCAAGCGCCGGCCCTCCTGATCGCCGCGCCGGCGGCTGCCCAGCAGGCCGCCCTCTCGAGGGCGGCTTTCGTTTCCTTCTGACGACCGAGAAGCATCCCCTTCCGATGGGAAAACTCCTGATCATTGCCGAGAAGCCCTCTGTCGCTCGCGACATCGCTGTGGCCCTCGGCGGCTTTGCCAAGAACGATCGCTGGCTCGAGAGCAACGACGCGGTCGTGTCATCGGCTCTTGGCCACCTGGTCGAGATCTACGCGCCCGAGGCGGAGACGACCGGTCGTGACCTCTCCAGTCTGCCCGTGATCCCCGCTGCCTTCGCGCTGCGCGAGATCCCTGGGCGTGAAGACCAGTTCCGGCTGCTGAGCAAGCTGCTCAAGCGGCCCGACATCGACGCCATCGTCAACGCCTGCGACGCGGGGCGCGAGGGCGAGCTGATCTTCCGCCTGATCTATGAGCACGCGGGCTGCCGCAAACCGATCAAGAGGATGTGGCTGCAGTCGATGACCGCGGACGCGATCCGCGATGCCTTCCGCGGCATGCGGCCGGGGAAGGACTTCGACGCGTTGGCCGCAGCTGCGCGCAGCCGTAGCGAGGCCGACTGGATCGTTGGCATCAACGGCTCGCGCGGCATCACTCGCCTGCGCGAACGCCAGACTTCCGGGCCCGGGTCAATGAACGCCGGACGCGTGCAGACGCCCACGCTGGCGATCGTCGTGGACCTGGAGAACCGCCTGCGCAACTTCGTGGCGAAGGACTACTGGGAAGTGCATGGCACCTTCTCGGTGGCCGCCGGCACCTACATCGGCCGCTGGTTCGACCCGAACGCGAAGACCAACGGCTCGGACGATCCGCCGGAGCGGCTGTGGGACCGCGCGCGCGCACAGGCCATCGTGGCCAAGTGCGCCGGCCAGGACCCGAGCGACGTTCAGGAGGAATCGAAGCCCTCGCTGTCGCATCCGCCCAAGCTCTACGACCTGACCTCGCTGCAGCGCGAGGCGAACAAGCGCTTCGGTCTGTCTGCCAAGCGCACGCTTGACATCGCGCAGGCCCTGTACGAGAAGCACAAGGTCACCACCTACCCGCGGACGAACTCGTCGGCCTTGCCCGAGGACTACGTGCCCAAGGCGATCGGCACGATGCGCGACTTCGCCGGCACGCCCTTCGAGAAGCACGCCACGAAGGCGCTCGACCAGGGCTGGGTGCGGCCCGACAAGCGCATCTTCAACAACGCCAAGATCACTGACCACTTCGCGATCATCCCCACCGGCAAGAAGCCCGAAGGACTCAGCGCCGAGGAGGCCAAGGTCTACGAGATGGTGGCCAAGCGATTCATTGCCGCCTTCTACCCGCCGGCCGAGTACCGCGCCACGACGCGCATCACGACCGTGGCCAGCGAGCTGTTCAAGTCGACCGGCCGCGTACTGATCCACCAGGGCTGGCTCGAGGTCTACGGCGCCAGCCTGGACGATGACGACAAGACGCCGGCGCTGACCGAGTTCGTGCCGGGCGAGGCCGTCAAGACCGACAAGATCGAGCTCAAGACGCTCAAGACCAAGCCGCCGGTGCGCTTCACGGAAGCCACGCTGCTGGGCGCGATGGAGAACGCCGGCAAGCTGGTCGACGAGGACGACCTGCGCGACGCCATGAAGGAATGCGGCCTGGGCACGCCGGCCACGCGCGCGGCGATCATCGAAGGCCTGCTCGCCGACAAGGACGGCGCCGGACGCGCCAAGGAGCCCTACCTGACTCGGGAGGGCAAGCAGCTCGTCCCGTCGCAGAAGGGCATGGACCTGATCGCCTTCCTGAACGCCAACGGCGTGCAGTCTCTGACGTCGCCGAAGATGACCGGCGACTGGGAGCAGAAGCTGCTCAAGATGGAGCAGGGTGCCTATGCGCGCGACGCCTTCATGGCGGAGATCTCCACGCTGACCCGCGACCTGATCGACGTCGTGCGCAAACAGGCGGCGCTGGTCAAGCTGCCGACCACGAACACGCCGTGCCCCAAGTGCGGCGGCGCGCTCGGCGTCGGCCCCCGGGTCATCGAGTGCCAGGCCGCCTGCGGCTTCACGCTGTGGCGCACGATCGCAGACCGCGCGCTGTCGATGCCGGAGGTCGAGAAGCTGCTGGCCGAGCGCGAGCTGGGCCCTCTCGAGGGCTTCCTGAGCCGATCGAAGAAGCGCTTCACCGCTGGCCTGCGCATGAACGACGAGTTCAAGATCGAGTTCTCGTTCGACAACGCGGCCGTCACTACCGATGCCAGCGGGAACGAGGTGACATGCCCGAAGTGCAGCCAGAGCATGCGCCGCATCAGCGGCAAGAACGGCTACTTCTGGTCCTGCTCCGACCGCGAGTCCTGCAAGACGACCCTGGACGACGTCGACGGCAACCCGGCCGAGCCGCCGAAGACCAAGCCGTGCCCCAGCTGTCAGCGGCCCATGTTCCTGCGCAGCGGCGGCCGCGGGCCCTTCTGGGGCTGCAGCGGCTACCGCGACGGCGACTGCAAGACGATCGTTGAAGCGGAGGAGGGCGAGGTCGCGCCCCCGCCCCGCGGCGGCGGCAAGGCCAAGCCTGGCGCGAAGGCGCGCGGTAAGCCCGCCGGAGCCAAGACCACCGGAGCACGTCGCCCTGCGGCCGGCTCTTCCCCGAAGGGCCACTTCCTCTGATCGGTGGCCTGAAAGGACTTCCTCGTGCGAAAGAACAACCCCATCCTCAGCTCCGCCCTGATCGTCTTCTCGTTCTGGTGGTGCTTCTTCACGCTGCGCGACTTCAGCATGTCCCCGCTGGAGGTGATCCGCAACTGGGCCTACATCGGCTACTCGATGCGCTTGTGGATGATCGGCCTGGTCGCCGGCATCGGCGCCGGCGCGTGGTACATCTGGTTCAAGCGGACTAAGGTCGAAGAGGCTCTGAAGGGCGTGAAGGCGCGTGGGATGGTTTCGACGCTGGGCTCTGTGCCCTCGCCGTCGATTGCGCCACCGCGCGCGCCGAGCGCCAAGACGCGCCTGCCGTTGAATTCGCCGCTGGTGGTCCAGTGGATGAATCGTGCCAAGGAGGAGCATCCCGAGCACCTGGCGCTCTTCCTTGCTGTATGGGACGTCTATTCGATCCACAGAAGCTGGCCCGCAAGCCATCGCCCGGGCGGACACGGCGATCGTCGGCTTTGGCAGCACTGCCTCGGCGTAGTCGAGACCGCGCTCACGCTGGCGCCGAACTGGAAGTACGACGGCGTCTACGTGAAGTCGCGCGGCCGCAAGCCTCGCCGCATCATTTCGCCGAGCCGGCCTGATTTCGAGTTCGATCCCAATGACCCGTTGATCCCCATCCTGGCGCTGGCGCACGACATCGGCAAGCTGGAGGCCTACAAGCTGCAGCCGGACGGGTCCGTCGTCACTTCGGAAACGGGCTCAACGCAAGACCATGACGACATCGGTGTGCATCACGATGCCTTGGGCGCTCGCATCCTGGCCCGCCTGCCGGAGTTCTGGGGGCTGCCGGCCGCGGAGCGTCGCATCTTGAACTTGGTCATCGCACACTACCACCACCCGAGCGCGTTCCCAGTCGACAAGGACGGTCTCAGCGTCGACGACCGCACGACCGCGCTGCTCGAGTTCCTGATCCTGTCCGACAAGCGCACCGGAATGGAAGAGGCCGGCCTCACTCAGGACGACGTCGACAACGAGATCACGGAAGATGAGAGCGCCGATCTCTACCGAGCCTTCGTGGAGATCGTGACTGAGCATGGCCGCATCAACGGCATCCATGGCGACTCGAAGGCCGACAAGCACTTCATGATCGGCAGCAAGCACGACGGCCTCATCGTCGTTCAAGAGCTTCCGCTGCGCAATCTGCTGCTGGCCAAGCTCGGCCAGGCGATCGGCAACGGGGATGCGAAGTACCGCATCACTCGCAACCTACTGGCGATCCTCATCGAGAAAGGCTTGCTCTACACCAAGGACAAGGGCGCCGACCTCACACGCTACGCGCCGATGTGGGAGATCTCGCAGCGCCGCACGAAGGACGGCGGCTTCATCTGCACGTGGAAGCCGGTCATCATCTTCAAGCCCACGCCGACGACTCGCGAGCTCGACGTCCTGGTCTCCCTGCAGGAGAAGAAGGCGCGCCTGCGTATCGACAAGCCGCTCTTTACCCACAACCCCAACATTCGCGACCACCAGGCGCTCCGCGCAATGCTGCGCGCGACATGGGGTGACGAGGTGGCCGACTCCTACAAGTTCAACAAGGCAGGCCAGGAGGAAGAAGGTGCTGACTCGGCGGAGGCTCTGCCCGCGGCCGCGCCGGCGCCAGCCGCTCAGGCTCCCGAACCTCAGGCTGCGCCAACCGCTGCGGCGGTCGCTGCAACCGCAGCGCCGACGACCGTCGCTGTGCCACCGGCCGCTCCCGTCCCTGCCGCGGCACCGCAGCCCGCGGAGCCCGCGCTTGCGCCCGCGCCCGCGCCCGAAGCCGATCCATCGAGCGCGGTTGCCGATACGTCTCCGCCCTTCGATGTTGATGCCAGCGATCTGCCGACGGCAACAGGGGAGCCCGACGTCCTGGAAGCCGAGGGCAGCGATGATGTTCGTCAAGCCGCTGACGACGCTGTCGGCTCGGCGGATGATCTCTTCGACGGATTCGGCGCTGAAGCCGCTGAACTTGCTCCCGCCGTTGCTCCGCCTCCTGCTGTCCCGTCGCGCGACCTGGGCATGAGCCCGCGCGACGCACAGATGCTGGCCAGCCTACGCGGCGCCGAATCCCCAACCTCGCTCGTGCCGGCTGTCGAAGGTGTCGCAATCCGCGACGAAGATGCTCAGCGCGGCCGCGACCTGGGGCGCAGCGCGAAGGACAAGGACGCCCTGAAGCTGCTGCGCAGCGGGGCTACCGGTGCCGCGGCAATCGCGCCACCACCTCGCAAGGGCAGGGGCGCCGACATGCCCACGCTCGCGCAGCTGCAAGCGATGGTGGCCTCCGGCCGCATCCCGGTCGCAGGTGTTCACGAGGGGCACCACATGATCCTCCGCCGCGACCTGGAGCGCGCAGTTCCCCAGAAGGGCATCTTCGGCCACCTGAAAGACACGCTGCAGCTTCCGGTGCACAGCTCCGGCGACACGGGCGTTGACTTCATCGGCATCCCCGTGGTGTCCGCACCAGCTGGGGCCTGATCGTGGCGCAGCTCATTCGCGCTACCAGCCCCAAGACCCAGATGCCCGAGATCGCGGCCTGGATCGAGGAGCTGCGCGCGAGCCTGGGCGCCGAGATGATCGACAAGGCGATGCGCAATGGCCTGAAGAACGGCGGCTTTTGGGCGATCGAAGATGGCTTCGTTGTCGGCCAGCCCCCACCGGACGCCATCCGACGCGCCCAGGAAGATCTCGACATGCGTGAGCGCGCCGATCGCGACGCTGCTTAGCTCCTTGCGCCGCCGAAACGCCAACGCCCCTCAAGGCGGAAGCATCTCGTAGGTTCCATCCGGCGCCTGGGCGCCAGGCTGCGGTCTGTCCGCTCTTGGATTTGCCTCGCCGCCCGTGTGCGCCGGGCGCTCAGAGGTGTGTAGCACCCAGGTTTGCGCCTGGTCGCGCCGCGTCAGTTCGTCGCGCTCGATGCCGTTGAGGATGAGTCGATCGACGTCGGCGTAGATGAGCTGCGCCTCGATGAGCCTGGGGAACACGTCGTGCCCGCGCTGGGTGAAGAACCTGGCCACCCGGACGGTTCTGCCGAGCCAGTCGTCGCGTTCCTCGCGCAGCTCCATCTGCCCTTCGGCCCAGGAAAGGGCGTGCAGTTGCCACCGCGGTATCGGCTTCCCTTCTCGCCGCGCTCGATAGGCCCAAAAGCGAAGCATGGACGAAGGGTTGGCTGATTGAGCGCTGAAGCTGTACGGATTCACAGTATGCGCCAGCGATGGTGCGCGCGAAGGCCCGGCAGGACTCGGCAATATAAGCAAGGCGATCCCTCGCCAACCATCAAAACGGCTGCCCAGAACAGGGCGACGCTTTGCTTATACTGGCGACTCTGTCGAAGGAGGGGCCTCGTGTCCACGAGCTCGAGCCGCCAACAACAACAAGGTGGTGATGAAGTCGACGGCTCCGTCCCGCCCAGGCCGGGCCAAGCTGACCTCGCCGAGCAGCGGTCACTCTGGCTGCTGCACCCCCGCGACGCGGCGCTCCAGTGGCTCAAGACTCGACCGGGGCGGGCGCTCAGATCGCACTCGCTTGACCAATACGCTGCGATGCTGGCCGCCGCGCCGGCCTGGTGGTCGAGCCCGCGTGACGGGGCAGGGCGGACAGGTCGATCCACCGCGACCCTGCTGAACGCCGACGCCATCGACATCAACGACTTCCTCGCGAGCCGCGGGCGGCGCAAA
This sequence comes from Piscinibacter caeni, assembly GCA_003265685.1. GTDB lineage: Bacteria > Pseudomonadota > Gammaproteobacteria > Burkholderiales > Burkholderiaceae_C > Piscinibacter > Piscinibacter caeni. The sequence goes on along the minus strand of KZ836102.1, from coordinate 10,952 downwards.
GAAGACGAGACGCTGAAGGCATCGCTCAACACCCACCGGCGCTACCTGGTCCTGCTTGACTCGCTGTTCGACCACCTGGTCGAGATCGGGCTGCGCCGCGACAACCCGGCCAAGGACCTGCTGAAGAACCCCGACCTCGCAAACCCCGCGCGTGGCACGCCTATGTTCCTGCCGGCCTGGCGCGCCGAGGAGTACATCGCCGCCGTTCGCGCCGAGCCGGTCGAGACTTGGCGCCAGCGCCGCGACCGCGCGCTTCGCCTGATCTTTCTGGCCACCGGGATCACGCTCGAGGAGGCGCGCTCCCTACGCGCGATCGATGTCTACTTCGGCCGGCCTGACGCACCCGCTGGAGATCGCAGCGATGCCCCCAGGCTCAGCATCGCCGCCCACGGCAGCGTCGCCGCGCGCTCCGTCCCCATGCCCAGCTGGTTCGTCGACGATCTGCGCGCCTGGCTGAAGGACCGCGACGATCTCGTGATCGACCGCCAGGGCGGCGCGGACGAGGTCGAGCGGCAGCGAGCTCGCTTCCAAGCGCAGCCGGTCTTCTTCTCGACGCAACAAGACGATGGCGATCTGCGGCCGCTCACCGACGTCGAGATCTACGAGATCGTGACCGTCACCCTGCGTGCTGTTGGCCACAACGTTGCTCGCATGGGCCCGCACACCCTGCGCAACACGTTCGCGATCCGCCAGATGGACCACGGCGTGAAGGATGAGACCATCCGGCGCTGGATGGGCCTGCGCACCAACTTCACGCTCGACTCGCTGCGCAAGCAGGTGCCTCTGGCCGCTGGCGAGACCGTGTATTGACGGCCGCCCGGCGCCCTTACACAGGCGCGTAAGGCGCCGCGCGCCGCGGATAAGCCTTTGCACCGCGCCCTCAGCAGCACGCTAAGTCGTTGATCCGTAGCGACTTTCAGCGCGCCTCGAAAAAAAGTCGGATTCCACTGTTGCGGTTCTAGATTCTTTGTGTATGATTGCGACGTGTTGTGCTTCAGATCGAAGCCAACCAAACCAACCCAACCCTCCATCAAAGGAAATCTCTCCCATGAAGATCAAGTTCCAGCCCCGCAAGCAAGGTGGCTTCATCAACGGCATGCTGATGATCGGCATCGCGCTGCTGGCCGTCGTGGTCGGCGCCATCGCCATGGCCAGCTCGGGTGCGAACACCGACATCTCGACCCAGAAGACCAAGACGACCGCCTCGGTCGGCCTGAAGCGCATGGCCGACGCCGTCGAAGCGTTCCAGATCTCGGCCGCCGACGTGGGCATCGCCGCCGCCGAAGCCGCCGTGGTCGTGCCGGCCATGCCGAAGGGCTTCCAGTCGTCGACCACCGACCCGGTCATCTACGCCGCGAAGCACTTCGAGGTGCCGAACGTCGACGCCGACGTGTGCGCCGCGGTCAACAAGACGCTGGGCGTCGACGCCGCTCCGGCCACGGTCGCCGCCCTGGGCACCGCGAAGGAAGCGTGCACCGGCGACAACGTCTACGTGCGCGTCGTCCGCGACTAAGCACCGCTGGCCTCGCTGGGCTCTCCGTGAGTCCAGCGAATCTCTTCCCTGGTGGCGCGTCGAGGCTCTGACTTCGCCGCGCCACTCTCACGTCTGAACGCCAACATAACTCTTACCATGAAGACTCAACGCGGTTTCGTCAACGGGATGCTGATGATCGGCATCGCCCTCATCGCGCTGATCGCCGGCGCGGTTGTGCTTGCCACCCGTGGCGAAGTGCGCGACGTCGAGGCGGAAAAGGCCAAGGCCGCCGCTTCGGTGGTGGTCAAACGTGTCGTCGATCTGATCGAGGACCATCGAATCAAGGTCGCCAACGGCGACACCAAAATGGGCCAGGGTTTCCTGAGCTCTGTCGAGAACGACATCCCGCTGTGGCCGAAGGAAGTCTTCGCTGGCGCCCGCGGCGCCGTGAACGAGGGCACCGTGACCTACGTCACCGGCGTCAACGAAGAGTTCTGCCAGACCCTCAACGACACGATGCAGGTCAGCGGCATCCCGACGCCCGAAGGGGCGCCGATCGATCGCATCTCTTGCGTCGCCGTGGATGACGGCGCGTAAAGCAAACAACCGAACGGTCAACACCCCATGCGAACCAAACCCCGTCGCGCCGCGTTCCTGCTGGCGCCCCTGACGCTTGCGCTGCTGTCCGGCTGCGCCAGCATCCTCCCCGGTCGTTCGACCGATTTCCCCGCTGACAAGCCTGTCGCAGGCCCGAACATTCCTTCCAGCGTTGCGGCGCAGGATCTTGTCGAGCTCCCAGTCCAGTCGGCCACCCTCGACATGCAGCCCGCCGAGCCGGACGACGCGCTCCCGAACACCCAGGTTCCACCCATCAGCGTGACCGGCGTCGGCTACATCGAGGCGCTGCGCCTTCTCCTGGAAGGCTCGTCCTACTCCCTGGCGGTCGCTGGCGATGTCCGCGCCTTCGAGGGCGTATCCGCCGGCTCGCTGCGCACACCTGCCGGCCCGTTGCGCGACGTCGTCGAGCAGCTCTCCAGGGGCGGCGGCTTCTTCCTCTCGGTGCGGGGCAACAAGGTAACCGCCTCCGCGACGAAGCGCTTCGTCATCGAGGTACCGAACCTGATGGACCAACCTGCGGCCGCCAACCTGCTGGCCTCGCTGCGCCGGCTCGGCGCGCGCGACGCCTATCTGGACGCGATCGGCAACACCATCACCTTCGAGGCATCGCGCTCCAGCTGGCAAGCCATCGACGGCTACCTGGCGCACATGCGTCGCTCCAAGCCCATGCTGGTCTACGAGGTGGAGGTCTACCAGGTCGAACTGACGGACACCACCAACAACGGCATCGGCTTCACCTCGCTGGCCAAGAACCTCGCTGGCGATCCGAACAACTGGTCCGTCGCGCGCGGCGGCACGGGAATCGGCTCGGCCTCGTTCGCGTTCGTCGGCAAGAACGTCACGATGGCGGCCGTCGTCGATCTGCTGCAGACGCAGGGCACCGTCTCGTCGTTGTCGCGCCCGCGCGTCGCGATGCTCTCCGGTTCGTCTTCGAAGTTCCGCGTTGGCCAGACGACGAAGTACGTCGCGAAGATCTCGCAGCAGAACACCGGCTCAGGCTCTGCGTCGACCACGACCACCTCGAGCGCCGACACCGACGAACTCAAGACCGGCTTCGAGCTCCAGATGAAGGGCGGGTACCAGGAGGGCTCGGTCTTCACCAACCTGAAGCTGACGATCTCCGAGCTGATCCGCTTCAACGACTTCGAGGCCTTCGGCACCAAGCTGCGTCTTCCCGACACCACCGAGCGCGAGATCGAGACGCTGGTTCGCGCGCGCCCGGGTGACCTCATCCTGCTCGGTGGCCTCGGCTCGACCAAGCAGAACGCCGGCCACGAGGCGGGCATCACCGGTGTCAACAAGAGCACCACCGCTTCGCGCTCCGAGATCGTCGTCGCGATGCGCCCGCGCGTCATCAGCTTCACGGCGGCCAAGGAAGCCCAGCAATGAACAGCCTGCACATGAAGACCTTGGCCGTCGCCCTGATGGCCGTCACCTATGCCTGCGGCGCGGCCGCGGCCGACCCCAAGAACCCGCTCGTGCGTCCGATCAAGGTCGCCCCGACCAAGGTGGACAGCGGCGGTCCCGCCGGCGCGCCTTCGGGCCTGCCTCCGCCGCCCAGCGCGTCGCCGGCACTGAACGCGGCGCTGCCGGGCGACGGCGCAAACCCGGTCGAGCGTGTTGCAGAACACCTCTCGCCGATGCGCGTCGTGGTCACCGTCGGTGATCGCGCGATCCTGCGCGGCGCGCTCGGCAAGACGGGCAACCTGGCCCTGACCTCCAGCGATGGCGCGTCGAAGTTGCCAGCCGGCGCTGTTGCGCCTGGCGCTCCGGCCCCCGCCAGTCAGCTCGACCCCAGCAAGCCGTCGCCAGACCGCTCGGTCACCGTCGTCAACGGTGAGGTGTTCCAGTTGGCCGATGGCGTGTGGATTCGTCCGGTCGTTTCTGGCTCGAGCGTGAAGCTGTTCTACCAGGCATCCGCCAAGGACAAGGGCTCCGAGGCGCTGGTCTACTCGTCCTCCGTCGAGATCGCCAGCGCGATCGCTGCCCCGCTCCCGGACACCAAGCCGGAGGAGGATGAGAAGAAGAAGGCGACCGCCAAATGAGCGTGCTCTCCATCCGAGACATCGAGGGCTCGCTGGATCAGCGGCTGGTCGAGGCCGCGCTTCGCGAGAAGAACGCCGTCACCGACCAGCAACTTGCCGTCGCGCTCGCCAAGCAGCGCGCACTGGCGGAAACCGGCGAACGCGCCGGGCTGTGCGAGATCCTGGTACGCGATCGTTTCCTCAGCCGGCCCGCCGCGCTCGAGTTCGTCCAAGGCCTGGCCAACGCCGAGATCGATGCGGCGGACGAGATCCTGACCGACGAGATCTGCGACCGCTACGCCGTGCGGCCGCTGCAGGTGGTGGGTGGCGTGCTTCACCTGGCGGCCGTCAAGCCGCTGCTGCCGGCCCAGCTCGACGTCATCCGCGCGACCGCCAAGGTGCGCCTGAATGACATCAAGGTGGTTCCCGTCGCCCGACTTGATCACCAGGCGCACCGTCGGCGCGTCGCCGCGACCGGCGTGACGCTGCCCGAGGCGCTCGCGCGCCTCAAGCGGGAGGAGGTGAGCAGCGAAGGCCTGCGTGCCGTGATCGACGCGCTCTTGACGGAGGCATCCCTCCAGCGCGCCAGCGACATCCACATCGACTGCCAGCCCGACCCCAACTCGTGGATCAGCTTCCGCGTCGACGGAAAGCTGCGCCAGTACGCCCCGGTTCCAGAGCGCGTGATGGCGGCGATCTTCACCCGACTGAAGACGCTCGGCGGCATGGATGCCAGCGACAAGCTGCGCCCGCAGGACGGCCGCATCACCCACATCCACAAGGGTCGCCAGATCGACCTTCGCATGGCTTCACAGCCTATCATCGGCGGCGAGACGATCACCCTGCGGCTGCTCGACCCCGACTCGCTGCCTTCGATCTCGCAGCTGTTCGCCGGCCAACCCGAGATGGCCGAGTTCTTCACCGGCCTGGCCCGGTTCAACGGCAAGAACGGCGGCCTGGTGCTGATCTCCGGCCCGACCGGCTCGGGCAAGACCGCAACGCTTTACACGCTGCTGCAGCGCTTCGAGCGCGATCGCTTCAATGTGATCACGGTCGAGGACCCGGTGGAGTACACCGTGTCCTTCGCGCGGCAGATCCAACTGAACCAGATCCTGAAGCAGCGGGCCGTCGACATCGAGAGCTCGCTGCTGCGGCACGACCCGGACGTCATCGTGTTCGGCGAGGTGCGCAACTACGACATGGCGCTGGCCGTGCTGAAGCTCGCCGAGTCCGGGCACATGGTCCTCGCGACCATCCACGCCGGCAGCGCGATGCAGACCTACGAGCGCTTCCTGTCGTTCTTCCCACAGGAAGCCAAGGGCGACGCAGCCTACATCCTCGGCCACTATCTGCGCACGATCATCAACCAGCGTCTGGTGCCTCGCCTGTGCAAGTGCGCCGAGCCGGTCGCGCCGGGGGCTTCCGAGAAGGTGGCTGTGGGCTGCCCCGCGTGCGATCACACCGGCTACATCGGCCGCGTCGTCGCGCACGACTCGGTTCTCCTGCCAAGCGACGAGGCGCGCCGCGCACCGATCGCCAAGGCCATCGCGGATGCCGGCTCCCGCCTCGACGGCGCACTCAGCTGCGACGGCGCACGCCACATCTCGCGTAGCGAGGTGCTGTCATCGCTGCTCAAGGCTGGCGCGATTGACGAAGCGACACTGCGTCGCGTGATGGAGGGCTGAGATGGAAGCAATCGCGGACTACACCGTCGTCTACCTGCTCCCTTCGGCCGAAGGGCCGACCGCGTCGCCGGAACCCGCGTCTCCTGGCATGTACCGTCACGAGAGCAAGTTCCGCGCGCGCGGCGAAGACGACATCGTGCGCCAGGTCGTGTTGAAGGGCGGCACGGTGATCTCGATGACGCGCGACCGGCCGGTCAACAGCTGGATGCATTCGGTTCCCAAGGAGTACAAGCGCCAGCTGCTGCAGGCAACCACCTTCAGCTGCCGTGGCGGCATGTCGCCTGGGCGCGCGCTCCAGTCGGTCATCGAAAACGAGACCGGGCCGCTGCGTGCCCGCCTCGAGCCGGCGCTGTCGATCCTCACCTCGGGCGGCTCCTGCTACGAGGCTATCAAGGCGATCGATCTGTACGACGAGACGACGCTGGCGATCATCGAATCCGGGGAGCTCACCGGCACGATCGTCGACGCCCTGGAGACGGCCGCCAAGCACCAGGACGGTCGAGCAGCCGAGCAGAAGATCATGTTCGGCGCCGTCACCTGGACGCTGATGGACATCCTGTTCTCCATCAGCGGCATCGCCGGCAACATCTGGGGGATGCTCCCGCAGGCCGAGTCGTCGATGCAGAACGTCGGCCCCGAGGCTGCCGAACGCGTCGAGCGGGCCATCCACATGGCCTACGTCATCAACTGGGCGCTGCTGTTCGGCACCTTCCTGATGCTCGGCCTGTTCGCCTATTGCGCGCTCGGCGTGATGAGCAAGAACTCCAAGTGGCGCTCCGGCGCGGACAAGGCGTTGCAGAAGATCCCGTTCTTCAACGCCGCGGTGCTGGAATCCGCCATCGCTTCCTCTTGCACGGTGGCCAACTCGCTCGTGAAGGGCGGCGTGTCGCTGATCACGGTCTCCGACATCGCCTCGCGCTCGACTCGGAACTGGCAGGTTCGCCTGTTCTGGGATGGCGTGATGCGCAAGCTGAACCAGGGCGAGACGATCGCGCGCTGCTTCGCGACGACGACGCTGTTCACCAATGCAGAGCGGCTGCTGCTGGTCTCGCACACCAGCCGCGAGCAGCTCGCCGACACGTTCGGCCAGGTCGCGGCGCAGCGTCGACTTCGCGCCGAGGCTGCGGCGAAGAAGTTCAGCGCCTTCGCATTCTTCGGCTCGCTGATCTACTCGTCGCTCGCCGTGTGCGTGACGCTATGGGTCAGCTACCTGCAGTATTCGGCCATGATGGCCAGCAACAACTCGCTCGGATGATCGACCGCGCTGCTGGTGCCGCACTTCGAGGCATCCGCACTGGCAGCGCGCCCGCGTACACGTTCACTCGCTCAATCCGCCTTGCTCGTATGTGTACGTGTGATGTATCATTCAGTGTCTAACTAGGATCACGAGACCCATGTCTTCGCTTTCGTTCGAGTCCCTGTACGGGTCAATGATCGCCGGTTCGGTGCCTGTGCACGCCGGAGATGTGGAGCAGAGCGTGGCCTACGCGGCCGCGGACGCTCTCGACACCCGCGCGGTGCACTACCACTACTTTCGCGCCAAGGATGCGCCGAAGGCCTACTACTTCGCCGTGCCGTCGAAGGCGCTCGCGTCGCACTCCGACGCACGCACCCCCCTGACGGCCGCGATCCCGGGGTCTCCGGAACATCTTGGCGACGGCGCCTACCTGATCGCTGACGGCAGCTTGGCCGCGGTGGCGATCAGCGTCGACGGCGACCTGCGGCTGCTGATGAACACCCGAGACGTCATCGAGCGCCACCTGACCGAGATCGGTGTGCCGGTTCACGACGTCAGCCACGCCGTTGGTGGCGAGCTGAGCTCGAGCCTCTCACGCGGCCGCCGCGCCTCCGACAAGCTGGCCGGCATCGCCTCGAAGGCCTCCATCTTCACGCTTGGCGTCACCGTGTTCGCCGCCTTCCTTCTCAGCCTCGCGAACGGCTACCTCAATGCGAAGGTCCAGGACGGCTACCGCGAGCGCTCGCAAGCGCTGGCCAAGGTGGTCGAGGAGCTGAACTTCAGCTCGCCCCTGAGCCAGCAGGTCTACCGGCTGCACAGCCTTGCCGCCGTCGCCATCCAGGGCAAGGGCTGGGTCGAGAAGTTCGAGTACCGGGGAGGTGTCACGTCCTACGAGCTGGGCGTCCAGCCTTCGGCCCGAGATGAGGCTATGAAACGCCTTGGAGTCGGCCATCAGGCCGAGGAGCGCGGCGACTTCGTGGTGATCTCGTACAGCGACAGCAAGCCGGCGGCCCCGGCCGTCGCGAAGGCCGCCAGCGCCGCCGAGCCGGCCGCTTCCACCCCGGCCGGCCGTTCCACCAAGGTCGCCCAGCTGACCGCTCAGAAGGAGAAGTCCAAGTGAAGCTGTCCTCGCGAAAGATCGCCGACATGAAGTCGACGTTCCTCCACTACCCGGCTGTTGCCATCGTGCTGATCGCGGCCGCTCTGGCGAGTTCGGCTTTCGCTGCCTTCGCAGGGAAGGAGTTCGCTCATTCTCTGCGCACCCACAACCTGATGTCGCCCGATGCCAAGAAGGGCCTGATCAAGCTGACGAAGCAACCGGTGCCGCCGGCCGACGTGGCCTCCCTCGTGTCCGTCCTGAAGGAGAACCATCCCTCACTGGACATCGCGAGCTCGGCCGCTCCCGGCAGCCTGGTGATCACCGCCGGATCGGCAGACGACTACCGCGAGTGGATCACCGCTCTCGGAACGATCCAGGGTGCCGGCAAGGCGGGCTCGGTCTGGATGGCGACCGAGCTGTGCGTCGGCTCCTGCGGTGGGCAGGCCATGCGTGCCGAGATCCAGGGCATCTCGCAGTCCGTCAGCAAGGGGAGCTGAGCGTGACTCAGCGCAGAAGCAGCGGGTTCGTTCTCGGCCTTCTTGTCGCAGCACTTGCTGTGGCATCGATCGCGGCCTTGGCGCTCACGGCGAAGCGGTTCGAAGACCAGACGCAGCGCGCCTGGATGAAGAATACCGCCGACCTGCTGGCATCCCAGGCATCTACGATCGAGCGAGCAATTCTCCGGTGCGGCGAGGCATATCCCTCCGGCCTCAACAACGATCCCGCCGCGCCTGCTTCCACCAAGATGTTCCCAGCCAGTAGCGGGACGCTTGCCGGTGTACGGTGCCCAGGCGCTGCCGAGCAGGCTGCGCAGATTTTTTCCGGCCGAGATGGTGCATTCGTCTATCAGCTGCCGGGCGTCGACTTTGGCCCTTGGACTTTCTCGAACACGTCAGCTGGACTCATTGCCTCGATCGAGGCGAAATCACAGCGAGCGATAGACGCAACCCGCGCGGCTGCGCGGCAGTCTGAAGCAGACCTCCGTTTCGACGGCCATATGGCCCAAGTTGTGATTACCCCGGCGGCGGCGCCCGGTACCGGTTCAGGCGACGGTACCTCGGGCGCGCCACCAGCCACACAGCCACCCCCGGCCTCTGGTGGCGCTATCGAGTGTGGCTCGAAGCCGAAGCAGACCAAGCCGCCAATGGATCACGGCAAGTACGCCGAGCTTGTGCACCAATGGAATGAGTGCAAGAAAGCCAGCAAGGATCGATGAAGCACTTCAAACCGATTCGACGCGGAGTCCGGCTCGACAGCCAGGACGGCTTCGTGGCCGCCTATCTCCTCTTCGCGATCGCCCTGTTTTCGTTGGTAGCGTGGGCTGCGTCGCAAATGATCGACGCCAACTCGCAGCTGCGCTGGATCAGCACGACGGCCGACTCGATCTACGAGCAGGCGCAGCTGACGCGCAAAGTCGTGATCGATTGCGGCACAACCTACCCCGCCGGCGTGAACGGCGATGCGCAGTCGCTCTCGTACTACAAGAAGTACCCGGGCGGCAACGCGAGCCTCAGCTCGATCCAGTGCCCCGGCGCGCCGGCGGGCCAGCAGAGTCTGCTGTCCGGCCGCGACGGCGTGTTTCTCGGCAAGCTCTCTCCCGACTTCACGGCCTGGTCCTACTCGAACAATTCCGCGGGCATCACGATCTCGCTGCGCGCCACTTCGTCACGCGGCGTCGAAGCACTTGCGAGGGTCTCCAGGCGGATCGGCTCTACCGAATCCATTCTCTCCGGTGATCAGCTGACATTCATCGTGGCCGCGCCATAGCGCCCTCGACCATGCGGCAGGAGGCCCGCTGGTGGGAAGTCCCCAGCGGGCTTTATCCTTGGTGCCCCAAAGTTGAGCACGGGAAAAAGATGGCCACCAAGACGTACTCAAAACTGATGAGGCAGATTGCCAAGCTGCAGCAGGAAGCGGAGGCAATCCGGCAGCGCGAGATTCAGGGTGTTGTCGCCCGAATTCGCGAGGCAATAGAGCACTACCAATTGACCGCCTCCGATCTCGGCTTTGGAGGCCCCAAACGCGGGCGTGGCGCTGCTCGCAGCAAGGTGCCCGTCAAAGGTAAGGCCAAGCCCGCGGTTGGACGCGTTCGATTCCGTGACGCCAACGGCAACTCCTGGACCGGCCACGGCCGGCGTCCCAAGTGGTTCGTCGACGCGATCGCTGCCGGTGCGACGCCCGAATCACTCTCGGTGAAGTAACTCCAACCTGGCTCTGCCATGGCGTAGCCATAGCGCACGTATGGCGACGCCAGGCACCCCTGGAATGGCCGGTGTTCGCTTCCGAACCTGTAACAAGCGCCCCTTCTCACGTTACAAACTACGGCCGACAATGCCTGCGTTTTCGTTCCCGCAGAGGAGCGCATGAATGCATTTGTCCACCTGATAGGCCTTGATCCTCTGGACGAGGCGGCCACCGACCCCTCTACGCTTGACGAAGCCGTGCGCGACCGGATGTTCCGGTTCGGCGCTTTCTCGCTCTCCGTCGTCGTTCTGATCTACGTCGCGATCCACATCATCGACGCCCGCTGGCGCGCACTCGGTGCCGATGCGCTCCTCCTGACCGCGATCTTCCTTTGTGCGGTGTACGACAGGCTCACGCGAAACCACTTCATCGCGCTGAACGCCATGAACCTGAGCCTGTTCGTGATCGTGTGCTACCAGGGCTACCTTCAGGGCCTGTTGAACACGTCGGCGTTTTGGTGGCTCTCGGTGCTTCCGTTCATTGCGATCGTCTCGGGCGCGCGCGTGCTGGCCGCGGTCCAACTGACCGCGTTCGTCGCGCTGGCTGGGGTCCCCTTGTTTTCGGTGCCAAA
>QJOU01000001.1 GCA_003265685.1 Piscinibacter caeni | reverse complement strand
TCGCCGCCCGGGCCGCCGGCGGCGATGCGCTCGTCGAGCGCACGTTCGCGCTGCAGGCGCAGCGCGTCGGCGGCAGCCAGCGCGGCCAGCACGGCCAGGGCGGCGAGCAGCACGCGGCTGGCGCGGCGCGGGTTCAGTGCCATCGCCGCATCTCCAGGGCGCGTGCGCCGAGCAGCAGCAGCACGCAGGCCAGCGCCAGGCCTTCCGCCCAGGGCGCGAGCTCGCGGCGCGGCACCAGCTCGTGGGTGGTGATCGGCAGGTTCTCGAGCCGGTTCACGTCGGCGATCGCCTGCTCGAGCGCCTCGGAGTTGCCGGCCTCGTAGGCCTTGTAGGGCGTCTCGAGCGACTCAAAGAACTGATGCAGCAGCTTTTCCGGCACGCTCTCGGCGGCGGCGGCCGAGTCGCCCTCGGCGAAGGTCAGCCCGGGGCTGTTGGCCGAGCGCAGGTAGAGCCAGTAGATCGCCACACGCTGCTTGCGCAGCAGGTGCGCGAGGTGCTCGCGGCTGTCCGGGTCGAGCCGGTCGCCGCCGTCGGACACCAGCAGCAGGATGCGCGAGCCGGTGTAGGGCCGGTCCTCCCAGAGCGAAAGCGCGGCCTCGATGGCCCGGCCGATGTGCGTTTCCGACAGCCCGCGGCCGATGTTGCCGGCGGTGATGGCCGCCTGGATCATCTCCTGCCGGCTGGTGAAGTCCAGCACCGTCATCGGCAGGGTGCTGAACACCACCAGCGCGAAGCGGTCCTGCGGCCGCTGGGCGGTGAAGTCGGCCAGCAGCTGGCGCGCCACCTGGCCCTTGGATTCGCGCAGCCGCGCCGGCGCCTGGCTGAAGTAGTGGCTGAGCGCCTCCGGGCCGGTCGGGTTGATGCCCTTGGGCAGCTTGGTGCCCGGCGCGAAGCCCTGGTCCATGCTGCGGCTGCGGTCGAGCACCAGCACCACCTCGGCGCCGCGCCCGGTGCGCTCGACCGTGTACTCCGGACGGTACGGGTCGGCCAGCGCCAGCACCAGCGCGCCGATGGCCAGCGCGGCCAGCGCGCGCAGCAGCCAGCCGACGGCCTCGGACGCGCGGTCGCGCGGCGCGAAGGCGATCCAGGCGTTCGCGAGCGGCTGGCCCTCCTTGACGAGCAGGGGCAAGGCCAGCAGCGGCAACAGCAGCAGCAGCCACGGCTGGTCGAAGCGCAGCATCACGTGGCGAGCTCCGTGTCGCGGCAGCGCTGCGCCAGGCCGACCAGCCAGCGCGCGTCACCGGGCTCGCGCGGCGCGGCCGCGAAGAACTCGCGCTGCGAGAGCTGCAGGAAGCGGCGCAGCTCGTCGCGCAGCGGCGCGTAGGCCGGCCGCGCGGCGACGAAGCGCTCCAGCGTGTGCTCGAACACCACCTCGCCGGCGGTCGCGTCCAGTGCCGCGTGCAGCTGCCGGCAGGCGGCGCGCCACTGCGCGTCGTCGGCCTCCGGCGCGAGTCGTCGCAGCTGGGCCCAGGCACGGCCGAAGGGCCGGTGCCGGCGCGCCCACCAGGGCAGCCCGAGGTGGATGAACGCCAGCGCGGCGCCGCACAGCACGGCCAGCGCGCCCCACAGCTGCAGCCGGCGCTGCAGTGGCGCCGGGTCGAGGCGCGGCGGCTCGCGGTCGGGCCGCAGCTCGCCCAGGCCGGTGCGCGGCGACACCTCCTCGGGCACCAGCGGCGCCACCGTCACCGGCCAGGCCTCCGCGCGCAGCTCCTCGGCGCGTGCCGGGCCGGCGACCGCCAGCCGCAAGGGCGGCATCTCGAGCGTGCGCACCGTGGTGGGCGCGAGGAACACCTGGTAGTGCAGCGTCAGGCGCAGCCGCGTGCCGCCACCCTCGCGCTGCGCGGCGCGCTCGATGCGGCGCAGCTCGAGCGGCTGCCCGCGCGCGCCGGGGCGCGGCAGCGAGGCCTCGTCGAGCGACCAGCCCTCGGGCAGGTGAAGCACCAGCGCGCGCTGCACCCGGTCGCCGACCTGGTAGCCGAAGGCACGCGGCTCGTCGGCCTCGAGCCGCGGCACGCCCTGCGCGGCCACGCCCGCCAGCAGCAGCGCCAGCCCGCACGCGGCGGCACGGCGCCCCCAAGCGGTCGCCGCGGATCCGGCTCCGCCGGTCCGCCAGCGGCGCCCCCTCGGGGGGGAGGCGCCGGAGGCGCTTCCGGGGGGGGGACTGTTCATGCGAGGAAGTAGCGCGTCACCGCGTCCGCGTCGAACACGCCGTCGATCGTCAGCGGCGCGAGGCGGCGCTGCGCGAACAGGTGCATCAGCGCCGCGTGGCGCGTCGCGCGCGCCGCGCGCCAGCGCTCGCGCAGCGCGGGGCGCCACCAGACCCAGCGGCGCAGCCCGGTTTCCGGATCGGCCACCTGCACGATCCCGCGCGCCGCCGCGGGCTCGAATTCCTCGCCCTGCCACAGCAGCACCGGCACGACCGCATGGTGCGACAGCGCATCCAGCACCTCGCGCAGCTCGGGCAGCGGCAGGTGGAAGTCGGACACCAGGAAGACCAGCGCACGCCGGTGCGGCAGCGCCACCGCCGCCTCGCGCAGCCCGCGCGCCGAGCGCCCGGTGGGCGCGAAGCCGCGCAGGCGCTGCGCCAACGCCAGGCCGGCACCGCGCTGGCGCGTGGCCGGCAGCAGCCAGTCGCGCCGCAGCGTCTCGTCCGCGCCGACGAAGGCGAAGCTGTCGCCCGTGCGCCAGGCCGACCAGGCGAGGCTGCGGGTGAAGTCCGCCAGCACGTCGAGCTTGCGCTGCGCGCCGGCAAAGCCCATCGAGGCCGACAGGTCGGCCACCACCGCCACCGGCACGGCCTGGCGCAGGCTGTTGATGCGCACCAGCCATTGCCCGAACGGATCGCGCAGGCTGGCGTGCAGGTCGAGCCGGCGCGCGTCCGGCGCGTCGGCCAGCGCGGCATGGCGGCGGAACTCGAAGCCGCCCTCCCCGCTGCGGCTGCGATGGTGGCCCGGGAATCCGCCGCCGGCCAGGCCGGGGATGCGGTAGTGGACCTCGGGGATGTTCGACGCGTCCATGGCCGGGTCGCGCGGCGTCAGGGGGCGGCGACGTGGGCCAGGATCGCGTCCATCAGCGCCGGCGCGATCTCGTGCCGGCGCATCTCGTAGACGGGCTGGAACACGAGCCGGTGCGCGATGGTCTCGGGGAACACGGCCTGCACGTCCTCGGGCGTGACATGGTCGCGCCCTTCCAGCCAGGCGGCCACGCGTGCGGCGCGCAGCAGCAGGCTCATGCCGCGCGGGCTGGCGCCGGCGAGCATCAGGTCGGCCACCTCGAGGCCCGGCACGCGCACGCCGACGTCCTGCGGCCGCGCCGTGGCCTGCCACAGCCGCAGCGCGTACTGCTGCAGCGCCTCGGAGGCGCGCACGTGGCGCTGGATGCGCGCGGCCAGCGCGTTCAGCTCGGTGTGCGGCACCATCGCCGCCTGCAGCGAGCCGACCAGCGCGTCGGTGTCGTGGTAGCGCGGGTCGAACATCAGCGCGCGGCGCATCGCCTCGTCGGCGGGCGCGTCGATCGCGATCTCCATCATGAAGCGGTCGCGGGCGGCGGCCGAGATCTCGAAGGTCTCCTCGCGCTCGACGCGGTTGCGGTCGGCGAACACCAGCAGGTGCGGGAAGCGATATTCGCGGTTGAAGGCCTGCGCGCTGCGCTCGGCCATCACGCGCAGCAGCAGCGCGTGCACCTGCGGACGCGCGCGGTTGATCTCGTTGAAGAAGAAGATCGCCAGGTCCTCGCCGTGACGGATCAGCGGGCCGGGCTCGACCGCCGGGCGGCCGGCCTCGCTGATGTAGGTGTAGTAGACGAGGTCGGCCGGCATCAGGTCGATGGTGCCCTCGGTGCGCGCGTAGGCGCCGCCGAGCACCTGCGCGAAGGCGCGCAGCAGCGTCGTCTTGCCGACGCCCACGTCGCCCTGCAGCAGCACGTGGCCGCGTGCGAACACCGCCGTCAGCACGCGCCGCACGACGCGCGCCTGCCCGATCACCGCCTTGCCGACCTCGGCCTCCAGCGCCAGGGCACGCGCGCGCCAGTCGGCCAGCCACGCGTCGTCGCCGTCCATGCCGTCTCCTTGCTGGTCTCGTTGTGGTCACGATGGTGCCACGCCGTGACAGGCTGCGCCGCGCACGGCGCAGCGGCCCGCACCGCGGCACGGGCAAGCAAGGAGCAAGCCGCGCAGACGCCTAGAAGTTCAGGCGCAGGCCGACCCACGCCGCACGCGGTGCGCCCGGGCCGACGAACTGCTCGTCGCGCCACTCGGCCGGCGCGAGCAGCGTGCCGTCGGCACCGAAGGCGTTCTCGCCGAGCAGGCCGGCGCTCGCGTAGCGTCGATCGAACACATTGCTCAGGCGCCCGAACAGTTCGAGCGACTCGGCGATCTTCCAGCGCGCGCTGAGGTCGACCACCGCGAAGCCGCCGACCGTGCCGCTGCCGAAGAACTCCTCGCCATCGGGCTGGTGGCGGTTGTTCTCGTTGCCGCGCACGTACTGGCTGGACCAGGCGCGCAGCTGGGTCCCCACGGCCCAGGCAGCGGTCAGCTGCCAGTCGGCCGCGAGCTTCAGGCTGTGGCGCGGCAGGCCCGGCAGGCTGTTGCCGGGCCGGACCTCGATCTCGCCCTCGCCCGGACAGGCGACGCTGGTCTCGGCGCTGCTGTTGGCCTCGGCCACGATGCAGGCCGACGACTGGTAGGTGGCACGCAGGTAGCTGTACGAGGCCGACCAGCTGAGCGCGCCCTGGCGCTGCTCCAGGCCGAGTTCCAGCCCCTGCCGCTGCGTGCGGCCGAAGTTGGTGAAGTAGCCGGCCGCACGGCCGTTGCTGATGAACAGCAGGTCGTCCTGGTTGATGGTGCGGAACACCGAGGCGTTCCAGCGCCAGCCCTCGGCCGGCGTGCCGCGCAGGCCCGCCTCGATGGTGCGCGAGACCACCTGCTTCAAGGGCGGGTCGGACTGCAGCGCGTTGGGCAGGATGCAGGGCTGCTCCGGATCGGAGCAGCCCAGCTCGATCGGGCTGGGCGCGCGGTTGGCCTGGCTCAGGCTGGCGTAGGCGGTCAGCGCCGGACTGGCCTGCCAGGTCAGCCCCGCGGCCGGGTTGAACTTGCCGTAGCGCGCATCGGCGTCGAGGTTCGTGTCCAGTCCGAGCTGGGCGCGACCTTCGTCGATCGTGGTGACGTGGGTGCGGTTGTAGCGGCCGGAGAGCGTGAGCTGCAGGTCCGGCCGCAGCGCGATCAGGTCGTGCAGGTAGACGCTGGCCGTGCGCGTGCGGCCGTGGATCAGGGCGCTGGTCTCGGGCTCCTGCGTCGGCACGACGGCCCGGGTGGCGTCCAGCACGCCTTCGGCCGCGGTCTGCTCGAAGCGGGTGCGGGCCTGGTCGAGCGAGACACCGAGCGTGAGCTGGTGCGCGCCGCGCTTGTGGCTGGACTGCAGCGCCAGCCCGGCACCGTTCTGCCGGCTGTGGGTGCGGTTCTCGACGCCCGACTCGGTCACCGCCGGCGGGTCGTAGTCGTCGTTCAGGTCGCCGTTGAGCGTGGCGGCGCGGCCGCGGCGAAGATAGGCCGTCAGGGCCAGCTGATCGCGCGAGCTCAGCTCGAGCGTCGCGTCCAGGGTCAGCAGCGCAAGCCGGTTGTCGGTGATGTCGGGCCGGGTGTAGACCTGGGTGCGCTGGCGCGCCAGCATCGATTCGGGCAGCGGGCCGTTGCCGATCAGGCGGTTCTCGGCGTGCGTGAGGCTCAGGTCCCACGACCAGTCGGCCGCGTGCTGGCCGCCCTTGACGAACAGCTGGCGGATGCGCGAGGGCGAATACTCGCGCCAGCCGTCCTCGTCGAAGGAGCTGGCGGCGATGAACAGGTGGCCGGTCTCGCCGAGCTTGCGGCCATGCGTCAGCTCGGTCGAGAAGCGGCCGAAGGAGCCGGCCTGAAGCTCGACCTCGGTGCCCGGGTGGGTGTCGCCGCTCTTGGTCTGCAGCACCAGCGCGCCGCCCAGCGTGTTGAGGCCGAACACCGGGTTGGACCCGGGGCTGAGCGTGAGGCTCGCGATCGCCGCGCGCGGGATCAGGTCCCAGTTGACGACGTCGCCGAAGGGCTCGTTGACGCGCACCCCGTCGACGAACACCGACAGGCCCTGCGGCGTGCCCAGCAGCGGGCTGGCCGAGAAGCCGCGGAAGTTGACATCCATCTGGTACGGATTGCCCTGCATCTCGTTCACGTTCACCGAGGGCAGGCCGGCGGCCATGAAGTCGGGCAGGTTCAGGCTCTGGCGCCGGCGCAGTTCCTTGTCGTCGACGGTCTGCACGTTGGCCGGGATCTGGTCCTTCGGCACGCTGGTGCCGGGCACGGGCGTGGCACCCACGACCTCGACCTTCGGCAGGGTCGTCTGTGCCTGGGCGAGGCCGGCCAGCAGGGTCAGGCCCGCCAGGGCCACCGGAGGCCGGCGCCACGCGGGCGTCTGGCGCGTCATGGGAAGTCTCCTCGTCGTCGTTGTCTTGCGTTGCGCGTCGAGCGCGCCCGACGCTAACAAGCGAAGCGCGTGCCGGACAGGGAAAACTTCCCGCCGTGCCGGCTACACCGAGACGAGCCCGTGGCGGATCGCCAGGTGCGCCAGCGCGGCCGAGGTGGCGACGCCGAGCTTCTCCTTGATCACCGTCTGGTGGTTGGAGACGGTCTTGACGCTCAGCCCGAGTTCGCTGGCGCACTCGGCCGGCGAGCAGCCCTGCGCCAGCAGGCGGAACACCTCGCGCTCGCGTTCGCTCAGGGAGTCCAGGCGGGCGCCCTCGCCGAGCGGGTCGCGCCGGCGCAGCGCGCGCTCCAGCCCCTCGCCGAGGTAGCGCCGGCCGGCGTGCAGCGCGTGCACCGCCTCGACCAGCTGGCCCGGCTCGCTGGCCTTGCTCAGGTAGCCCGTCGCGCCGGCCTCCAGTGCACGCTGCACCATGGCCTCGCTCTCGTGCATGCTGAAGACCAGGATGCGCAACGCCGCGTCGTGCGCATGTGCGCGGCGGATCAGCTCGAGCCCGCCGCCGGGCATCGCCAGGTCGGTGACGAGCAGGTCCGGTGCGAGTTCACACAGGCCGGCAAAGGCGGCGTCGGCGTCGCCCGCCTCCTGCACCACGAGGATGTCGCCGGCCTGCTCGAGCAGGCGGCGGTAGCCGGTGCGCACCACCGGGTGATCGTCGGCCAGCAGCGTCCGGATCATGGCTGGCCCACCGCCTCGGGCACGGGCTGCACGACCGGCAGCTCGAGCTGCAGGCGCAGGCCGCGGCCGGGCGCGCTGTCCAGGCGCAGCGAGCCGCCCAGCGCGGCGGCGCGCTCCGAGGCGCCCAGCAGGCCGATGCCGTGGCGCGGCGCGGCCAGGTCCATGCCGCAGCCGTCGTCGCTCGCCTCCAGCCGCAGACGAGCACCCTGGCGCACGACGCGCAGCCGCAGCGTGCTCGCCTGCGCGTGCCGCACGGCATTGGTCAGCGCCTCCTGCGCGACGCGGTAGACCGCCACCTCCACCGCCTCGGGCAGCGGTTGCTCCAGCCCCTCGTGCAGGAACACGCAGGCCAGCCCGCTGCGCAGCTCCCAGCCCTCGCACAGCACCTGCAGCGCGGCGACCAGGCCGAGCTCGTCGAGCTGGGCCGGGCGCAGCCGCTGCAGCAGCTCGCGCACCGACTGGTAGAGCGCCTGGGCCGACGCGTCGGCGCGCGCCGCGGCCGCCAGCATGCCGGCACGGTCGCCCGCGGCGCACTGGCGCAGCAGTGCGGTCTCGATGCGCAGCGCGGTGCAGCGCTGGCCCATCTCGTCGTGCAGCTCGCGCGCCAGCGCCGCGCGTTCGGACTCCTGCAGCGCGATCAGGCCCTGCGCCAGCTCGCGGTTGCGCGCCAGCAGCTCGTCGGCATGGCGGCGCGCCTGCTCGCGCTCGGCCAGCGCGGCGCGTGCCTCGCGGCGGCGCCGGAAGGCATACCAGGCCAGCCCCGAGGCGAACACCAGCAGCGCGAGCGGGATCTCGTCGGCCTGCCAGCGCTCCCAGCGCGCCAGCCAGCCGAAGTAGCGCTCGTGCAGCTCGAAGACGACGGAGACGGCCCAGGTCGCCAGCGTCGCCAGCGCGACCAGCAGCAGGTCGCGGCGCGCCGCCAGGTCAGCCGCCCGCACGGCTCAGCCCCATGCGCTCGACGTTGCTTTTCTCGCGCGCGTACTGCTCGCGCAGCCAGCGGCCGTACTCGGCCGGGCCGAGGTAGTCGATCTCCTGGTCGTACTTGGCCAGTTCGGCCGCGAAGGCCGGCTCGAGCATCGCCTTGCGGAAGGCGTCGTGCAGCGTCGTGACGACCGACGGCGCCATGCCGCGCGGCCCTCCCAGGCCCCAGGGCGACATCGCGACGATCGGGAAGCCGAGTTCCTTGAGCGTGGGCACCTTCGGCCAGCGCTTCGAGCGCTGCGCGGCGAAGGTGGCCAGCAGGCGCAGCTGGCCGTTGTCCACCAGCGGCGCGAAGCCGGTGGAGTTGACGCCCACCATCACCTGCGAGGACTCGACCGCCAGCGTCAGCTCCGAGGTGCCCTTGTAGGGCACGTGGATGTACTTCATGCCGCGCTGCGTGAACAGCTCCTCCAGCACCAGGTGCGGCGTGGTGCCGACACCGTTGGTGGCGACACTGAGCTGGCCCGGCCGGCTGCGCGCGAAAGCGAACAGGTCCTCCAGCGCCTGGAACGGGCTCGCCGCCGGCACCAGCACGCCGAAGGTGACGCCCGAGATCTGGATGATGGGCGTGACGTCGCGCACCGGATCCCACAGCACCTTCTGCGTGTAGGGCACCCGCAGCACCGGCTGCGGGATCTGGGCGATCGTGTGGCCGTCGGGCTCGGCGTTCTGCAGGATCGGCATCGCCAGCGTGCCGCCCGCGCCGCCGCGGTTCTCGACGATGACGCGCTGGCCGAGCAGCGGCGAGGCGAGTTCGGCCAGCAGCCGGATCGAGATGTCGGTGGCCCCGCCCGCGGCCCAGGGCACCCACAGCGTGATGGGCTTGCTCGGGAACGGCTGGGCGCGCACGGGCAGCGGCGCCGCCAGGGTGGCGGCGGCCGCGGCGAGCAGCTGGCGTCGGCGCAGGTTCACGGCATCAGCCTCCACGCTTGGTCAGCCCGCCGAAGCCGCGCTGCGGGTCGTAGCCCCAGCAGGCGACGCCGAAGAACACCACCAGGCAGCCCAGCACCACCCACGGGGCGAGGCCGGGGTCCTTGCCGTACAGCGCGAAGCGGATCCACTCGACCGCGTGCGTGAACGGGTTGAAGCGGGCGATCTGGTAGACCCAGCCGGCGCCCGACTCCTCCAGCTTCCACAGCGGGTAGAGCGCGGTGGACAGGAAGTACATCGGGAAGATGACGAAGTTCATCGTGCCGGCGAAGTTCTCCAGCTGCTTGATGTGCACCGACAGCAGCAGCCCGAGCGCC
This sequence comes from Piscinibacter caeni, assembly GCA_003265685.1. Classification (GTDB taxonomy): domain Bacteria; phylum Pseudomonadota; class Gammaproteobacteria; order Burkholderiales; family Burkholderiaceae_C; genus Piscinibacter; species Piscinibacter caeni. The sequence continues at coordinate 195,976 of QJOU01000001.1, read as the reverse complement.
CCCAGCATCAGCGCGCCGGCGGCCAGCGCGACGAGCGCGTGCAGCGCGTCCCAGCCCAGCACCGGCAGCGAGGTGCCCAGCGCCAGCGCGACGAGGATGAAAGCCAGCGCCTGCAGCATCGACAGCAGCGCGGTCGCGCAGAGCTTGCAGAACAGCAGCCACCAGCGCGGCAGCGGCGCCGTCAGCAGCAGGCGCATCAGCCCCATCTCGCGGTCGTACACCATCGCGAGCGAGGACTGCATGCCGTTGAACAGCAGCACCATGCCGACCAGCCCCGGGGCGATGTAGACGTCGTAGGGGATGTAGGTGTCGTAGGGCTCGACGATCGCGACGCCGAAGACGTTGCGGAAGCCGGCGGCGAACACCGCCAGCCAGAGCAGCGGGCGCACCAGGGCCGAGACCAGCCGCCCGGTCTGCTGCGAGAACTTCAGGATCTCGCGCAGCACGATCGCGCGCAGCGCCTGCAGCGCGTGCAGCGGGCCGCGGCGGGCGCCGGTGTCCACGGGGTTCAGCGCGGCTGCTTGCATGACTTCTCCGGCGCATCCGCGCCCAGGGTGTCGAGCACGTTGCTCGGGTGCAGGATGCCCTCCACCGGCGCGAGCGCGATCACGCCCTGGCCGTCGCTGAGCATCAGCGGCTGGCGCAGCTGGCCGTCCCAGGCGCGGAAGCTCAGGGTGACACCCTTGTAGCCGTCCAGCGGGTTCTTCGCCAGCGCCTGGGCCCAGGCCGCGGCCGGCCCCTTGGGCGCGGCGACGGCGGCGGTGACGAGCGCCTTGCCGGCCAGCCAGGCAGCCCAGTCCTGGCCCACCATCGGCCGCTTGAACGCCTTGGCGAAGCGGCGCGAGACCTGGGGCGCGCCGAAGCGCTCGAACTGCGCATGCCAGGCCAGCGGCACCAGCCCGGCATCGCCGACCACCGGGCGCGGCAGCGCGGTGCGGTAGGGCAGCAGTCGGCCGAACTCGCCGTCGCTGTCGACCACCCAGACCGCGTCGTAGCTCGCGCCGCCGGTCAGCAGCAGCGGGTTGGCGAGATCACGCTCGCGCGGGTCGGCCGAGACCTTGAACGGCTTGCTCGCCACCACCTGCAGTCCGTAACGCTTCAGCGAGGCCTGCACGGTGGCGGCGCGGGACTGGTCGGCGGCGCTCGGCCCGGTCAGGAGCAACAGCTTGCTCCATTTGCGTGACACCAGGTACTGCGCCAGCGCATCGCTGCGCATGCGCTCGCTGGGCATCAGGTGGAACAGCCGGGCCCGGCAGTCGGCGCCACGCAGCCGGTCGGCCGGCTCACCGAGGTTGAGCACCGGGATCTTCACGGCATCGGTCACCGCGAGCAGCCAGTCGGCCGGCAGGTCGGCCAGCAGCACCGCCGCCCCGCCCTTCTCCGCCGCCTGGGCGGCGCTGCGCGCGGCCTCCAGCGAGGCGGCGGCCTGGGTGGCGAGCGCCACCTCGGCGCCGGCGGCGTCGAGCTCGAACCTGCCGTCCTGGAGCGCCTGCTGCAGGCCCTGTTCGGCCGGCCCGCCGGGGTGGCCGAGGTAGGCGCGCTCGACCCGGGTGCGCTCCAGGCGTGCGTCGTCGTCGGGCACCAGCAGCGTGGCCTTCAGCGTGGCGGCCGGCGCCGCCCCGCCGGCCAGCGCGAGCACGGCCGCGGCGAGCAGGGTTCGTGTCATTCGACCACCACCACGCCGTAGGGCACGCGCCCGACCGGGATGCTCTTGATCGCCTTGGCGCCGGCGACGTCGACCACGGTCACGTCGTCGGACAGCCCGTTGACCACCCACAGGCGTGCCTCGGCCTTGTCCAGCGTCACGTTCCAGGCGCGCTTGCCCACCAGCACCAGGTCGGTGACCTTGCGCCCCGGCACGTCGACGAAGGCGACGTGGTTGGCCTTGCCGAGCCCGACGAAGGCGCGCTTGCCGTCCTTCGTCATCGTGATGCCCACCGGCGTGATGTCCTCGGCGCGCGCCCCCTTGACGCTGAACTTGACCGTGTCGATCACCTCGTGGGTCGCGATGGAGACGATGCTGACGCTCGTGTCCAGCTCGTTGGTGACCCACAGCTCCTTGCCGTCGGGCGTAATCGCCATGCGGCGCGGCCGCTTGCCGACCTTGATGTTCTTGACCACCTTGGCCTGCGCGACGTCGATCACATGCACCAGGCTCGCCACCTCGGAGGTGACGTACAGCGTCTTGCCGTCGGCGCTGACCTTCACGCCCTCAGGCTCCTGGCCGACCTTGACCGATTTCAGCACCTTGCCGGTGGCCGCGTCGACGAAGCTGGCCTCGGCCTCGTCCTCGTTCGAGACGTAAATCGTCTTGCCGTCGGGTGACAGGTCGAAGGCCTCGGGCTCGTCGCCCAGCGGCACGCGCCGCACCGACTTCTGCGTGGCCGGGTCGATCACGTCGGCAGCGTTGGAGTCGGTGCAGGCCACCATCAGCTTGCCGTCGGGCAGGCGCTGGATGTGGCGCCCGCGCTTGCAGGTCGGCACCGTGCCCTTGACGGCCAGGGTCTGGGTGTCGATCAGGGTCAGCGCGTCGTCCTTCTCGCTGCTCACCCAGGCGGTGCCCTGGGCGGCAGCCAGGCTGCAGCCCAGCGTGGCGGCGAGTGCGGCGGTGCATCGAAGCAGGCTCAAGTCGGTCTCCCGGGTGGATAGGTTCAGGCGGTGCGGGCGATGAAGCCGGCCTCGAGCGTCGCTCCGCCGAGTGCGGCAGTGACCTCGGCCGGCGTGCCGTCGGCCAGCAACTGGCCCTTGTGCAGCACCAGCACGCGGTCGGCCCCGGCCGCCTCCTCGACCCAGTGGGTGGCCCACAGCACGGTGACGCCGCGCTCGCGCACGTCAGCATGCAGCGCGGCCAGCAGGTCCTGGCGCGACTTGGGGTCCAGGCCGACCGTGGCCTCGTCCATCAGCAGCACCGCCGGTTGATGCAACTGGGCCCGGATCAGTTCCACCTTGCGGCGGTTGCCGCCGGACAGCTCGCGCACCTTGCGCCCCATCTGGTCGGCCAGGCCGAAGCGGGCACAGCCCGCCTCGATGCGCTCGTTCGCCACGGCCGCCGGCAGGCCGTGCAGGTCGGCCTGGAACTGCAGGTTGCGGCGGATGCTCAGGTCCAGGTCGAGCGAGATCTGCTGGAAGACGACGCCGATGTGGCGCAGCGCCGCCGCGCTCGCATGGCGCAGCGACTGGCCGGCCACCTCGACCTCGCCCTCGTCGGCGGCGAACAGGCCGGTCAGCACCTGGAACAGCGTCGACTTGCCAGCACCATTGGGGCCGAGCAGTGCGACGAAGCGGCCCGCGCCGATCGCCAGCGACAGGCCACGCAGGGCCTCGTGCTTGCCGTAGCGCTTGATCAGCCCCGTCAGGCGCAGCATCGGCGGGGCGGCATCGGGATCGGTCATCGTGTCGGGGTGGGGGGTCGGCAAGGGGCGTGAGGATACGCGGGGCCCGAGCAAGGCCCAGGCCGGCCGCGGCGCGCATTGGAGACGGGCGGGCTGTGCCACGGCAAGCGAGTGGATTCCCGTGTGCCGTGACACAGCCCGGGCGGCCGGCTGACACGCGCCGCGGCGATGAAACACTCTGTGCCGATGTGGATGCAACGCTTTTGGCGCAGCCTGTTTCCGGGCCCGGCACGAGGCCGCGACCGCGAGTTCGGGCCGCGCGCGACCCCCCGTGCTTTCCCTATCAGGAGCTTCCCTAGAAGGCGGCTCTGGTATCGCTTCCGGCCGGTCGCATTGCGGGTAAACCTGAGGCGTCACGGTCGTCCGCCCGGCCCGTTCGGGCGTTGGCCAAGGCGAACGCACCAGGCTCGGGCCGGGCGCGCACAAGAGGTCGGTGGGGTGGGCGCGGAATTTGCGGTTGCGGCCCCGCCGAGTACTCGAAGCCGCGTGTCGGGTTCGTCAGTCGACGATGCGCTGCGGCCGGGCTCCGGTCACGTCAACAAGGAGACATCGATGCGAATTTCAGGGCAATCCCGTCGGCACGCCTGGTCTCGGCTGGGGCTGGCAGCTCTTCTCGCGGCGCCGGGTTTGGCCATGGCCAACGCGGACGTCGAGAAGAACATCGCCAACAACAAGAACTGGGCGATGCAGGCTGGCGACATGTTCAACCAGCGCTACAGCACGCTGAAGCAGATCAACACCGGCAACGTCGGCAAGATGCAGGTCGCGTGGACCTTCTCCACCGGCGTGCTGCGCGGCCACGAGGGCTCGCCGCTGGTGATCGACGGCACGATGTACCTGCACTCGCCGTTCCCGAACAAGGTGTTCGCGATCGACCTCGACACGCAGAAGATCAAGTGGAAGTACGAGCCGAAGCAGGACCCGGCCGTGATCCCGCAGATGTGCTGCGACACGGTGAACCGCGGCCTGGCCTACGCCGAAGGCAAGGTGTTCCTGCAGCAGGCGGACTCGATGCTCGTCGCGCTGGACGCCAAGACCGGCAAGAAGATCTGGGACGTCAAGAACGGCGACCCGAAGCTCGGCGCGGTGAACACCAATGCGCCGCACGTCTTCAAGGACAAGGTCGTCACCGGCATCTCCGGCGGCGAGTGGGGCGTGCGCGGCTTCCTGGCCGCCTACGACATCAACACCGGCAAGCAGGTCTGGAAGGGCTACAGCGTCGGCCCCGACGCCGAGATGCTGATCGACCCGAACACCACGACCACGTGGACGGACGGCGCGGTCAAGCCGGTCGGCCCGGACTCGTCGCTCAAGACCTGGAAGGGCGACCAGTGGAAGATCGGCGGCGGCACCACCTGGGGCTGGTACAGCTACGACAAGGCACTGAACGCGTTGTTCTACGGCACCGGCAACCCGTCCACCTGGAACCCCTCGCAGCGCCCGGGCGACAACAAGTGGTCCATGTCCATCTGGTCGCGTGACGTCGACACCGGCAAGGTCAACTGGGTCTATCAGATGACGCCGTTCGACGAGTGGGACTTCGACGGCATCAACGAGATGATCCTGGCGGACATCAACGTCAAGGGCAAGCCGACCAAGGCGCTGGTGCACTTCGACCGCAACGGCTTCGCGTACACGCTGGACCGCACCAACGGCGCGCTCCTCGTGGCCGAGAAGTACGACCCGAAGGTGAACTGGGCCACGCACGTCGACATGAAGACGGGCCGCCCGCAGGTGGTCGCGAAGTACTCGACGGCGCAGAACGGTCCCGACGTCAACACCAAGGGCATCTGCCCGGCGGCGCTCGGCTCGAAGGACCAGCAGCCCGCGGCATTCGACCCCGAGACCAAGCTCTTCTACGTGCCGACCAACCACGTCTGCATGGACTACGAGCCGTTCAAGGTCGAGTACACCGCCGGCCAGCCGTACGTCGGCGCCACGCTGTCGATGTTCCCGGCCCCGGGCAGCCATGGGGGCATGGGCAACTACATCGCCTGGGACGCCGGCACCGGCAAGATCGTCCAGACCAAGGCCGAGAAGTTCTCGGTGTGGTCCGGTGCGCTCAACACCGCGGGCGGCCTGAGCTGCTACGGCACGCTCGAGGGTTACCTGAAGTGCGTCGACAAGAAGAACATCAACAAGGAACTTTTCAAGTTCAAGACGCCCTCAGGGATCATCGGCAACGTGTTCACCTACGAGCACAAGGGCAAGCAGTACATGGGCGTGTTCTCGGGCATCGGCGGCTGGGCCGGCATCGGCATGGCGGCTGGCCTCGAGAAGGACACCGACGGTTTGGGCGCCGTGGGCGGCTACCGCGAGCTGAACCAGTACACCGAACTGGGCGGTTCGCTGACCGTGTTCGCGCTGCCGAACTGAGGCTGACGCAAGCGATGGCAGGGGATGGTCCCCTGCCCGCCTGACTCGCGGGGGATGGCGCTCGACGGCACCGTCCCCCGTTTTCACTACGGAAGATCGAGACATGTTTCGGAAGACGCTGCTGGCCCTGTCGCTCCTCGTCGCCACCACCGCCTTCGGGCAGGAAAAGCTCTATACCGTCGTCGACGGCTACAAGGTCGACCCGGAGACCATGAAGGGCTTCCGCACCTGGCGCCAGGCCGCCTGCGACCGCTGCCACGGCGCCAACCAGGAGGGCCTGGTCGGCCCGTCTCTGGTCAACAGCCTGAAGACGCTCACCAAGGAAGAATTCATCAAGACCGTGCGCGACGGCCGGCTCGAGAAGGGCATGCAGAGCTTCGGCACCAGCCAGGTGGTGATGGACAACATCGACCACCTGTACGCCTACCTGAAGGGCCGCTCGGACGGCGCCATCACCCGCGCCAAGGTCGAGCCGATCTCGCAATGAAGCAACTCGCACTCGCCCCCGTGGTGGCGCTGGCGCTGCTGGCCGGCGCCGCCTGGGCCCAGGAGCAGAGCGCGCCGCGCCAGGCGCTGCGCGTCTGCCAGGATCCGAACAACCTGCCCTTCTCCAACGTCAAGGGCGAGGGCATCGAGAACCGCATCGCCGAGCTGTTCGGCAAGGCGCTCAACCTGCCCGTCACCTACTACTCTTTCCCGCAGCGGCTCGCCTTCATCCGCAACACGCTGCGCTACAAGCTGCCGGGGCAGGACTACCCCTGCGACATCGTGATGGGCGTGCCCACCGGCTTCGACCAGGTGTCGGTGACCAAGCCCTACTACCGCTCCACCTACGCGCTGGTGTTCCCGCAGGGCAAGGGGCTGGACGGCGTGCGCAGCGGCGAGGACTTCCTCAAGCTCGAGCGCGCCACGCTCGAGAAGCTGCGCATCGGCATCTACGACCGCTCGCCGGCCTCCGACTGGCTGGCCAAGCACGGGCTGGTCGAACGCGGCGTGCCCTACAAGATCATGAACGCCGACCCCGACCAGTACCCGGGCGAGATCGTCGAGAAGGACCTGGCCGCCGGCCAGATCGACGCGGCCATCGTCTGGGGCCCGATCGCGGGCTACTTCGCCAAGCGCGTCACGTCGCCGGTGCTGCGCGTGGTGCCGCTGAAGTCGGAGCCGGGCGTCAAGTTCGACTACCAGATGGCGATGGGCGTGCGCTACGGCGAGCGCGAGTGGAAGCAGCAGATCGAGGGACTGATCGAATCGAGGGGGCCGGAGATCCAGGCCATCCTGCGCGAGTTCGGCGTACCGCTGGTCGACGAGTCCTTCGCCGCCAAGACCAACTGAAGGCGTGGCATGCTGCCACCATGAAGTCCGCGCTCTGCCTGCTGGTTGCCGCTGCCGCCGTGTGGCCGGCGGCGGCCTCGGTGCCGGACCCGGCGCGCCTGGTGTCGCTGGCCGGCAGCGTGCTGCGCATCGAGGCGCCGCGCGAACGCGGCGGCCTGTCGGTCGGCTCCGGCGTGGCGGTCGGGCACGAACTCGTCATCACCAACTGCCACGTGACACGCGAGGCACTCGACATCCAGGTGGTGCGCGGCGGGGTGCGCTGGAGCGCCAGCGCCCAGGCGGCCGACGTCGACCGCGACCTGTGCCTGCTCGAGGTGCCGGGCCTGCTGGCCCCGCCGGTGCCGCTCGGCCACACCGGCGCGCTGGCGATCGGCCAGCATGTGGCCGCCCTCGGCTACACCGGCGGCGTGGGCCTGCAGAACAGCCCCGGCGAGGTGGTCGAACTGCACCGCTTCGACGGCGGCCGGGTGATCCAGTCGACCAACTGGTTCACGTCGGGCGCCAGCGGCGGCGGGCTGTTCGACGGCAGCGGCGCGCTGGTGGGCATCCTGACCTTCCGGTTGCGCGGCGGCGCGGCGCACTACTTCGCCGCACCGGTGGAGTGGGTGCGCCAGCTGCTCGACGAACGACTGCGCGGCCAGTTCCACCGCGTGATGCCGCTGGACACGGGGCGCGTGCCCTACTGGCAGGCGCCCGCGACGACCCAGCCGCGTTTCCTGCGCGCCCAGGTCATGCAGCGAGACCAGCGCTGGGGCGAACTCGCGCTGCTGTCCTACGACTGGCTGCGCGCCGACGCCGACGACGCCGAGCCCTGGCACCTGCTGGGCACGGCGCTCGAGCGGCTCGAGCGGCCCGCGGAGGCGCGCATGGCACTCGAATGCTCGCTGCGCCTCGCGCCGGCCCATGCCGCGGTGCGGGCGCAGCTCGAGGCGCTGCGCGCGCGCAGCACCGATCCCGATCTGCCGGCCGATTGCCGGCCCGACCACCACTAGAAGGCCCACCTTGCGCATGTCCCTGCCGACGCGGCTCGCCGCGCTCCTGCTTCTGGCCTCGGCCGCCCTCGCCACCCGCGCGGCGGACGACTTCTCGAGTGCCGAGCGTGCCCTGTTCATGACCAACCACCTGGCGGCCATGAAGCCGCCGACCACGCTGCGCTACGGCTTCCGCAAGTCCGGCAGCCTGGAGTCGGGTTACGCCGAACCGGTGCTGGTGCACCTGAAGCCGGCCGCCGACGGCTCCTGCTGCGCCGTCTCGGCCGACTTCCTGGAAGGCGAACACCGGGTCAACCTGCCGGAGATCGAGGCAGCCACCGGCAACCCGGTGATCCTGTACTTCCTCGAGCGCGACGTGCGCGAGATGAAGCGCCTGACCAAGGGCCAGTCGACCTACTTCCAGAAGCGCATCCGCATGGCGATCTTCCAGGGCGCCAAGGAGATGAGCGCGACGGTGCTGTACGGCGGCAAGCCGGTGGCGGCGCGGCAGTTCATCGTCGCGCCCTATGTCGACGACCCGCTCAAGGCCCGCTTCGAGCAGCTCGCCGGCAAGACCTACGAGTTCACGCTGTCCGACGCCGTGCCCGGCGGCGTCTACTCGATCCGCACCCGCGTCGACGGCCCGAACCCGGCCCAGCCGGTGCTCGTCGAGGAACTGCTGATCGACGGCGCCCACCGCAATCCCTGACCCCCGAGAAGAGCCCCATGAAACTTGCCCCGCGCCTCGCCTTCGCCGCAGGCGGACTGCTGGCGCTGTCCGCCCTCGCGCAGGCCAACGATTTCCCGACCGTCGACCGCGTGCTCTACGTGCAGGAGTGCATGCGCGATCATCCCGGCCCGAACTTCGAGATGGTCAACAAGTGCTCCTGCGCGGCCGACCGCGTCGCCGCGGAGGTCAAGTTCGACGACTACGTCGAGATGACCACGGTGGTCAAGGCGATCTCGATCGGCGGCGAGCGCGGCAGCGAACTGCGCGACAACGAGACCGTCAAGCCCCAGCTCAGCCGCTGGCGCAACCTGCAGGCCAAGGTGAAGAAGGCCTGCTTCATCGGCGCGCCGCAGTAGGGGCCGCGATGGACACGCTGCGCCGCTTCCTGCTCGCCCTGCCGGCCGCCCTGCTGGCCGCTGCCGCGTCGGCCGCCACGCTGCAGCCCGGCGACGACCCGGCCGCCAGCCCGGTGTGGCAGAAGGTGCGCGCCAGCCTGTTCGAGAACCGGCCGGTCCAGCCGGCCGCGCCCGAGCTGCTCAAGCTCGAGGCGCCGGTACGGGCCGTGGACGCGGCGGTGGTGCCGATCGCGATCCGCACCCGCGTGCCGGCCGGCGCGGCCTGGTACATCAGCAAGCTGTACCTGATCATCGACGCCAACCCGTCGCCGATCTCGGGCATCTTCTCGTTCACGCCCGACAGCGGGCGCGCCGACATCGAGACCCGCGTGCGCGTCGACGCCTACTCGCATGTGCGCGCGATCGCCGAGACGAGCGACGGCAAGCTGCACATGGTGACGCGCTTCGTCAAGGCCTCGGGCGGCTGCTCGGCACCGGCCGGCTCGGACGCCGCGGCGGCGCAGGCCACGCTCGGGCAGATGCGCTTCCGGGTCGAGGGCGACCTGAAGGGCAAGGAGCCGGTGCTGGCGCAGCTCGCCATCGAGCACCCGAACCACTCCGGCCTGGCGATGGACCAGGCCACGCGCCAGTACACCCCGGCGCACTACGTGCGCAAGATCGACGTGAGCTACGCCGGCCGGCCGGTGCTCTCGGCCGACGTCGACTTCTCGATGAGCGAGAACCCGAACTTCCGCTTCTACTTCCTGCCGCAGGGCGGCGGCGGCGAACTGCGCGCCACAGTGGTCGACTCCAAGGACCTGCGCTTCGTCGCCGCCCAGGCGCTGCGCGACAACCCGCGATGAGCCGGCACGCCGCGGCGCTCGCGCTGCTGATGGGCGCGGCGGCGGCACAGGCTGCGCCATTCGCCTACATCACCAACCAGGGCAGCCACGACGTGTCGGTGATCGACCTGGCGCGGGATGCCGTCGTGGCCACGGTGCCGGTCGGGCGCTCGCCGGCCGGCGTGGTGGCGGCCAGCCGGGCCGGCCGCGTGTACGTCTCGAACCCGGACGACAAGACCGTCTCGGTGATCGACATGCGCACGCAGCGCGTGGTCGACACGCTGCCGGCCGGCGCCGGGCCGGTGGGCATCGGCGCGTCGGCCGACGGCCGCACCGTGTTCGTGGCGGACTGGTACCGCAACCGGCTGCTGGCGATCGACGCGGGGCGCCCGGCCGAGCCGCCGCTGGAGATCGCTGTCGGCCGCGCGCCGGCCGGTGTAGCCGTCGACCCGGACGGCCGCACCGTCTACGTGGCCGAGCGCGACGACGACAGCGTCGCGCTGGTCGACCTGGTCGAGCGACGCGTCCGCGCGCGCGTGGCGGTCGGCACGCACCCGTTCGCGTTGCTGCTGGATGCGCCGCGCCGGCGGCTATTCGCGCTGAACGTGCAGAGCGACGACCTGAGCGCGATCGACCTGCCGACGCTGCGCGTGACGCACACCGTCAAGGTCGGCAAGGCACCCTACGGCGCCGCGCTGGCCGACGGCGACCGGCTGCTGTACGTCACCAACCAGCATGCCGACAGCGTCAGCGTGCTCGACGCGGACAGCCTGCGCGTGCTCAAGACCCTGCCCGGCTTCGGCTACCCGGAGGGCATCGCGGCGCACGGCGAGCGCGTCTACGTCGTCAACTGGATGGACGACGAGGTCAGCGTGCTCGACGCGGCCAGCGGCCGCGCGCTCGAGCGCATTCCGACCGGTCGCAACAGCCGCGGCTTCGGCGCCTTCATCGGCGCGCCCGAATGAACCCCATCAACCACCCCGGAGACTCCCGATGATGCTTTCCACCCGCCGCACGCTGCTGGCCGCCGCGCTCGGCCTGGCGGCCGCCGGCGCGCTGGCCCACGGCCCGACGCGCCAGAAGGTGACCGAGACCGTGACGATCGACGCGCCCGCCGCCGCCGTGTGGGCGAAGATCCGCAACTTCGACGCGCTGAAGGACTGGCACCCCGCCGTCGCAAGGAGCCCGGCCGACAAGGGCAACGAGGAGGGTTCGGTGCGCCAGCTCGAGCTGAAGAACGGCGGCAAGCTGACCGAGACGCTGGAGGCCTGGGACGACGCGAAGATGCGCTACAGCTACCGCGCCAAGGACGGCGGCGCGCTGCCGGTAACGAACTACACCTCGACGATCAGCGTCAAGGCCGACGGCAACAAGGCCGTCGTCGAGTGGCGCGGCGCCTTCTACCGCGGCTACCCGAACAACGACCCGCCGCCGGACCAGAACGACGAGGCCGCGGTGGCCGCCATCACCGGCGTCTACCAGTCGGGCCTGGCGAACCTGAAGAAGATCGTCGAAGGCAAGTAGGCGCGCCGTGATCAGCACCTGGTGGCGTGCCTGGACGGCACTGCTCGGCCTCGGCCTGCTGGCCGCGCTGGGCGGCTGCGCGAGCGTGACGCCGCGCGGGCCGCGGCCGGTCGCGCTCGCGCCCGGCGTCTACATGTTCGAAGGCAGCGCCGGCGCAGCCGACGCGGCCAACCTCGGGCGCATCGGCAACAGCGGCTTCATCGTCGGGCCGCAGGGCGTGATCGTGGTGGACACCGGCACCTCGCATGCGCACGGCCAGGCGCTGCTCGAGGCGATCGCCAGCGTGACCGACCAGCCCGTGCGGCTCGCGCTGGTGACCCACGTGCGGCCGGAGTTCCTGTTCGGCGGCACGGCCTTCCAGTCGCGCGGCATCCCGGTGGCGATGCACGAGCGCAGCGCGCGCCTGATGGCCTCGCGCTGCGAGACCTGCCTGAAGACGCTGCGCCAGGTCGCCGGCGAGCCGGCCATGCAGGGCAGCCACGTCTACAAGCCCGACCGTACTTTCGACGCCGCGCAGACGCTGGACCTGATCGGCCGACCGGTGCGGGTGCTGTACTTCGGTCACTCGAGCGGCCCGGGCGACATCGCGGTGCTCGACGTACAAAGCGGGGTGCTGTTCGCCGGCGGCCTGCTGGACGTTCGACGCGTGCCCGACATCCAGGACAGCGAGCTGCCCGGCTGGCACCGGGCGCTGGCCGGGCTGCGCGAGGTCGGCGCGCGGCGGGTCGTGCCCGGGCACGGCCCGCTGTCCGAGCCCGGCGCCGCCATCGGCGCCGTCCAGACCTACTTGGCGGCCCTGGAGAAGAAGACCCGCGCGCTGGTCGAATCGGGTGCGTCGCTGATCAACGTGGCTGACGCTGCGGATCTGCCAGACTATGAAGCCTGGGATCAATACGAGATCATTCACCGCCGCAACGCCTCGGTCGCGTTCCTGCGCTTCGAACGCGAGCTGATCTTCAAGTCGGAGCCGTCACGATGAAACCGCTGCGCCTGTCCCGCCGCCACGCCCTCGCCGGCCTGGCCGCCGTCACGCTGCCGGCCTGGGCGGCCGAAGGCGGCCTGCCCTCGGCCCGCCACGAGGATTCCTCGCCCGAATGGGACAAGCTGTCGGCGCGGCTCTTCCCCGGCCGCCCGCTGCGCGCCGGGCGCGACGTGATCCAGGTCGCCGCGCCGCTGCGCGCCGCCTACGGCGCCTCGGTACCGGTGAAGATCACCTCGCTGCTGGCGCAGCGGCCCGAGCGCTACGTCAAGCGGCTGTGGGTCGTGGTGGACAAGAACCCCTCGCCGGTGGCCGCGGTACTGGACCTGACCACCGAGATCGGCCAGGCCGACTTCGAGACCCGGCTGCGCGTGGACGAGTACAGCCACGTGCGCGTGGTCGGCGAGCTGAGCGACGGCTCGCTGCACACCGATTCGCGCTACGTGAAGACCTCCGGCGGCTGCTCCGCGCCGCCCAACCGCGAGGCGCTGCACCTGATCGGCCGCACGATGTTCAAGCTGCCCGCCGGCGTGAAGCTCGAGCAGCCCACGCCGGCCGACGTGACCGTGGTGCACCCGAACGACACCGGATTCGAGCTGAACCAGCAGACGGTGATGTACATCCCGCCGCACTTCGTGCGCTCGATCAAGGTCAGCTATGCCCAGCGCAAGGTGTTCGACGCCGAGCTCGACTTCTCGGTCAGCGAGAACCCGACGCTGCGCTTCAACTTCGTTCCGCACGGCGACGGCGAGCTGCGCGCCGAGGTGACCGATTCGAAGGACGGCCATTTCGTCGGCACGCTGATGGTCTCGGCCTCCTCATGAGGCGCCGCGCCGCGCTCGCCGTGCCGCTGCTGCTGGCGGCCGGCGCGGCCTGGGCGATCGGCCTGCCGCCGCGCTACGGCGCCACCGTCGTGCAGCCGCAGGGGCTGCCCGAGCAGTACGAGTTCGACCTCGGCCCGGCGCTCGCCCGCGCGCGGGCGGAGAAGAAGAAGCTCTACGTCTACCTGGGCGCGAACGACTGCCCGTTCTGCCGCAAGTACGAGGCCTTCCTCGACAAGAACGTCGACGCGCTGCTGCCCCACTTCCAGAAGGACTGGCTGCTCTACGACCTGCGCAGCAGCCTGAAGGTGCAGGCCGACCGGCTGCGCTTTCGCATCGGCACGCAGAGCTGGGGCTACACCGAGTTCATGAAGAAGATCGGCGACGAGCGCGTGCGCCAGCTGGTCTACCCGAGCGTCTGGCTGCTCGACGGCGAGGGCAAGCCGCTGATGCAGATGCCCGCCGGCACCGGCACTTTCGAGACGGTGCCCGAGCAGCTCGAGATCCTGCGCCTGGAGCAATGACCCGCGGCGCCTGAGCTAGGGATGTGCCGCGGGGCTGCCTCGCTACAGTGGGCCGTCTGCCACCGGGAGTCCACGTGGGACGACTGCTCGAAGCGCTCGGACTGCTGCCGACACGCCAGCGTGCGCCTGCCGGCATCGGCGGCGCCGCCGCGCACAGTCCGCGGCCGGTGCGTGTCGCCGATGCGGGCCCGGGCGATCCGGACCACGACTACGCGGACGCCAGCGCGCCGGTGCGCGCCCGGCTCGACGCGCTGCGGCGCCACCCGCAGCAGGCCCGCGTGCAGGCGCAGATCGGCGAGGTCGCGGGCCTGCTGGACAAGGGCCGCGAGGCCGCGCGCCGGGGCGACCCCACGGCGGCGAGCGAGTGGCTCCGGCAGGCGAGCGAGAAGCTCGCCGCGACCCAGAACCTGGCGAACTACTTCATCGAGTACGTCAAGGCGCGCGCCACGCTCGACGCGATGAGCCAGGCGCTGAAGGGCATCGAGGACCCGAAGCTGCAGCAGGTGGTCGATGACGAGCTCAAGCGCATCGACAAGATCGCCTACGGCACGCCGCCCAAGCCGATCTCCGGCATCGAGGAGCTGAAGAAATCCATCGTGCTGCTGCGCCAGCTGCTGCAGCCGCTGGTCGACGAGGTCAAGCGGGTGCGCGCGGCGCTGCAGGCCAAGGGCGCGCCGCTGCGCAACTTCGCGGCGGCCGACCTGGCCCAGGTCGACAGGCTGATCGTGCAGATGGACGGCGCGGTCTCCAGCAACACCTGGGGCCTGGTGGTGATGGCCGCCAGGCGGGCGCTCGGCACCCTCGCGCCGACCGCCCACATGATGGAGCGCCGCGAGGCCTTCGACGCGCAGCGGCGCAAGACCGCCGACACGCTGGACCGCCTCAAGGCCGTGCCCCGCATGGGCCCCCGCGCCGCGCCGCTGCAGGCGCTGCTGAGCCGTGCGGACACGCTGGCCACGCCGGCCGAGATGGGCTTCGACGAGGCGATGCGCCTGCTGCAGCAGGCGGCCGAACGCGGCGAGGTCTGGCTCTCGATCTCGTCCTGGGTCGCCTCCTACGATCAGCTGCGCGCCGCCGCGCTGCGCGATGCCGCGACACTGGCCAAGGATCCCGCCGCCAAGTCGCTCGCCACAGAGCGCGCCGCGATCGACAAGCTGCTCGCCGACTCGGCGGCGATGGTGGCCCGCGCCGAGGCCGGCGGTGACCTGGCGGCGGGCTACAGTGCCGGGCACGACGGCGTGGCGCGCGCCAGCGTCGAGCTGGCGCGTCTGAAGGACCTCGCGCTGAGCCGCGGGCCGATCCTGAAGGCACAGGCGCTGGCCGGCAACGCCACCGACCTCACCGGCCTGCAGAACAGCCTGACCGCGCTGCGCGCCCAGGCCGACGCGGCGGGCAAGACCGCCTTCGCGGCCGACGCCGCCGGCGAGCTGCGCCACTTCGCGTCGAGCGCCGGCCAGGTCGATGCCGCGCTCAAGCAAGGCGAAGGCAAGACGGCGCTGGCCCGGCTGGGCGAGGCGGCGCAGCACCTCGCGGCAGCGCGCCGCGCCCAGGTACAGCACGGCCAGTTCGATGCGGCGCTGGCGAAGAGCGAGGCCCGCCGCAAGGCCCTCGACAGCCTGCCGTCCGCGGCCGCACTGAAGGCCCGGCTCGCGCCGGTCGATGCCGCGCTGGCCGACGCGCGGGCCCGGATCAAGCTGCCGGACGCGGCGGCCGCGCTGGCGGCGCTGCAGCGCGCCGACGATGCGGCGGGCCTCGTCGAGCAGGCGGCCGTCGAACGGCGCCGGTTCGACACCGAGGCGCGCAACGTGGATGGCCTGGTCAAGGCGGTCGCCGACCCGAAGTTCCGCGCCCAGCTGGCCGCGCTGGCGAAGGCGGCGCTGTCCCAGGCCGACGCCCTGCGCTTCGCCGAGGCGAACCGCGCACTGGCCGCAATCAAGGTGCGCATCGACGAGGCCACGGTGCGCAGCCTGTCGGCCAGCAAGCCCGACGATCCGGCCCTGGCGGCGGCAGCCGAGCGGATGATGAAGAACGGCGGGGCTGCAGCCCTCGAGAAGCTGATCGCCGACTTCCCCGAGAAGGGCAGCGCCAAGGCCATGACGGCCATCGCCCGGGCGCGCCACGGGCTCGAGTTCACGCTCGACGCGTGGTCACCGCAGGCCGGCGAGATCCGGGCACTGAAGGTGATCAGCCAGACGCTGGCGAAGCTGCCGCCGCAGGACGTGCAGGCCGGCCCGAGCCTGCGCCGCGTGACCCACACCGACGCCGATTCGGCGGACGACGAGTACCAGGCGCAGGCGGCGACCATCGCGCTCGGCAGCGCGGCCGGCGGTGCCGACAAGCAGCGCTTCGGCGCCGACCTGACGGTGCGCGGCACCAATCGGCCGCAGCTGCCCGCCGTCGAGCGCGACTTCCAGCCGGCCAACACCAACCCGGTCGAGCGCCTGAACTGGGCCACGCTGCACGAGGCCGGGCACGGCCTGGACGACCGGCACCGCTTCATGACGCGGCACGAGCAGGACCCCAAGTACGGCAACTGGAAGACCTACGGCACCGCGGTGAAGCCGATCGCCGACGCGGTGGCCGCGTCTTACGGCTTCGTGACCGCGGAGCAACGCCAGTACGTGCTCGACCTGATCCTGAACACGCCGAGCGCGCCGCCGCCGGAGCCGAAGGCCGCGGCGCCAGGCGGGCTCACCTGGGAAGACCTGCGCCAGGGCATCGTGCAGTGGCGCGAGCTGGCCGGCCGGGCGGAGGTCTACAAGGACCAGGCCGCCTGCAACACGCTGACGATCGGCGACACGATCTACCACGAGGCCTACCCGCGCGTCTGGGTCAGCTACCCGGCCAGCGAGCGCAAGAAGGGGTTGACCGGCTACCAGTTCCGCGCGCCCGGCGAGTGGTTCGCCGAGCTGTACGCCGGCTACCGCAGCCGCAAGCTCGGCGCACGCCACCCGGCGCTCGAGTGGCTGAAGAAGATCGCGCCTTGAGAAGGTGTGAGCGCCACGGCCCGTCATGTCGCTGTTCCAGACCGTCACCCTCGCCTGCCCGTCGTGTGCCACGCCGGTCGAGTTCGAGCTGGTCGCGAGCGTCAACGCCGACCGGCGGCCCGACCTGCGCGAGGCGATCCTCGACGGCAGCTTCCAGCGCGAGACCTGCCCGTCCTGCGGCACGCGGTTCCGCGCCGAGCCGCAGTTCGCCTACCTCGAGCTCGGGCGGCACCTGTACATCGCGGTCTGGCCGCTGGACCGGCGGGTCGACTGGCGCGCCTGCGTGGCATCCAGCCAGGCGGCCTTCGACCTCGCCTACGGCGAGCAGGCCGGCGTTGCGGCCCGTGAACTTGCCGAAGGGGTCGCGCTGCGCACGGTGTTCGGCTGGCCGGCGCTGCGCGAGAAGCTCCTGGCGTCGCAGGCCGGCATCGACGACACGACGCTGGAGCTGGCCAAGCTCGCCGTGCTGCGCCGGCTCGGGCGCGCCCCGCTGCCCGGCCGCCTGGAACTGCGCCTGGTCGCGCCGCCCGGCGCGACGCTCAGGCTGGCCTGGGTCGACGCACGCAGCGGCCGTGCCGAGCAGGCCGTCGACGCGGACGCGGGGCTGATCGCGCAGATCGAGGCCGACGCCCCGGCCTGGCAGGCGCTGCGCGACGAACTCGGCAGCAGTCCGCTGGTCGACTTCCAGCGCGACCTGCTGGGTCGGGGAGCGACATCGCGCGGCGGCGCTTGACGCACCGCAACCGCCGCAGGCCGCGCGCTGCCGAGAATGTCCCTGCAACCATTGAGGGGACAGCATGAAGAAGACGGTTCTGGGCAGCCTGCTGGTGTCCGCGCTGTTCGCGCCGCTGGCGCAGGCGGCCGGCAGCGCAGACGACGAACTGGTGCAGCGTGCGGTGCACGTCTGCGCCACCTGCCACGGCGATTTCGGGCGCAGCAACGACTCGCGCTTCCCGGCGCTGGCCGGGCAGGCACGCGAGTACACGATCCGCCAGCTGAAGGACTTCCGCGACAAGTCGCGCGCCGAGACCGACGTGCAGGCCTACATGTACGGCGTTTCCGCGCTGCTGACCGACGGCGCGATCGAGGGCCTGGCCGACTACTACGCGAAGCAGGAGCCGCGCCCCGGGCGGGCGGGCAACCCCGCGCTGATGAACCAGGGCAAGGCGATCTTCGAGAAGGGCCTGCCGGCGCTCGGCGTGCGCGCCTGTGCCTCGTGCCACGGCGACAAGGCCGAGGGCCAGACCGGCTTCCCGCGCCTGGCGGGCCAGCATGCCGACTACATCGTGCGCCAGCTCAAGGTGTTCAAGACGCCGCTGCGCCCGCACGGCGTGATCATGAAGAACGAGGTGCGCGCGATGAACGAGGCGCAGATGAAGGCGGTGGCGGCCTACCTGCAGTCGCTGTAGCGACTCACGCCAGCCACTGGCGCGCGAAGGCCTCGGCGGGCACGGCGCGCCCGAAGAACCAGCCCTGCATCACCGCGCAGCCCGTCTCGCGCAGGAACTGCTCCTCGGCGGCGGTTTCCACCCCTTCGGCGACCAGCGCGAGGCCGAGCGCGCCGGCCATGGCGACGAAGGCGCGCAGCAGCTCGCGGTGCCGCTCGCCGTCGCCGATGGCGCGCACGAAGCTGCGGTCGATCTTCAGCTCGTCGACCGGGAAGCGGGCCAGGTAGCTCAGCGCCGAGAAGCCGGTGCCGAAGTCGTCCAGGGCGATGTGGATGCCCAGGGTCCGCAGCCGGCCCAGCGTGCGCTGGACCCGCCCGGACTCCTCGGCGAACACGCTTTCCGTGACCTCCAGCACCAGCCATTCGGCGCGGCATCCGGTGCGCTGCAGGGCCTGCTCGACCCACTCCGCGAAGCCGGGCTCGACGAGCTGCCGGGCCGACACGTTGACGGCCACCTTGAACGCGCTGTCGCGACCCGCGTTCCAGCGCCGCGCCTGCTCGGCGGCCTGCTCCAGCACCCAGGCGCCGAGGGTGACGATCAGCCCGGTGTCCTCGGCCAGCGGGATGAACTCGCCGGGCGAGACAGCACCCAGCACCGGGTGCTCCCAGCGCAGCAGCGCCTCGGCGCCCACCGGCGAGGCCGGCTCGCCCAGTGCCACCTTGGGCTGGTAGTGAAGCTGCATGCCCGCGCCGTGGCAGGACTCGCGCAGCGCCTGCTCAAGCACCAGCCGGCGCTGCACCGCGGCGCCGATGGCATCGGTGTAGAACTCGGTACGCGACCGGCCGGCACGCTTGGCCTGGTACATCGCGCTGTCCGCGCGCGCCAGGAGCCGCTCGATGCCCGCGCCGTCGTCCGGGAACACGGCCACGCCGATGCTCGCCGTCACGCGCACCTGGCGCCCCATGATCGTGGCCGGCGCCACCAGCGCCGCATGGAGCTTGCCGGCCACCCGGCCGATGCCGGCGGGCGTGTCGACGTCCGGGGCCAGCACGACGAACTCGTCGCCGCCCAGCCGCACGAGCAGGTCATCCGCCCGCAGGGCCTCGGCGAAGCGGCGCGCCACCTCGCACAGCAGTTCGTCGCCGGCACTGTGGCCGAGGCCGTCGTTGATCGCCTTGAAGCCGTCCAGGTCGACCAGCAGCACCGCCGCCTTGCCGTGGTGGCGCTGGGCGCCCGCGAGAATGCCCTCGGCGCGCTCGGCCAGCGCGAGGCGGTTCGCCAGCCGGGTGAGCGGGTCCTGGCGCGCGAGGGATTCGATCAGCTCGCGCTGCTCGACGGCCTCGGTGACGTCGCGCCCGACGCCCAGCACCGTGCGCACGGTGCCCGAGGCGTCGAACTCCGGCACCAGGCGGATCTGGTGGAACTGGCGGCGCTGCCCGGGGCCGGGCAGCCAGTCCAGCTCGAGCAGCCGGGGCTGGGCGCTGCGCTGGACCTCGCGCACCGCCTCGTAGACGATGTCGAACTCGCCGCTCGGGTAGGCCTCGGGCGCCGTCAGGCCGATCAGCGCCTCGGCCGGCCGGCCCAGCACCCGCGCCATGGCCGGGTTCACGTAGATCATGCGGCCGACCTCGTCCCAGCGCACGATGTTGTCGCCCGCGTTTTCGGCCAGGGTGCGGAACTCGCGCTCGGCCTCCGCCAGGCGTTCCAGCGCCTGGACCAGAGGGGTCACGTCGCGCCCCACGGCGATGGCGCCGCAGATCGTGCCCTGGGCGTCGTACTCCGGCGCGATGACGACGTGGTGCACGCGGAAGTCGCCGGCGGGCGTCGGCACGCGCAACTCGACGGTGGCGCGCTCGCCGCTGGCCAGGGTGCGCTGCACCTGGGCCTGGAAGGCCTCGGCGCCGACCAGGCCCGGCGGCGCGCCCTCCACCGGCGTGCGGCCGAGCAGCCGGCGCGACTCGACCGCCACCCGCTCCTCGATCTCCTGGTTGCAGTAGACCGCGCGCAGATCCAGCCCGTAGCGGATGATGTTGTCGGGCGAGTTCTCGGCCAGGGTGCGGAACTCGCGCTCGCGTTCACGCAGCCGCCGTTCGACCTCGGCCAGATCGGTCACGTCGGCGCCGTGCAGCACGACGGCCTTCGCGCCGCGCGCCGCGCCGCGCATCGCCAGCACGCGCAGGCGATACACCTGCCCGTGTGCCGCCCCCCCGCCCAGGGCCACCCGCAGCGGCAGCGCCGTGGCGCCGGCCAGCACGGCAGCGCAGGCCTGCGCGACCTGGCGCCGATCCTCGGCGCGGATCGCGCCCAGGTCGTCGAGCGCGGCGAGCGCCGGCACCGGCCCGGCGAGGCCGAGGGCGGCCTTGGCGGCCGGATTGATCAGGCACACACGCAGGTCGGCGTCGAGCACCACGACCAGGTCGTCAGTCTGCGAGAGCAGCACGCGGCAGAGCTGCTCCGCATTCGGCGAATCCAGGTCGACGGGAGCCATCGAAGCGATCGGGCGTTGCGGCATGGGCCTGGGGATGGGCGCGGATGGGCGCGGATGGGCGATTGTCCGGGCCGGCGTCGCCCGGCGCGCGGCCGGCGGCGCGCCTCGGCGTGACGCAATGCCGCGGCGCGGCTACACCGCGGCCTTGCCCGCCAGCCGGCGCGAGCTGGCCGGGTCGCGGAACACCAGCGGGTGTTCCGTCATCGCCGGCGCGCCGCGTTCGGCCTGCGCGACGGCCTCGAGCACCTTGCCGTGGAGCGGGCTCTTGCTGCACACCGGGTCGGCCGCCTCGGGGTCGTGGGCGATCAGGTAGGCCTGGCAGCGGCAGCCGCCCAGGTCTTCCTCCTTGCGGTCGCAGCTCGCACACGGCTCCTTCATCCAGCCGGTGCCGCGGTAGCGGTTGAAGCCGTCGGACTCGAACCAGGCGTGGCGCAGGCTCGCCTCGCGCACGTTCGGGAAGCTCAGCCCGGGCAGCATCTTCGCGGTGTGGCAGGGCAGCACGTCGCCGGTGGGCGTGACGGTGATGAACATGCTGCCCCAGCCGTTGACGCACTTCTTGGCCTTGCCCTCGTGGTAGTCGGGTGCGACGAAGAAGATGCGCATCTTCTCGCCCATCTTCCGGCGCCACTGGTCCGTCACCGCCTCGGCGCGGATCAGCTGCTCGCGCGTGGGCAGCAGCTGCGCGCGGTTGACGAAGGCCCAGGAGTAGTACTGCGTGTTCGCCAGCTCGATGTACTCGGCGCCGAACTCCGCGGCCATGCCGATGATGCGGTCGATGTGGTCGATGTTCAGGCGGTGGATGACGACGTTCATCACCATCGGCCAGCCCTGGTCCTTGATGATCTTCGCGACCTTGTTCTTGAGCTCGAAGGTCTTGGTGTGCGAGAGGAAGTCGTTCATCTCGCGCGTCGAGTCCTGGAACGAGAGCTGCACATGGTCCAGCCCCGCGTCCTTCAGCGCCTTGGCGCGCGCCTCGGTCAGTCCCACGCCCGAGGTCAGCAGGTTCGTGTAGAAGCCCAGGCGCCGTGCCTCGGCAACGATCACCTCGAGGTCGTCACGCAGCAGCGGCTCGCCGCCCGATAGGCCGAGCTGCACGGCGCCCATCTCGCGGCCCTCGCGCAGCACGCGCAGCCAGTCGTCGGTGGAGAGCTCCTGCGGCTGCGTCGCGTAGTCGACCGGGTTGTAGCAAAACACGCAGTGCAGCGGGCAGCGGTAGGTGAGCTCCGCGAGCAGCCAGAGCGGCGGGCCAATCGTGCTCATTCGTTCAGTCCCAGGTGAGCCAGCGCTGCTTCGCGGCCACGTCGATGAAGCCACGCACGTCGCCTTCGAGATTGCTGGCGCCGAAGGCCTTCTCGAGGTCGGCAACGATCGCCGCCAGCGTGGCCTGTCCGTCGCAACGCTTCATGATCTCGCCGGCGCTGCCGTTGAGCTTGATCATGCCCTCGGGGTAGAGCAGCACGTGGCATTGCTGCGCCGGCTCCCACTGGAGCCGGAAGCCCGCGCCGATGCGCGGGCGGCTGTCGGCGCCCAGCTCCATCACGCGTTCACGCCGTACTTCAGCGCCATCGCATCGTTCATCGCCCACAGGATGTCGAGCTTGAACTGCAGGATCTCGAGCGCGCGCTCCTGCAGCGCGCGGGTGTCGAAGTAGTCCAGCGTGATCGCGAGGCCCTGCTCCACGTCGCGCCGCGCCTGGCTGACGCGGTTGCGGAAGTAGCTCAGGCCCTGCGGCTCGATCCAGGCGTAATGCTCAGGCCAGGTGGCCAGGCGCTGCTTGTGGATCTCCGGCGCGAACAGCTCGGTGAGCGAGGAGCACACCGCCTCCTGCCAGGGCGCCCGGCGCGCGAAGTTGACGTAGGCATCGACCGCAAACTTCACCGCCGGGATCAGGTGGCGTTGGTCCTCGATCTCCGCGCGCGTCAGGCCCACCGCCTCGCCCAGTCGCAGCCAGGCCTCGATGCCGCCGGGGTCCTTGACGCCGCCGATCTCGAAGCCGTCGTGGTCGAGGATGCGCTGGATCCAGCCGCGCCGCACCTCGCGGTCGGTGCAGTTGGACATCACCGCCGCGTCCTTGATCGGGATCGCGATCTGGTAGTAGAAGCGGTTCGCCACCCAGCCGCGGATCTGCTCGGGCGTGGCCTTGCCCGTGTTCAGCATCACGTTGAACGGATGGTGGATGTGGTACGAGCGGCCGCGCTCGCGCAGCTTGGCTTCGAACTCGTCACGCGACCAGGCAGGAGCAGTCATCTCAGATCTCGAGGGTGACGCCGTCCTCGCAGGGCTCGATGCGGTGGCGCGCCAGTTCGGCGCGCTGCGGCGAGTCCTCGTCGAGGATCGGATTGGTGTTGTTGATGTGGATGAGGAAGCGCCGCGTCGGCGCAGGCAGCCTGTCGAGCCACTCGATCATGCCGCCGGCGCCGGATTGCGGCAGGTGGCCGATGTCGCGCGCGGTCTTCTTCGACAGGCCGAGCGCGATCATCTCGTCGTCGGTCCAGAAGGTGCCGTCGACGAATACCGCATCGGCGCCCGCCATCACGTCGAACAGCGCCGGCGTGATCTCGCCGAGGCCGGGCGCGTAGAAGGCGCTGCGGCCGCTCGCGCGGTCGCTGATCAGCATGCCGATGTTGTCGCCCGGCACCGGCGCGTCGCGGTGCGGCGAGTACGGTGCCGCCTTGCTGGCCAGCGCGAAGGCGCGGAAGGCGAGGCCCGGCGCGCCGGGGATCGTGAACGGCGTGCCGTCGGGCACGATGCGCTCGCGCTGCAC
The DNA here is from genome assembly GCA_003265685.1 of Piscinibacter caeni. Lineage (GTDB taxonomy): Bacteria > Pseudomonadota > Gammaproteobacteria > Burkholderiales > Burkholderiaceae_C > Piscinibacter > Piscinibacter caeni. Next base: position 172,520 of record QJOU01000001.1, on the reverse strand, counting down.
GCCGCAGTAGTGGCCGAGCACGCGCAGGATCGGGTTGCCCTGGGTCAGGTCCTGCTCGACCGGGTCGGTGCACCACAGCGGCAGCGGCCGGCCGCGCTCGCGCAGCATGAACAGCCCGGTGGCGTGGTCGATCTGGCCGTCCATCAGCACCACGCCGGCGATCGCGGTGTCGCGCAGCGCGCGGTGGGGCTGCAGCACCGGGTTGGCGCGGATCTGCTCGAGGATGTCGGGCGAGGCGTTGAACAGCACGCCGTCCACCGCGGCATCGTCGCGCACGAAGATCGACGACTGGGTGCGCGGCCGGGCGCGCACCGCGCCGCTGCGCACGCCGGCGCAGTTGCGGCAGTTGCAGTTCCACTGCGGGAATCCACCGCCGGCGGCGGCGCCGAGAACCGTGATGCGCATGGGAGCCTGGGAAGAAAAACCGCCGCGCGAGCGCGAGCCCGGCGGCGGTTCGGGGTTCAGCCGCTCAGCGGGCCGCGACGTACATCGTGATTTCGAAGCCGAAGCGGAAGTCGGTGGCGGTCGGGGTCGTCCAGGTCATGCAGGTTCTCCTAGGGCGGTGGTCGCCCCCACCGGACGGTGGGCGCGGGGAGGTCGTTTCCCGTGCCGTATCGTCACCGCGCGGGCCGCCGCCGCACAGTCCCCGGACCATGAATCGGGCCTCATGATTTTCATGATTGGGACCGCGGGTGGTCCCGATACCATCCCGCCCATGCCCGGATCCGCCCTGCACGAGGACACGCCGCCGCTGGCCACGCATGCGCTGCCGGTCGGCGACGGCCATGTGCTGCACGTGGCCGAGCACGGCGCGGCCGACGGCATTCCGGCGGTCGTGCTGCACGGCGGTCCGGGCTCGGGCGGCTCGCCGCTGCTGCGGCGCTTCTTCGACCCGCGACGCTGGCGCATCGTCTGCCCCGACCAGCGCGGCGCCGGGCGCAGCACGCCGCGCGGCGCGACCGCGCACAACACCACGGCCGAGCTGCTGGCCGACCTGCGCCGCGTGCGCGAGGCGCTGGGCATCGAGCGCTGGCTGGTGGTCGGCGGCTCCTGGGGTGCGACGCTCGCGATCGCCCATGCCGCGGCCGAGCCCGCGGCCGTCAGCGGCCTGCTGCTGCGCGCCACCTTCCTGGCCCGGCGCGAGGACATCGAGGCCTTCGCCGCCGCGGCCGACCTGGACCTCGCCGCCCTTGCCCACGCGCTGCACGGCGCCGACCCGGCCGCCGCGCGCCAGGCGGCGCGCCGCTGGTGGCGCGCCGAGCAGCAGCTCGCCGGCACGGCGCCGGGCGAGCCCGACCCGGCCCAGCTCGACACCCTGGTCGACCGCTACCGCGTGCAGAGCCACTACCTGCGCGCCGACTGCTTCCTGGACGAGGCGCCGCTGCTGGCGCGCTGCGCCGCGCTGCCGCAGGTGCCCACGCTGCTGCTGCACGGCAGCGCCGACCGCATCTGTCCGCCGGCCGGGGCGCGCCGCGTCGCGGCCGCGCTGCCGCGCGCGCGGCTGCGCTGGATCGAGGGCGCCGGCCACGACCCCACCCACCCGGCGATGGTCGCGGCGATGGTGGGCGCGCTGGAGCGCTTCGCCGCGCACGGCGATTTCGACGAGCCCGCCGCATGACGCTGCGCCTGAAGATCAACCTGATCGTCGGCTCGCTGACGGTGCTGTTCACGCTGGTCGTGATGGGCCTGCAGCTGCGCAGCATGCGCGACTCGGTGCACGAGGAGGTGGTGGCCGCCAACCGCGTCGCGGCGCAGCTGCTCAACCGCACCGCCTGGCGCTACGCGGCCCAGGGCACGCCGGCGATGCTGGCCTTCCTGCAGGGCATCGGCCGGGTGCGCTCGAACGACATCACCTTGCTGGACGGCGCCGGCACGCTGCTGTACCAGTCGCCGCCATCGTCCTACAAGGCCGGGCGCGATGCGCCGGCCTGGTTCGAGGCGCTGATCGCCCCGCCGCCGTCGACGCAGTCGATCGAGTTCCCGGACGGCCGGCTCGAGGTGCGCTCGAACGCCTCGCGCGCCGCGGTCGATGCCTGGGACTATCTCTTCTGGCTGGTGACCGGTGCGCTGGCGATGCTGGTGCTCGTCAACGCGGCGGTGTTCTGGCTGGTCGGCCGCACGGTGCGGCCGTTCGGGCAGATCGTCGACGCGCTCAACCAGCTGCAGGGCGGGCGCTTCGAGGTCGCGCTGCCGCCGCTGCCGGGCCGCGAGGCGGCAGCCATCGGCGCGGCCTTCAACCGCATGGTCGGCGAGTTGCAGACCCACATCGAGACCGAGCGACGCGCCGCCCGGGCCGAGGCGCAGCTGTCCGACAACCGCGAGCTGACGCGCTGGATCGACCAGCACATCGAGCAGGAGCGCCGCATGATCGCGCGCGAGCTGCACGACGAGCTGGGCCAGTCGGTCACCGCGATGCGCAGCATGGCGCTGTCGATCGCGCAGCGGGTGGGCTCGCGCGACCCGGCCTCGGAGCAGGCGGCGCGCGTGATCGCCGACGAGTCCTCGCGCCTGTACGACGCGATGCACGGCATCATCCCGCGCCTCGCGCCGCTGGTGCTCGACAACTTCGGCCTGGCCGAGGCGCTCGACGACCTGGTCGAGCGCACCCGGCGCAGTCAGCCCGGGGTGACGATCGACACCCGCGTGGCGCTGGGCGAGGTGCCGCTGCCCCCCGAGCTGGCGCTGACGCTCTACCGCGCGGTGCAGGAGGGCCTGACCAACGCGCTGCGGCATGGCGAGGCCACGCAGGTGCAGGTGCATCTGGCGGCCGACGCGCAGGGCGTGCAGCTCGAGCTGCGCGACAACGGCCGCGGCCTGCCGCCGCAGGGCTGGCAGCGCCCCGGCCACTACGGCCTGCGCTGGCTGGCCGAGCGGGTGGAGACCCTGCGCGGCAGCCTGCGCATCGAGCCCGCCGAACCGCACGGCGTGCTGCTCGCGGTGCAGGTGCCGCTGCCGGTGCCCGATTCCCTCCTGGAGACCCGATGACGATCCGCGTGATGCTGGTCGACGACCATGCGCTGGTGCGCATGGGCTTCCGCATGCTGCTGGCCGATGCCGCCGTCGAGGTGGTGGCGGAGCTCGACAGCGGCGAGCAGGCCTGCGCCGAGTACGGCCGCGTGAAGCCCGACGTGGTGGTGATGGACATCTCGATGCCCGGCATGGGCGGGCTGGAGGCGGTGCGGCGCCTCCTGGCGCAGGACGCCAAGGCGCGCATCCTGGTGCTCTCGGCGCACGAGGACACGGCCCACCCGCGCCGCGTGCTGCGCGCCGGCGCGCTCGGCTACCTGACCAAGCGCAGCGCGCCCGATGCGCTGATCGCCGCGGTCACGGCGGTGGCCGCCGGCGAGGCCTACGTCGACGCACAGACCGCCCGCTCGCTGGCGATGGCCCAGGTCAAGGGCGAGACCAGCCCGGCCGAGGCCCTTTCCGAGCGCGAGTTCTCGGTCTTCATCCAGCTCGCCCGCGGCCAGAGCGTGGCGCAAATCGCCGAGAACCTGAAGCTCTCGCCCAGCACCGTCGGCACCCACCTCTACCACGTGAAGCAGAAGCTCGGCGCGAACAACCAGTCCGAGCTGACGCTGGTGGCGCTGCAGTGGGGGCTGATCCAGATCTGACCCCCCATCACCCCCCAGGTCAGGGTTAACCCCTAATCTGGCACGCCGGTTGCGATAGACACCCGTCAAGATGCCTCGCAGGTCGAGGCGGCCCAGCGAGGTGCAACATGCGAGCGTGGCGGTTTCTGCTCCTGGTCCTGTCCCTGGTGGGTTCGGCGCATGCCGAAGACATCGTCGACGTGCTGCGGCGTTCGCAGCAGCAACGGTTCGAAGCGCAGCCGGGAGCCGATCCCGACAGCGCGCCGGCCCAGCTGGTGCGGCACAGCTTCGCGGCGGTGCTGGCGGGCCTGCCGGAGCTGCCGCCGGTGGACCTGCGCGTGATCCGTGGGCCGGTGCTGGCCGAGACGGTGCACGGGCACATCGTGATGGCCAACGAGTCGCTGGCCGACCTGAGCGAAGGCGAGCGCTGCTTCGTGCTGGCGCACGAGCTGGGCCACGTGATGCAGCGGCACTGGCTGCAGATGGCGCTGGTCTACCAGCGCTGGATTCCGGGAGAGGTCCACCCCGGGACGACCGACCCGGTGGCCGGCGCGCTGGGCCGCGAGGCCTCGCGGCTGGCGCACCGGCAGGAGTTCGAGGCCGATGCCTTCGCGGTGCGGGCGATGCGCCGCATGGGGCAGGACCCGGCGATCGCGCTGATGGCCTTCATGCACCTGGGCATGACGCAGGACACCGCGACGCACCCCGGCACGCGCAAGCGCGTCGCATCGCTGCGCGCCGCCCTCGCGGAGACGCCCTGAGAGACCCCCTGGCCCGGCCCTGATCAGGCGGCGACGCGGAAGGAACTCATCGCCTCGCCGAGGCGGCCCGACTGGTCCTTCAGCGACTGCGCCGCCGCGGCCAGCTGCTCCACCAGCGCGGCGTTCTGCTGCGTGACGGTGTCGATCTGGGCCACCGCCTGGTTCACCTGCGCCAGCCCCTCGCCCTGCGTCTGGCCGGCCTCGGCGATCTCGCCGATCAGCGCATTGGCCTTCTGCACGCTGGCGAGGATCTCCTTCATCTGGCCGCCCGCCTCGTCCACCAGCCGGGAGCCGGCGTCCACGCGCGAGGAGCTGTCGCTGATCAGCGTCTTGATCTCGCGCGCCGCGGTCGAGCTGCGCTGCGCCAGCGCACGCACCTCGGAGGCCACCACCGCGAAGCCGCGGCCGTGTTCGCCGGCCCGCGCCGCCTCGACGGCCGCGTTCAGGGCGAGGATGTTGGTCTGGAAGGCGATTCCGTCGATCACGCCGATGATCTCGCCGATGCGCGACGCGCTGGTGTTGATCTCGCCCATGCGCTCGACGACCTGCTGCATGGTCTGCGCGCCCTGCTCCGCCGCGCGGCTGGAGGCCTGCACCACGTGGCGCGCCTCCTGCGTCGTGCGGGCCGTTTCCTGCACCGACTGGGCGAGGTGCTGCATCGAGCTCGCGGTCTGCTGCAGCGCGCTGGCCTGGCTCTCGGTGCGCGAGGAGAGGTCGGTGTTGCCGCTGGCGATCTCCACCGAGGCCACGCCCACACCGTCGGCCGTCTGCCGCACGTCCAGCACCATGGTGCGCAGCTTCTTGCGCATCGAGTTGAGCTCGTAGCGCAGCCAGGAGATCTCGTCCTTGCCGGTCGATTCGATCTTGGTCTCCAGGTCACCTCCGGCGATGCGGATCACCGCCTGCACCGTCGGCTCGACGCTGGACTTGATGCTGCTGACGATGGCCCAGGTGGCCAGCGCACCGAACAGCGCGACGCCTCCGGTGGCCAGCGCCAGCGGCGTGGCGTAGGACGCCGCGGCGTGCGAGGCCGCCCAGGCCCCCGAGGCGCCCAGGCCGATGCTGCCCGCGCTCATCACCGACATGCCGGCCACCACCCGCTTCACCAGACTGAACCTGCGAACCCATTCCATCCCGAGCCTCCATTGGCGCAACGAACGTTCGGCTTACTGCCAAGCACCGATTCCTGGGCGGGCTATCGGCGTGCCGGCGCACCGACTTGAGACGTGCGTGCGCTATCCGGGTGGAAAACAGGCCCAACCGTGCGTGATCGCATGGGCGCGCAGCCGTTCGTCGGGCCGCACCGCGACCGGATCCGTGACTTTCGTCATGAGCGGCAGGTCGCCGATCGAATCCGAATAGAAGCAGGAGCGCTCGAAGGCGCCCAGCGGCGGCCGGCCCAGCCGGGCCAGCCACTGGCCGACGTGCACCACCTTGTGCGCACGAAAACACGGCAGGCCGACGATGGCGCCCGTCGGTCGGCCGTCGACCAGCTCCGATTCGGTGGCCAGCACATGGTCCAGGCCGAAACCCCGGGCGAGCGGCTCGGCGATCAGCCGGCTGGTGGCGGTGACGAGCGCACACAGGTCGCCCGCCTCGAGGTGGCGGCGCACCAGCGCACGCATCTCAGCCGGCAGGTGCTGCTGCATCGCCGCGCCGAACTCGGCGCGCCACGCGTCGAGCTGCGCCGGCTCGAAGGCGTGCAGCGGGCCGATCGCCGCGTGGTGCAGCGCATGGATGTCCAGCGTGCCCTCGACATGCCGGCGGCAGCAGTCGAGGTAGCGGTCCTCCGCCTCCGGCGGCAAGGCACCGCGCCCGATCAGGAAGCGCGTCCAGGCCATGCCGCTGTCGAACGGGATCAGCGTGTGATCCAGGTCGAACAGCGCGAGCGTCACGGCGCCGCCGGCACGGGCTGCAGCAGGCGCGCCGGCAGCACGCCGCGCAGCGCGTTGCAGACCACCACCGCCTCGGCCGCCTCCAGGTCGGCCAGCGTCAGGCGGCGCTCCTGCGCGTTCCAGGCCGGGTCGTCGAGCAGCACCGAGCGCATCACGCCGGGCAGGGCGCCATCGGCCAGCGGGGGCGTGAACCAGCGGCCCCCCAGGCGCAGGAACACCGAGCTGCGCCCGCCCTCGACCAGCCGGCCGTCGGCCGTGAGGAACAGGCTGTCGAACGCACCGGCCGCCTCGGCGGCGCGCACGCCCGCGTCGTAATGGGCCCGGCGGGTCGTCTTGTGGGCCGCGAGCGGATCGGCCGACGGCAGGCGTTGCGGCGCGATCAGCAGGCCGACCTCCCCCTCGGGCAGTGGCGCGAGCGGCGCCTGCGTCAGCACGAGGCGGCCCTGCTTCGCGAGCGCCAGGCGCAGCCGCCGCGCGCTGCCGGCGGGCGAACGTGCCGCGTCGAGCAGCGCCTCGCGGGCGGCGTCCACGTCCAGGGCGAAGCCCAGCGCCGCGGCGCTGCGTTCCAGCCGCGCGAGGTGACGGGCCAGGTGCGGCAGGCTCCCGTCGGCCTGCGCAAGCACGGTCTCGAACAGCTCGAAGCCCGGATCCAGGCCGGTGAGGAAACGCGCCTTCAGGCGGCATTCCTCGTATTCGTCCGCCGCCACGCTGTCCTTCACGATGCCGGCGCCGATGCCCAGGCGCAGCGGCCGCGTGGCGTCGGCCTGCGGCGCGCCGAGAACCAGCGTGCGGATCGCCACGGACAGGCACAGGTCGCCCAGGCGCCGGCCCGGCGGCGGCGCGTCGAGCCAGCCGATCGCGCCGCAGTACAGGCCGCGCGGCGTGCTCTCGAGCGCGGCGATCAGGCCCATCGTGTGGTGCTTGGGCGCACCGGTGATCGAGCCGCAGGGGAACACCGCGCGCAGCAGCGCGGCGAGGTCGACCTCGGGCTTCAGCCGCGCCTGCACCGTCGAGGTCATCTGGAAGACCGTCGTGTACGGCTCGATCGCGAACAGCTCGGGCACCGTCACCGAACCGGTCACCGCGATGCGCCCGAGATCGTTGCGCAGCAGGTCGACGATCATCAGGTTCTCGGCGCGGTTCTTGATGTCCAGCGAGAGCAGCCGCGCGGTCTCGCTGTCGCCCTCGGGCGCGGTGATGCGCGCGGCCGTGCCCTTCATCGGCCGCGCGGTGGCGATGCCCGCAGCATGGCGCACGAACAGCTCCGGCGAGAGCGAGAGCACGCAGGCGCCCTCGGCCAGCGCGAGGAAGGCGCCGTAGGCCACCGGCTGGCGGGTGCGCAGCGCACGGTAGAGCGCCAGCGGCTCGCCGTAGGCGCGGCCGGTCAGGCGGTAGGTGTAGTTGACCTGGTAGGTCTGGCCGTCGGCGATCGCGGCATGGATGCGCGCGATGGCCTCGGTGAACTCCTCGCGCGTGACGCTCGCGCGCAGGTCCAGCGTGCCGCAGGGCGCGCCGGTCACCGTGGCGAGGCGCTCGTCGACCTGCGCGCGCGCGAGGCGCTCGAGGCGCCCGAACATCAGCACGCGCAGGCAGGCCCCGTGATCACGCGCCAGCACGCCGGCACCCAGCAGCTTCGCGCCCCATTCGTAGTCCGCCAGCAGCACGGCGTGCAGGCCGGTCCGCTGGTCGGCTTCCACCGCCGCACACAGCGCGTCGAGCGTGGCCGGGTCGGTGCAACGGTGCTCGCGCACGAAGCCGGTGTAGAGCCGGCTCGTCGGGTGCGCCGCGCTCGCGTCGCGGTCGTCGAGCAGCGCGAACACCCCGTCCATCGGGAGCCTCAGCTCCAGTCGTCCATGTCGTGCTTGATGGTGTGGCGGTTCGCGATGAGCTCCTCGACGGAAGGCTCGTTGTTCAGCGCACGCTTGATCGCGAGTTTCGTCGCCTCGTAGTTGGTGCGGTACATGTCCTTCTTGTCGAGGTTCGGGTCCTTCGCGCAGCGCGGATCGATCCACACCAGGCTGATGATGCACAGCTCGTTGGCCAGCGCCTTGGGGATGACGCCCTCGATCAGGCAGTCGACCACCGCGTCGGCGGTGGCGCTCTGCACCACGCCGCCGAACAGGTCGATGTTGGCGACGTCCTTGAGCGTCACCTTCGGCACGAGGATGGTCGCGGGGCGCACCAGCTGGTTGCAGGCGCGGATCGCGAACATCGCGGTGTGGCCCTTGGTCTGCGCCATCATGTTGGCGAAGGCCTGGCCGACCGGGCCGCTGGTGCGGCCGATCAGGATCTCGGGCATCGCATCGGTGAACTGGCCTTCGGCCGCGAGCACGGTCGCCTCGCCGGCGTGGAACAGGTAGTCGTTCATGTCGTCTTCGGAAGTGGGGAAGGAAAGAAGGCGGCGATTCTCAGGCCAGCGTGATCAGCTCGCCCTTGCCGCCGGCGGCGAGATCGCCCAGGCGGCGCCGGATGGCGCGGCGCGGCAGCTCGGCGAAGGCGCCGCCATGGCGCGCCAGGTCGCGCGCCAGCAGCTGCCAGAACACCGGCGCGTCGGCGACCGCCGGCACGAAGGTCGGCGAGTCGGCCGGCGCCGCGCCAGCGAACACCAGGCTGCCGCGCCGCATGCCGTAGCCCGCATGCGCGCCGCATCGGCCGGCCAGCGCGATGGTGCCGGCCACCATGCGCGAGCCGAGGAAGTCTCCCGCGTCGCCGAACAGCAGCGCGGTGCCGCGGCGCATGCGGTCGCCGAAGCGCGCGCCGGCGCGGCCGCGCACGATCAGCGTTCCGCCGCGCATGCCGTCCATGCTGCCGGGCAAGGTGCTCGCGGCGAAGTCGCCGACATCGCCGCCGATCTCGAGCAGGCCGCCGGCCATCTCGCAGCCGGCCAGGTCGCGCGCATTGCCGCCGATGCGCAGTTCGCCGCCGCGCATCGCGCCGCCCGCGTGGTCGCCGACCGGGCCGTCGACGATCAGCGTGCCTTGCGTCATCTGCCAGCCGATGCGGTCCACCTTGGCGAGATCGCCCTCGAGCACGAGCTTGTCGTCGTCGCGCCGGGTCGCGCTGAAGAACTCGGCCAGCGGCACGAGCGCGTTGCCGCAGCCGACCGACAGCGCCGCGGGATCGTCGAGCCCCGGCAGCACGCCACGCAGGTCGAGCCGCAGCGTCGGCGCGCTCTTGAGCTTCAGGGTCCAACCGCTCATGACCCCTCCCCCATCAGCTTGCGCAGGTGGAAGTGGAAGGGCCCGAGCTTGCCGCCGTAGTTGCCCGCCGAGATGCGCAGCAGGCCGCCGGCCGCGCCGAGGGCGATGCCGGCCTCCAGCCCGGCGCGCATCGCGGCGGCCACGTCGGCCTCGGTCAGGCCGTCGATCACGATCTCCATCACGCAGCGGGTCTCCGCGGTCAGTTCGGTCTTCGCCGCCAGGCCCACCAGGCTGGGGCAGAACGCATCGTTCGTGGAGGCGCCGAGCGCCGGGTACTTGCTGCCGACCTTGGAGCCGGAGCGCACCACCCCGCCGGGGAAGGGCATGATCACGTTGGGCAGCTTCTGCATCGCGGCCACCGCGGCCTCTGCCGCGGCCAGCGCGGCGTCGGTGTCGCGCGCCAGCAGCAGCAGGTTGCCGCCGCCCACGCCCTTGACCACCGCGGTGGTTTCCTGCGCCACGAATTCGCCGTCCATCACCGGCACGCGCCAGTAGCGGATGCCGCCGATCACCTTGCTGATCTGCCAGCCGTCGCCGAAGAAGCGCAGGTTCTTGCCCAGCGCCACGGCCTCGCCGTCCGCGATGCCGGCGTAGACCGCCGTGGTCGGGCAGGTCAGCACACATTGCCCGACACGCCGCTCGATCTGCTTGGCGAGCTCCTTGCCCGACATCGAGAAGATCAGCACCGCGATGCCGGGCCGGCCGTCGGGGGTTTCGTCGGGGGCGAGTTCGCGCTCGATGCCGGCCTCGCAGCCGCAGGCGATCACCGAGGTCGCGAAGCCGGTGGCCGCCACCGCCGCGTGGCGCGCCCAGGTGGCGTTGTGCGCGGTGATCACGAGCCGCGTGCCCTTCATCGGAAAGGCTTCGGCGAAGGTGTCGTCGATGGTGACGCCGTTGCGGATCATGCGGCGTCTCCGCTGAAGCACGCGGCAGGCAGCAGCCGCCCGCCGTTGCAGCACGAGCAGAGTTCGTCGTGCGTGATCGCGACGTTGTCGAAGGCGATCGCGGCGCGCTCCTGCCAGTGCTTGCGCAAGGTCTTCTCGATGATCGGGTCGAAGCCGGGCTCGACGAAATGCGTGCCGCCCACCGGCGTGGCGGTCACGCGGCCGGATTGCGCGACCAGCACGCCGTCCTTGAACACCCAATCGGGCGTGCGGAACATCGCCTCGCGGTCGGCCTGCTCGCGGTAGACGGCGATGTCGGCCGCCGCGCCCACGCCGAGCTGGCCGCGGTCCGTCAGGCCGAGCAGCTTCGCCGGCGCGGCACGCGTGAGGATCGCCACCTCCTCCAGGCTCAGCTCGCGCGTGATCGAACGCAGCGCGCAGTTCGCCGCCACCTCGGGGTGCAGCTTGGCGAGCTGCTCCTCGCGGAAGCTGCGGTCCATCAGCAGGCGGATCAGGTGCGGGTAGCTGGTGAACGGCCCGCCGTTCGGGTGGTCGGTGGTCAGCACCACCTGCCAGGGGTTCTTCACGAGCAGGAAGATCTCGAGACCGATGACCCACTGCAGCGCGTTGACGAAGCTCTGCTCGCGGTAGCGGAACGGCACCACGCCGCAGCCGGCCATCAGCTCGATGTCCGCGCCGACCCACTTGCGCGGGGTCGCGAGGCCGCTCTGCGCGAACTGGCGCATCGTGTCGCCCGAGGCGGTGACGGTCTGGCCGAACATGATCTGGCCGACGTCGATGCTGATCTGCGGGTTGGCGTTCACGGCTTCGGCCAGCTGCAGCGCGGCCGAGGAGAACTTCTTCGGGCCCTCGGTGCCGTAGGCGTGGAACTGGATGTGCGTCAGGTGCGCCGGCAAGCCCTCGAGCGCCTCGATGGTCTCGAGCGTCGAGCGGATGTTGCCCGCCACGCCGAGGTTGCTGCCGTGGATGTGCAGCGGGTGCGGCACACCGAGTTCCTTGAGCGCACGCGCCAGCGCGTGCACCACCTGGCGCGGCGTGACCTGCCAGTGCACGTGCGGCTCGTTGACGTCGAGCTTGCGCTGGTTGAACTTGAAGGCCGAGATGCCGCCCGGGTTGACCACCTTCACGCCCATCGCCTTGGAGGCATTGATGGTCCAGGCGGTGTAGTCGCGGATCTGGTCGAAGTTCTTCAGGTCCGGCCCGCCCTGGGCCAGCAGCTCGAGGAACAGCTCGTCGCTGCCGAGCATCACGTAGGCGCCGTGGTCGAGCACCGGCACGTCACCCATCTCCATGTGGGCGTGGCGCGCGTTGCTCGGCACCATGGCCGGCTCGAAGGCCGCCGTGTAGCCCATCTCGACGTAGCGGTAGCCGGTGGCCAGCGTGCCGGGCGTGCAGTTGCCGCAGGAGGCCAGCTCGAGCGCATTGCCCGGCAGCGCGATCGGCTCGACGCCTTGCCGGTGGTCCTCGGCCATCAGCATGCGCGCGAGGTTGACCTTGCCGCCGCCGATGTGGGTGTGCAGGTCGATGCCGCCGGCCATCACGACGCAGCCGGTCGCGTCGATCTCGCGTTCGTAGCGCTCACCGGCCAGCGGCGCGACGATGCGGCCGTCGCGCACCGCGACATCGCGCTGCCCGCTGCCGCCGATCGGATCGACCACGGTGCCCCCGCGCAACAGCAGGCTGCTCATGACGGCCTCCCGGCGCGCAGCGCCTGCAGGATCGCGCCGGCCGCGGCGGCCACGCCCGGCAGCGTGTCGCGGCGCGCCGCGTGCAGCGGCATCAGCACCGTGCCGTCGGTGCGGAACAGGTGGCCGTCGCTGCCGATGCCCGGTGTCGAGACCGGGATGAACACGCTGCGCCGGCCCGCGCGCCGCGCACTCGGCGCGAGCGCGGGGTGGCCGAGCAGGATCAGCGGGGCGCCGCTGTCCGGCGCTTGCGCGGCCGCGTCGAAGCTCGCCACCCACAGCAGCGCGTCGACCTCGCCGTCGGCCAGCAGGCGCGCAGCGTCGAAGGCCAGCGGCTCGTGCTCCAGCCCGCGCGGCCCGGCGCGGCTGCGCAGCGGCAGGCCGGACAGCCACGCGAACACCTGGTTCACCGTCGCGCTGCCGTTGCCGCCGCCGATCCACAAGGCGGCTGCGCGCGTGCTCGCGTTCAGGTCGTTGACGATGCGGTGCACCGCCTCGATCAGCAGGGCGCCTTGCGGCGGCAGCGCCGGCGGCGCGCCGACCAGCACCGCATACCGCGCCGCGCGCAGGCGCTGCGCCAGCGCCTGCAGCGGCTCCGGCGCCGCCACGCGGCGGCCCGCCACCAGCGCCGCCAGCAGGCCCAGCGTGTCGAACAGGTCACCGTGCAGCGGCACGTCGGCGCCGAGCACGACCACCTGCCGCTGCGGCACCTGCGGGTCGCCGATGCCGCAGCGCTCGCGCACCAGCGGCGCCACGTCCTCCGGCACCGCGCCGATGAAGACGATCAGGTCGGCCCGCGTGCGCAGCTCGGCCAGCGTGGCGGTGAACTGGCCGCGGTCCTGCAGCGCGCGCAGGCCCTGCATCAGTGCGGCGCCGCCGGCCGGATCGCAGATCGCACCGGTCGCACACGCGAGCGGATAGAGCGCGCGCGCGCCGGCCACGTCGGTGCCGAGCCCGCCGAACAGGGGCTGCTGCGCCGCAGCAAGCAAGGCCGCGGCGGCGGCCGCCGCCTGTTCCAGCGTGACCGGCTGGCCGTCGATTTCCGGGGCCGCATCGGCCGGCGCGGCGCCGAACTGCGCCAGGGCGCGGGCCGCCCGGGGGCAGTTCCCGCCGTCGAGTTCGAGCGTGGCGGCGCCGGCGCGCACCCGGAGGTGGTCGCAGGTGAGCGGACAGAACGGGCAGGTCCAGGCGGCGGAGGCGGTCATGAGTATTGGGGGACGCAATCCATGTGCCACTGCGGCGACTTCGGCGCCGGGTCGACGGCGCCGGGCACGGCCGCGTCGCGCCGGCCAAAAGTGCCACACAGTGTGGCGATTCCGGCCCGAGAAGGCGCCTGCGGCCGGCCCGGGGCGATGGCACGAATCATGATCTGTGGTCGGCCATGGAGCCGTCGATCCGACCGTCGTGCAGCGCGCTGGCCACCAGCCAGGCGCCGGCCCCGGCCGCCTCGGCACGCCGCAGGTCGTCGGCGTGGCGGATGCCGCCGGCGCCGATCAGCCAGCGGTCGCCGGCGCGCCGCTGCACCGCAGCAAGCGTGTCCAGGTCCGGGCCGCTGTCCGCGCCGACCCGCTCCAGGGTCATGACGATCACGCGCCGCGGCCAATGCTGCGGTGCATCCCAGCAGCCCGCCGGATCGAGCCGCTCGCTGCCGCGGCGGTCCAGCGACAGGATGGCATCGGCCGGCAACCCGGCCGCCGAGCGCAGCGACTCGCTGCCGAACACCGGCACCACGCGCGCGCCGTCGGCGCCCAGGTCGTCGCGCAGCCGCTGCGCCTGCGCCGGCGTGGCGAAGCCTGCGTCGAGCCAGAGTTCGAGGCCCGGCCGGTCGGCCAGCAGGGCGCGCAGCACCTCGGCCTGGGGGGCACCGCCGAGCAGCGCATCGAGGTCGGCCACATACAGCGTCTGCGCGCCGCAGCGCTCGAGCAGCGCGCGCGCCAGGGTCAGCGGGTCGCTGCCGGCGGCCAGGCGGGAGACGATCGGCCGGTATGCGCTGCGCTCGCCGCGCACGGCGCGTACCACCTGGCCGTGCATCAGGTCGATCACCGGAACGAGCAGCATGAGGGGGCGGATGTGAGCCGGCAGGACGGCGGAGGCGTTGGGCAGGCCGGGGCGCTGCGGCGGGTGTTCGTCTACGAGTATCTCAGCGGCGGCGGCCGCCTCGACGACGACCCGCAGGCCGCCGCCGAGCTGATGCCGATGGGCGTCGCGATGCGCGATGCGATGGTGCTCGACATGTTGTGTGCGCCCGATTGTGCCGTCACCGTCGCCACCTGTGACGCCGCCGGCACGAATCCGCCCGGCGCTTCCTGCGCCAGCGCACGCCCGGGCGAGACACCGACGGATTTCGTCGCCCGGCAGGCCCGCCAGCACGACGCGGTCTGGCTGGTCGCCCCGGAGACCGGCGGGCTGTTGCGCCGGTTGGCCGCGGCGGTCGAGCCGGCGCGCTGGCTCGGCTGCACGCCCGCGGCCATCGCGGTGGCCTCGAGCAAGCGCGCGACGGTGGAGCAACTGCACGCGCAGGGCGTCGCCACGCCGCTGGCCTGGCGCGACGACCCCTCGGTGCGGCGCTGGGTGGTCAAGCCCGACGACGGCACGGGCGCGATCGACTCGCGCGTGCACCTCGAGCGCAGCGCCGCCGCGCGCGACCTCGCCTCGCGTCCGGCCGGCAGCGCCTGGCTGGAGCCCTGGGTCGAGGGCGAGGCGCTCAGCGTGTCGATGCTGTGCCGCGACGGCAGCGCCGACCTGCTGAGCGTGAACCGGCAGCACATCGTCGTGGACGGCGCTGGCGCACTGCACTTCCGCGGTGTCGACGTCAACGTGATCCCGGCCGACGATACACGCCGCCCGGCCCTGGCGGCGCTGGCCGCACAGGTGGCGCAGGCGCTGCCGGGCCTGCACGGCTTCGTCGGCCTCGACGTCGTCTGGCATCCGCAGCGCGGCCCGGTGCTCATCGAGATCAACCCGCGCGTGACGAGCGCGTATGTCGGGCTGTCGGCCTCGCTCGGGCGCAACATCGCCGCCGAGCTGCTGGCCGGGCGCGGCGCCGGAGCCGGCCATGGCTGAGCCGCAGTGCTTCGGCTGGGATGTCGGCGGCGCGCATGTCAAGGCCTGCCGCCTGGTCGGCTCGCGGGTGCTCGACGTGGCGCAATGGCCCTGCGCGCTGTGGCAGGGCACCGAGCACCTGGAGCACGTGCTGGCGCAGGCCGCAACCCGCTGGCCCGGACTGGCGCAGGCGCAGCACGCGGTCACGATGACCGGCGAGATGGTCGACCTGTTCGAGCACCGCGAACACGGCGTGCAGCGCATCGCCGCGCTGCTGGCCGGCGCGCTGCACGCACCGCGTTTCTTCGCCGGCGATGCCGGCTGGTGCGACGCCGCGCAGGCCGGGCGGCAGTGGCTGCAGATCGCCTCGGCCAACTGGCTCGCGACGGCGCGCCATGTCGCCCGTGCGCTGCCGCGCTCGGCCGGCGTGCTGGTCGACATCGGCAGCACGACCACCGACCTGATCGCCTTCGCCAACGGCCGCGTGCCCACCACCAGCCGCAGCGACGTGCAGCGCCTGGCGCGCGGCGAGCTGGTCTACCAGGGCGTGGTGCGCACCCCGCTGTGCGCCGTCGCGCGCCGTGTGCCCTGGCGCGGCGAACGGCTGAACGTGATGAACGAGTTCTTCGCCACCACGGCCGACGTCTACCGGCTCACCGGCGAGCTCGACCCGGCGCACGACCAGCAGCCCAGCGCCGATCATGCGGCGAAGGACGCCGCCGGCTCGCGCGCCCGGCTGGCGCGCATGATCGGGCTCGACGCGCGCGACGCCGACGCGGCCGAATGGCTCGAGTTCGCGCGGGCCTGGCGCGCCCTGCAGCTCGCCGAACTGCGCAGCCAGCTCGACCACGTGCTCGGCTCGCAGCCGCGCGAGGCCGCGCTGCTGCTGGTGGGCGCGGGCTGCGGCGCCTTCCTGGTGCCGGAGCTGCTGAGCGCCGGCGCCACGGCGCTCGACTACGGGCGCGACATCGCCCCGCTCGCCCCCACGGCCGCGCCCGGCACGGCCCGCTGGGCCGGCGTGTGCGCCCCGGCCGTCGCGGTGGCGGCGCTGCTCGCGGAGGACCTGCGCTGATGTGGGTCGTCAAGCTCGGCGGCAGCCTGAACGGCGACCCGGCCCTGCCGCAATGGCTGGACCTGCTCGCCCGGCTCGGCGGCGGCCGTGTCACCGTGGTCTGCGGCGGCGGACGCTTCGCCGACGAGGTGCGGCAAGCGCAGGTGCGCTGGCAGTTCGACGACCTGCCGGCCCACAACATGGCGGTGCTGGCCATGGCGCAGACCGCCTACCTGGCCCATGGCATCAACCCGGCGCTGCGCCTCGCGCGCAGCATGGAGGAGATTCGCCAGGTGCTGCACGCCGGCCACACCGCGCTGTGGCTGCCCTACGACTGGATGCGCGACGGGCCCGACCCGCTGGCCAACTGGGATCTCACCGGCGACAGCATCGCGCTGGACCTGGCGCGCCAGCTCAATGCCGAGCACATGGTGGTGGTGAAGTCCTGCGCCATCGACCCGCAGGCGAGCCTGGCGGAGCTGGAGGAGGCGGGCGTGCTCGATCGGCGCTTCGCCGGCATCGCGCGCGGCGCGGCGTTCCCGATCGACGTGGTTCACAAGGGCGAGCTGGCGCGCATGCGCTCGCTGCTGATCGGCGAGGCGCGCTCGCTCGGCGCCTGAACGCGGCGCAGCGCCTGCACCAGCGTCTCCAGCAGGTCCGGCTCGAGCCGGCCGTCGCGCGCGCCGGCGCATACCGCGCTGCGGAAGCCGGCGAAGTCCGGCGCGAGGCCGGCCAGCCGCTCCAGGTGCTTCAGGCGCAGCGCACCGGCCAGCCCGACCATCGTGCCGGCCGTGCGGGCGCGCGTGACGAAGCGCGACAGCGCCAGCACCGACACCGCATCGAACAGGCAGCCGGCCGACTTGTCGGCCGTGTCGGCCATCACGCCGGGAAAGCCCAGCCCGAGGGCATGGACGAGCGTGGCCGGGTCGAGGCCGCGGTCGGCGATGAAGACCGGGATGACCGGGTGGCCGCAGCCGGCCAGGCGATCGAGCACCGCGACCGCGCCGTCCTCGCGCGGAAGGCCGACCTTGACGACGTCCACGCCGCAGGCCGCGACCGCCGCGACGCGGCGCAGGATCTCGTCGGCCTCGTCCAGCGCGACGTCGCCGATCGTCGCGCTGACCGGCAGCCGGCAGCCCGCGCCGCGCAGGGCGGCGACGATCGCGCCGATGGTTTCAATCGGCAGGCCGCCGAGCGCGCCCTGCCCCGGCTCCTTCAGGTCGATGAAGTCGGCCCCGCCCCGGGCCGCGACGAGCGCCTCCTCGACATCGCGCACGCTGACCAGCAGGCGGATCATCGCGGCGCCTCCGCGGCCTGCGCGCGGTGCGCGGCGACCGCCTCGCGCAGCCAGCCCCAGGCCTCGTGTTCGCCGGCGCCGGCGGTCTTGTCGATCGCGATCTGCAGGTAGGCCATCTCGGCGTCGACCTTCTGCGCCGGCAGCATGTGCAGCCGGCTGACCAGCACCGCGCCCTCCACCACCGCCGCCTGCGCACGGTTGAGCCCGGGGAACACCGAGTGCACGACCTCGTGGACGCGCTCCATGCGCAGCACCGGCCGCTGCGGGTCGTCCGCCTGCTCGGCCAGGCGCAGCTCGACATGGCTGAGCGCCGCCGCTAGGCGCACGCCGGGGATCCGTTCGGCCGGCAGCGTCGGCCAGGCGCGGCGCCCGGTGACGCAGCCCGCGAACACCCGACCGTCGACCACGATGTTCAGCACCGCGTGGCCGGTGGCCAGGATGTTGGCCAGGGTGGTCGAGGGCTTGAACGGCATCAGCACCACGCGGCCGGACTGGTAGCGCACACCCATCGGCGCGACATGGCTCGCGCCCTCGGCGCTGACCGTGGTCACCACCGCCTCGAAGATCTGGTCGTTCATCGTCTCGTCGTGCCCGGTGCACACCAGGCGTTCAGGTCCTCGGCGTCGCGCTCGTCGGCGCAGCCCCAGTCCAGCGGCTGGTCCTGCACGTAACGCTTGCCGAGCCGCCAGGCGAGCTCTGCATGTGCAAGTTCCACGCCCATGTAGAAGGCGTGCGAGGCATCGTTTTCCAGGTGGAGCTGCGGCCACAGCTCGAAGGCACCCTGCCCGGTGCGCAGGCCGTCGCGGTTGTAGACGTGCACGCCGGCCTCGGACACCTGCACGCGGAAGTTCGGGTCGCGCACCTGCGCGGCCGTCGCGGCGATCTCCTCGGGCGAGTCGGGGAACGGGTGCTTCGCGTGCACCGTCATCAGCGCGTCGGACAGCCCCTTGGGCAGCGAGCGCTGGCGTGCCGCGGCATGCATGATGCGGCGCGCCCAGTCGGCCTCGCGCACCGCGCGGCGCGCATGCGCGCTGACCTGCGTGGTCAGCACGGCGGCCACGTTCAGCTCGGCGGCGAGGCCGAACAGCAGCGCGTTGATGCCGGAGGTGTCGGCCTCGGTCAGCTCGGTGAGGTTGCCGATGCCCATCATGATCGGCGCCTCGGGGAAGCGCTCGCGCAGCCGGTGGTAGCGCACGATCGAGGCGGTCAGGCCGAACGGGATCGGGTCGAGGATGGGGTCGGCCAGGAAGGCGCGGCCGCGCGCCTGCAGCGCCTCGACAGCGGCGAAGAGCGACGCCTCGTCGTGCGGCACGCGCGGGATCAGCACCGGCGTCGCCGCCACCTCGTCGGCGATCCACAGCGTGCCTTCGTGCAGGCTGAGCAGGTAGTCGGCCCCTGCGCGGCCGCCGCGCAGCAGTTCCTGCGGATCCATCGAATCGACGCTGACCGCCAAGCCCTCGGCCTTGAGCGCGCGCACCGCGTCCTCGAGCTGCGGGAACGGTGTCTCGGGCAGGCCGCCGAGGTCGATCACGTCGGCGCCGTCGCGCTTCAGCGCGCGGCCGCGCGCGACGATCTGCTCGACCGACAGGCGCGGCGCGTCGACGATCTCGGCAAAGATCGCCAGCTCGTACTCGCTCAGGTCCACCGGCCGCGCGGCGCGGTCGAAGAAACGCGGCAGATCCTTCAGCTCCTCGGGCCCGCGCTGCACCGGGATGCCGTAGTGCGCCGTGAGCGCGTCCAGGTCGCCGCGGCAGCGCCCGGGCACGACGATGCGGTTCGCCTGCACCGGCGCGGCGACGCGGCGGCGGATCATCTCCGCCGTCATCAGCGCGGCGACCTGCAGGCCGATCTCGCGCACCTCCCAGGTGAAGGGCGCGTCCTCGATCGAGCCCAGCACCTTCTCGAGCTGCGGCTGCGCCAGGCGGCCGGTCAGGAAGAGGATGTGGTCCACGACAAGGACAGTTCGTGCAGGCGCTTCTCGAGAGCGGCTTCCAGTTCTGCCGGCGAGGCCACCACGCGGCAGAAGTCGATCTCGCGCAGCCGGTCGACGTTGTCGAGCTCGATGCGGCGCGGCCGCAGCGTGACCCAGTCGTGCGGCGACTTCGTCACCACCACCGGCTCGGTGTCGCACGCGAACACGATGCCCGGGATGCGCAGCTTGCCGGCCTGCGCGAACATGTTGGTCGGCAGCGTGTCGCTGATGCCGAAGGCGCACTTGGCCACCGTGTTGCTCGTGGCCGGGGCGATCACCACCGTGTGGTAGATGTCCTCGTACAGCATGCCCACCGGCACGGCGCTGGCGGTCTTGTCGCGCACCAGGCGGAAGCCCGGCGCGAAGCGCGGCCGCAGGTCCTCGAGCCGGATGCCGTAGATGCCCAGCACCTCCTCGCCGGCGTCCGACAGGAACAGGTCGAGCCCGGGCAGGCGCTGCGCCAGCGCCATCGATTCGTCGAGGAAGTGCCCGGAGCCGGTGATGCACCAGGCGAAGCGAGAGCGCGTCGGGACCGCCGCGTTGTCGAGCGCACCCTGCTCAGTCGGGGTGGGAGACCTCGATGTGGAGCTTGTGGAGCTTGCGGTAGAGGGTGTTTCGGCTGACATCGAGCGCCTTGGCGACATTGCTCACGTTCCAGCGGTGCTGTTCGAGCAATTGGAGCAGAACCTGACGCTCGTTGGCCTGGATGGGATTGAGTTTCACCGGCAGTGCGGTCTCGGCCGAGGCCACCGGCTCGGCCGCCGCCACCGCGGGGCGCGACTGCGCCACCGACGGCGGCACCGCGGCGGGGGCGATTGCCTGGGTGAGCGAAGGCAGGTGCTCGCGCGTGATCGGCCGGCCGTCGGCCAGCGCCGCCGCGGTGCGCAGCACGTGGCGCAACTGGCGCAGGTTGCCCGGCCAGGGGTGCTCGAGCAGCAGCCGCTCGGCCTCGGCCGACAGCGCGCCGACGCCGCCGGATTCGGTGGCCAGCACATGGGCGATCAGGTCGCGCCGGTCGCTGCGCTCGCGCAGCGGCGGCAGCAGCAGCTCGATGCCGGCCAGGCGGTAGTACAGGTCCTCGCGGAAGCGACCCTCGCGCACGCGCTGCGGCAGGTGCTGGTGGCTGGCGCTGATGAGCTGGAAGTCGACCGGGTGCGTCTCCTCGGTGCCCAGCGGCGTGACCTGGCGCTCGTCGAGCACGCGCAGCAGGCGCGCCTGCAGTTCGAGCGGCATGTCGGCGATCTCGTCGAGGAACAGCGTGCCGCCGTCGGCCTGCAGGATCTTGCCGCGCCGGCCGGTGCGCTGCGCGCCGGTGAAGGCACCCGCGCGGTAACCGAACAGCTCGGACTCGATCAGGGTCTCCGGCAGGCTGGCGCAGTTGACCGCGACGAAGGCGCCGCCGGCATGCGGGCTGGCCTCGTGCACCGCGCGCGCGAACACCTCCTTGCCCGAGCCGGTCTCGCCGCACAGCAGCACCGGCGTCTGGCGCGCGATCACGCGGCGCGCGGTGTCGAGATGGGCGGTCAGGCGCGGGTCCTTGAAGATCGAGCCGGGCGCGCCGGCCGGGCGCGGCACGGCCGGCCGCAGGGGCACGCGCTGCGGCGTCGGGGCGACGACGCTGGCGCTCTCCGCCGCCGCGGCACCCGCGGCGAGCGCCAGCGGGGCGCCCTTGGCATCGGTGGCCGGCCGGCGCGCCACCGCGAAGAAGCGCAGTGCCGCGTTGGCACGGTAGGTGACCACCGGGTGGAACGAGGACGACATGCTCCGCTGCAGCATGTCTTCGAGCGAGGTCTGGAACAGGTCCTCGATCTTGCGCGTGCGGATGTCCTCCATCGACTGCATGCCGAGCTGGAACAGCGCGCTGCGGTTGGCAGCGAGGATGCGCCCGTCGTCGCCCACCGCCAGCCTGCCCTCGTGCAGCGTGTAGACGAATTCCGGCCGGCTGTGGAAGTGCAGCGGGTGCGCGTTGCGGTAGCGCGCGTCGATCAGGCGGTTCTCGACCATGCGCGCCGTCATGCCCAGCAGCACCAGCAGGTGCTGCTGCATCAGGCTGGAACGGCTGGTGACGTCGAGCACCGCGGCGATCTCGCCCGACGGGTCGTACACCGGCACGGCCGAGCAGGTGAGCTGCGTGAACTGGGTGTAGAAATGGTCCTCGCGCCGCACCGACACCGGCCCGCCGGCGGCCAGGCAGGTGCCCATGCCGTTGGTGCCGGCGTCGTGCTCGCTCCACTTGCCGCCCACGCGCAGGCCCAGCGGGCCGACCTCGGCGGCGAACTCGGGCGACGACACCATGTGGATGATCACGCCGTCGGTATCGGTCAGCACCACCGCGCTCTCGACGTCGGCCAGCTGCTGGTACAGCGTGGTCATCTCGTAGCGTGCGCAGGCGATGATGTCGGCCTGCCGGGCACGACGCTCCTCGAGCTCGACGCGGCTGATGAACACCGGGTCGTGCGGCTTGGCCGGATGCAGCCGGTACTCGTTGATGCAGCGGCCCCAGGACTGCGCGACCACATCGCTGCCGAGCTCCGGCCGGCCACTGCGCACCAGCTCGAGGATGCGGTCGGCGTGGCGGTCGGCGTGGCGCATGGACAGGGTCATCGGTGTCTCCGGTACAGTGAGCCGTCTGCTGCGGCACTCGCCCGCGGATTGTGTGCTTCAACGGGGTCTGTCCCCCCCCGGGAAACACCGATGGTCCGCCGGCGCGGGCGCGCATTTTGCAGCACGGCGAAACCGTCCGGACCACCCACGCACGAAGGTCGAATTGATGTCCATCAGCCCGCAGCCCCTGGCACCGGCCCCGCGCACGTCCGAGGACGCCGCGCTCGACCTGATCTTCATCGAGGGCTTCACCGGCGCGACGGTGATCGGCATCCACACCAGCGAGCTGCACCAGGCGCAGCCGCTGGTGATCGACGTGCATGCCGGCGTGCCGCGGCCGCGCGCCTGCGACACCGACCGCATCGGCGACACGATCGACTACGGCGTGGTGCGCGAGCGCCTGCAGCGCCTGCTGCGCGAGCACCGGCTGCAGTTGCTGGAGGCCTTCGCCGAGGCAGTGGCGACGATCCTGATCGACGAGTTCGGTGCGCGCTGGGTGCGTGTGAAGGTCGTCAAGCCGCGCAAGTTCGACGACGTGCAGGCGGTGGGCGTGCAGATCGAACGCTGGGCCCCGGAGAAGCCGCGCTCGGCGGCCGCGGTGCTGCACCTGATCGGCAGCGGCATGGTGCCCGGCGGGCGCTAGGCGCCGAGTCTGCGGCCCCAATAAAAAACCGACCGGCAAGCCGGTCGGTGATCCCTCTCAACCCTCTGCCCGACATCGCGCAGCCACAAGGGCTGCGCGTCGAACTCACTTCGCCTGGAACGGGTGCGCGACGGTACCCTTCTTGGCAACGACTTCCGCCGCGGTCGGCGAGCCGGCGACGGCACGCTGGATCGACTCGCGCACGGCACGGTAGTTGTAGTCCTGGATCTTCTTGTCGTCTTCGGCAAGCCAGTGGATGAACACGCCGACCGAGATGAACAGGTTGTCGGCCTCGGCGGCCGGGATGGTGCCGTCCTCGACGCTGTCGGCCACCGCCATCGCGACGCCGCGCTGCGCCGGGCCGAACATCTGCACGGCCTGCTTGGCACCCTTGATGGTGACCTTGTTGAACATCACGGTCGCCGGCTTGGTCAGCAGGTTCGGCGCCACCACCGCGAGCAGCGAGGTGAAGCCGTCCTTGTTGTTGGTCAGCGCGTTGGCGAAGGCGGACTCGGCAGCCGAGCCGCGCGGCCCGATGATCAGGTCGATGTGGGCAACCTCGTTGCCGTCGCCGACGAGCGACTCACCGACCATCATGCGATCAATCTTTGCCATGGCTATGCAATCTCCTGTGGTGTGGTTCTGCGGGGTGTCGACACACTGGTCATGCACCAGCGCGGCGAAGACCCTATCACGATCCATGCCACGCGTCAGCCGCGTGTCAGGCCAGCGCGGCGAGCAGCAGGGTCGCCACGGTCAGGTCCGCGCTGGTCCCGGGGTTGATGCCCTGCGCCTTGAGGGCCTCGTCCCAGGCGGCGAAGGCCGGGTCACGCTGCGGCTGCGCCACGCCCAGCCAGGCCTGCGCCGCGTGCATGACAGTCTGTGCCACGGCCTCGCCGTGTTTTCGAACAATGTGTGAATCGGGAAAAGACGCCAGCCAGTGCAGGAACAGCCGCTGCACGGGTGCTGCGGCAAGCGCGTCCAGGGGCGCCGGCAGCGCCGGCGGCATGAGTACAAACCCGGAGGCGCTGAGTGCCTCGGCGGCGGCCTGCAGCTCGCGGTACCCGTCGGCGTACTGGCGCGCGATGAGGTCGCGCCCGGCCGCCAGCGCCATCGCCTCGCGCAGGCCGACGCTGGGCGCGGCGTGCACGTCCTGCGCCGGCGCCGTGCCCAGGCCGCCCGGGTTGGCCAGCGCGATGGCGCGGTAGGCCGCCGCGGCGTCGTCCACCGTCAGGCTGGCCAGCTCGGCCTCGAACGCCTCGGCCCAGGGCGTGGCCGGCCCGCGCCGCTCCGCGGCCCGGGCGATCGGCGCGCACAGCAGCACGATGCCGAGGTTGGTGTTGCAGCCGGCGCTGGCCCAGCTGGCCTGCACCGCCCGCTCGATGCGCCGGCCGACCGCGGCGCCGCGCTCGAACAGCGGCACCGCCGCGGCGTCGGCACTGGCGACGAACTGCCGCGCCTGCATGCCGTGCCCGGCCGAGGCCAGGCTCACGTTGCCGGGCTTGCGCACCGCCACGTCGAGCGTGCAGGCGGCCAGGAAGGCCGCGCGTGCGCGCTCGACCGGGTCGACCGTGATCATGCGCGCCGGGCCGGCGCCTGCGCGGCGCAGCGCCGCCCGAGCAGGTCGTCGACCAGCGCGCCGGCGATGTTGAACGGGGTGACGCGCTGCAGCCCGTGCCAGGCGGCCACGCCGTTGACCTCGATGACCAGCGGCCCGGTCGGGCCGGGCATCAGGTCGATGCCCGCGTAGTCCATCTGCAGCGCCCGCGCCGCATCCTGCGCCAGGCGCGCCAGTTCGGGCGTGAGCTCGGCGCGCGCGACACGTGCCCCCTGCGCGACGTTGTGGATCCAGTGCGCGCTGACGCGCCGCATCGCCGTCACCGCGAGCCCACCGATCACCAGCACGCGCCAGTCGAACCCCGGCTGCGCGACCGGCGGCACGAAGCGCTGCAGGTAGGCCACGCCGCCATAGCCGCGCTCGAGCGGCGGCAGCGCGCGGAACGCGCCGTCGACCTGGCCGATGCGCTGCAGGCCCTTGCCCTGCGAGCCGAACAGTGGCTTGAGCACCAGCGCGTGGCCGGCAGCCGCCTCGCGCATCACGATCTGCTGCGCCTGGGCCGCCGACTCGACGGCCCAGGTCGGCGGGCACGGCACGCCGGCGGCATGCAGCAGCAACGAGGTCATCGACTTGTCGACGCTGCGCTCGATCGCCCGCGCGTCGTTGTAGACGGGCACGCCGAGCTCGCGCAGCGCATGCAGCACGCCGAGCCGGCGCGTCACCTGCTCGAAGCTGCCGCCGGCGATGCCGCGCACCAGCACCGCGTCGGGCAGCTCGCGGCCGAAGCCCGGCAGTGCCAGGCCATGCCAGGCGTGGCCGGTGTCGATGCGCACGTCGGCCAAGTCCAGGCAGCGCCCCAGCGCACCGTGGGCACGCAGGGCTGCCTGCAGCTGGCGCGTATGCCAGCCCACCTCGTCGGTCGCGATCGCGACGCGCATCATGACGACACCCCGGGCGACGTGTACATCGCCCGACCCTCCGCGAGGGTCGCGTCCGGCTTGGGGCGGCCCGGCGCTCGGACGCGAATCACTCCGCCTCCAGCCAGAGCCGCCGCAGCAGGTCCATGTCGAGCGCGCCGGCATGCCAGGTGCGGCCGCTGTCGACATTGCTGACCCACACCTCGGCGGGTGCGAACAGCGCGCCGTCGATCTTGTAGAAGTCGTACTGCACGTCCTTGAAGATCTGCGCGAAGGAGCGGCCGTAGTCCTTCGAGTTGCGCGACGGCAGGCGCTGCGCGAGGTCGCGGGCCGCGTCGTCGCCGCCGCGCACGGCCAGGTGCACCCGCCCGCCATAGAGGATCGCGTCGTTGGTGCGGCCCATCGCCTCCACGCCGTCGGGGCTGGGCGAAGGCAGCGGCGCCGTCGCCACGCCGTCGACCACGTGCGACAGGTCGAAGCCGAGCTCGTGCGCCTTGTGCAGCGCCACCTCGAGCACCCGCGCGACCACCTGCGTCGTGCCGGCCAGGCTGCTGGTGGGCGTCAGCACCACGGTCAGCGCCTCGGGTACCAGGCCGCAGTCGCGCAGCAGCTTCTCGAGGATCACCGCCGGCGGCGCCCGGTCGACCTCGAGCACGATCACGCCGCGCTCGGCGCGGTCGCGGTAGCCGAGCTCGGCGAACAGCGCCTCCTTGGCCGCCAGCGCACGCGCCGGCCCGGAGCCGAGCGAGAAGAACTTCTTGCCGCCGGTCTCCTCCTTGCTGGCCGCCAGGCTCCAGCCGGCGTACTGGCCGGCCAGGCAGGCCAGCACCGGCTGCGAGCTGCGCACCTCCAGCCAGCTCGGCCAGCCGTCGACCGCGCCGCTGCGCAGGCCGACCTGCCCGAAGCCGCCCATGCAGATCTCGCCGATCAGCAGCCCGGCGGCAATGCTGCCCGGCGCCTCGATGCCGGCGTCGACGATGGTCGGGCCGAGCGGGTCGCGCCGCACGGCCACGCGCAGCGCCGCCGCCTGTGCGACCAGGCGATCGACCAGCGCCTGCACCTGCCGGTTCAGGCTCAGCTCGACGCCGGCCAGTGCCGGGGAATGTGGGTTCATGCCAGGGTCTCCAGGGAGGTGAGCAACGCGTCGCTGCGCCGCGCGAGCTTATCGCGCACGGCTGCGGCGCTCGCACCCTGTGCGCCGACGCTGCAGATGGGTTCGCCGGGCGACCAGGCCCAGGGAACGTCGGGCAGATCGTGCACGTCCGGCTGCAGCGCCAGCCAGGCGAGCTGGCGCTCGACCAGCCGCAGCGGTGCCCGTGCGAACACGATCTCGCTGCCGCGCACCGTGTCGGCGGCGCGCCGCACCACGGGCAGCCCGTCGCCGCAGCAGGCGCGCCGGTGCGTCTCGATCGGCCCGAGCTCGCCCACCTGCGGGTACAGCGCCACGCTGGCCGGCGGTCGGGCGTTCAGCTCCAGCACCTCGAGGGCGTCGCCCTCGAGCAGGAAGTCCAGGCTGCCCAGGCCGCGCAGGCCGAAGGCCGCGACCAGGCTGCACACGGCATGCGTGGCCGCGTCGAGCACGGCCACGGACACCGGCACC
This sequence comes from Piscinibacter caeni, assembly GCA_003265685.1. Taxonomy (GTDB): domain Bacteria; phylum Pseudomonadota; class Gammaproteobacteria; order Burkholderiales; family Burkholderiaceae_C; genus Piscinibacter; species Piscinibacter caeni. The sequence goes on along the minus strand of QJOU01000001.1, from coordinate 145,797 downwards.
GGCCCGACCACGCCGCTGTAGAGGAATCGCCAGCCGTGCCGCTCCTGCACGATCTGCTCGTTGCAGCCCAGCACGACGGCGTCGCGCCCGTCGGCGACGAAGGTGGCCGACATCGGCATGCCGGGCCGCTCGCGCTGCAGGTAGGCGGTGGCCGACAGCGCGCGCAGCGAGTGGCGCGGTGCGGCGACGATGTGCGTACCGCCGCTGCCGGCCGCGTCCTTGACCAGCCAGCCTTCGCGGTCGGCGGGCCAGTCGCGCCGCACCGGCGGATGCGCGATGCCGGCCGCGTCGAGCGCGGCGAAGAAGGCCCCGGGGTCGCGCACCCGGGCCACGGTCGCGGCATCGTTGCCGATCAGCGGCAGGCACTGCGCGCCGGCGGCGAGCAGGTCGGTGCGGCCGTCGAAGCCGCTGCCGGCGATCCAGCCGTCCACGCCCTGCCCGCGCAGCGCCTCGAGCGCCGCGAGCAGCGCCTCGGCGTCGATGCGCAGCGACGCCGGGTCGCCGATGCGCAGCCAGTCGTCGGCGGCGCGGCGCGTATCGCGGTCGCCGAACAGGTCCAGGGCCACCACCTCATGGCCCTCGAGCGCAGCCAGCTCGGCCAGCACACGCACGGAGTAGCCCGCGAGGGCGAGGCGCGTCACTGCTTGGCGGCAGACTCTGCGAGGAAGGCCCGCGCGGTGGCAAAGGCCTCGGCGAAGCCGAGCTGCACCGCCTTCTCCGCGTCGCGCATCTGCACCAGCAGGCGGTGCTGCGTCTGGTACTTGACGTTGCCGATCGCCAGCGCACCGATGCCCAGCGCCGCCGTACCCGCCAGCGGCTTGGCGTCGTCCATCACGCCGACGCCGGCGATGCCCTCGGGCGGCACCGCATTCACGTCGGCCGCGACCTTCACGTCCTTGGCGACGCCCAGGTCCTCGGCCGAGACCACCTGCACGCCGGCGGCAGCGCAGGCCAGCAGCACGTCGGCCTCGCCGATGGAGGTGCGCACGGCGGCCCGGTCGCCGCCGGAAATGCCGTGCAGCGTGACGCCGAAGCGTGCGCCGGTCTCGCGGGCGGCCTGCTCGGCGACATCGATGCCGTTGCGGCTGGACAGCGAGACAGTGGCACCCGCCTGCGCGGCAATCACGCCGGCGATGCGCCCGACCGGCCCGGTGCCGCCGAGCACGACGACGCGCTGGCCGTCGAGCCCGGCGGTGCCCTGCTTCCTCAGCGCCGCCTCGACGCAGGCCACCATCGCCGCCGCGGTGGTGTAGGCGCCGCTCGGGTCGGCCATCAGCGAGACCACGAAGGGCTTGACCATCGCCTTCTTGGCGCGCTCGAGCATGTCGGCGGCGAGCACGGCGTCGCGCCCGCCGATGAAGATGCCGGTGCGCTGCACGCCCTTGGGCCCGCGCGAGAAGATCGCGTCCTGCGTCAGCCCGGTGATGCTCTCCAGGCTGGCGTCGCAGTACGGCACGATGATCTGGTAGCCGGCGTCGGCGGCCATGTTGATGTCGAACGGGCTCATCTGCCGGCCCGGGGTGAACATGTGCAGGATGTAGGGGCGTTCCATCGCGTGGTCTCTCGGAAGGTGATTCGGTCAGGGTGCCGCGGCCAGCGTGGCACCGGTGTTGCGGCCGGCGACGACCTGCAACGCGAGCGCGTCGTCCACCACGCCGGCGGCGCGCGCCGCGGCCAGCAGCGCCTCGGCGCGCGCGGCCGACTCGACGATCGCGAAGCCGGTCGGCCCCCAGCTGCTCTGGCCCAGCGCCACCGGGGTGCCCGGCGCCTCGCGCAGCCAGTGCATCAGGCGCTCGACCGCCGGGCTGGTCCAGGGGCTGCCGTGCTGGGCCGGTGCGAAATGCGCGCCGAGCACCTGCTGCACCGCGTTCAGCCCGGCCGCGAAGGCGGCGAAGTCGGCCTGCGCCGCACCGGGCAGCAGGCGCATCAGCACCTGGTGGCAGATGTCGGCGGCCTGCGCGCGCGCCAGCGGCGCCAGCCGGGCGATCGCTTCGCGCTCCTGGGCGCCGGACAGGCCGCGCTGCGCCGGCTCGAGCACCACGATCACACGCCAGTCGGTGGGCCAGGCGATGCGTGCGAGCAAGGGGGCGGGGGCACCGTCGGGCGCCGGCCCGCCGTCGACCAGCAGCCCGCCGACGTCGAAGCCGGCGATGCCGATGCCCGAACGCAGCCCGCGGCCGAGCCAGCGGGCCAGCGTCGGCGTGTCGACCTGCAGGCCGTGGCTGGCGGCGAACGCCCGCCCCAGTGCCAGCGCCAGCTGGGTGCCCGATCCGAAGCCGGCGTGCACGGGCAGCGTCCGGTGCAACCGCAGCTGCAGCGGGCGGGTCAGTCCGGTCTCGTCGCGCAGGCGCTGCAGCCAGGCCACGGCACGCTCGAGCTCCGCGTCGGACGCGGCGGGGTCGGCGCCGACCTCGTCGCGACGCGCCGGCTGCAGCGACACGACGGTCTCGAAGCCCTCGACCACCAGCCCGATGCTGCCGAAGCGTCGCCCGAGCGTGCCGGCAGGATCGAGGAAGCCCAGGTGCAGGCGCCCAGGGGCATGCACCGCCACCCCGGCGCCCTGGTGCAGGTCGGTCGTGGGAGCGTTCATCGAGGCACGGCGGGCCGGTTCATCCACGTGGAAAAGCAATCCCCGTTCCGCGGCCGCACCCGGCGTGCGGCCGACCGTCCCCGGGTGGCGGTGTCCCGGGGCGGGGACATTGTGTCAGCGCACTGCCGCCCGGCTGGCGGCCGCGTCGCCCGGCTCAGTCGTACTTGAGGTACTTGAAGCGCGGGTCGTCGGGCGTGCCCTCGAGCACCGCGCCCTCCTCCCGCCCGGGCTGCCACATCAGCACCTCCTCGATCTTGCGCGCCAGCGCAAAGTCCTTCTCGGTGATGCCCTTGGCGGCGTGGTTCATCAGCTTGACGGTCACGAAGGCGTACGAAACGGTCAGGTCCGGGTGGTGCCAGGCGGCTTCGGCGAGGTGGCCGACGGTGTTGACCACCATCAGCGTGGCCTTCCATCCGCTCGTCTTGTACTTGCGCCGGATCCAGCCGTCCTCGAGGTACCAGTGGGGCAGTTCGACCTTCAGGCGGCCTTCCACCTCGTCGGCGCTGTAGACCTCGTCCGCGCCCTTGCGTCGCCATTGCGTCATGGTGGTCTCCTTGCGACAGAGCGGAAACGGTACCCCAGAAGTACAAACCCCTCCCGACCAGAGGTGGGAGGGGCGGGTGGCTGACGCCACCGATCCGGGGCTCCGGAGGTAGAAGGTCCGGGGCTCCTGGCGCGCAGGGACTGCGCCATCGGAAAGACCTGCAGGGCAGGCCACCAAACCTTAGGTCAGGCCGGCGGCGAGTTCAAGGGCGGCGTCCGTGCGTCTTTCCTCTTGTCAGCCGGCGCGCTTCATGATCTGCGCGACGATGCCCTCCACCCGCCGGGTGACCTCGGGCGCCATCGCGATCGCGCGGCCCCATTCGCGCTGCGTCTCGCCGGGCCACTTGTTGGTCGCATCCAGCCCCATCTTGCCGCCCAGCCCGCTGACCGGCGAGGCGAAGTCGAGGTAGTCGATCGGGGTATGGTCGACCAGCGTGGTGTCGCGCACCGGGTCCATGCGGGTGGTGATGGCCCAGACCACCTCGTCCCAGCGTCGGATGTCGACGTCGTCGTCGGTCACCACGATGAACTTGGTGTACATGAACTGGCGCAGGAAGCTCCACAGCCCGAACATCAGGCGCTTCGCATGGCCCGGGTAGCGCTTGCGGATGCTGATGATCGCCATCCGGTAGCTGCAGCCCTCGGGCGGCAGGTAGAAGTCGACGATCTCCGGAAACTGCTTCTGCAGGATCGGCACGAACACCTCGTTCAGAGCGACGCCGAGCACGGCCGGCTCGTCGGGCGGCTTGCCGGTGTAGGTGGAGTGGTAGATCGCGTCGCGCCGGTGCGTCAGCCGCTGCAACTCGAACACCGGGAACCAGTCCTGCTCGTTGTAGTAGCCGGTGTGGTCGCCGAACGGGCCCTCGAGCGCATGCAGGTAGCCGTCCACCTCCTTCAGCGGCACGCCGTGCTCGCTGGTGCCGGTGAAGCCCGGCGCAGCCGGCGGGATGTGCCCTTCGAGCACAAACTCCGCATGCGCCGGCACCTGCAGCATCACGCCGGCGTCGCCCACGCCGGCCTCGGTCAGCTCGGTGCGGCCGCCGCGCAGCAGGCCGGCGAACTGGTACTCCGACAGCGTGTCGGGCACCGGGGTCACCGCGCCGAGGATGGTGGCCGGGTCGGCGCCCAGCGCCACGGCGATCGGGAACGGCTGGCCGGGCTTCTCGCGCGCGAACTCGCGGAAATCCAACGCGCCGCCGCGGTGCGCGAGCCAGCGCATGATCACGCGCCGTGGGCCGATCACCTGCTGGCGGTAGATGCCCAGGTTCTGGCGCGCACGCGCCGATGGTCCGCCCTGCGGGCCGCGCGTGATCACCAGGCCCCAGGTGATCAGCGGCCCGGCGTCGCCCGGCCAGCAGGTCTGCACCGGAAGTCGGCCGAGGTCGATGTCGTCGCCTTCGAGCAGCACCTCGCGGCAAGGCGCCTGCCGCAGCACGGCCGGCTTCATGTCCCACAAGGCCTTGGCCATCTGTAACAGCTTGCCGGCATCGCGCAGGCCCTTCGGCGGCTCGGGCTCCTTGAGGCTGGCCAGCAACAGCCCGACCTCGCGCAACTCCCCCACCTCGGTGGCGCCCATGCCCAGCGCGACCCGCCGGGGCGTGCCGAACAGGTTGGCCAGGACCGGAAACTTGTAACCGTCGGGCCGCTCGAACAGCAGTGCCGGGCCACCCTGGCGCAGCACGAAGTCACTGACTGCTGTCATCTCGAGCCGCGCCGAGACTGGATCTGCGACCCGCCGCAGTTCGCCGGACGTCTCCAGCCCAGCCATGAAGTCGCGCAAGTCCCGATACTTCATACAAAATCGTAATTAAGATCAAATTCCATAACCTTGACTGGTTATGACGAGGCTTCCAGAATCCGGGCCGTCTTCGCTCGAACAAGGGATAACCCGAATCCCGACCTGCGGGGATGGCCGGCAGACGCAACGCTGCCAGACTGGGTCGAGACGGCCCGGTCCCGACGACAAGCTCCCGACGGCAGGGCCGCCGGGCGAACAGACGAAGAGTATCGCTGCCAGGCGCAGCAGGCTCCCGACGCGGAGCCCCACGCTCGGCGCAGCGCCGAAGCAACAGGAGTGACATGGAGATGCTTCGACGATGGTGGGTAGCGGCGGGCCAATCCGCCGCCGTGTTTGCGAAGGATGTCGGGCATGGCTTGCTCGAGGTCTGCCACAACACGCTTGCGCTGATCGGGCTGCTGATCGTGGCAGCCGTCATCTTCGCGCTCGGAAGGCCCGAGCTGCGTCACGCCGCCGAAGAGCAGGTGTTCGGCTGGCTGCAGGCACGCCAGGAGGCGCGTGCCGACCCCGCCGAGCTTCTTGCGGCCCAGCTGAGCGAACCCAGCGCCGTGGCGCGCGCCACCGCCGCCGACCCGCGCGAGCTCACCAAACAGCAGGCGCTGGTGGCGAACTGGCTTTCGCGTCGCTACCGCGTCGCCCCGGAGCCGATCAGCCGGCTCGTCAAGGAGGCCTGGCATGTCGGCGAACGTGCCGGCATCGACCCGACGCTGATCCTCGCCGTGATGGCGATCGAATCCAGTTTCAACCCGTTCGCGCAGAGCCCGGTGGGCGCGCAGGGGCTGATGCAGGTGATGACCAAGGTGCACGACGACAAGTACTCGGCCTTCGGCGGCACGCACGCCGCCTTCGACCCGGTGACCAACCTGCGTGTCGGCGTTCAGGTGCTCAAGGAGTGCATCCAGCGTGCCGGGGGTCTCGAGGCCGGCTTGCGCTGGTATGTCGGGGCCGCCAATCTGGATGACGATGGCGGCTACGCCGGCAAGGTCCTGGCCGAACAGAACCACCTGAAGCAGGTGGCCGGCGGCCGCAGCGTGCCGGTGAACGCCGCGATCGTGGTCGTCGCTGCCCCGGCGGCCTCGGCGCCTGCCGCCACGCCGGTGTCGGATCGGCCCGAGCCGAATCCCGCCGAGGCCGACAAGGCCCGGAGCGAGCGGGTCGCGCTGCTTCGCTGAGCGGGGCACTCCGCTACACTTTCGGCACCGTGCGACTGGCGATGCGGCCCCGCCCTGGGGCCTGAGGTGGTGAACCACCGGGGAGCGCGGTCGGCACGGTGCTTCGCCTGCCGAACGAGCCGTTCGCCTGGGCAGCCCTGCGACCGCGCCTTCGGTGCGCGGCCGGCCCCCGGGGACATCCGCTGACGAGGACTGCCTTCATGTTCGACCGCAACCAATCCACCATCGCCAACGTCGACCCCGAGGTGTGGGCCGCCATCCAGGCCGAGAACCTGCGCCAGGAAGAACACATCGAGCTGATCGCGTCGGAGAACTACGCGTCGCCCGCCGTGATGGCCGCGCAGGGCTCGCAGCTCACGAACAAGTACGCCGAGGGTTACCCCGGCCGGCGCTACTACGGCGGCTGCGAGAACGTCGACGTGATCGAGCAGCTGGCGATCGAGCGGCTGAAGCAGCTGTTCGGCGCCGAGCACGCCAACGTGCAGCCGAACTCCGGCTCGCAGGCCAACCAGGCGGTGTTCTTCGGCCTGCTGCAGCCCGGCGACACAATCATGGGCATGAGCCTGGCCGAAGGCGGCCACCTCACGCACGGCATGCCGCTGAACATGAGCGGCAAGTGGTTCAAGGTGGTGAGCTACGGGCTCGACGCCAACGAGGTGATCGACTACGCCGCCATGGAGCGCCTGGCGCACGAGCGCAAGCCGAAGCTGATCATCGCCGGCGCCTCGGCCTACAGCCTGCACATCGACTTCGAGCGCTTCGCCAAGGTGGCCAAGGACGTCGGGGCCTACTTCATGGTCGACATGGCGCATTACGCCGGCCTGATCGCCGCGGGTGTCTACCCGAACCCGGTGCCGTTCGCCGACGCGGTGACCTCCACCACCCACAAGACCCTGCGCGGCCCGCGCGGCGGCCTGATCCTGATGAAGGACCACGTGGCCAAGCAGATCAACAGCGCGATCTTCCCGGGCATCCAGGGGGGCCCGCTGATGCACGTGATCGCCGGCAAGGCGGTGGCGTTCAAGGAAGCGCTGTCGCCCGAGTTCAAGGCCTACCAGCAGCAGGTGGTCGAGAACGCCGCGGTGCTGGCCGCCACCTTGTCCGAGCGCGGCCTGCGCATCGTCAGCGGCGGAACGCAGAGTCACGTCATGCTGGTGGACCTGCGGCCCAAGGGCCTGACCGGCAAGGAGGCCGAGGCCATCCTCGGCCGGGCCCACATGACGGCCAACAAGAACGGCATCCCGAACGATCCGCAGAAGCCGATGGTCACCAGCGGTATCCGCCTGGGCACGCCGGCGATGACCACGCGCGGCTTCAAGGCGGAGCAGGCGCGAGCGACGGCACACCTGATCGCCGACGTGCTCGACAAGCCGCACGACGAGGCGAACATCGCCGCGGTGCGGGCCAAGGTCGCGGCGCTGACGCGCGACTTCCCGGTGTACCGGTGACGCTGACGCTGACGCTGACGCTGAACACGATGGTGGGGTCGCTGGCGCGACCCCTTCTCGGCGATGCGCTGCCCGTTCTGTAGTTCCGAAGACACCCAGGTCGTCGAGACGCGCGAGTCCGACGAGGGCGACGTGGTGCGCCGGCGGCGGCGCTGCCAGCACTGCGACAAGCGCTTCACCACCTACGAGCGCGCCGAGATCGCCCTGCCCTCGGTGGTCAAGAAGGACGGCACGCGCGAGGAGTTCGATCTCGCCAAGCTGCGCGGCTCGATGACCCTGGCGCTGCGCAAGCGGCCGGTGAGCGTCGAGCAGATCGACGCCGCGGTCGAGCGCATCCAGGACAAGCTGCTCAACAGCGGCGCCAAGGAAGTGCCCTCCACCCGCCTGGGCGAACTGGTGATGCGCGAGCTCAAGCGCATCGACAAGGTGGCCTACGTGCGCTTCGCCTCGGTCTACCGCAGCTTCGAGGACGTGGACGAGTTCCGGCAGCTGATCCGGGACATTTGAGGCGCCTCCCCCGCCCGGGGGAACCGCCGTCGGGGGCCCCGCGACGAGGACCGCCCGTTCGCCCCCCGGCGGGACGCGCCGCGCGACGGCGATTCCTAGAGTCCGTGCATCGATTCCAACCGGAGGATGCACATGACCCGCACGCACTCCCAAAGGCACTCGCGCCAGCACGGCCTGAGCCTGGTCGAGACGACCGTGACGCTCGGCCTCGCAGCCGTCGTCGCCGGCCTCGCCGCGCCGAACCTGAACACCGTGCTCGAGCTGCGCCGGCTCGACGGCGCGGCCAAACAACTCGCCGGCGACCTGCAGTTCGCCCGTGGCGAGGCGCTGGCGCGCAATCGGCCGGTGCGCCTGAGCCTCGATGCAGCGCAGGGCTGCTACCTGGTGCACACCGGCGCGGCCGCGGACTGCCGCTGCGCCGGCGACGGCACGGCCGCCTGCAGCGGCGGCGCGCAGGCCATCCGCAGCGTCGCCTGGAGCGCCGCCGAGCGCCTCGGCCTGCAGGCGAGCAGCCCTTCGCTGCTGTTCGACCCGCGCCACGGCACCGCCACGCCGAGTGCCACGCTGCGCGTCGTGGCCGCCGACGGCCGCGCGATCCACCACGTGGTCAACGTGATGGGCCGCCTGCGCACCTGCTCGCCGCTGGCCGCCGTGCCCGGCTACCGCGCCTGCTGACCCGGGAGATCACCATGCCGACCCGTCGTCGCCAGACCGGCTTCACCTTCGTCGAACTGCTCGCCGCGATGTCGGTGGCGGGTGTGCTCTCGGGCCTCGCCTGGCCGTCGTTCCACGGCGCGCTGCAGAAGTCGCGCCGCGCCGATGCACTGGTGGCGCTCACCCAGGCCCAGGCCGCGCAGGAGCGCTGGCGCTTCAACCAGCGCGGCTACGGCAGCCTGGCGCAGATCGGCGTCTCTCCCACCACGTCGGGCGGCCACTACACGCTCGCGGTGACCGAGGCCGATGCCGACCGCTACGTGCTGCAGGCCGTGGCCGCCGGCGCCCAGGCCGGCGATCGTGCCTGCCGCGTGCTGCGCCTGACGGTCGACGGCGCGATGGTCACGCGCAGCTCCGGCCCGGACGAATCGCGCCTGAACGACGCCGCGGCCAACCGCCGCTGCTGGGGGGGACTGTGATGGATCGCCCGGTGCGGGGGCTTTCGCTGGTGGAGCTGCTGGTCGGGCTGGCGCTCGGCATGCTGGTGGTCGCCGCAGCGATCACCTTGTTGTCGGCACAGACCCGCGAGCAGCGCAGTGCCGGCGCCGAACTGCGGCTGATGCAGGAACTGCGCGCCACCGCCGACCTGGTGGCGCGCGACCTGCGGCGCGCCTGCCACTGGGGCGATCCGGCGGTGGCGCTGTGGGCCTGGTCGGCCTCCGCGCCGGTGGGCAATCCGTACGCCGCGCTGGCGCCGCTGGCGGCGGCCTCCGGCGCGGCGAGTTATGCCTACTCGCGCGACGCCGCCGAGAACCACCGGCTCGACGCCAACGAGCAGTTCGGCCTGCGCCTGCGCAACGGCGTGCTCGAGCTGCAGCTGGGCAGTGCCGGCTGGCAGGCGCTCAGCGACCCGGCCTCGGTCACCATCACCGCCTTCGAGCTGCGGCCGCGGCTGCAGGAAGTCTCGTTGCTCGGGCACTGCGCCAACCCCTGCCCGCCGGGCGCGACCTGCAACGTGCGGCTGCAGGCACGCAGCCTGGCGATCCGCCTCAGCGCGCGGGCGGCGGCCGACCCGTCGGTGCAGCGCCAGCTCGAGGCCGAGGTGCGGCTGCGCAACCCGGTGCCGATCGGCGCCTGTCCGGCCTGATGGCAAGGAGATCAACCATGCACCACCGTCACCAGCGCGGCGCGAGCACCGTGATCGTCACGCTGCTGCTGCTCGTCACCACCCTGCTCGGCCTGCTCGTGGCCAACCGGCAACTTCTGCTGGAGCTGCGCCTGTCGGCCAACCAGGTGCGCGGCGCCGAGGCTTTCGAGGCCGCGGAGGCGGGCCTCGAATGGGGCACGGCACTGCTGAACTCGCCGCAGCCGGTCGGCGACGACTGCCGCGCCGGCGGCACGCAGGACTTCCGCCGCCGGCACCTGGCGATCGACGACGGCGGCCGCATCGTGCCGGTCCCGGTGGCCGCGCGCTGCACGCTCGACGGCAACGCGTGGACCTGCCGCTGCGCCGACGCCGCAGCGCCGCCCGCCCCGGCGTCGGCGCCCTCGTTCACCCTGAACTTCACCGATGCCGGCCGGCCGGGCATCGTGCGCCTGGTGGCCGACGGTGCCGGGCCGCCCGATGCCGTCGCCCGCCAGGAGGTGCTGCTCGCGCTGCAGCCGGCGCTGGCCCAGCCGCCCGCCGCCGCGCTGACGCTGAAGGATTCCGGTGTGCCGGCCGAGGCCTTCTTCGTGCGCCACTTCGGCATGGCCCGCCCGACCTGGCTGGCCCAGCCGGTGGTGCAGCGCCTGGCCTGCAGCGGCGACTGCGGTGCGGCCGTGGCGGCCGCGGCGGCGCAGCGCGCGCTGATCGCCGTGGAGGGCGACCTGCTGCTGCGCGGGCCGCTGACGCTCGGCTCGATCGAGCGGCCGCTGCTGCTGGTCGTCGCCGGCCGGCTGCGCATCGAGGGCGCGGTCGGCTTCACCGGCCTGGCGCTGGCCGCGGCGGTCGACTGGGCCGGGCCGACCGCACCGTGGCGCGGCGCCCTGCTCGTCGAGGGCGCCGCCGCCGGCAGCGGGCCGTTCGATCTGGCCCACGACCCGGCCGTGCTGCAGCGCCTGCGCAACGGCCACGGCAGCTTCGTGCGCGTGCCGGGCAGCTGGCGCGACTTCTGAAGGAGCGAACGATGACCCGAATCCCACGCCAACGCGGCCTCGGACTGGTCGACGCCCTGCTCGGCCTGCTGGTGCTGACGCTCGGCCTGCTCGCCGTGCTGCGCCTGCAGCCCGAGCTGCGCCGGCATGCCGAGCTGGCCCGCCAGCGCAGCGAGGCGGTGCGGCTGGCCCAGGCGGAAGTGGAGTCGATGCGGGCCGCCCCGGGCGTGCCGGCGGCGGACGATCGCCTGGTCGACCCGGCCCTGGCGAGCACACGCTTCCGGCTGGTGCGCCGCGTCGATGCCGGCACCTGGCCGAACGCCGTCGCCCTGAGCGTCAGCGTGCAGTGGGATGCGCCCGACGGCGCGCCGCAGCAGCTCACGCTGGCCACGCTGCTCGCGACCCTCGACCCCGCGCTGCCCGGCATCGCCGTGCTGCCGCGCTGATTCGCGGAGAATGGTCCGATGAGCGACGACGCTGTCCCGACCGACCCGATGCTCGAGGCCCTCGTGCTGGCGCGCCAGGGCTTTGGCCTGACCGAACCGAATCCGCGCGTCGGTTGCGTGATCACCGCGCCCGACGGCCGCGTGCTCGGCCGCGGCCACACGCAGCAGGCCGGCGGGCCGCATGCCGAGGTGATGGCGCTGCGCGACGCGGCGGCGCGCGGCGCGTCGGTCGAGGGTGCGACGGTGTACGTCACGCTCGAGCCCTGTGCCCACCATGGCCGCACGCCGCCGTGCTGCGATGCGCTGATCGCCGCGCGTGTCGGCAAGGTCGTGATGGCGCTCGAGGACCCGTTCCCGCAGGTCGCCGGCCAGGGCGCGGCGCGGCTGCGCGCCGCTGGCATCGAGGTGATCGAGGGGCTGCAGGCCGAGGCGGCGCGCGAGCTCAACATCGGCTTCTTCTCGCGCGTCGTGCGGGGCCGGCCGTGGGTGCGCATGAAGTGCGCCGTCTCGCTGGACGGCCGCAGCGCGCTGCCCAACGGCGTGAGCCAGTGGATCACCGGCGCGGCCGCGCGCACCGACGGCCATGCCTGGCGCAAGCGCGCCGGCGCGGTGCTGACCGGCGTGGGCACCGTGCTGGATGACGACCCGCGGCTGGACGTGCGTCTGGTCGAGACGACGCGCCAGCCGCTGCGCGTGGTGGTCGATTCGCGCCTCGAGACGCCGCCCTCGGCACGCCTGTTCGAGCCGCAAGGCCAGGTGCTGCTGTATGCCGCGCAGGCGCACGCCGAACGCGAGGAGGCGCTGAGCGCCCGCGGCGCCGAGATCGCCTTCGCGCCGGGGCCCGCCGGCAAGGTCGACCTCCCCACGATGCTGGCCGACCTGGCGCGCCGCGGCGTCAACGAACTGCACCTCGAGGCCGGCCACAAGCTGAACGGCTCGTTCGTGCGCGAAGGGCTGGTCGACGAGTTCCTGGTCTACATGGCGCCGCGCCTGCTCGGACTCGGGCGCGAGCTGGCCGCCTTCGGCCCGCTGGAGCGGCTCGAGCAGTCGCTCGACCTGCGCTGGGTCGACGTGCAGCCGGTCGGCGCGGACCTGCGCCTGATCGCCCGACCGCCCGGCCGCGAACGCTTCTGACCGCGGCCCTGACACCTGGGCGACGACGCCGTCGCGGCGTGCCTGCGACAATCGGCGCATGTTCACAGGCATCATCACCGGCGTCGGCCGCATCGAGGAGGTGCGCGCCCTGGGCGCCGACGCGAGCCACGGCAAGCGGCTCGCCATCCAGGCCCCGGCGGGCTACCTGCACGACGTCGTGCTGGGCGACAGCATCGCGCTCAACGGCGCCTGCATGACCGTCACCACGCTGGACCGCGACGCCTCGCGCTTCGGCATCGACATCTCGGCCGAGAGCCTGGCGCGCACCGCCGGCCTGGCCGAACCCGGGCCGGTCAACCTCGAGAAGGCGCTGCGCGCCAACGACCGGCTCGGCGGCCACCTGGTCAGCGGCCATGTCGACGGCATCGGCACGGTGGTGCACTTCGAGCCGATCGGCGAATCGTGGGAGCTGCGCATCAGCGCCCCGCCGGCGCTGGCGCGCTTTCTGGCCTACAAGGGCTCGATCACGGTCAACGGGGTGAGCCTGACGGTCAACCGGGTCACCGACCTGGAGCGCGCCTGCGAGTTCAGCATCAACCTGATCCCGCACACCGTGCAGAACACCACGCTCGGCACGCTGCACGCCGGCCAGGCCGTCAACCTCGAGATCGACCTGATCGCACGTTACGTCGAACGCATGCTCGGCGGCTCGCTGCCGCGGCCCTGATAATCCCGTCATGTCGATTTCCCCGATTCCGGAGCTCGTCGCCGAGCTCGCCGCCGGCCGCATGGTCATCCTCGTCGACGAGGAGGATCGCGAGAACGAAGGCGACCTCGTGCTCGCGGCCGAGCATGTCAGCCCCGAGGCGATCAACTTCATGGCGAGGTTCGGCCGCGGGCTGATCTGCCTGACGCTCACGCGCGAGCGTTGCGAGCGGCTGCAGCTCACGCCGATGGCTGCGCGCAACGGCCAGAAGACCGGCACCGCGTTCACCGTCTCGATCGAGGCGGCCGAGGGCGTGACCACCGGCATCTCCGCGGCCGACCGCGCACGCACCGTGCAGGCGGCGGTGGCACGCCAGGCCAAGCCGAGCGACCTGGTGCAGCCCGGCCACATCTTCCCGCTGCAGGCGCAGGACGGCGGCGTGCTGATGCGCGCCGGGCACACCGAGGCCGGCTGCGACCTGGCCGGCATGGCCGGCCTCACGCCCGCCGCGGTGATCTGCGAGGTGATGAAGGACGACGGCACGATGGCGCGCCTGCCCGACCTGATCGAGTTCGCGCGCGAGCACCGGCTGAAGATCGGCACCATCGCCGACCTGATCGAGTACCGCAGCCGCAACGAGTCGCTGATCGAGCGTGTCGCGCAGCGCCGCATGAGCACCGCCCAGGGCGAGTTCGACTGCGCCGCGTACCGCGACCGCACTGGCGGCCTGCACCTGGCGCTGACCAAGGGCCGCTGGCAGTCGGGCGAGGAGGTGCTGGTGCGGGTGCACGAGCCGCTGTCGGTGCTCGACCTGCTCGATGCCGGCCGCTGCGGCCATTCGTGGCCGCTGCCCAAGGCGCTGGCCGCGGTGCAGGCCAGCGAGCGCGGCGTGGCGCTGCTGCTGAACTGCGGCGAGGACGCTGCCGCCCTGCTGCCGCAGCTGGCCGAGGCGCGCGCCGAGCCGGCCGCGCCGGCACGCGGCCAGATGGACCTGCGCACCTACGGCGTCGGCGCGCAGATCCTGCGCGACCTCGGCGTGGCGAAGATGCGCCTGCTCGGCAGCCCGCGGCGCATGCCCAGCATGGTCGGCTACGGCCTCGAGGTCACCGGTTTCGTCTCGCCCTAGGAGCATTCATGCAAGACGCCGACAAGGGCGCCGGAGTCGATCTGGACGGCCAGGACCTGCGCATCGCCATCGTGCAGGCGCGTTTCAACGCGCCGCTCACCGACAAGCTGGCGCAGACCTGTATCGCCGAGCTGCGCGCACTCGGCGTGGCCGAGAAGCACATCCGCCATGTCATGGTGCCGGGGGCGCTGGAGGTCCCGGTGGCGCTGATGGCGCTGGCCGACAGCGACGACTACGACGCGCTGATCGCGCTGGGCTGCATCATCCGCGGCGAGACCTACCACTTCGAGCTGGTGGCCAACGAGAGCGGCGCGGGCGTCACGCGCGTCGCGCTGGACCACCAGATCCCGATCGCCAACGCGATCCTGACCGTCGAGAACGAGGCCCAGGCCTGGGCGCGCGCCGAGGACAAGGGCCGCGACGCGGCGCGCGTGGCGGTCGAGATGGCCTGCCTGATGGAAGACCTTTCGTGAGCGAAACCACGGCCAAGAAGAAACCGCGTCCGATGGGCAAGCGCCCGCCCTCGGCGCGCCGGCGCTCGCGCGAGTTCGCGCTGCAGGGCCTGTACCAGTGGCTGCTGGGTGGTGCCGAGCCGGGCGTGATCGACGCCCACATGCGCGAGCAGGACGGCTTCGACAGCGCCGATGCGGTGCACTTCGACGCCCTGCTGCACGGCTGCATCGCCGAGGCCGCCGGCATCGACGCGGTGCTGGCCAAGCATGTCGACCGCAAGACCACCGAGCTGTCGCCGATCGAACACGGCGTGCTGATGATCGGCGTCTACGAGATGCAGCACTGCCTGGACGTGCCGTACAAGGTGGCCATCAACGAGGCGGTCGAGCTGGCCAAGAGCTTCGGCGGCACCGACGGCCACAAGTACGTCAACGGCGTGCTCGACAAGGCGGCCGGCGAGCTGCGCCCGGCCGAGGTGCAGCGCGCGCGTGGAGCAGCCCCGCGGTGAAGACCGCCGGGCGGCTCGAGCACATCGAGCCCTTCTACGTGATGGAGTGCGCCAAGGCGGCCACCGAGCTGGCGCAGTCGCCGCTGTGCGACCCGGCGCGCGGCGGGCGGCGCATGATCTTCCTGAACATCGGCGAGCCCGATTTCACCGCGCCGCCGCTGGTGCGCGAGGCCGCCGAGCGCGCGCTGCGCGACGGCCGCACGCAGTACACCGACGCCACCGGCCTGCCCGCGCTGCGCGAGCGCATCGCCGCCTGGTACGGCCAGCGCTTCGGGCTCGACATCGCCCCCGCGCGCATCGTCGTCACCGCCGGCGCCTCGGCCGCGTTGCAGCTCGCCTGCCTGGCGCTGATCGACCGCGACGACGAGGTGCTGCTGCCCGACCCGAGCTATCCCTGCAATCGGCATTTCGTCGCCGCCGCCGAGGGGCGCCCGGTGCTGCTGCCGGCCGGGCCGGAACAACGTTTCCAGCTCGACGCCGCCGGCGTCGAGGCGGCCTGGGGCGAACGCACGCGCGGCGTGCTGCTGGCCTCGCCGTCCAACCCGACCGGCACCTCGATCGACCCCGACGAGATGGGCCGCATCGTGCGCGCGGTGCGCGCGCGCGGCGGCTTCACGATCGTCGACGAGATCTACCTCGGCCTGAGCTACGACGAGCGCTTCGGCCACAGCGCACTCGCCCACGGCGAGGACGTGATCTCGGTGAACAGCTTCTCCAAGTACTTCTCGATGACCGGCTGGCGGCTCGGCTGGCTGGTGCTGCCGCCCTCGCTCGTGCCGGCGGTCGAGAAGCTGGCCCAGAACCTGTTCATCTGCGCCTCGACGATCGCCCAGCGCGCCGCGCTGGCCTGCTTCGAGCCGGAGTCGATCGCCGAGTACGAACGCCGGCGCGGCGAATTCCGCGCCCGGCGCGATGTCGTCGTTCCGGCGCTGGATGCGATGGGGCTGACAGTCCCGGTGCCGCCGGACGGCGCGTTCTACGCCTGGGCCGACTGCTCGGCGCACGCCGCCAGCAGCTGGGACTTCGTCTTCGAGGCCATGCGTGGCGCCCAGGTGGCGCTGACGCCGGGGCGCGACTTCGGCCGGAACGGCAGCGAACGCTGGCTGCGCCTGTCCTACGCCAGTGCGCTGCCGCAACTGCAGGAGGCGCTGGCGCGCCTGCGCGGCTGGCTGTCGCAGCGGCGCTGAACGCCGCCGCGACTTGGTGAGCAACGGTTAACAACGGGCCCCGGCCGGGTCTTTTTCACGCGTGGGCGCCCGGGGGCTGCACTAAGCTGCCGGGGTGAGCTTTTCGAGCCCCCCGTCGCGGCCCGAGCCGGCCGATTCGGAGCCGGCCGAGCCGATCCCGCCCACCCTGCCGCCGACCGCCTCCGACTTCGTGAACTGGGGCGAGCAGGAGGCCAGCCTGCCCGCCGGCCCGGTCCCGACCTTCTCGACCAACCCGCCGCCCAAGCGCGAGGGCGACATGCCCACCATCGGGCACATCGGCCGCTATGCGCTCAAGTACCGCATCGGCGCCGGCGGCCTCGGCACGGTCTACGCGGCGCACGACCCGCTGCTGTCGCGCCTGATCGCGATCAAGACCCTGAACCTGGAGATCTCGCCCGAGGAGCGCGAGTCCTTCAACGCCCTGTTCCTGAACGAGGCACGCGCCGCCGGCAGCCTGAGCCACCCGCACATCGTCACGGTGTTCGACGCCGGCGTCAGCGACCAGAGCGCCTACATCGCGATGGAGCTGCTCAAGGGCCGCGACCTGCGCCAGCTGCGCCAGGAAGGCTGGCGCCCGACGGCCACGCAGGCGGCGCTGATCGTGCGGCGCGTGGCCGACGCGCTCTCGTACGCGCACACCAAGGGCGTGGTGCACCGCGACATCAAGCCGGCCAACATCTTCATGGTCGGCCGCACCCAGCCGCGCGTGCTCGACTTCGGCATCGCCCGCATCGCACACCAGCACGACGGCGCGGGCGAGGTGGCGGCCGGCTCGCCCTACTACATGGCGCCGGAGCAGGCGCGCCACGAGGTGGTGGACCGGCGCGCCGACGTGTTCTCGCTCGGCGTCGTGTTCTACGAGCTGCTGACCGACCAGAAGCCGTTCCGCGGCTCGACGCTGTCCGAGATCACCCAGGCGGTGCTGGAGCACCAGCCGCCGCGCGCCGACGAGGTCAACCCGGCCGTGCCGACCGGCCTGGCCGAGATCGCCGAGCGCGCGATGCAGAAGGACCCGGACCTGCGCTTCCGCTCGGCCCGCGCCTTGTCGCGCGAACTGCGCCACTGGCTCGAGGAGCACGCCGACGCGGGCGCCGAGGCGCCGGTCCCGGCCGAGCCGGTGCCACTGGGGCAGCAGCGCCGCACCTGGGCGCTGGCCGGTGCCGCCGTCGCACTGCTGGCGGTGGCGGGCGCCTGGTGGGCCTTCGTGGCGCTGAACCACGGCATCGATCCGGCGACGGCCGTGGCCGAGGCGAACGCGGTGCCCGTGACGGCGCCGGCACCGCCCCCGCCCGCACCGCCCGTGCAGGCCGCCGTGCCCGCCGCTCCCGCCGCGGTCGAGCCACCCCCGTCCGAACCGCCGCCGGCCACGCCGCCGGTGGCCGAGGCGCCCCCACCGGCCGCGCCGCCGGTGGCCGCCGCGCCGGCACCCCGGGCGGCCGCCACGCCGGCGCGGGAATCGGCCCGTGAACGCCGCCCGCGCGACGCCCGCCCGGCGGCAACCGCCGCCGCGCCGGCCCTGGGCACCGTGAAGGTGGCCGTCAGCCCCTGGGGCCAGGTGGAGGTCGACGGCACGCCGGTCGGCACCACGCCGCCGCTCAACGAGCTGACCTTGCCCGAGGGACGGCACCAGATCACGATCCGCAACGCCGACTTTCCCGCCTTCACCACCCAGGTCACCGTCACCGGCGGCCAGGCGGTGACGCTCAAGCACCGCTTCGGATCATGACCACCCGCCTTGTCGCCGCCGCCTCGCTCGCCCTGCTCACCCTGCTGGCCGCCGGCTGCGCCCAGCCGCAGTTGAACGCGCCGGCGCTCGGGCTGCTGGACATCGCCGACCGGCCGGCCGAGAAGGCGCTGCTGGCCGGCCTGCGCGCCTACGACGATGCGCAGTACCCGCAGGCCGAGAAGCAGCTGCAGGCGGCACTGCAGGCCGGCCTGGTGTCGCCGCGCGACCGGGCCGCGGCCCACAAGCTGCTGGCGTTCGTCTTCTGCACCAGCAACCGCATGGCCGAGTGCGAGGCGGCGTTCCGCGCCGCGCGCGCCGCCGACCCGGCCTTCGCGCTGACCAAGTCCGAGGCCGGCCACCCGCTGTGGGGCCCGGTGTACCAGCGGGTGCAGCAGCGATAATCGCGGCTTGCCCGAGACCCACGACCTTCCGTTCCGCTTCACGCTGCGCGTCTACTGGGAGGACACGGACGCCGGCGGCGTCGTGTTCTATGCCAATTACCTGAAGTTCTTCGAGCGCGCCCGCACCGAATGGCTGCGCGCGCTCGGGTACGAGCAGGAGCGCTTGCGAACCGACACAGGCACGATCTTCGTCGTCGCCGATACTGCGGTGCGCTACCTGGCCCCGGCGCGGCTGGACGACCTGCTCGAGGTCAGCGTCATGCCGCAGGAGGTGGGCCGGGTGTCGATGAGCCTCGTGCAGCAGGCTTGGCGCAGTGCGCCGGGCGAGCGCACGCTGCTGGCCGAGGGCCGCATCCGCATCGGCTGCGTCGATGCCGGAACTTTCAGGATGCGCCGAATTCCGACCGAGCTTCTCAGCAAGATGCCATGAACCAGGACTTCTCGATCTTCACGCTCGTCACACAGGCCAGCTTCGTCGTGCAGCTGGTGATGGCCGGGCTGCTGCTCGCCTCGCTGGCGAGCTGGACGGTGATCTTCGGCAAGCTGTTCGGCCTGCGCCGCGTGCGCGGCGAGAACGACGAGTTCGAGCGCGAGTTCTGGGCCGGCCGCAACCTCAACGAGCTGTATGCCGACGCGAGCAAGCGCAGCGTCGACGGCCGTGGCGCGCCGATGGAACGCATCTTCGCCTCGGGAATGCGCGAGTTCCTGAAGCTGCGCGAGAAGCGTGTGCTCGACGCCGGCGCGCTGCTCGACGGCGCGCGCCGCGCGATGCGCGCGAGCTTCCAGCGCGAGATCGACGCGGTGGAGTCCAACCTCAGCTTCCTGGCCTCGGTCGGCT
This sequence comes from Piscinibacter caeni, assembly GCA_003265685.1. Taxonomy (GTDB): domain Bacteria; phylum Pseudomonadota; class Gammaproteobacteria; order Burkholderiales; family Burkholderiaceae_C; genus Piscinibacter; species Piscinibacter caeni. The sequence continues at coordinate 126,442 of QJOU01000001.1, read as the reverse complement.
CGGTCAGCCCCTATGTCGGCCTGTTCGGCACGGTGTGGGGGATCATGCATGCCTTCGTCGGCCTGTCGAACATGCAGCAGGTGACGCTGGCCACCGTGGCGCCGGGCATCGCCGAGGCGCTGGTGGCCACCGCGATCGGCCTGTTCGCGGCCATCCCGGCGGTGATCGCCTACAACCGCTTCGCGCGCGACATCGACCGCATCGCGATCCAGCTCGAGACCTTCATCGAGGAGTTCTCGAACATCCTGCAGCGCAATGTCGGCGCGCCGGGTCCGGCACCTGCCGCGGCCACGGTCAGCAGCGGCTTCGCGCACAGCCGCTGAGGAGGCCGGAGCATGCCTGCCGTCGTTGCCCGCGGTGGCGGACGCCGCCGCACCATCAGCGAGATCAACATGGTGCCGTTCATCGACGTCATGCTGGTGCTGCTGATCATCTTCATGGTCACCGCGCCGCTGATCACCACCGGCGTGATCGACCTGCCGACGGTCGGCAAGGCCAAGCAGCGGCCGGAGCACGTGGTCGAGGTGATCGTCGCCAGCGACGAGAGCGTCAAGCTCAAGCTCGACGGCAAGGACATCGACGGCGCGAACCTGAAGAACCTCGCCGCGCGCGTGAAGCAGGCCCAGTCGGGCAACCCGGAGACGCCGGTGGTGATCTCGGCCGACAAGGGCATCAAGTACGAGAGCGTGGTGAAGGTGATGGACACGCTGCAGCGCGCCGGCATCCAGCGCGTGGGGCTGTCGGTCAAGAGCGGCACCAGCTGAGCCCATGCACGCCTCGGCCCTCACCAGAGACGCGCTGATCCCGCGCAACCCCGACGGCATCAGCCGCGGGCTCGGGCTCGCGCTGCTGGTGCACGCGCTGCTGGTCGTGGCGATCGCCTTCGGCGTCAGCTGGCGTTCCAGCAACCCAGCCGGCGTCGAGGCCGAGCTGTGGGCGGCCGTGCCGCAGATCGCCGCGCCCCGGCCCGTCGAGCCCGAGCCGGCACCGCAGCCCAAGCCCACACCGCCGCCGCCCAAGCCGGAGCCGGTGCAGAAGCCGCAGCAGGACGCGCAGATCGCCATCGAGAAGGCGAAGAAGGAAGAGGAGAAGAAGCGCCAGGAGGAAGAGGCCAGGCGCGAGGAGCAGCAGCGCCAGAAGGAAGAGGCCGAGCGCAAGAAGAAGGAAGCCGAGGCGAAGCGCAAGGACCAGGAGCGGCTCGAGGCGCTGCGCGAGGCGCAGATGAAGCGCATCCTCAGCCAGGCCGGCGCCACCGGCGAGCCCTCGTCCACCGGCACCGCGCAGCGCACTGCCGGCCCCTCGGCCAGCTATGCCGGGCGCATCAAGGCGCGCATCCTGCCCAACATCGTCTTCAGCGACACGATCGACGGCAACCCGCTGGCCACGGTCGAGGTGCGCGCCGCGCCGGACGGCACCATCATCGGCCGCAAGCTGCTCAAGAGCAGCGGCGTGCCGGCCTGGGACGAGGCCGTGCTGCGCGCGATCGACAAGACCGAGGTGCTGCCGCGCGACACCGACGGCCGCGTGCCCTCCACCATCGAGATCAGCTTCCGGCCGCGCGAGTGAGGCGCGCCGCCGCGCGCGCCGCGGTCACAGCCCCAGCACACGCACCAGCACCAGCGCCGCCTCGAGCGTGAAGGCGTCGGCGGCCAGGCGCTCTCGAAGGGCCGGCTCGTCGACGCACTCGAAGCGCTCGACCTCGCCGTCCTGGTTCTGCGGCACCAGGTGAGCCGGCACGCGCGCCGAGTAGACCGCCATGCGCTCGACCATGTAGCCCTCGGCCACCGGCCGGCGCACCGTCAGCGCACCGTGCTCGCGCAGCGCCTCCAGGTCGGCCAGCCGCAGGCCGGCCTCCTCCCAGGTCTCGCGCTCGAGCGTCTGCTCGAGGCTCTCGCGGTCGGCCACCAGGCCGCCCATCAGCGTGTCCCAGCGGCCCGGGTCGGTGGCCTTGTCCAGCGCACGTTGCTGCAGCCACCAGCGGCCCGCCGGGTCGCGCCCGACCAGGTGCACGGCAAAGGTCGTGATGCCCAGAGGCCGCACCGCGGCGCGCTCGACCGCGGCCTGCACCCGGCCGCTCTCGTCGGTCACCGCGAGGAGCTCGTCGCGCCAGCGGCTCGCGAGGCCCGCGTCGTGCAGCCAGCGCGCGATGCGGGCCAGCGCCGCGTCGGCGTCGCCCTGCACGTCGACGGCGTCACCCGCCGCCGCCACCGGCAGGCCGGCGGCCACGAGCTGGGCGACCAGCGCCGGCTCGACCGAGCCGATCACCGCGGCGTTGGCCGCCAGGCGCAGCGGCACGCGTGGGCGCAGGGGCGACTGGTCCGCCCGCGCCCGCAGGCCCTCGAGCCAGGCGACGTTCATGCGAGCAGCGCCCGCAGGCCGTCTTCGTCGAGCACCGGCACGCCGAGCTCGCGCGCCTTGTCGAGCTTGCTGCCGGCCTCCTCGCCGGCGATCACGTAGTGGGTCTTCTTCGACACCGAGCCGGCCACCTTGCCGCCAGCTGCCTCGATCAGCGCCTTCGCCTCCTCGCGGCCGAGGCTCGGCAGCGTGCCGGTCAGCACGAGCGTCTTGCCGGCCAGCGGCCTGGGCGCGGTGTCGGCCGTGCCGTCGTGTTCGTCCCAGCGCACGCCGGCGGCTCGCAGCTGCTCCACCACCTCGCGGTTGTGCGGCTGCTCGAAGAAGGTGCGGATGCTCGTGGCGACGATCGGCCCCACGTCCGGCACCTCGAGCAGCTGCTCGACGCTCGCGTCCATCACGCGGTCGAGCGAACCGAAGTGCTTCGCCAGGTCCTTGGCGGTGGCCTCGCCGACCTGGCGGATGCCCAGCGCGTAGAGGAAACGCGCCAGCGTCGTGTGCTTGCTCTGCTCGAGTGCGGCCACCAGGTTGGCCGCGCTCTTCTCGGCCATGCGGTCCAGCGCCGCCAGCTTGGCCACGCCGAGCTTGTAGAGCTCGGGCAGCGTGCGGATCAGGCCGCCGTCCACCAGCTGGTCGACCAGCTTGTCGCCCAGGCCCTCGATGTCCATCGCCCGCCGGCCGGCGAAGTGCAGCAGCGCCTGCTTGCGCTGCGCGGCGCAGAACAGGCCGCCGGTGCAGCGGTGGTCCACCCCGCCGCGCTCGCGCACCACGGCGCTGCCGCACACCGGGCAGCGGCGCGGCATGCGGAAGTTCGCCACGTAGCGCGGCCGCGCCGTCGGCACGACGCCGACGACCTCGGGAATCACGTCGCCGGCGCGGCGCACGATCACGGTGTCGCCCACGCGCACCTTCTTGCGCCGCAGCTCGAACAGGTTGTGCAGCGTCGCGTTGCTGACCGTCGTGCCGCCGACGAACACCGGCTCCAGCTTGGCCACCGGCGTGAGCTTGCCGGTGCGGCCGACCTGGATCTCGATGTCGTTCAGGCGCGTCATCTGCTCCTGCGCCGGGTACTTGTGGGCCACCGCCCAGCGCGGCTCACGCGTCACGAAGCCGAGCTGTTTCTGCAGCGCGATGTCATTGACCTTGTAGACCACGCCATCGATGTCGAACGGCAGCGCGTCGCGCCGCGCCGCGATGCGCCGGTGGTAGGCCGCGAGGCCCTCGGCGCCCTGCACCACCGCGCGCTCGCCGTTGACCGGCACGCCGAAGGCGGCGATGGCGTCCAGCGTCGCGCTGTGCGTGGCCGGCTGGAACCAGCCCTGCACGTCGCCCAGGCCGTAGGCGAAGAAGCTCAGCTTCTTGGCCGCCACCTGCGCCGGGTCGAGCTGGCGCACCGCGCCGGCGGCGGTGTTGCGCGGGTTGATGAAGCTCTTCTCGCCCTTCTCGCGCTGACGCTCGTTGAGGCGCTCGAAATCGTCGCGCCGCATGTAGACCTCGCCGCGGATCTCGATCAGCTCGGGAGCCTCCCCGAACAGCCGCAGCGGGATCTGCCCGATGGTGCGGATGTTCTGCGTGACGTCCTCGCCAGTCTCGCCGTCGCCGCGCGTGGTGGCCTGCACCAGCACGCCGCGTTCGTAGCGCAGGTTGATCGCCAGGCCGTCGAACTTCAGCTCGGCGCAGTACTCGACCGGCGGGGCGTCGGCCTCGAGCCCGAGCTCGCGGCGCACCCGCGCGTCGAAGGCCTCGGCGCCGGCGGCGGTGGTGTCGGTCTCGGTGCGGATCGAGAGCATCGGCACCGCGTGCCGCACCGGCACCAGGCCGGGCAGCACCTTGCCGAGCACACGCTGGGTCGGCGAATCGGCGGTCAGCAGTTCCGGATGGGCCGCCTCGATCGCCTGCAGTTCCTGGAACAGCCGGTCGTACTCGGCATCGGGGATCTCGGGCGCGTCGAGCACGTAGTAGCGGTGCGCGTGGTGCTGCAGCTGCGCGCGCAAATCGGCTGCGCGCGCGGCGGGGTCGGAAGCGGATGTCGTCATCAGTTGCAAGCATGCCACGGCCTTGCCGCAGCCTGCCCCCGCCAGCATCATGCGCAGCACCCGGTTGGAGGCATGGCATGGAGGAGGGCATCCTGTTTCGCTGCTGGCGCATCTTGGCGCCGGTGCTGGCTTGTGCGCTGTTGTGCGCCTGCCAGGCTCTGCCTCCGTGGAGGTCACCGGCCGGCGCCCCCTGGGACCGGCTGGTCGACGACTACCTCGCCTCGACGCTCGAGGCGCAACCGGAGCTGGCCGCATGGGCCGGCCGGCACGAGGCCGACGGCCGGCTGCCCGATTGGAGCGAGGACGGCCTCCAGCGCGAGGCCCGGCGCCTGCACGCCCTGCGCGAGCGCGCGCTGGCAATCGCGCCCGAGCGGCTCGACGGGCCCAGGCGCTTCGAGCGCGAACAGATGCTGGTGCAGATCGACCGCGAGCTGTTCGCGCTCGAGACGCTCGACGCAGCGCACCGCCAGCCCGACTACTATGCCTTCGGCCTCTCGCCCGATGTCTATGTCGCCCGGGCCTACGCGCCGCTGCCCCAGCGCCTGGCGGCGTTCACGGCGTATGCGCAGGCGCTGCCGGCCGCGGCGGCGCAGATCCGGGCCAACCTTCGCCCGCCGTTGCCCCGCACCTTCATCCAGCGCGGCCGCATCGGCTTCGGCGGACTGGCGGACTTCCTCGAGCGCGACGCGCCTGCCGTGTTCGCGCCGGTCGACGATCCGGTCCTGCAGGCCCGGCTGAAGGCGAGCCTCCCGCCGGCGGTGCAGGCCCTGCGCGCGCTGGATGCCTGGCTGGCCACGCTGGAGCCGAGCGCGACCGACGACTTCGCGCTCGGCCCCGAGCGCTTCGCCACGATGCTATGGGCCACCGAACGCATCGACGTGCCGCTGCCCGCGCTGCGCGCGGCGGCGCAGCGCGACCTGGCGCGCAACCGCGCGGCGCTGCACGAGGCCTGCGAACGCGTGCTCCCCGGCCGGCCGCTGGCCGACTGCGTCGCCCGGGTACGTGCCGACAAGCCCGACTCGCCGATCGAGGCCGCCCGCCACCAGCTCGACGCGCTGCGCCGCTTCGTGCAGGAGCAGGCGCTGGTCTCCATTCCCGGCGACGAGCAGGCGCTGGTCGCGGAGACACCGCCCTACGACCGCTGGAACGGCGCGCAGATCACCATTCCCGGCCCGTACGAACGCGGCTTGCCGTCGGTCTACCAGATCGCGCCACCCGATCCGGCCTGGACCGCCGAGGAACGCGAGGCCTACGTGCCCGCCCATGCCGAACTGCTGTTCGTCTCGGTGCACGAGGTCTGGCCCGGGCACTTCCTGCAGGCACTGCATGCGCGGCGTTCGGACTCCCGGCTGTCCCCGCTCGTCTTCGGCTATGCGTTCGACGAAGGCTGGGCCCACTACGCCGAGGAGATGATGTGGGAGGCCGGCCTGGGCGGCGGCGACCCGGCCCTGCATGTCGGCCAGCTGCTCGAGGCCCTGCTGCGCAACGTGCGGCTGGTGTGCGCGATCGAACTGCACACCGGGGGCATGACGGTCGAGCAGGCGGAGCAGGCGTTCCGCGAGCAGGCCTTCCAGGACGCGGCGAGCGCACGCCAGCAGGCGGCACGCGGAACCTTCGACCCGGGCTACGGCTACTACACCCTCGGCAAGCTGATGATCCGCCGCCTGCGCGACGACTGGACTTCCTCGCGCGGGGGGCGTGCTGCCTGGGGCGCGTTCCACGACCGGCTGCTCTCCTACGGCTCGCCGCCGCTGCCGCTGCTGCGGCGCGAGATGCTCGGGCCGGACAGCGGCCCCCCGTTCTGAGACTCCTAGCTGAACAGTCGCCGCGCCGCCGGCGAGCCGGCCGCGAGGTCGCGCTCCGCCAGCTCGTCGTAGAGCCGCTTCAGCTCGGCGCCGATGCTGCCGAAGCTCTCGGCCGACAGCGGCGCGCCGTTGTCGTCGACGATGGCCGCGTCCATGCCCAGCGAGAGCGCCTGCGCGCTCGCCTGCCAGGTGATGAAGGGCTCGGCGAGCGGGTCGGTCTGCGGCACGTCGAAGGCCAGCGTCACGTCGCGCAGCGCGGCCTGGTTGGGGTCGTCCGACAGCGCGGCCTGCGAGTCGAAGGCCAGCGTCAGCACCGGCGGGGCGCCTTCCTCGGCCCCGGGCAGCACCAGGCGCCCGGGCACCATGCCCGGCACGAAGCCGTGCCGCGCCGCATGCTGCTGGATGTAGCCCACGCTCCAGGCCACCGAGCGCGAGCGCAGGTGCACCGCGAGCTGCGCGTCGTGCTCGCTTGCGAAGGCGTCGAGCTCGCGCGCGCGGGCCACCACCTCGAGCATGTCGGGGAAATCGGGCAGCGCGCCGATGCCCTCGGCGAAGGCCTGCACCTTCTGCACGAACTCGGAGTACTCGATCTCGTTCAGCGCCCCGCCGCGGTTGGCCAGCTGCACGCCGGCCTGGAACTCGACGTAGCGCTGGCCCGGCGCGGGCGGCTCCCACTCGCGCGTCTGCACGTTCAGGCCCTCGATGAAGAAGGGCTTGCTGCCGGCGCGGCGCGTGGGCGGCAGGTGCGTGAGCGCCATGTCGCCGCTGATCTGCACCTCGACCGAGAGCGTCGCCACGGCATCGATCAGCGCGTCGATCCTCGGCAGGTTGCGGCGCGGCGTGCGCGGCGGCTCGGCGACGGGCGTCTCGGGCACCGGCTCGGCCGGCGTCTCGAAGCCGGGTTCGCGCAACACCGGCTCGCGCGGCTCGGCCGGCGGCGCCACCACCACGCGGCGCGCCTCGCGCCGGCGCGTCTGCCAGTACGCATGCCCGCCCAGCGCGGCCAATACCGCCGCGCCGAACAAGGCCAGCGCGACCGTGAGGCTCATCGTCACCGCCCCCTCAGGCGGCCTCGGCCATGCCGACCGCCGCCTCGATGTCGACCGCGACGATGCGCGAGACGCCCTGCTCCTGCATCGTCACGCCGATCAGCTGCTCGGCCATCTCCATCGCGATCTTGTTGTGCGAGATGAATAGGAACTGCGTGCCCGCGGCCATCTCCTTCACCAGCTTGGCGTAGCGCTCGGTGTTGGCGTCGTCCAGCGGGGCGTCGACCTCGTCGAGCAGGCAGAACGGCGCCGGGTTGAGCTGGAAGATCGCGAACACCAGCGCGATCGCGGTGAGCGCCTTCTCGCCGCCCGACAGCAGGTGGATGGTGCTGTTCTTCTTGCCCGGCGGCTGGGCCAGCACCTGCACGCCGGCATCGAGGATCTCGTCGCCGGTCATCACCAGCTTGGCCTGCCCGCCGCCGAACAGCACCGGGAACATGCGCCCGAAATGTTCGTTCACCTGCGCGAAGGTCGTGCCCAGCAGCTCGCGCGTCTCGAGGTCGATCTTGCGGATCGCGTCCTCCAGCGTGGTGATGGCCTCGGTCAGGTCGGCGTTCTGCGCGTCCAGGAAGCTCTTGCGCTCGCGCGCCGCGGTCAGCTCGTCGAGCGCGGCGAGGTTCACGGCGCCGAGCGCGTTGATCTCGCGGTTGATGCGGTCGATCTCGCCCTGCAGGCCGTAGAGCTTGACGCCGTCCGCCTCGATCGACTGGCCGAGCGCGGCGAGATCGACCTGCGCGGCGCTCAGCTGCTCGAGGTACTGTGCGCCGCCGAGCTGCGCGGCCTGCTCCTCGAGCTGCAGCTTGGTGATGCGCTCGCGCAGCGGCGCGAGGCTCTGCTCGTGCTGCAGGCGCTGCTCGTCGGCGCGCTTCAGGCGCAGCGTCAGGTCGTCGTACTCGCTGCGCTTGGCGCCGAGCGCGGCCTCGCGTTCGAGCTTGAGCGCCAGCGCGGTCTGCAGGCCGGCCTGGGCGGCGGCATCGGTGAGTTCGGCCAGCTCGTCGTGCAGCTGCACGGCGGACTGGCGGTTCGCCTCGGCCTGCTGGCGCGCCGTCTCGATGCCGCGCTGCAGCTCGCCGCGCCGGGCGGCGAGCGAGCGCGACTGGAACTGCGCCTCCTGCGCCTGGCGCTCGAGCGCGCGGCCCTGCTCGCGTGCGTCGGCGAGCTTGCGCTCCGCGGCGATCACCGCCTCGTCGAGCTCGGCATGGCGCTCCTGCGTGGTGGCGAGCTGCATGTCCAGCTCCTCGAAGCGCGCCTCGCCGGTGGTGCGGCGCTCCTCGAGTTCCTCGAGCTGGGCGTCGATCTCGGACAGCTCCTCGTCGAGCTGGGCGCGCCGTGCGCCGGTCTGCTCGGCCTGCTGCGTCAGGCGCAGCAGCTCGACCTGCAGCTGGTGCGCGCGGGTCTGCGCCTCGGTGGCCTCGCGGCGCGCCGCGATGAGCCGTTGCGAGCCTTCGGTGTAGGCCGCCTCGGCGCGCACCAGGGCACTGCGCGCCTCCTCGGCGATCAGCGACTGGGCGCGCTGCTGGCGCTCCAGGTTCTCGATCTCCTGGGCGCGCGCGAGCATGCCGGCCTGCTCGGAATCCGGCGCGTAGAAGGCAACGGCGAACTGGCTGACCTGGTGGCCGTCGCGGGTGGTGATCACCTCGCCGTGCGTCAGCCTGTCGCGCTGGGCGAGCGCCTCGTCGAGGCTGGCGGCGGTGTAGACACCCTCGAGCCAGTCGTTCAGCAGCGCCTTGAGACCCGCATCGCCCAGGCGCAGCAGGTCGGACAGGCGCGGCAGCGTCTGGTGCGTGTTGCTGATTGCGGCATTCGGCGGCGTGTAGAAGGCCAGCTTGGCCGGCGGTGCATCGGCGGCGAAGGCACGCACCGTCTCGACCCGGCCGACCTCGAGCGCGTTGAGCCGCTCGCGCAGCGCGGCCTCGAGCGCCGTCTCCCAGCCCGGCTCGATGTGCACCTTGGTCCACAGGCCCGGCAGGCCCTCGAGCCCGTGCCGGGCCAGCCAGGGCTTGAGCTTGCCCTCGGTGCGCACCTTCTCCTGCAGCGCCCGCAGCGCCTCCAGGCGCGCCGACAGGTCGGCCTGCTTGCCCGCCTCGGTGTTGACCGCGGCCTGCTGCGCACGGCGCGCCTCGTCCAGGGCGGGCACCTGCTCCTGCAATTCGTGCAGCCGCGCATCGGCCAGCTCCTGGGCCTGCTGCGCGGCGTCGTGGCGTTCCTTCAGCTCGGCCAGGCGCTGGGCGTCGGGCGCGGCGAGCTGGCCGCGTTCGCCGGCCAGGCGCTCGCGCCGCGTCGTGAACTGGCGGCGCTGCTCGTCGAGGTTGCGGCTCTCGGCGGCCAGCAGCTGGATCTGCTGCTGCACCTGGGCCACCAGGTTGCGCTGCTCGTTGCTGCGGCCCTGCGCGGCGCGCAGCGCGTCTTCCAGCGTCGGCAGCGTGCCGGCCTGCTCCTCGGCCTGCGCGGCCAGCAGCTCGGCCTGCTCGTCGGCGGCGGCGATCTGCTCGGCGATCTGGCCCAGCTCGGCCTCGGCCTGGGCCGCGCGCTCGTCCCACTGCGCGCTGCTGGCGGCCAGCTCGGCCAGGCGCGCCTCGACCCGCGCGCGGCCCTCGACCACGTAGCGGATGCGCTCCTCCAGCCGGCTGACCTCGAGCGCGGCCTCGGCGAGCAGGCCCTGCGCGTCGTGCAGCTGGTCGCTCGCGGCGTAATGCGCCTGGCGGATCGTCTCCAGCTCGGCCTCGCCGTGGCGCAGCTCGGCCAGGCGCGCCTCGAGCGCAGTCGTCGCCTCGAGCACCGCCTTCTTGACGCGCTCCTCCTCGGCCGCGGCGTCGCGGTGCTTGAGGAACCACAGCTGGTGCAGCTTCAGCTCGCCGCCTTGCTGCAGCGCGCGGTACTGCGCGGCCACCTCGGCCTGCTTCTCGAGCTTGTCGAGGTTGGCGTTGAGCTCGCGCAGGATGTCCTCGACGCGCGTCAGGTTCTCGCGCGTGTCCTTGAGCCGGTTCTCGGTCTCGCGGCGGCGCTCCTTGTACTTCGAGACGCCCGCGGCCTCCTCGAGGAACAGGCGCAGCTCCTCGGGCTTGGATTCGATGATGCGGCTGATCGTGCCCTGGCCGATGATGGCGTAGGCGCGCGGTCCCAGGCCGGTGCCGAGGAACACGTCCTGCACGTCGCGCCGGCGCACCGGCTGGTTGTTGATGTAGTAGCTGCTGGTGCCGTCGCGCGTCAGCACGCGCTTCACCGCGATCTCGGTGAACTGGTTCCACTGCCCGCCGGCCCGCGCATCGCTGTTGTCGAAGATCAGCTCGACGCTGGAACGGCTGGCCGGCTTGCGGTTGCCCGAGCCGTTGAAGATGACGTCCTGCATGGACTCGCCGCGCAGCTCGCTGGCCTTGCTCTCGCCCAGCACCCAGCGCACCGCGTCCATGATGTTGGACTTGCCGCAGCCGTTGGGCCCGACCACGCCCACGAGCTGCCCCGGCAGCTGGAAATGGGTCGGCTCGGCAAACGACTTGAAGCCGGACAGCTTGATCGAGTTCAGGCGCATGGGAGAGCGGCGGGCGCGCTTGGGGTCATAGCCCAAGTCCTTGATTCATATGAGAAAACCCGCGTTGTCGCGGGTCCTCTTCGGGGCGGGATGATAGCATCGCGGCCCTTTCGAAACCCTCTCCAGACGTGACCGCCATGGCTCGCCGCAAGACCCCCGAGACCGCGCCCCAGCAGCGCCCGATGCCGCCCAACCCGCCCAGCGCGCCGAGCAAGGAACTGCACGTCTTCCCGAACCCGGCGCCCGAGCGCGACTACGTCATCCAGTTCCAGGTGCCCGAGTTCACCTGCCACTGCCCGCTGACCGGGCAGCCGGACTTCGCGCACTTCACGATCGACATGATCGCGGACGAACTGTGCGTCGAGCTGAAGAGCCTGAAGATGTACTTCTGGAGCTACCGCAACGAGGGCGCGTTCCACGAGAAGGTGACCAACACCATCCTAGACGACATCGTGAAGGCCACGAAGCCGCGCTTCATCCGCATCACCGCGAAGTGGTACGTGCGCGGCGGCATCTACACCAACGTGGTGGCCGAGCACCGCAAGAAGGGCTGGAAGCCGCAGCCGCTCGTCGAGCTGCCGCGGCACCCGGCCGAGACCGGCCTGCTCTAGGAGCCTGCGCGGCAGGCTCCTAACCGAGCACCGCCGCGATCTCGCGCAGCTTGTCCTGCATCGGCTTGACGACCCGCAGCTGGGGCATCAGCTCGTTGCCGTCGAGCTCCTTCATCAGCGGGTCGGTCGCCACCACCCGCAGCACCTCGGTCAGGCGCGTCTTGGCCGTGCGCAGCTGGGTGCTGCGCGCCGCCGCGTCGGCCGCCTTGATGACGAGGTCGAGCTGCTTCTCCAGGTCGTCCTTGAGCTGGCCGGCCAGCGCGCGCAGGCGCTTGGTCGCCTCGGCCACCTGGGCGCGCTGGTCGACCTCGTCGCGGTACTCCTGCTCGATGGCGCGGGCCAGCTGCTCGATGCCGCGCACCGCCTCGCTGCGCGCCGCGGCCCACTCCTGGCGCACCTTGGCCAGCTTGTCGGTCGGCGGACCGGCCGGCGCGACGGTCGGCTGCGGCGGCGCCTTGGGCGGGGTGCCGGTCAGCAAGTCCTCGACCTGGCCGAGCAGCGACTGTGCCTTGTCGACCTGACCCTTGCGCGCCAGCTCGCCGGCCTGCGCGATCAGCGGCTTGACCTTGTCGGCGTTCGCGGCCGACAGGATGCGCGGCTTGAGCGCCTCGAGCCGGGCCGTGAAGGCCTTCAGCGGCTCGACGCCCTTGGGGTCCTTGGCCGGCGGCCCCGCGACGGGCTGGGCCTGGGCCTGGGCTTCGTCCGGATCGGCATCCGCCCCTTCGCTGTCCTCGCCCACCTCGCCCGGCTTCTGCAGGCGCAGCCGCGGCGCGTAGCCGATGATGGGCTTGAGCGCCAGCGACATCGAGGTCGCGTTGGCCCGGCCGACCGGGATGTTCGGGCCCTCGAACACCCAGACCTTGGCCTTGGGGTCGTAGTACATCTCGCCCTTGCAGTGCTTGAAGCCGCTGTCCAGGCCGGCCAGGCGCTTGGCGATCTTCTTCTCCGATTCGCCGGCCGTCTTGTTGAGGTACACGCCCCAGGTCTTGCCCAGCACGACGACGGTGAACTTGGCGCGCGGCGCGCCCTCCGTCTTGACCTTCTTGAGCCAAGAGACCAGCTGCGACTTGACCTTGCCGCGGAACTTCGCCTCGTCCTTGTGTTCGGCAATGGCGTCGGCGTCGTCCTCCTCCTCGCCCTTGGGGGCCTTGGCGGCTTCCTTCTTGGCCTTGTCGGCGGCGGCCTGCTCCTTCTTGGCATCGTCGGCCAGGCGCGCCCGGGCGGACTTGAGCTCGGCCAGGGCCTTGGCCTGGGCCGCGTCGATGTCGTTGGCCAGCAACTGCACGCCGGCGGCGATCTGCCCGGCCGCCGCGACCGCCGGCTTGGGTGCCTGGGCGTTCTTCTTCAGCTCCGCCTCGCACTTCTTGGCCTGGGCGGCCAGCGAGCGCGCCAGGTCGGCGATGGCCTTGGCCACGCGCGCGTAGTCGCCCTTGAGCATCTGCTCGGCGAGGTCCGCCGCCTTGGCATCGGCCAGGCCGTCGAGCTCGAGAGCGTCCTGCGGCAGCTGGTCGAACAGCCTGGCCAGCTTCTTCAGGTCGTCGGCGATGCCGTAGGGCTTGTCCAACTCGCCGGCCTTCTTGGCCCAGTCGGCGGCTTGCAGCACGGGGGACATCTTGATGGTCATGTTCGGGGCTCCTCGCTCGATACTCGGTACCGCACTTACGGGGCGGCACGGCCAACGGTTGCGGGGTCGAAAACTAGCACAGGGTGAGGCCCCTTGTCCCCCCCGTACGGGGTGATGGCCGGCAGGCCTCGCCGATAATCCGCGCGATGAATCCCCTGCTGGCCCGGCTGCACCCCTACCCCTTCGAGCGACTGCGCGAACTGACCCGGGGGATCGTGCCCAACCCGGCGCTCGCGCCGATCGGCCTGGGCATCGGCGAGCCGCGCCATGCGACGCCGGCGCTGATCGAGGAGGCGATCCGCAGCCACCTCGACGGCCTGTCGCGCTACCCGGCCACGGCCGGCGAGCCGGCGCTGCGCGAGGCCTGCGCCGCCTGGATCGGGCGCCGCTACGGCGTGACGCTGGACGCCGCCACGCAGGTGCTGCCGGTCAACGGCTCGCGCGAGGCGCTGTTCGCGCTGGCCCAGACGGTGATCGACCCGACCCGCCCGGGCGCCACCGTGCTGTGCCCGAATCCCTTCTACCAGATCTACGAGGGGGCGGCGCTGCTGGCCGGGGCGCAGACGGCCTTCGTCAACAGCGACCCGGCGCGCAACTTCGCGGCCGACTGGGACAGCGTGCCCGAGGAGACCTGGGCGCGCACCCAGCTGCTGTACGTCTGCTCGCCCGGCAACCCGACCGGCGCGGTGATGCCGCTGGCCGAGTGGGAGCGGCTGTTCGCGCTGTCGGACCGCCACGGCTTCGTGATCGCCAGCGACGAGTGCTACTCGGAGATCTACTTCCGCGACGAGCCGCCGCTCGGCTCGCTGCAGGCCGCGCAGGCGCTGGGGCGCAGCGGCTTCCCGCGCCTGGTGGCGCTGACGAGCCTCTCGAAGCGCTCCAACGTGCCGGGCATGCGCTCGGGCTTCGTGGCCGGCGACGCGGCGATCCTCAAGCCCTTCCTGCTCTACCGCACCTACCACGGCAGCGCGATGAGCCCGGTGGTGCAGGCGGCCAGCCTCGCCGCCTGGGGCGACGAGGCCCACGTCGTCGCCAACCGCGAGCTGTACCGGCGCAAGTTCGCCGAGGTCACGCCGCTGCTGGCCGGCGTGATGGATGTCGCGCTGCCCGACGCCGGCTTCTACCTCTGGGCGCGCGTACCGGACGGCGACGACGTAGCCTTCGCGCTGCGCCTGCTGGCTCAATACAATGTGGCGGTGCTGCCCGGCAGCCTGCTGGCGCGCGAATCCGGCGGCATCAATCCCGGCGCGGGGCGGGTGCGCATGGCGCTGGTCGCCGGCGTCGACGAATGCCTCGAGGCCGCCCGGCGCATCACCTCCTTCCTCTCACCCCGCTGACACCATGAGCCACGACCTGCAGAACGTCATCGACCGCGCCTGGGAAAGCCGCGCGACCATCAACGCCATCAACAGCCCCGAGGTGCGCGAGGCCGTCGAGCAGGTGATCCACGAGCTCAACGCCGGCCGCATCCGCGTGGCCGAGCGCCAGGGCGTGGGCCAGTGGACCGTCAACCAGTGGGTCAAGAAGGCGGTGCTGCTGAGCTTCCGCCTGAACGACAACCACATCATGCGTGCCGGCGACCTGAGCTTCTTCGACAAGGTGCAGACCAAGTTCGCGCACGTCAGCGAGGACGCCATGCGCGAGACCGGCATCCGCGTCGTGCCGCCGGCCGTCGCGCGGCGCGGCTCGTACCTGGCGAAGAACGTGGTGCTGATGCCGAGCTACGTGAACATCGGCGCCTACGTCGACGAGGGCACGATGGTCGACACCTGGGCCACCGTCGGCTCCTGCGCGCAGATCGGCAAGAACGTGCACCTGTCCGGCGGCGTCGGCATCGGCGGCGTGCTCGAGCCGCTGCAGGCCGGCCCGACCATCATCGAGGACAACTGCTTCATCGGTGCGCGCAGCGAGGTGGTCGAGGGCGTGGTGGTCGAGGAGAACTCGGTCATCTCGATGGGCGTCTACATCGGCCAGAGCACCAAGATCTACGACCGCGCCACCGGCGAGGTGATGTACGGCCGGGTGCCGGCGGGCTCGGTGGTCGTCAGCGGCAACCTGCCCAGCGCCGACGGCAAGTACAGCCTGTACTGCGCCGTGATCGTCAAGCGCGTGGACGCGCAGACGCGCGCCAAGACCAGCATCAACGAGCTGCTGCGCGCCTGAGCGGCGCAGCCGAAGCGGAGGAACGGCATGAGCGGTGGCGGCAACATGGAGCGCGTGCTGCGCCTGATGGCGGAGAAGAACGCCTCGGACGTGTACCTGTCGGCCAACGCGCCGATCCTGATCAAGATCAGCGGGCAGCTGCTGCAGCTGTCCGACCAGCCGCTCACGCACGCCCAGCCGCGCCAGCTGCTGGCCGAGCTGCTGACGCCCAGCCAGCTCGAGGAACTCGAAGACACCGGCGAGCTGAACATGGGCGTCGGCATCCCCGGCGTCGGCAGCTTCCGCCTGTCGGCCTTCAAGCAGCGCGGCACGATCGCGGCGGTGTTCCGCTGCATCCCGGTGGTGATCCCCACGCTCGAGAGCCTGAACGTGCCCTCGGTGCTGACCAACCTGATCCTCGAGAAGCGCGGCCTGATCCTGATGGTCGGTGCCACCGGCACCGGCAAGAGCACCACGCTGGCCTCGATGCTCGAGCAGCGTAACCAGCAGATGGCCGGGCACATCCTGACGATCGAGGACCCGATCGAGTTCCTGTTCACCAACAAGAAGTCGGTGGTCAACCAGCGCGAGGTGGGCCGCGACACGCAGACGCTGCAGGTCGGCCTGAAGAACGCACTGCGCCAGGCGCCGGACTGCATCATGATCGGCGAGATCCGCGACCGCGAGACCATGACCGCGGCGATCTCCTACGCGCTGTCGGGCCACCTGGTGCTGTCGACGCTGCACGCCAACAACAGCTACCACGCGCTCGGGCGCATCCTGTCCTTCTACACGCCCGAGGCGCGCCCGGCGCTGCTGTCGGACCTGGCCTCGGGCCTGAAGGCGATCATCTCGCAGCGCCTGATCCGCGCCGTCGCCGGCGGCCGCGTGCCGGCCGTGGAGGTGATGCTCAACACCAAGCTCGTGCAGGAGCTGATCGAGCAGGGCGACCTGAACGGCGTCAAGGAGGCGATGGAGAAGTCCCTCGCCGAAGGCTCGCAGACCTTCGAACAGGACCTGGCGCGCCTGATCACCGCCAACGTCATCACCCGCGACGAGGGCCTGGCCTACGCCGACTCGCCGACCAACCTGATGTGGCGGCTGCAGAACGACATGGCGCCGGTCTCGCGCGTGCAGCAGAAGAAGGAGGAGCCGGACGACCAGCCCACCTTCACCGAGATCACGCTGGACGTGCGGCCGGAAGACGGCAGCACGATGTCCGGCGGACTTCGCCCGTTCTGAATGCGGTTCGAGCGCGTGCGGGCCGAGCGCCGGGCCGTTCCCAAGCCGGCCCGCGTCACCTCGGGGGACCGGCCGGCGTACCCGCCGGCCGAGGGGCTGTCATGAGTCCGACGCTCTACCTCGCCGAACAGCTGATCGCCTGCCGCTCCGTCACGCCGGAGGACGGCGGCTGCCAGCGCATCATCCGCGAGCGGCTCGCGCCGCTGCGCTTCGAGTTTCACGAGATCGTCTCCGGCCCGGCCGACTTTCGCGTCACCAACCTGTGGGCGCTGCGCCGCGGTAGCGACCCCGGCGCACCGATGCTCGCCTTCGCCGGCCACACCGACGTGGTACCCACCGGCCCGCTCGAGCAATGGCGCAGCGACCCGTTCGTGCCGACGCACCGCGAGGGCCGCCTGTATGGCCGCGGCGCCGCCGACATGAAGACCTCGCTGGCGGCGATGGTCGTCGCGGTGGAGCGATTCGTCGTGCAGCATGCCGGGCACCGCGGCGGCATCGCCTTCCTCCTGACCAGCGACGAGGAAGGCCCGGCCAACGACGGCACGGTGAAGCTGGTCGAGTGGCTGCGCGCCCAGGGGATCCGGCTCGATGCCTGCATCGTCGGCGAGCCGACCTCGGTGGACAAGCTCGGCGACATGATCAAGAACGGCCGGCGCGGCTCGCTGTCGGGCCGGCTCACCGTGCGTGGCGTGCAGGGCCACATCGCCTACCCGCACCTGGCCAGGAACCCGATCCACCTGGCCGCGCCGGCGCTGGCCGAACTGGCGGCGATCGAGTGGGACCGCGGCAACACCTACTTCCCGCCCACCAGCTTCCAGGTCTCGAACATCCACGGCGGTACCGGCGCGACCAACGTGATCCCCGGCGAACTGGTGATCGACTTCAACTTCCGCTTCTGCACCGAATCGACGCCCGAGTCGCTGCGCGCACGCGTGCACGCGGTGCTCGACCGGCACGGCCTCGCCTACGACCTGGCATGGACACTCGGCGGCCAGCCCTTCCTCACGCCGGTGGGCACGCTCAGCGAGGCGGTGGTCGGCGCGATCCATGCGGTCACCGGCCTGAGCACCGAACTCTCCACCACCGGCGGCACCTCCGACGGGCGCTTCATCGCGGCGATCTGCCCGCAGGTCATCGAACTCGGCCCGGTCAACGCCAGCATCCACAAGATCGACGAGTGGGTCGAGGTGGCGAGCATCGAGCCGCTGGCCGAGATCTACCGCGGCGTGCTGGAGCGCTTCGTCGCATGACGCTGATCGAACTCGTGCAGGCCGAGGCGCAGCGGCTGAAGGAGGCCGGCGTGTCGTTCGGCCACGGCACGACCAACGCCTTCGACGAGGCCGCCTGGCTGGTGCTGTGGGCGCTCGGGCTGCCGCTCGAGGCGCTCGAGCCGAACGCCCGCAAGACGCTGGACGACGCGCAGCTCGCCAAGGCGCGTGCGCTGGTCACCGAGCGCATCCAGACGCGCCGCCCGGCCGCCTACCTCACGAAGGAGGCCTGGCTGCAGAACGTGCCGTTCTACGTCGACGAGCGGGTGATCGTGCCGCGCTCCTTCATCGCCGAGCTGCTGGCCGACGGCGAGCAGGCGGGCACGCTGGACGCCTGGCTCAGCGACCGCACGCAGCGCGTGCTGGACCTGTGCACCGGCAACGGCAGCCTGGCGGTGATCGCCGCGCTGGCCTACCCGGAGGTGACGGTCGACGCGGCCGACATCTCCGAGGACGCGCTCGCGGTGGCGCGCCTCAACGTCGAGCGGCATCGGCTGGGCGCGCGCATCACGCTGCTGAAGTCGGACCTGCTGGACGATGTGCGCGGCCCCTACGACCTGATCGTCTGCAACCCGCCCTACGTGAACGCGCACAGCATGGCGGCGCTGCCTGCCGAATACCGCGCCGAGCCGGCGCTCGCCCTGGCCGGCGGCGCGGACGGCATGGACCTGGTGCGGCGCATCCTGCGCGACGCGCCGGCCCGCATGAGCCCGGAGGCCGTGCTGGTGCTCGAGATCGGCCACGAACGGGCGAACTTCGAGCGCACCTTCCCGCGCGCCGAGGTGGCCTGGCTGCCCACCAGCGCCGGCGACGACGCGGTGCTGCTGATGACACGCGACGCGCTGCAACGGCTATAGACTGCGCGCTCCCTGCCATCCCGGGAGCCCACCGATGAGCCTGCACACCGACTGGACCGACGCGAAGAAGGACAGCAAGGCCAAGTTCAAGACGGCCTTGAAGGCGCAGCGCGACGCGCTCGAGAAGAAGATCAAGGAAGGCGACGCCAAGGCACGCGCCAAGGTGCTCGACCAGAACCTGGCCGACATGGGCATGGGCCAGGGCGACGACCTGGACAAGTACTTCAAGTTCCGCGAGGACTTCGGCCCCAACCTCGACAAGCTCGAGAAGGCCGATGCCGGCGCGGGCGCGGCGCGCAAGAAGCTCGAGGCGATCAAACATGTCGACGAGGTGATCGCCGACCCCGCGCTGAGCAAGGCGATGACCGCGGTCGCCAAGCGCATGCAGTTCGAGGAGTTCTGGGGCTTCGTCACCGTGGGCTGGAAGGCCGACCCGGTGAAGGCCTACGCGATGTTCATCGCGCCGAACGCGCCGCTGCTGATCAACATCGACGACGCCCAGCTCGACCCGCTGCGCCAGCTGGCCAACAACCCGGCCCAGCTCAAGACCCAGGGGCCGGCACTGCTCAAGCGCTGCCGCGACGCGGCGGTCGGCTTCTCCAACGGCGACGTGGTCAAGAAGTTCAAGGCCAGCCCGGAAGCCGCGGCGGTGGTGAACCTCGGCAAGGACACCACCGCGATCAAGAAGGCGGTGACCGACACCATCGCCTCCTACCGCCAGCAGATCAAGGGCTACGAATCGAAGTGGAAGAACATCCAGCCCGACTTCCGTCGCCCGCTGCTGGACGCGCTGGATTCGATCGAGGCCCGGGTGAAGGATCTGTGAACCGATGCTGGTGCTGAACGAAGTCTCGCTGCGCCGCGGCACGAAGCTGGTGCTGGAGCGCGCCAGCGTCACGCTGCAGCCGGGCGAGAAGGTCGGCCTGATCGGGCGCAACGGGGCCGGCAAGTCCTCGCTGTTCTCGCTGCTCACCGGCCGCTTGCACGCCGATGCCGGCGAGGTGCAGATGCCGCCGCGCTGGCAGCAGCCCGGCGGCTTCGCAGAGGTGGCGCAGGACATGCCCGAGACCGATCAGGGGGCCACCGAATTCGTGCTCGCCGGCGACGTGCCGCTGGCGCTGGCGAAGCAGCGCCTGGCCGAGGCCGAGGCGCGCGACGACGGCCACGCCATCGCCGAGGCGCACCACGCGATCCAGGACGCCGGCGGCTTCGACGCCCGCGCCCGCGCGCAGGCCATGCTGCTCGGCCTGGGCTTCCGCGTCGACCAGCTCGATGCGCCGGTGAACAGCTTCTCGGGCGGCTGGCGCATGCGCCTGCAGCTGGCGCGCGCGCTGATGTGCCCGGCCGAGCTGATGCTGCTGGACGAGCCGACCAACCACCTCGACCTCGACGCGCTGGTCTGGCTCGAGGCCTGGTTGCAGAAGTTCCCCGGGCTGCTGATCGTGATCAGCCACGACCGCGAGTTCCTCGACGCGATCACCCGCGTCACGCTGCACCTGGACGACGCCCGGCTGACGCGCTACGGCGGCAACTACACCGCCTTCGAGGAACTGCGCGCCGAGCGGCTCGCGCAGCAGCAGGCCAACTACGAGAAGCAGCAGGAGCGCATCGCCCACCTGCAGCGCTTCATCGACCGCTTCAAGGCCAAGGCCACCAAGGCGCGCCAGGCGCAGAGCCGCGTCAAGGCGCTGGCACGCATGGAGAAGCTCGCGCCGGTGCTGACGGCGGGCGATTTCCAGTTCGAGTTCCGCGAGCCGGCGTCGCTGCCGAACCCGATGCTCGCGCTCGACGGCCTGAATTGCGGCTACCGCGCCGAGGATGGTGCCGAGACCGTCATCGTGCGCGGCATCGAGCGCTCGGTGCTCGCCGGCCAGCGCATCGGCATCCTGGGCGCCAATGGCCAGGGCAAGTCCACGCTGGTCAAGACGATCGCGCACGAGCTGGCGCCGCTGTCGGGCACGATGACCGAGGGCAAGGGCCTGGCGATCGGCTACTTCGCGCAGCAGGAGCTGGACCTGCTCTCGCCCGGCGACGGGCCGCTGATGCACCTGGTGCGGCTGGCCCGCGACGTCGGCCCGCCTGCACGCGAGCAGGAACTGCGCGACTTCCTCGGCCAGTTCCGCTTCACCGGCGAGATGGTGGGGCAGCCGGTCGGCACCTTGTCGGGCGGCGAGAAGGCGCGCCTCGTGCTGGCCATGCTGGTGTGGCAGCGACCCAACCTGCTGCTGCTCGACGAGCCGACCAACCACCTCGACCTGACCACCCGCGAGGCGCTCTCGATGGCGCTCAACGAGTTCGAGGGCACGGTGATGCTGGTCAGCCACGACCGCGCGCTGCTGCGCGAGGTGTGCGACGAGTTCTGGCTGGTGGCCGGCGGCGCCGTCAAGCCCTTCGACGGCGACATCGACGACTACCAGCGCTGGCTCATCGACCAGATTCGCGAGCAGTCGCGCGAGGCGGCCAAGGCGGCGGCCGGGCCGGCGCGCGAGGACGGCGCGCCGAACCGCAAGGAGGAGCGCCGCGCCGCGGCCGCGGCCCGCCAGGCACGCGCCGACGAGGTCAAGCCGCTGAAGCGCGAGCTGAACCGCATCGACCACCGGCTCGGCGTGCTGTTCGGCGAGCGCGACGGGCTCGAGGCCGGCTTCGCGGACCCCACGCTCACGCCCGAGCAGCTGGCCGACGCGGGCCGCCGCCTGAAGGCGCTGGCCGAGGAGATCGAGCAGCTCGAGAGCCGCTGGCTCGAGCTGAGCACCACGATCGACGCGCTCGAGGCCGCTCCCTGAACCGGCTCGGGGCGATCTCCCTGCCGGCGGCGCATGTATTATGTTGTGCGCAATTGAATTGCGTGCATTGGGTATACAGTCCCGCCCATGCCGCGCCCTCGCACCGACACCGCCCGCGCCGACGACTGGCTGCTGCTGGACCGGCAGCTCTGCTTCGCGCTGTATTCGGCCTCGCTGGCCACCACGCGGCTGTACAAGCCGCTGCTCGAGCCGCTCGGCCTGACCTACCCGCAGTACCTGGTGCTGATGGTGCTGTGGCAGCGCGACGGGCAGGCCGTCGGCGAGCTCGGCGAACGCCTGCACCTCGACTCCGGCACGCTGACGCCGCTGCTCAAGCGCATGGAGTCGGCCGGCTGGCTGACGCGCGAGCGCGCCGCCGACGACGAGCGCCGCGTGCTGGTCACGCTCACCGCCGACGGCCGCGCGCTGCGCCGCCGCGCGCTGGCGATCCCGCAGCGCATCGCAGCCGCCAGCGGCTGCAGCAGCGACGAACTCGCCGAGCTCACGACGCGGCTGCAGCAGCTGCGCGACCAGCTCCTCGCTTCCACCCGGGACGTGCACTGAGCCCACGCCCCACCTGTCCCACCCGCAACCAAGGAACCACGATGGCCCTCGAGAAAGTCCTCTACACCGCGCATGCCACCACCACCGGCGGCCGCGAAGGCAGCTCCCAGACCGACGACGGCAAGCTGAGCGTCACGCTCGCGCCGCCGGCCGAGCTGGGCGGCAACGGCAAGGGCACCAACCCCGAGCAGCTGTTCGCGGTGGGCTACTCGGCCTGCTTCATGGGCGCGATGAAGTTCGTCGCCGGCCAGCAGAAGAAGACCGTGCCGGCCGACGCCACCATCGAGGCCGATGTCGGCATCGGCCCGATCCCGACCGGCTTCGGCATCCAGGTGGCGATGCGCATCAAGGTGCCGGGCTGGGACAAGGCCGAGACGCAGAAGATCGTCGACGCGGCGCACATCGTCTGCCCGTACTCGAACGCGACGCGCGGCAACATCGATGTGACGCTGACCGTCGTCTGACCCGCTCCGTCTAGGGCGACGCCAGCAGCTCCAGCAGCAGCTCGACGCGCGCCTGCACGGGCGTCAGCGTCCCGGCCGTCGGGAAGACGTCGCCGGGCTTGGCCAGCACCGCGCCGGCCAGGCAGCGGCTGCTGCGTCGCACCGCCACCCCAGCCGCCTGCGCCTCGCGCAGCGCGGCCTCCAGCGCATGGTGCAGCGTGCCGTTGCCGGTGCAGGCCACGACCAGGCCGCGCACCCCGGCGGCCACGGCCGCGCGCACCAGCGCGCCGCCCGCCCCGGCATGGCTGGTGAGGATCTCCACCGCCGGCCAGCGCGCCGGGTCGGCCGCGATGCGTGCCAGGCCGAGCGCCGCGCCCTCCGGCCAGGGCCGCTGCCGGCGCAGCGCGCCCTCCTCGACCCGGGCGATCCAGCCGGCGTCGCCGGCACCGAAGGCGTCGAGCCGGTAGGTGTGCACCTTGCGCAGCTCGCGCGCATCCCACACCACGCCGGCCACCACCACCAGCGTGCCCTGCACGCCGGGCGTGCGCGCCACCGTCACCGCATCGAGCAGGTTCTGCGGCCCGTCGCGCAGCAGCGCGCTGGCCGGGCGCATCGCCGCCGTCAGCACGACGGGCTTGGACGGCGCGAGCACGCGCTGCAGGAAGTAGCCGGTCTCCTCCAGCGTGTCGGTGCCGTGGGTGATCACCACGCCGGCGACCTCGGCACGCGCCAGGTGCTGCGCCACCCGCTGCGCGAGGCGCTGCCAGATCGCGAAGTCCATGTCCTTGCTGTCGACCTGGGCCACCTGCTCGGTCTCGAGCGCGCTGCCGGCCAGCCCGGGCACGGCGGCCACCAGGGCGTCGGCGCCGAGCTGCGCGGCGCGGTAACCGATGTTGTCGCCCGGCGTGGGGGCGGTGCCGGCGATGGTGCCGCCGGTGGCGAGCACGACGACGGTCTGCGCGGGGGTTTGCATTTTGCTCAGGCTGGATGAAAATACAGTCACTGGACGGAAATCCAGTTCTCCGGATGCGACCGCGAAAGGCCTCCCGTGCTCGAAAAACCCAAGCTCACCGACCGCCAGCAACAGGTGCTCGACCTGGTGCAGAGCGCCATCGAGCGCACCGGCGCCCCGCCGACCCGGGCCGAGATCGCCGCCGAGCTCGGCTTCAAGTCGGCCAACGCGGCCGAGGAGCACCTGCAGGCCCTGGCGCGCAAGGGCGTGATCGAGCTGGTGGGCGGCACCTCGCGCGGCATCCGGCTGCAGTCTGACACATTGCGCGCGCTCAACGAGTCGCGCGGCAAGCAGTTCAGCCTGCCGCTGCCGAGCCTGGCCCAGCTCTCGCTGCCGCTGATCGGCCGCGTGGCCGCCGGCAGCCCGATCCTCGCGCAGGAGCATGTCGACCAGACCTACGTCGTCGAGGCCAGCATGTTCCCGCGCCGGCCCGACTACCTGCTGCGCGTGCGCGGCATGAGCATGCGCGACGCCGGCATCCTCGACGGCGACCTGCTCGCGGTGCAGAAGGCGCGCGAGGCCAAGAACGGCCAGATCGTCGTGGCGCGCCTGGGCGACGAGGTCACCGTCAAGCGCTTCCGCCGCACCCGCAGCGCGATCGAGCTGATCCCCGAGAACCCCGACTTCAAGACCATCGTGCTGCCCACCGATGGCAGCGGCGACGAACAGCACTTCGAGCTCGAGGGCCTGGCGGTCGGCCTGATCCGCAACAACATGCTAATGTGAGATGGCATCTCCTGCGGTGATCAAGGCGCCCAAGGCCGCCAGCGCGGCCGACTGCAGCACGCTCGAGCAACTGCCCAACATCGGGCCCGCGCTCGCGGCCGACCTGCGCCTGATCGGCATCCGCCATCCGGGCGAGCTGCGCGGCAAGGACGCTTTCGTGCTCTACCAGAAGCTCTGCGCCGCCACCGGCCAGCGCCAGGATCCCTGCGTGCTGGACACCTTCATGGCCGCGGTCGACTTCATGGCCGGCGCGCCGGCCGCGCCCTGGTGGCAGTACACCGCGCAGCGCAAGGCGCTGTTCGGCCAGGTCTGAGCGGCGAAACCCCTGCTTTTCCGGCGAGCGCGGGCGCTCGCCCGGTGCGAGAGTCGGACCAGCGCCGCCACGACGGCGCACGACGACGCCGATGCTCTCCACCCTGCCCAAGCCCTCCTCCCGCCTCGAGCCGCGCGTGGAGATCTGCCCGCCCGAGCGGCGCCGCACCGCCCCGTGGTGGCAGCGGCTGCGCAGCTGGGCGCGTTCGGAATGGGCGCCGACCCGGCCCGACGACGGGCTGGACGGCATCCGCCAGGAATTCGCCGAGGCGGTGGCAGACCTGCGCGGCCCGCGGGCGGACCAACTGGTGGACCAGGTCGACGCCGCCCGCTCGCTGCGCGAACTCTGGCACCTGCGCACCGAGGTGTTCCGCCTGGTGGCGCTGGCGCACAGCCAGCACGAGGCCAGCCAGCGCCTCGCGCGGCTGAACCGTCACTTCCCGACCCGCTCGCCGCGCTCCGGCTTCGGTCAGCTCGAATCGCCCGACATGTGGCCTTGAGGGGTTGCGGGCTTGCGGGCCTCAGCGCGGCGTGAAGGCCAGCCGCAGCCCGAGCCCGACGAACAGCAGGCCGCAGGCGCGCTGCAGCCAGGCCCCGAGCGAACCCGCCGAGCCCGGCGTCGCCATGGCCCGTGCGACGCGTGCGGCGGCCAGCGCCACCACCAGGTTCACCGCCGTCCCGCCGAGGTTGAACAGGCTGCCCAGCAGCACCAGCGCCCAGGCCTGCCCGGGCGCGCCCGGTTCGATGAACTGCGGCAGGAAGGCGAGGAAGAACAGTGCCACCTTGGGGTTGAGCGCATTGGTCAGCGCGCCCTGCCAGAACGGGTCGCCCGGCTTGGTCTGTTCCACCATCGGCCCGCGGCGGGCGCGCAGCAGGCCGATGCCGAGCCACACCAGGTAGAGCGCGCCGGCCCAGCGCACCAGGTTGAAGGCCAGGTCCGACGCTGCGACCAGGGCCGACAGCCCGAGCGCGGCCAGCACCGTGTGCAGCGCGCAGCCGGCGCCGACGCCGAGCGCGGCCAGCACGCCGGCGCGCCGCCCGCGCGCTGCGCCGGTGCCGGCTACGAACAGCATGTCGGCTCCCGGCGTCAGGTTCAGCAGCAGCGCGGCGCCGGCGAACAGCGCGAGGTCGTGCACCGGGAGGTCGATCACTGAATCGGCCCGAGGTAGTCCGCCTTGCCCAGGTCCACGCCGTTGTGGCGCAGCAGTGCGTAGGTCGTCACGAGGTGGAAGTAGAAGTTCGGCAGCGCGTAGTGTTTCAGGAAGAACTCGCCCTTCAGCGTGACCGGCCCGTCGCGCCGCGGCAGCACCAGCTCGCGTTCGTCGCTGCCGGCCAGCTTGTCGGCCGGGATGCTCTCGATGAACTCCAGCGTCTTGCGCACCCGGGCGCGCAGGTCCGCCAGCGTGGCCTCGTCGTCGGCGAACTTCGGCGCCTCGACGCCGGCCAGCCGCGCCACGCCGAGCTTGGCCGCATCGCAGGCGATCTGGATCTGCTTGGTGAAGGGCAGCATGTCCGGCGCGAGGCGCGCCGTCAGGTAGTTGGCCGGGTCGAACTTCCTCGCGGCCGCATGCGCTTCGGCCTTGTCGAGCCAGTTCAGCAGGTGGCCGAGCATGCGGGTGAACACCGGCGCGCTGGCCGAGTGCATGGTGAGCGGCATCGTCTTCTCCTCCTGGTGGGGTGGTGGTGGTACAGGCAGGCGGCGATCGTAGCGAGGCTGCGACGGGCGTGCACAATCGGGGTCGCCGTGAACATCATCATCCTCGACGACTACCAGGACGCGGTGCGCAAGCTGAAGTGCGCCGCCTTGCTGGAACCGCTGAACGCGAAGGTCTTCACCAACACGGTGAAGGGCATCGGCCAGCTCTCGGTGCGGCTGCGCGATGCCGATGTGCTGGTGCTGATCCGCGAGCGCACCCAGTTCCCGAAGCAGCTGCTCGAGAAGCTTCCCAAGCTGAAGCTGATCTCGCAGACCGGCCGCGTCGGCTCGCACATCGACCTCGAGACCTGCACCCGGCTGGGCATCGCGGTGGCCGAGGGCACGGGCTCGCCGGTCGCGCCGGCCGAGCTGACCTGGGCGCTGATCATGGCGGCGATGCGGCGCCTGCCGCAGTACATCGGCAACCTGAAGCACGGCGCCTGGCAGCAGTCGGGCCTGAAGGCGGCCTCGATGCCGCCGAACTTCGGCCTGGGACTGGTGCTCAAGGGCCGCACGCTCGGCCTGTGGGGCTACGGCAAGATCGGCCAGCTCGTCGCCGGCTACGGGCGCGCGTTCGGCATGCGCGTGCTGGTGTGGGGCAGCGAGGCCTCGCGCCTGCGCGCCGCCTCCGACGGCCACGAGGCGGCCGAGAGCTGCGAGAGCTTCTTCGAGCAGGCCGACGTGCTGTCGCTGCACCTGCGCCTGAACGACGCCACGCGCGGCATCGTGACGCTCGACGCGCTGACGCGCATGAAGCCGACCGCGCTGCTGGTCAACACCTCGCGCGCCGAGCTGATCGAGGAAGGCGCGCTGGTCTCGGCGCTGAACCGCGGCCGGCCCGGCATGGCCGCGGTCGACGTGTTCGAGAGCGAGCCCATCCTGCAGGGCCACCCGCTGCTGCGCCTGGAGAACGCGGTGTGCACGCCGCACATCGGCTACGTCGAGCAGGACAGCTACGAGCTGTACTTCCGCGCCGCGTTCGAGAACGTCATCAACTTCATCAACCAGAACCCGACCGGCATCGTCAACCCGGATGCGCTGCGCGTGATCCGATGAGCGAGTCCTCGGTGGCGGCGCCGCGCTCGCCGGCCGAGCTGTTCCTCGCCTTCAACCGGCTCGCGCTGCAGGGCTTCGGCGGGGTGCTCGCGGTGGCGCAGGTCGAGCTGGTCGAGCGGCGCCGCTGGCTGAGCCGCGAGCAGTTCCTCGAGCTGCTCGCGGTCGGCCAGGTGCTGCCGGGGCCGAACATCGTCAACGTCTGCCTGATGTTCGGCGACCGCTGCTTCGGCTGGCGCGGCGCGCTGGCCGCGCTGGCCGGGTTGACGCTGGTGCCGCTGGCCATCGTGATGGCGCTGACGCTGGTCTACGAGCGATTCGCCGCCTGGCCCGCGGTGGCCGGCGCGCTGCGCGGCATGGGCTGCGTGGCCGCCGGGCTGGTGGTGGCCACGGCGGTGAAGCTGGCCGGCGGGCTGAAGGCCAACCGGCTCGGCCCGCTGTCGTGCGCAGCCGTGGCGGCTGCCACCTTCGCAGCCCTGGCCTGGCTGCGCCTGCCGCTGGTGGCGGTGATCGCCGGCGTCGGCGCGGCCGCGGTGGCGCTGGCGGCCTGGCGGCTGACACGATGAGCCTCACGCCCTGGGAGTTGCTCGGCCTGGCCGGCCACTTCGCGCTGCTCAGCCTGCTGGCGGTGGGCGGCGCGATCACCACCGCCTCGGACATGCAGCGTTACGTGGTCGCCGAACACGGCTGGATCAGCGACGCCCAGTTCAGCGCCTCGATCGCCATCGCCCAGGCGGCCCCGGGGCCCAACGTGCTGTTCGTCGCGGTGATCGGCTGGAACGTCGCCGGCGTGCCCGGCCTGCTGGCCACGCTCACCGGCACGCTGGTGCCGCCGCTGCTGCTGACGCTCTACGCCACGCGCTGGGCGGCGGCGCGGCGCGAGAGCCTGGCGGTGCGCGCCTTCACCACCGGCATGGCGCCGCTGACCATCGGCCTGCTGCTGGCCACCGGCTGGGTGCTGGCCGAGCCCTACGTGCGCGCACCGGCCGGACGCTGGGGCGCGCTGGCCCTGGTGGCGCTGACGATCGTCGTGATGAGCCGCAGCAAGCTCAGCCCGATGTGGCTGGTGGGCGTGGGCGCTGCGGCCGGCGCGCTCGGGCTGGTCTAGGGTCCGTCAGCTCAGCGCCCGGTCCAGCAGGCCGGGCAGCGCGAGCAGCTCGGCGGCCACGGTGTCGGGCAGCGCGGCGAGGCCGGCGTCTCCGACGCGGGCCATCAGCACGTCCGCCCCGCCGTCGGCATTGCGCCGCACCTGCACGGTCAGCGGCACGTCGGGCACCGCGTCGGGCGCCGTCATCAGCACCGGCGTGCCGCCCACCGACGAGGCCAGCACCAGCACCAGCTCGCTGGAGCCGATCTTGGCCAGCACCTCCTGGCCGCGCTGACGCGCCGCCTGCTCGATGCGCAGCACCGTCTCGGTGACGCCGAAGGGACTGTGGCGCACCACGCGCATGGTGGAGGCGAGGCGCTCGTCGTCGAGCACACCGCGGCCGGTGCACAGGGAGGCCATCACGACCGCCAGACTGCCGGTCATCCAGAGCCGGAAGGGCTTGCGCCCGTCGCCGGCCGGAAGAAGCTTGTCTTCGATTCGCATCCGAAGACCTTAAGCCCTGCGCATGTCAGCGGCAAGTCGGATCCGGGCCGGTCCTGTAAAGAATGGCAAGCAGGTGG
The DNA here is from genome assembly GCA_003265685.1 of Piscinibacter caeni. Taxonomy (GTDB): domain Bacteria; phylum Pseudomonadota; class Gammaproteobacteria; order Burkholderiales; family Burkholderiaceae_C; genus Piscinibacter; species Piscinibacter caeni. Next base: position 97,670 of record QJOU01000001.1, on the reverse strand, counting down.
TGACAGCGGTCAACCGGCACCGCCCGTTTGTCACTTCGTGCCGAAGATCTTGTCCCCCGCGTCGCCCAGGCCGGGGATGATGTAGCCGACCTCGTTGAGGTGGCTGTCGACGGCCGCCGTCCAGCAGCGCACGTCCGGGTGCGCCTTCTCGAGCGCCGCGATGCCCTCGGGCGCGGCCACCAGCACCAGCGCGCGCACGTCCTTGCAGCCGCGGCGCTTGAGCAGGTCGATGGTCGCGATCATCGAGCCGGCGGTGGCCAGCATCGGGTCGACGATCAGCGCGGTGCGCTCGTCGAGGTGGCCGACGAACTTCTCGAAGTAGTGCTCGGGCTGCAGCGTCTCGTGGTTGCGCGACAGGCCGACCACGCTGACCTTGGCGTTGGGCACCATGTCGAGCACGCCGTCGAGCATGCCCAGCCCGGCGCGCAGGATGGGCACCACGGTCACCTTGCGGCCGGCGATGCGCTGCACCTCGGTCGGCCCGCTCCAGCATTGCACCGTGGCCGGCTCGAGCGGGAAGTCGGCGGTGGCCTCGTAGGCCAGCAGTCGCGCCAGCTCGTGGGTCAGCTCGCGGAATTTCTTGGTCGAGATGTCGTCCTCGCGCAGCAGGCCGACCTTGTGCTTGACGAGGGGATGGCGGACGTCGATGACGGGCATGGCAGCAGGCTTGGCAGTGGGTTCGCCGCCAGTGTAGTCAGGCGAGAAGCTTCGGCAGCAGCGTGGCCGCGGTGCCGCGCAGGCAGGCATGGGCCTCGTCGTCGATCTCGCTGGGCTGCGGGTTGACGATCGCCACGAAGGCGCCGGCGCGCCGCGCGGCGGCGGCGAGGCCGGCCGCCGGCCACACCGCGCCGGAGGTGCCGACCACCAGCATCACCTCGCAGCGGCGCGCCGCATGCTCGGCATGCTGCAGTGCGGCGGGCGGCAGGCTCTCGCCGAACCACACGACGCCGGGACGGACCAGGCCGCCGCAGGCGGCGCAGCGCGGCGGGCGCCCGGGCGACGCCGCGGCCGGATCGCAGGCCATGCCGCAGGGCTCGAGCCAGCGGTCCTGCAGGATGTCGCCGTGCAGGCGCAGGGTGTCGCGGTTGCCGGCGCGCTGGTGCAGGTCGTCGACGTTCTGCGTCACGAGCGTCAGCACACCCGGGCGGCGCCGCGCGAACGCGGCCAGCGCGTGGTGGCCGGCGTTCGGCTGCGCAGCGCGCACGCCGGCGCGGCGCTCGGCGTACCAGTCCCATACCAGCGCGGGGTCGGCGCGGAAGCCCTCGACGCTGGCCAGGCGCGCCGGGTCGAAACGCGACCACAACCCGGTGAGCGCGTCGCGGAAGGTCGGGATGCCGCTCTCGGCCGACATGCCGGCGCCGCTCAGCACGCAGACCGAGGCGGCTTGCGCCAGGCGTTCGCGCAACTCGGCCACTGCACTGTCGTCCATCGCTGTGGGGAGAGAACTGGGCATTGCGTTCAGCTCGGCTCGGGAGGAGTATGCGCGCAGGCACCGAGCGAGGAGGAGACATGGCCCGCATCACCGCCTACACGGCCCTCGTGGTCACGACGATCGACGCCGACGACGACTGGCTGAACCCGGTCAACACGATCACGTTCGGCAACAACACCAACGTGCTCAGCCCGCAGGGCAACACCTACGAGGACGAACTGCGCCTGAACCTCGGCGCCGAGCCGGCGTGGAACGACCACTGGCTGGGCAGCGGCATCGTCTACAACCCCACCACGCGGGCCATCAGCGGCGGCACCCTGAAGGGGTTCTTCGGCACCGAGTTCAACGGCAGCACGCATGTGCCGCAGTTCTCCGTCGAGGGCTTCTCGCTGAGCGCGGTGACCTTCTACAACGCCATGATCAGCGCGACCGCGGACGACGACCTCGCGTTCGTGCGCGGCATGTTCGCAGGCGCCGACACCTTCGACCTCTCGCCCGGCGCCGACAACATCTGGGCCTGGACCGGCAACGACACCATGCGTGGCAACGCCGGCAACGACACGCTGTACGGGCAGTCGGGCAACGACGTGCTCGACGGCGGCCTCGGCATCGACCGGCTGGTGGGCGGCAGCGGCAACGACACTTTCGTGGTCAACACGGCGGCGGACGTGATCGTCGAAGCCGCCGGCGGCGGCGTCGACACCGTGCGCAGCAGCACCACGCGCACGCTGGGCGCCAACCTGGAGAACCTGGTGCTGACTGGCAGCACCTCGATCAACGGCAGCGGCAACACGCTGGCCAATCAGATCACCGGCAACGCGGGCGCCAACTTGCTGGCCGGCGGCAGCGGCAACGACCGCCTGTCCGGCGGCGTCGGCAACGACACGCTGAACGGCGGCGCCGGCAACGACACCCTGATCGGCGGCTCCGGCCTCGACCTCTACCGCTTCACGACCACCCCGAACGCGACGACCAACCTCGACACGGTCACCGGCTTCGTCTCGGGCAGCGACCGCTTCGCGCTCGACGACGCGGCCTTCGCCGGCATCGGCGCGCCCGGGGCGCTGGCCGCCGGCGCGTTCCGGCTCGGCACGGCCGCCGGCGATGCCAACGACCGCATCGTCTACGACGCGGCCGGCGGCGCGCTCTACTTCGATGCCGATGGCAGCGGCGCCGGCGCGGCGATCCGCTTCGCCACGCTGGCGCCGGGCACGACGCTCGTCGCGGGCGACTTCCTGGTGATCTGATCAGCCGCGCTGGCGCAGCGCCTCGTACAGGCAGATGCCGGCGGCGACCGAGACGTTCAGGCTCTCCACCGCACCCTTCATCGGCAGGCGCACCAGCAGGTCGCAGGTCTTCGCGGTCAGCTGGCGCATGCCCGCGCCCTCGGCGCCGAGCACCAGCGCGAGCGGACCGGTCAGATCGGCCTCGAACAGCGACTGCGCCGCGCCGTCGCTGGTGCCGACCACGCGGATGCCCCGTTCCTTCAGCTCGCCCAGCGTGCGCGCCAGGTTCGTCACCATGAAGTACGGCACCGTCTCGGCCGCGCCGCTGGCGACCTTGGCGACCGTCGCGTTCAGGCCGACCGCATGGTCCTTGGGCGCGACCAGCGCGTGCGCGCCGGCCCCGTCGGCCACGCGCAGGCAGGCGCCCAGGTTGTGCGGGTCGGTCACGCCGTCGAGCACCAGCAGCAGCGGGTCGCCCGCGACGGCGTCGAGCCGGTCGTCCAGCGAATGGGTCTGCGCGAGCGCCTGCACACGCGCCACCACGCCCTGGTGGCGCGGGCTGCCGCACAGCTGGCGCAGGCGCTCGTCGTCGCTCTCGATCACCTTGGCACCGGCCTCCTTGGCGCGCTCGACGAACTGGCGCATGCGCTGGTCGCGCCGCGCGGCGTCGACATGCACCTCGATCACCGACTGCGGCGCCGTCTTCAGGCGCACCGTCACCGCGTGGAATCCGAACAGGGTCTTGGCGCTCATCGTGGCATAGTAGGCCATCGGGTACGATGCGCGCCGCCTTTGACTGCCTGCGCCCGGAGCTGCCCCCATGCAAATGATCTGCCTCGACCTCGAAGGCGTGCTCGTGCCCGAGATCTGGATCGAGTTCTCCCGGCGCAGCGGCATCCCCGAGCTCTCGCGCACCACGCGCGACGAGCCCGACTACGACAAGCTGATGCGCTTTCGCATCGACACGCTGAAGCGCAACGGCCTGAAGCTGGCCGACATCCAGGACGTGATCGCCGGCATGGGCCCGATGGAAGGCGCGCGCGACTTCCTGGACGACCTGCGCAGCCGCTACCAGGTGCTGATCCTGTCGGACACCTTCTACGAGTTCGCCCAGCCGCTGATGCGCCAGCTCGGCTGGCCGACGCTGCTGTGCCACAAGCTCGAGGTGGACGACGCCGGCTTCGTGACGCGCCACGTGCTGCGCATGGCCGACCAGAAGCGCCACGCCGTCAATGCCTTGCGCCTGCTCAACTTCCAGGTGATCGCCGCTGGCGATTCGTACAACGACACGGGCATGCTGTCGGCAGCGCACGCCGGTTTCTTCATCCACCCGCCGGCGTCCATCGTCGAGCGTTTCCCGCAGTTCCCGGTGACCAACAGCTACGCGGAGCTGAAGGCGGCGATCGACGGCGCGGCGGCAGGCCTGGCCGGCCGCTGAAGTACCCGCGCGGCCGGAGGCCGCCGCGGACCACGGGTGGGTGAACCGGCCGACGACGAGGGACGCCATGGCCACCATCACCGCCAACCGCTCGACCGATCTGCGCACGATCAACCTGTACGACATGGTGTCGAGCGCGAGTTCGATCCAGTTCTTCGACAACGCCAACTTCAGGAGCCCCCAAGGCTACGTGTACCAGGACGTGCTCCGGATCGCCTACACGGACCTGCTGCCGACCTACGCGCTGTGGGGCGGCACCAACGTCACCGTCAACAACAATGGCGACGTCACCGGCGGCACGGTGACCGGCTTCATCAGCCAGGTGCTCAGCGGCGGAAGCTACGTGCAGGCCTATGCGGTCGAGGGCTTCGCGTACAGCGCGGTGGGGGTCTACAACGCCTCGATCACGCCGACGACCTCCGACGACCAGGCGGCTTTCGAGAGCGTGCTCGCCGGCGCCGACACGTTCAACCTGTCGGGCGAGTCGGACGCCGCGAACGGCTTCGCCGGCAACGACACGATGCGCGGCAACGGTGGCAGCGACCTGCTCTACGGCGGCAGCGGCGACGACCTGCTCGACGGCGGCGACGGCAACGACGTCCTGGTCGGCGGCACGGGCAACGACACCTACGTGGTGGGCAGCAGCGGCGACATCGTGACCGAACTCGCCGGCGCGGGCGTCGACACCGTGCGCAGCAGCGTCGGCCGGGTGCTGGGCGACTTCCAGGAGAACCTCGTGCTGACCGGCGGCGGCGCGATCAACGGCACCGGCAACGACCTGGCCAACCGGATCACCGGCAACGGCGCGGCCAACGTGCTGAGCGGTGCCGCCGGCGCCGACACGCTGACCGGTGGCGCCGGCAACGACACTTATGTGGTGGACAACGCGGGCGACGTGGTCGTCGAGGCCGCCGGCGGCGGCGTGGACACCGTGCGCAGCAGCGTCACGCGCGTGCTGGGCGCCGACCAGGAGAACCTGGTGCTCACCGGCGGCGCCGCCATCGACGGCAGCGGCAACGGCCTGGCCAACCACATCGCCGGCAACGGCGCCGCCAACACGCTGCGCGGCGCCGGCGGCGCGGACACCCTGGACGGTGGCGCGGGCGGCGACACCTACTACGTGGACGGGGCCGGGGACGTGGTGATCGAGCTTGCCGGCGGCGGCATCGACACCGTGCGCAGCGGCGTCGGGCGCGTGCTGGGCGACTACCAGGAGAACCTGGTGCTGACCGGCAGCGGCGCGATCAACGGCACCGGCAACGACCAGGCCAACCAGATCACCGGCAACGCCGGTGCGAACCTGCTGTCGGGGGCCCGCGGCAACGACGTGCTGAGCGGCGCCGGCGGGAACGACGTGCTGAACGGCGGCGCCGGCAACGACACGCTGAACGGCGGCGCCGGCCTGGACAGCTTCCGCTTCACGACCCCGCTGAACGCCACGACCAACGTCGACCGCATCGTGGGCTTCGTCTCCGCCGACGACCGCTTCCAGCTCGACGACGCGGTGTTCGCCGGCATCGGCGCGCCCGGGACGCTGGCCGCCACGGCGTTTCACATCGGCAGCGCGGCGGCCGACGCCAGCGACCGCATCGTCTACAACCAGGCCACCGGTGCGCTGTACTTCGACGCCGACGGCACCGGCGCCGGCGCGGCGATCCGCTTCGCGACCCTGACCGCCGGCACGACGGTCGCGCTGTCCGACTTCGTGATCTTCTGAGGCGCTGCGCGGCGCGGGCCGCCTCAGCGCCGCCCGCGTCCGCAGCGCCCGTCGACCAGGCAGCGGGCGTAGTCGGGGTCGTTCTTCAGCAGGTACTGCGTGCGTGCGGCCACCGCATCGTCGGCGAAGTCGCTGAACACGCCGTCGACGCCCAGTTCGTAGAACATCAGGTACTCGGCGGCCGGATTGCCGGCGTAGTCCGACACCAGCCGGCGCGGCTCGCTGCGGAAGGTGTAGGGGTGCACCAGCAGGCCCAGGGCATGGGCGCGCTGCACCAGGTCGGTGGGCGGCAGCAGCGTGCGGTCGGCCTCGTTGACCTTGCCGTCGCCGTTGACGTCCGCGCAGGCCCCCCCGTTGACCAGCGTGCAGGCCGTGCTGCGGATATAGGGCTTCCACGGGCCGATGCCGTCGGCATAGGTCGCCACCTCGGCGAGGCCGGCCGGCGTCAGCAGGTCGCCGAAGTTGCCGGCGCGGCCGGACACGACCCAGTCGTAGGGCTTGTGGTACGGCGGGTTGAACACCAGCTTGCCGGCGGCATCGATGTCGTCGGCATCCACCAGCTGCACCAGCGGCAGCTCGGTGCGCGTGCGCAGGTAGCGCAGGTTGGCCGTCTCGAAGGACTGGATGAACACCGGCGCGCCCCGGTGGTTCCAGCCGGCCTGCGTCAGCACGCGCAGCAGCCGGTCCTCCAGCGCCAGGCCGATCGAGCGGTGGTAGGTCGGGTGCTTGGTCTCGGGGTAGAGGCCGATGCGGCGGCCCTTCTCCTGCGACTTGCGCTTCACGAACTCGACGATCTCGGCCAGCGTCGGGATCTCGAACTGGCCGTCGAACTGCGTGCCGCGTTCGGGCAGCGGCTGCACCGCGCGCAGCTGCTTGATCTCGGCGAGCGTGAAGTCGCTGGCGAAGAAGCCGGTGTCGGGCACGCCGTCGAGCATCACGGTGCGCTTGCGCGCGGCGAACTGCGGCAGGTCCTTGACGTTGGTGGTGTTGATCAGGTTCGGCTCGTGGCGCGCGATCAGGTGGCCGTCCTTGGTGGCCACCAGGTCGGGCTCGACATAGTCGGCCCCGAGCTCGATGCCGAGCGCATAGGCCTCGAGCGTGTGCTCGGGCAGGTAGCCACTGCCGCCACCGCGGTGGCCGATCACCAGCGGCGCCTTGACGGCCGGCCCGGGCGGGTCACGGTGGGCGAGCGCCGGCAGGCTGCCGGCCAGCGCGAGCGCGAGCACGCCGGCGCGCAGGAAAAGTCGTTTCATCGGGTCTCCTCGTTGCTGGCCCGCGAGGCTAGGGGCCGCGCGTGACGGCGCGGTGACAGCGATGCCTCAGCGCCGGACCCAAAGATAGAGCATCAGCGCACCGATCAGCACCGGCTGGTGCACCATGTAGAAGCTCAGGCTCCAGCGCCCCAGCGCCGCCAGCGGCGCCAGCGCGCGCGGCAGTGCCCCGGCCAGCCAGCCGGGGCGCCGGGCCAGCAGCCACTGCCCCGCGGCCAGCCCCCACAGCATCACGCCGAGCCAGGGAAGGACCGGTGCCCAGTCCTCGGTGACCGGCTTGCGCGTCACGAGGCCGATCCAGTTGGTCCAGCGGCTCTCGAAGAACGGATCCTGGACCAGGCGCGGCAGCACGATCGCCGCCAGCCCGAGCGGCCACAGCCAGCCGCGCAGCGGGGCGGCCAGGCGCGCCAGCACCAGCATCAGCGCGATGCCGTGCAGGATGCCGAAGCTGATCCAGCTGCGCGGGAACATCAGCGCCGAACCGGCGCTGACCAGCAGCGCACAGCCGGCCACCTGCGCCCAGCGGCGCCAGAAGCGCGGCCAGCCCTGCCCGGCCTGCAGCGCCAGCGCCAACGCGAGGCCGGCGCAGGAGAGGAACAAGGTGACGATGGCGGTGCGCTGCCAGAGCCAGAACGGGTCGCTGCGAAAGGCCTGGCGGATCAGGCCGAAGTGGTTCAGGTCGTAGCAGAAGTGGAAGGCGGCCATCCACACCATCGCCAGGCCGCGCAGTGCGTCGAGCCGGTCCGAACGGCCCGGCCGGTGGGGAGTAAGCGTGGGGTCCACCGTTGTCTGCACGGCGCGACGATAGCGCACGCTCACGGCCACGGCGGCGCGGTTATGCTCGCGGGCCAAATGCCCCGCGACGCATCCCCTGCCACGGCCGCTGCCGTCGAGCGTGAACTGCTCAAGCTCGCGCTGCACAACGCCGGGCGCAGCGTGATGGCGCAGGTGATCGTGGTGGCCTACATCGTGTGGGTGGGCTGGCGCGCCGGGCAGCGCGAGGCCGCGGTCGCCGCCGGCGCGATCGGCCTGCTCGGCGCGGTCTGGCGCTGGTGGATCGCGCGCCGCTACGCCGACACCGCCCGCCTGGACGAACGCGGCCTGCGCATGGCGCGCCATTCGCTGGAGGGCAATGCCGCCACCGCCGGGCTGCTGTGGGCGGTCAGCGTGGCCGGCATCTACACCGAGCTGTCCGGTGCCGAGGCCACCGCCTTCATGGTGATGGCCTGCGGGGCGACGGCGGTGGCGGCCTACTTCATGTCGCTGGTCGGCTGGTCCTTCCACCTGCTGGCGCTGCCGCAGCTGGCCAGCGTGATCCTGGTGTCGCTGGCCGACCCGCAGGTGCGCTCGCTGCCGCTGGCCGCGCTGGTGGCGATCTTCGGCATCACGATGTTCCGCGTGGCGCGCGAATTCACGCTCGCCACCACCGAGGCGGTGCGCCACGGCCTGGAGGCCGACGCCGCCAACGCCTCGCTGCAGCGCGCCAAGGCGATCGCCGAGGCGGCCAATGCCTCGCTGCAGCGCGCCAAGGAGCAGGCCGAGTCGGCCAACATGGCCAAGTCGCAGTTCCTGGCCACGATGAGCCACGAGATCCGCACGCCGATGAACGGCGTGCTGGGCGCACTCGAGCTGCTGCGCAGTTCGTCGCTCGACCCACAGCAGCGCCGCCTGGTCAAGACCGCCGCCTCGTCGGGCGAATCGCTGATGGCGATCCTGAACGACGTGCTGGACCACTCCAAGATCGAGGCCGGCAAGCTCAGCCTGCTGCGCGCCGCGCTCTCGCTGCACACCACCGCCGCCTCGGTGGTGGCGCTGTTCCGCGCCAACGCGCAGGCCAAGGGCCTGTCGCTGGTGCTCGACCTCGAGCCCACGGTGGGCGACCGCGTGCTCGGCGACGCGCAGCGCCTGAAGCAGGTGCTGCTGAACCTGGTGGGCAACGCGATCAAGTTCACCGAGCGCGGCGGCGTCTCGCTGCGGCTGAGCCCGCGCGCCGCGCCGGCCGGCCAGGTGCGCGTGCACTTCGAGGTGATCGACAGCGGCATCGGCATCTCGGCAGCCGAGGCGTCGAACCTGTTCGAGCCCTTCCACCAGCTCGACGGCTCGCGCAGCCGGCGTGCCGGCGGCACCGGCATGGGCCTCGCGATCAGCCAGAAGATCGTGCAGGCCATGGGCGGGCAGATCGAGGTCGAGAGCCGGCCCGGCACGGGCTCGCGCTTCGCCTTCGAGCTGGGCTTCGAGATCGACCCGAACCCGCCGGCCGGCGAAGCCACCGACTCGGCGATGACGCCGCTCGATCCGCTGCCCTCGCGCCTGTCGGGCACCGTGCTGGTGGTGGAGGACAACCCGGTCAACCGGGTCATCGCCGAGGAGATGCTGGAGTCGCTCGGCCTGTCCATCATCGAGGCGCAGGACGGCGTGGAGGCGCTGGACGTGCTGTCGCGCCGCTCGGTCGACCTGGTGCTGATGGACTGCCAGATGCCGGTGATGGACGGCTACACCGCGACCCAGCACATCCGCGCGCGCGAGACGCGCCACCGCCTGCCGCGCACGCCGATCGTCGCGCTGACCGCCAACGCCTACGAGGAGGACGCGGCGCATGCGCTGGAGGTCGGCATGGACGCGCACCTGGCCAAGCCCTACACCCGCGACCAGCTGCGCGACGTGATCTCGGCCTGGCTTTGAATGGGTCCACCCCCGGAGCGCCTGCAGCGCTCCCCCTCGAGGGGGCGCCGCAGGCGGACCGGCGGCGCCGGATCCGCGGCGGCCGCTCGGTCGTCGAGACTGGTGGCTGGATGACGGTGCAGTGGGGCCACACGCAATCGGTACCCGGTTTCGGACAGCCCGCTCGGGGGATGGACCGGCGGGCCGGCACGGCGCTCCAATGCGCCGCTGCGACAACCCGAGGAGCCGATCGATGGGAACCGTGACCGAGGTGCTGGCCACCGCGAAGAAGCCGGAGGACGTGGCCGGCGTCGAGTGGGACGCGCGCTCGCGTGTCTCGATCCTCGACACGCCGCTGAAGGACAAGAAGGTCGACGCCGAGAAGATCGGCGAGAAGATGAAGAAGGCGAAGAAGTCGGCCGAGTTCGTGCTCAGCTACGACGGCCGCAAGCTGGTCTACGGCATCCGCGTCGGCTCGGACCTGACCGTCATCGACAGCCTGGACGTGGCCGGCCAGTCCGACCTGGCCAAGCGCCGCCAGTGGCTGGTGCGGCTGAGGAAGAGTTCCAAGGTGGTCACCGCGGCCGACCTGGACGAGTTCGACAAGGTCAACCCGATCCCGGCCGACCCGAAGGAGATCGCCGAGGTCGAGCAGAAGATCGCGGTGGCCGAGTCGACCATCAAGTCCGAGTCGGACGTGAAGAGCTGGTACGCCAAGAAGTACGCCGAGTTCGACTGGCAGCAGCGCCGGCTCGACTTCCTGCCCTGGGCCAAGAAGCAGGGCTTCGAGGCCTATGCGCAGTTCATGATCGGCGTGACCGACGGCTTCCAGGACTACGCGATGATGAAGACGCATGTCCTGAAGGGCGCCAACCTGCCGGTCAAGCTCCTGCCCGCCACCCGCGCGGCGATGGAGAAGGCCTTCGCCGCCGGCCAGAAGGTCGACTACGCCGCCGCCAAGGCCGAGGTGCTGAAGATCGTCGACGGCGCGCTGATGCCCAAGTTCCGCGCCCTGCGCTTCAAGGAGGCCGAGAAGACGGTCGAGCGCGAGAAGAAGAACGTGGTCGCGCTGAAGGCCGAACTCGCCAAGCTCAAGGGCCGCAAGTAAGCCGACGGCCGGCCGACCCCCGCGGGGGGTGGCCGTGGTACCCCGCGGCCGGGGGCTCCATCATTCCGCCAGCGCGCCCCAGGCGGTGATGCCGGTGCCGCGCTCCTCGCCGAAGCCGGTGTTGCCGGTCTTCAGCTCGCCCCAGGCGGTGTCGAGCTCGATCTTCTTGATCTCCTCGACCGCGCCCTCGTCGGCGCCGCCCGCCTTGCGCACCTGGGCGCGCGCCAGGCGCTCCATCAGGCGCAGGTCGCGCGTGGTCAGCTGCAGCGCCGATTCGGCCCACAGCTCCACCGCCGCCAGCAGCGATTCGTAGGTGATCGGCGCGGCCATGCGCTGCGCGGTCAGCGCCGCCAGCGTGCCGCGCAGGCGCGGCTCGACCGAGCGCACCACCTCGAGGATGGCCTCGTCGCCCTCGCCGTCCTCGACCACCCGGTCGACCAGGCTGCGCCGCAGCAGTTGCTCGGCGGTGAACAGCCGGCCCGAGAGGATCATGTCGTTGGCCACCGCGAAGCCGGCCTTGCGGATCGTCAGCGGCCAGGCGCCCATGCCCGGGAACAGGTTGAACAGCACCTCGGGGAAGCCGGCCTGCGCGCTGCGCTCGAAGATCACCTTGTGAAAGGGCAGCACCGACTCGAGCCCGCCGCCCAGCGTGTCGCCCTGCACCAGCACGGTGGTGTGCACGCCGCGCCGCGCCGCGTGCTCGAGCCACCAGACCAGGTCGATGCAGCGCCGGCCGTACATCTTCAGCGAGTCGACGTCCTGCGCGCGCACCAGCAGCACGAACAGCGCCAGGTCGCCGCCGAAGTTGAACACGCCGGTCACGTCCGAGCTGAGCACCAGGTGGCGCACCACACCGGGGGTCTCGGCGATGTCGTCGAGCACGCGCTGCATCTCGGTCAGCCCGGCCAGGCTGTAGCACTGGATCGGCTTGACGCAGGTGCGCACCCGCAGCATCGCGAGTTCGCTGGACCATTCCAGGCGCAGGTACTTGTAGGGCCGCGACAGCAGCTTCGGAACGCCGGACAGCCCGCGAGGGTCGTTCATACCGTCTCGATGATGCGCGTGAAGTGGTGGAAGTTCAGCAGCGCGGACTCGACCACCGCCTCGCGCGCCGGCTCGTCGTTCAGGGTGTTGAGGATCTTGCGCAGCTCGGCCATGTGCTCGGCATCCATGGTGGCGTGCGAGTTGATGAAGGACACGCCGCGCTCGCCCTCGAGCAGCAGCGCCTCCTGGATGGCCGCGGCGAACGGCCCGCCGTACACCGAGGCGATCACCTCCAGCGTGTACAGCATGCCCAGCACCGAGCAGGGGTGGCGGCGATCGGCGGCCCAGTAGTTGTAGCCGACCAGCGCGCGCGTGTACGGCGAGGGCTCGTGCGCCTCGGTGTCCGAGGGCATCACGCCGACCGCCTCGAGGTCGTTGCGCACCCACTCCTCGTGGCCCGACTCCTCGTGCATGTGCTCGTAGAGGAAGTAGCGCACCTGGCGGTGGCTGTCGGGCAGCCGGCTCGCGGCCGCGGCGCTGACCGGGTTGAAGTGCCAGACGACGTGGTAGAGCTCGAGCAGCAGGCGCCGGTAGCGCTCCAGCGTCATGCCCTTGGCGACGGCGTCGAGCACCACCGGGTGGGTCTCGAACGCACGGCGCGCCTCATCGGTGCGGACCACCAGGTCCGCGAAGAAAAGCGTCATTCTTGGCTCCAACGACTGAACTTGTTGTGCGGCGCGCATCGCGGTGCGCCGTCCGGAGGCCTTGCAGCATCCGTGCCGCATGCTAGCCGCAAGCGTGCCCGCCTCACAACGTGTCAGTCCTGACAGGGCCGCCGCTCGTGCCGCCGCCCGATCCGGCAGTGTGCGCCGTCGATGCTGCACTGCAAACAGCCGGCGCGGACAAGCGTGCGCTGGTGGTTGCGGGCATGTCCGGCACGCCACAGTCCGTGACGCAGGCGTCGAATCCTGCGCATCCTCTGCCCGGCGACGCGACGCCGCCGCGGCGCGGCGTCGCCCGGTCGACAGCGCGTCACGCGGCGCCGTGGCATAAAGCGCCCAGCCCCGCCCCCGAGGAGACCCGCGATGGACCACCCGACCAGCCCGCGCACCGCCTACCGAATCTGCCCGCTGTGCGAGGCCTGCTGCGGCCTGGAACTCACGATCGAAGGTAGCCGCGTGAGCGCGGTGCGCGGTCACGCGGCCGACCCGTTCAGCGCCGGCTACCTGTGCCCCAAGGCCGTCGCGCTCAAGGAGCTGCACGAGGACCCGGACCGCCTGCGCCGGCCGCTGGTGCGGCGCGACGGCGGCTTCGTCGAGACCGGCTGGGACGAGGCCTTCGCCGAGATCGAGCGCCGCCTGCTGCCAGTGATCGAGGCCCATGGCCGCGACGCGGTGGCGGTCACGGTGGGCAACCCCTCGGCCCACAAGATGAGCCTGCTGCCCTACTTCGGCCGGCTTGCCAAGGCGCTGGGCACGAAGAACATCTACTCGGCCTCGACGCTCGACCAGATGCCCAAGCAGCTCGCCTGCGGGCTGATGTTCGGCCACTGGCTCAGCATCCCGGTGCCCGACATCGAGCGCAGCGACTACCTGCTGATCCTGGGCGCCAACCCGGCGGTCAGCAACGGCAGCCTGTGGACCGTGCCGGACGTGCGCGGCAAGCTCAAGGCCCTGCGCGCCCGCGGCGGGCGCGTCGTCGTGATCGACCCGCGCCGCACCGAGACCGCGGCGCTCGCCGACGCGCATCATTTCATCCGCCCTGGCGGCGATGCGTTCCTGCTCGCCGCGATGCTGCAGACGCTGTTCGCCGAGGGCCTGGTGCGGCCCGGGCGCATCGCGCCGCACCTGGCGGGCCTGGAGGCCCTGCCGACGGCCGTCGCGCCGTTCACGCCCGAGGCGGCGGCGCCGGCCTGCGGCATTGGCGCCGACACGATCCGCGCACTGGCGCGCGAGCTGGCCGCGGCGCCGCGCGGCTGCGTCTACGGGCGGCTGGGCACCTGCACGCAGCGCCATGGCACGCTCGCCTCCTGGCTGGTGGACGTGCTGAACGCGCTCACCGGCCACCTCGACGAATCCGGCGGCGCGATGTTCCCGCGCGCTGCCGCCTTCGCCGCCAACACGGCGGGCAAGCCGGGCGTCGGGCGCGGCATCGTCACCGGGCGCCACGCCAGCCGCGTGAGCGGCGCGCCGGAGGTGTTCGGCGAGCTGCCGATGGGCGTGCTGGCCGAGGAGATCGAGACCCCCGGGCCCGGCCAGGTGCGCGCGCTGATCAGCGTGGCGAGCAACCCGGTGCTGTCGGCGCCGAACGGGCCGCGCCTGGCGCGCGCGCTCGGCTCGCTCGAGTTCATGGTGAGTCTGGACATCTACCTGAACGAGACCACGCGCCATGCCGACGTGATCCTGCCCGGCCTGAGCCCGCTGGAGGATGGCCACTACGACATCGCCTTCCCGCAGCTCAGCCACCGCAACCACGCGCGCTGGAGCCCGCCGGTGTTCGAGCCGCCGGCCGATCAGCCGCCCGAATGGCAGAACCTGCTGCGCCTGGCGGCGATCGCGCTCGGCCGCGGCGCCGGCGCCGACGTGCTGGCGCTGGACGACGAATGGGTCGCCGACGAGGTGCACAAGCTGGCCGGCGAGCGCACGCCGGCGCTGCTGGCCGCCCTCGCCCCACGGCGCGGCCCGGAGCGGCTGCTCGACCTGGCGCTGCGCAGCGGGCCCTACGGCGATGCCTTCGGCGCACGCCCGGACGGGTTGAACCTGGACAAGGTGGCGGCGCAGCCCGCGGGCATCGACCTCGGGCCGCTGCAGCCGCGCATTCCCGAGCTGCTGCGAACGCCCAGCGGCCGCGTCGAGCTGGCGCCGGCGCCACTGCTGGCCGCGCTGGCGCAGGCGGCCGGGGATCTGGCGGCGCCACCGGCCGAAGGCCTGCGGCTGGTGGGCCGGCGCGAGGTGCGCAGCAACAACAGCTGGATGCACAACCTGCCGCTGCTGGCCAAGGGACCCGAGCGCTGCACGCTGCTGATGCACCCGAGCGATGCACGGCGGCTCGACCTGGCCGACGGCATGCTGGCCGAGATCGAAGGCGCCGGCCGCACGGTGCGCGCGCCGGTGCAGCTCGACGACGGAATGATGGAAGGCGTGGTCAGCCTGCCGCACGGCTGGGGCCACGACCTGCCCGGGGCCCGGCTGGCGGTCGCCGCCCGGCGGCCCGGCGCGAACCTGAACGCGCTGCTGGACGAGAACGCGCGCGACCCGCTGTCCGGCAACGCGGTGCTCAGCGGCGCACCGGTGAGCGTGCGCGCCGCTCAGACGTCGAGCGTGTAGACCTCGGCGGCGGCGCGTTCGTCCGGGTTGTGGCCGGCCAGGGCCTGGGCCCAGCCGGCCTCGAGCCCGCTGCGCTGCGGGGCGAGGCCGCTGGTCATCACCGCCACCTCCTCGGACGAGGCGTCGAACTCGCCGAGCGGCCTGCGCTGCGCGTCGAACAGCCGCGCGACCATCGAACCGCCGGCGTCGATCACGATCAGGTACCTGGCAGGGGGGCTGTGCATGCGGGCCTCCGCGTCGTGCAGGCCTGCAGCATACGGCGCCCGCGGCGCCGGCGCGCTGCGCGGGATCAGGCCGCGTCGACGATCTGGCGCAGGGCCTTGACCAGGCGGTCGAACTCGGCGCGGTCGGTCTGCTTCAGCAGGTCGAGGTCGCCGCGCAGGCGCTCCACGCGCGCCAGCGCCGACTGGCGCTTGACCGCGTCGATCTCGTCCTTCATGTCGACGAACTTGTCGACCGCTTCGTCGGCGCGCACCTTGGCCGGCGCGGCGGCCACCAGCACCGCCAGCGCGTCGGCGATGCGGCCGAGCTGGCGCCCGTAGCTGTGGCGCTGCAGCACGTCGGCCTCGGTCTGCGGCGCACTCGAGTTGTGGCTGTTGATGTTGAAGGTCCAGCCCGGCAGGATGGGCTGCACCAGGTTCTGCGGCGCGAAGGCCTGGCTCCAGGAGCGCATCCAGGCGGCCGGGTCGGTGCCGGCCGGCCAGAGGCGGGTGCTCGTGCTGTCGCTCATGGAAGCTCCTTCAGCCCACCCAGCGGCGCGCGTTGCGGAACATGCGCATCCAGGGGCTGGGCGCGGACCGGTCACCCGGTGTCCAGCTCATCTGCGCATTGCGGAACACCCGCTCCGGGTGCGGCATCAGCGCGGTGAAGCGGCCGTCGGCCGTCGTCACCGCGGTCAGCCCATCCGGGCTGCCGTTCGGGTTGAACGGGTAGGCCTCGGTCGCCTTGCCGTGGTGGTCGACGAAGCGCATCGCGCGCTGCACCGCCTGCGCGTCGCCGCGCTGGGAGAAGTCGGCATAACCCTCGCCATGCGCCACCGCGATCGGGAGGCGGCTGCCGGCCATGCCGGTGAAGAAGAGCGACGGGCTCTCCAGCACCTCCACCAGCGAGAGCCGGGCCTCGAACTGCTCGCTGCGATTGCGGGTGAACTTCGGCCAGGCCTGAGCGCCGGGGATGATCGGCGCCAGCGCGGCCATCATCTGGCAGCCGTTGCACACGCCCAGCGCGAAGGTGTCGCGACGCTGGAAGAAGGCGGCGAACTGCTCGGCCAGCGCCGGGTTGAACATCACCGAACGCGCCCAGCCTTCGCCGGCGCCGAGCGTGTCGCCGTAGCTGAAGCCGCCGCAGGCGACGAAGCCGAGGAACTGGTCGAGCCGCGCGCGGCCGGCCTGCAGGTCGCTCATGTGCACGTCGAAGGTCTCGAAGCCGGCCTTCGCGAGCGCGTAGCTCATCTCGACCTGCGAGTTGACGCCCTGCTCGCGCAGGATCGCCAGCTTCGGCTTCGCAAGGTTCAGGAAGGGCGCGGCCACGTCCTCGGCCGGGTCGAAGCTCAGGTGCAGGTGCAGGCCGGGGTCGTCCGCGGCACCGGCGGCGGCATGCTCGGCCCCGGCGCAGGCCGGGTGGTCGCGCAGCGCGGCGATGCGGAAGCTGACCTCGTCCCAGGCCTGGTGCAGGTCGCGCAGCGGGGCACTGAAGACGGCCTTGGTGTCGCGCCACACCTCGACCACGCCGCGCGCGTTCGTCGTGCCGATCACGTGGCTGTGGCGCGCCAGGCCATGCTCGCGCAGCACCTGGATCACCGCGTCGCGCTCGGCGCGCGGCACCTGGATCACGGCGCCGAGTTCCTCGTTGAACAAGGCCTTGAGCGTCAGCTCGGCGCGCCGGGCGCTCACCTGGCCGGCCCAGTTCTTCGAGTCGCCGTACTCGGCGCGGCTGTCGGCGATGCCGTCGCCTTCGGTGACCAGCAGGTCGACGTTCAGGTCCACGCCCAGGTGGCCGGCGAAAGCCATCTCGCAGACCGTGGCCCACAGGCCGCCGTCGGCCCGGTCGTGGTAGGCGAGCAGCTTGCCTTGCGCGCGCAGCGTGTTGATGGCCGCGATCAGTTGCTTCAGCAAGTTCGGATCGTCAAGATCCGGCACCACGTCGCCGAACTGGTTCGTCACCTGCGCCAGCATCGAGCCGCCGAGGCGGTTCCTGCCCTGCCCCAGGTCGATCAGGATCAGGCTGGTCTCACCCGCCTGCAACTGCGGGGTGAGCGTGCCGCGCACGTCGGCCACGGTCGCGAAGGCCGAGACGATCAGGCTCACCGGCGCGGTGACCTGCAACGCCCGCCCGCCCTCGCTCCAGCGCGTGCGCATCGACAGGCTGTCCTTGCCGACCGGCACGCTGATGCCGAGCGCCGGGCAGAGCTCGAGGCCGACGGCCCTGACCGTGTCGTACAGCGCCGCGTCCTCGCCCGGCTCGCCGCAGGCGGCCATCCAGTTGCAGCTGAGCTTGACGCGCTCGAGCTCGATCGGCGCGGCCAGCAGGTTGGTGATGGCCTCGCCCACCGCCATGCGGCCCGAGGCCGGCGCGTCCAGCGCCGCGAGCGGCGTGCGCTCACCCATGCTCATCGCCTCGCCGGCGAGGCCGGCGTAGTCGGCCAGCGTCACCGCGCAGTCGGCCACCGGCACCTGCCAGGGGCCGACCATCGGATCACGATGGCTCAGGCCGCCGACCGTGCGGTCGCCGATCGTGATCAGGAAACGCTTGCTGGCCACGGTCGGGTGGCGCAGCACGTCGAAGGCGACCTTTTCCAGCGCCACGTCGTCGAGCTTCAGCGCCGGGGCGCTGCGGGCCACGCGTTGCACGTCGCGCTGCATGCGCGGCGGCTTGCCGAGCAGCACCTCCATCGGCATGTCGATGGGCTTGTCGTCGTCCCCGGGCTGCTCGAGCACCAGCTGTTTCTGCTCGGTGGCCACGCCGACCACCGCGAAGGGGCAGCGCTCGCGCACGCACATCGCCTCGAATAACGGCAGGGCCTCGGCGCGCAGCGCGATCACGTAACGCTCCTGGCTCTCGTTGCACCAGATCTCCTTGGGGGCGAGGCCGGACTCCTCCAGCGGCACCTTGGAGAGATCGAAGCGCGCGCCCTTGGCAGCGCCGTCGACGAGTTCGGGGAAGGCATTGCTGATGCCGCCCGCGCCGACATCGTGGATCGCGAGGATCGGGTTGCCCTCGCCGAGCGCCCAGCAGTGGTTGATGACCTCCTGCGCGCGACGCTGGATCTCCGGGTTGCCGCGCTGCACCGAATCGAAGTCGAGTTCGGCGGCGTTCACGCCCGCGGCCATCGAACTCGCCGCGCCGCCGCCCATGCCGATGCGCATGCCCGGGCCGCCGAGCTGGATCAGCAGCGTGCCGGCCGGGAAGGCGATCTTCGCCGTCTGCGAGGCCGAGATCGTGCCCAGCCCGCCGGCGATCATGATCGGCTTGTGGTAGCCGCGCTGCACGCCGGCCACCGCCTGCTCCCAGACGCGGAAGTAGCCCAGCAGGTTGGGCCGGCCGAACTCGTTGTTGAACGCGGCGCCGCCGAGCGGCCCGTCGATCATGATCTGCAAGGGGCTCGCGATGTGCTCCGGCTTGGCCGCCGCCTCGCGCTCCCAGGGCTCGTTCGTGCCGGGCAGGCGCAGGTTCGAGACCGAGAAGCCGGTCAGGCCCGCCTTGGGCCGCGAGCCGCGGCCGGTGGCGCCCTCGTCGCGGATCTCGCCGCCGGCGCCGGTGGCCGCGCCCGGGAAGGGCGAGATCGCGGTCGGGTGGTTGTGTGTCTCCACCTTCATCAGCACATGGGCCGTGTCGGTGCGCGGGCCGTAGGCCGGTGCGTTGGTGTAGCCCTGCGGCAGCCAGCGCTCGACCACATGGCCTTCCATCACGCTGGCGTTGTCGCTGTAGGCGATCACCGTGTGCTGCGGCGCCAGCTGGTGGGTGTGGCGGATCATGCCGAACATCGAGGTCGACTGCGCCACGCCGTCGATGACGAACTGCGCATTGAAGATCTTGTGCCGGCAATGCTCGGAGTTCGCCTGCGCGAACATCATCAGCTCGACGTCGGTCGGGTTGCGCTTCAGGCCGGTGAAGGCGTCGACCAGGTAGTCGATCTCGTCGGCGGAGAGGGCCAGGCCGAAGTCGCGATTGGCGACCTCCAGCGCGGCGCGGCCGCGGCCCAGCACGTCGACATGCTCCATCGGCTTGCCCGGCTGCTCGTCGAACAGGTGGCGCGCGTCGTCGCGGCTGCGCAGCACGCTTTCGGTCATGCGGTCGTGCAGCAGCGCGGCGCAGGCCGGCCAGGCGGCCTCGGGCAGCGGCTTGACGCCGCCGAGCAGGCCGCTTTTGAGCGTGAGCCGGAACTCGGTGACCCGCTCGATGCGCCGGATGGCCAGGCCGCAGTTGTGCGCGATGTCGGTCGCCTTCGAGGCCCAGGGCGAGACGGTGCCCAGGCGCGGCGCGACGACGAACAGCGCGCCCTCGGCCGGGCCGGCGGGGCCCACGTAAGGCTCGCCGTAACGCAGCAGCGCCTCGAGCCGGTCGTGTTCGGCGCCTGCCAGCGGATGGTCGCTCCAGACCCAGTGCCCGTGGCGCGCGTGCACGGCGGCGATGCGCGGCTCGACGGCCTGGAGCCTGGGCAGCAAGGCCTGGGCGCGGAAGGCGGAGAGCGCGTTGCCCCCCTCGAAGTGGATCAGGTGCTTGGGCGCAGGGCTCACGCGGGGGCCTTCTGGTGAGGAATGCGGGGGGTGGGGGAACCCCGGTGGAAACCCGCGATTCTACGTGGCCGATGAGATAATCCCGCCCCATGACGATCACGATCAAGAGCGCCGCCGACGACCTCGAAGGCATGCGCGTCGCCGGGCGCCTGGCCTCCGAGGTGCTGGACATGCTCACCCCCCATGTCAAGCCGGGGGTCACGACCGAGCAGCTCGACAAGCTGGCGCACGACCACATCGTGAACGTGCAGGGCGCCGTGCCCGCCCCGCTGAACTACGCGCCGCCGGGTTACACGCCCTACCCGAAGTCGATCTGCACCTCGATCAACCACCAGGTCTGTCACGGCATCCCGAACGACCGGCCGCTGAAGAACGGCGACATCGTCAACATCGACGTCACCGTCATCAAGGACGGCTGGCACGGCGACACCAGCCGCATGTTCGTGGTCGGCGAAGGCTCGATCGCCGCCAAGCGCCTGTGCGCCCTCACCTACGAGGCAATGTGGAAGGGCATCGTGAAGGTCAAGCCCGGCGCGCGCCTGGGCGACATCGGCCACTCGATCCAGACCTTCGCCGAGAGCCAGGGCTTCTCGATCGTGCGCGAGTTCTGCGGCCACGGCATCGGGCGCAAGTTCCACGAGGAGCCGCAGGTGCTGCATTACGGCCGCCCCGGCACGCTCGAGGAACTGGTGCCGGGCATGACCTTCACGATCGAGCCGATGGTCAACGCCGGCCGGCGCGAGATCCGCGAGATGGGCGACGGCTGGACCATCGTCACCAAGGACCGCTCGCTCTCGGCGCAGTGGGAGCACACCGTGCTCGTCACCGACACCGGCTACGAGGTGCTGACGCTGTCGGCCGGCAGCCCGCCGCCGCCGGCGTTCGTGGGCGTGTGAGCGCAGAGCCGGCGGCCGCGGCCGCCGCGGCACCCAGCGTCGCCGAGCTGCGCCAGCGCTTCCGCGAGGGCAAGGCCGAACTGCTGGCCCACTTCAGCGCAGCACGGCCGACCGCGCCGGCCGCGTTGCGCCTGGTGCGCGCGCTGGCCCGCCACGTCGACGCCACGCTGACCGCGCTGTGGGTGCGCGCCGGCATGCCCGAGGGTGCGGCGCTGCTCGCGGTGGGCGGCTACGGGCGTGGCGAGCTGTTCCCCTACTCCGACGTCGACGTGCTGGTGCTGCTGCCGCCCGCCGCGGTAGTGCTGCGGCCCGACGAGGCGGCGGCGCGCCAGGCCGCGATCGAGGGCTTCATCACCGCCTGCTGGGACATCGGTCTGGAGATCGGCTCGAGCGTGCGCACGGTCGACGAGTGCATCGCCGAGGGCCAGCGCGACGTGACGGTGCAGACCGCGCTGCTCGAGTCGCGCTACCTGTGCGGCTCGCGGCGCGTGTTCACCACCTTCCGCCACGCCAACACGCGGGCGATGGACCCGCGTGCCTTCCTGCGCGCCAAGACGCTGGAGATGCGCCAGCGCCACCAGAAGTACGAGGACACGCCCTACTCGCTCGAGCCCAACTGCAAGGAGAGCCCGGGCGGCCTGCGCGACCTGCAGCTGGTGATCTGGGTGGCACGCGCCGCCGGCCTCGGCAAGAACTGGAGCGAGCTGGCGGCCAAGGGGCTGATCACGCCCTTCGAGGTGAAGCAGCTGCAGCGCAACGAGGGGCTGCTGAAGCTGATCCGTGCGCGCCTGCACGTGATCGCCGGCCGGCGCGAGGACCGGCTCGTGTTCGACCTGCAGACCGCGGTGGCCGAGAGCTTCGGCTACCAGAGCACACCGGGCCAGCGTGCGTCCGAAGTGCTGATGCGACGCTACTACTGGGCCGCCAAGGCGGTGACGCAGCTCAACCAGATCCTGATGCTGAACATCGAGGAGCGCGTCGAGGGCTCGCAGGACCAGCCGATGCGCCCGATCAACGAGAAGTTCCTCGAGCGCGCCGGCATGCTGGAGGTGGCCAGCGACGACCTGTACGAACGCGACCCGCACGCCATCCTCGAGACCTTTCTCACCTACCAGACGACCGTCGGGCCCAAGGGCCTGTCGGCGCGCACGCTGCGCGCGCTCTACAACGCGCGCGAGCTGATGGGCGCGGAGTTCCGGCGCGACCCGGTGAACCGCGCCACCTTCCTGAAGATCCTGCAGGAGCCCGAGGGCCAGACACACGCCTTCCGGCTGATGAACCAGACCTCGGTGCTCGGGCGCTACCTGTGGGTGTTCCGGCGCATCGTCGGGCAGATGCAGCACGACCTGTTCCACGTCTACACGGTGGACCAGCACATCCTGATGGTGCTGCGCAACGTGCGGCGCTTCTTCATCCCCGAGCATGCACACGAGTACCCGTTCTGCACCCAGCTCGCGCTGACCTGGGACAAGCCGTGGATCCTGTACGTGGCGGCGCTGTTCCACGACGTGGCCAAGGGCCGCGGCGGCGACCACTCCGAGCTCGGCGCGCAGGAGGTGCGGCGCTTCTGCCGCGACCACGGGCTCGAGCGCGAGGATGCCGTGCTGATCGAGTTCCTGGTGCGCTCGCACCTGACGATGTCGCGCATCGCGCAGAAGGAGGACCTCTCCGACCCCGAGGTGATCGAGGAGTTCGCGAAGAAGGTCGGCAGCGAACGCTACCTCACCGCGCTGTACCTGCTGACCGTGGCCGACATCCGCGGCACCAGCCCGAAGGTGTGGAACGCCTGGAAGGGCAAGCTTCTGGAGGACCTGTACCGCCTGACCTTGCGGGCGCTGGGCGGCGCCAAGCCCAACCTCGACGCCGAGATCGAGGCGCGCAAGGAGGAGGCGCGGCACCTGCTGAACCTGCACTCGATGCTGCCCGGCACCGAGGGCCCGCTGTGGAAGACGCTCGAGCTGAGCTACTTCGCGCGCCACGACGCGCCGGACATCGCCTGGCACGCCCGCTCGCTGTTCCGCCACGTGCAGACCACCGAGCCGGTGGTGCGCGCGCGGCCCTCCTCGCTCGGCGAGGGGCTGCAGGTGCTGGTGTACTCGCCCGACCGGCCCGACCTGTTCGCGCGCATCTGCGGTTACTTCGACGGCGCCGGCTTCAACATCCTCGACGCCAAGGTGCACACCACGCGCGCGGGTTACGCGCTGGACACCTTCCAGGTCACCAACCCGGCGCTCGAGGAACAGGACAACGCGCATTACCGCGACCTGATCGCGCTGGTCGAGAACCAGCTCGGCCAGGCGCTGGCGGCCACCGGGCCACTGCCCGAGCCCAGCCGCGGCCGCCTTTCGCGGCGTGTGCGCAGCTTCCCGATCACGCCGCGCATCACGCTGCGACCCGACGAGCGGGCGCAGCGCTGGCTGCTGGGCGTCTCGACGAGCGACCGCTCCGGCCTGCTCTACGCCATCGCGCGCGTGCTGGCGCGCCACCACGTCAACCTGCAGCTGGCCAAGATCACGACGCTGGGCGAGCGTGTCGAGGACACCTTCCTGATCGACGGCTCGGCGCTGCAGCAGAACCGCACGCAGCTCGCCATCGAGAGCGAGCTGCTGGACGCCATATCTCCCTGATGCCGCTGCTGTCAATCAAGGCCAGCGAGGCGCTGGCCGACCTGGGCCGCTTCCACACGGTGCTCGACGCGCGCTCCGAAAGCGAGTTCGCCGAAGACCACCTGCCCGGCGCCGTCAACTGGCCCAGCCTGCACGACGCCGAACGGGCCGCGATCGGCTACGAGTACAAGCAGGTCTCGCCCTTCGACGCGCGCCTGCGCGGTGCGGTGCTGGTGGCGCGCAACATCGCCGCGCACCTGGAGCGCGAGGCGATGGACAAGCCGAAGGACTGGCAGCCGCTCGTCTACTGCTGGCGCGGCGGCATGCGCAGCGGCGCGCTGGCGACGGTGCTCTCGAACGTGGGCTGGCGCGTGCACGTGCTCGAAGGCGGCTACCGCGAATACCGGCGCGCGGTCATCGCCGCGCTGGACGAGCTGCCGGGCAGGCTCGACCTGCGCGTGGTCTGCGGCGTCACCGGCTCGGGCAAGAGCCTGCTGCTGCAGCGCGCCACCGCGCTCGGCGCCCAGGTGCTCGACCTCGAGGCGCTGGCCGAGCACCGCGGCTCGGTGCTCGGGCTCGTGCCCGGGCGGCCGCAGCCGGGCCAGAAGCTGTTCGAGTCGCGCGTCTGGGACGCGCTGCGCCGCTTCGACCCGGCCCGGCCGGTGATCGTCGAGAGCGAGAGCCGCAAGGTGGGCGACCTGCGCGTGCCGGAGAAGCTCGTCGAACGCATGCGCGCCGCGCCCTGCCTGCGCCTGGAGCTGCCGCTGGACGCGCGTGTCGCGCTGCTGCTGCAGGAGTACGACTTCTTCGTGCGCGATACCGAGGCCTTCTGCGCCCGCCTGGACGTGCTGCGCGTGCTGCGCGGCCACGAGACCGTGAACCGCTGGCAGGCGCTGGCGCGTGCCGGCGCTCACCCGCAGGTGGTGCGCGAGCTGCTGGAGCAGCACTACGACCCGGTCTACCTGCAGTCGATGGCGCGCCACTTCGCCGGCTTCACGGCGCCGCGCCAGGTGCTCGCCTGGGACGGCAGCGAGGCGGCACTCGAGCGCGTGGCGCAGGCGCTGGCGGCGCTCTAGAATCGCGCCCACGGTCGGCAGTTCACCCAGGCGTTGCCGCGCACCCCGTGTGCGAGCTGAACCTGCCCTTGTTTCCCCCTGCCCGGTCACCCTCGTGTGCGCCCGGCCGGAAGTCGGCAACCCCCGGCGCCTCGGTCTCGAGGTGTGGCGCATGCACGAAGGAAGACCTTCATGCCCCGAACCGACGTCCCGCTGCACGCGGCTGACATCTCGCGCTTCGCGAAATCGCTCGCGCGCGACCTGAAGCAGACCCACGAACTCGAGCAGCGGCCACCCGGCCATGTCGAGCTGCTGAACATGCTGGCCCGCGCGGCCGGCTACCGCAACTACCAGAGCCTGAAGGCGCGCCCGCCCGCGCCGCGGCCCGCGCCCGAGCCGGCACCCGAATCCGAACTGAGCGAGACGGCGCGCAAGGCGCTGCGCCAGTTCGACGCGCACGGCCGGCTGACCCGCTGGCCGATCAAGTTCAGCGTGCAGCGCCTGATGCTGTGGGGCCTGTGGCTGCGCTTCGACGCGCGGCGCCGCTACAGCGAGCGCGAGGTCAACGACATCCTGAACGCCTGGCACCTGTTCGGCGACCACTGCACGCTGCGGCGCGAGCTGGTCAACGAGAAGCTGCTTGCGCGCCAGAGCGACGGCAGCGACTACCGCAAGCTGCCGCGCCGCCCCCCGCCCGAGGCGATGGCGCTGATGCGCGCGCTGCGCGGGCGCCAGGGCTGATCAGGCCGCCAGCAGGTGCTGGCGGTAGTAGACCAGCTCGTCGATCGACTCGTGGATGTCGGCCAGCGCGGTGTGCGCCTGGGCCTTCTTGAAGCCGTCCAGGATGGCCGGCTTCCAGCGCCGCGCCAGCTCCTTGAGCGTGGAGACGTCCAGGTTGCGGTAGTGGAAGAAGGCCTCCAGCGTCGGCATGTGGTTGGCGAGGAAGCGCCGGTCCTGGCAGATGCTGTTGCCGCACATCGGCGACTTGCCACGCGGCACGTAGCGCTGCAGGAACTCGATCACCTGCGTCTCGGCCGCCGCCTCGTCGATGGTGGAGGACTTCACCCGGTCGATCAGGCCACTCCTGCCGTGCGTGCCCTTGTTCCAGGCGTCCATGCCGTCCAGCGTGGCGTCGCTCTGGTGGATCGCGAACACCGGGCCCTCGGTGCGCGAGCCGAGCTGGGCGTCGGTGACGACGACCGCGATCTCGATGATGCGGTCGCGTTCGGGGGACAGGCCGGTCATCTCCAGGTCGATCCAGACCAGGTTCTGGTCGCTGGCGGTCAACGGGGTGGCGCTCATCGGTTCGATAGTCATTGCGAAACGGGGGCCGATTCTCGCAGTTCTACACTTGCGGCCATGCACGCCTCGACCCTGACCCTCGTCTTCGCCGCCGTGCTGCTTGCCTCGCTGGCCGTCAAGTACTGGCTGGCGACGCGGCAGATGCGCCACGTGGCGGCGCACCGCGACGCGGTGCCGGCCCCGTTCGCCGGCGCGGTGTCGATCGCCGCGCACCAGAAGGCGGCCGACTACACGCTCGCCAAGGGCCGCTTCGGCCTGCTGTCCACCGCCGTCGGCGCCGCGGTGCTGCTGGGCTGGACGCTGCTCGGCGGCCTGGACGCACTGAACGGCGCGCTGCGCGAGGCGATCCAGCCGCGCTTCGGCGACATGGCCTACCAGTTGGCGCTGCTGGCCGCCTTTGCGCTGATCGCCGGTGTCATCGACCTGCCGCTGGAGCTCTACAGCACCTTCCGCATCGAGCAGCGCTTCGGCTTCAACCGCATGACGCTCGCGCTGTACGTCGCCGACCTGCTCAAGGGCCTGCTGGTCGGCGCCCTGGTCGGCCTGCCGATCGCCGCGCTGATCCTGTGGATCATGGGCGCGGCCGGCGGCACCTGGTGGCTGTGGGCCTGGGGCGTGTGGATGGGCTTCAACCTGCTGATGCTGGTGCTGTACCCGACCGTCATCGCGCCGCTGTTCAACAAGTTCGAGCCGCTGGCCGACGAATCGCTCAAGGCGCGCGTGCAGGCGCTGATGGCGCGCTGCGGCTTCACCGCGCGCGGCCTGTTCGTGATGGACGGCAGCCGGCGCTCGGCCCACGCCAACGCCTACTTCACCGGCTTCGGCGCGGCCAAGCGGGTGGTGTTCTTCGACACGCTGCTGTCCAAGCTCTCGCCGCCGGAGGTGGAGGCGGTGCTGGCGCACGAGCTGGGCCACTTCAAGCACAAGCACGTGGTCAAGCGCATGGTGGCGATGTTCGGCATCAGCCTGGCCGGCTTCGCGCTGCTCGGCTGGCTGGCCGGGCAGAGCTGGTTCTACGCCGGGCTGGGCGTGCAGGCCTCGGTGGGTGCGCCGAACGACGCGCTGGCGCTGCTGCTGTTCCTGCTCGCCGTGCCGGTGTTCGGCTACTTCGTCTCGCCGCTGCTGGCGCAGCTGTCGCGCCGGCACGAGTTCGAGGCCGATGCCTACGCCTGCCAGCAGGCCAGCGGCGCCGACCTGGCAGCCGCGCTGCTCAAGCTGCACGAGGACAATGCCGCCACGCTGACGCCCGACCCGGTGTACGTGCGCTTCTACTACTCGCACCCGCCGGCCTCGGAGCGCCTGGCGGCGATGCAACGCCAACCGGCCTGAGGCCCCCATGACCGATCTCCTGAGACAACGCTGCCAGCCGCTCGAGGGCCATCCGGCGATGAGCCCGGAGGCGATCCGCGACCACCTGGCCCAGGTCAGCGGCTGGCGCCTGGCCGAGGGGGCGATCGAGAAGACCTTCTCGTTCCGCAACTACCACGAGACCATCTCGTTCGTGAACGCGCTGGCCTGGATCGCCAACGCGGAAGACCACCACCCCGAGCTGCGCGTGTTCTACGACCGCTGCGTGGTGCGCTTCGACACGCACTCGGTGGGCGGCATCTCGGTGAACGACTTCATCTGCGCGGCCAAGGCGGATGCGCTGGTTTCCTTCACGGCCTGAGTGAGCCGCCACCAGGAGCTCGATGTCGGACTGGTCGTGGCTGGCCACGGCCGCCACTACATCGTCGAGACACCGGAGGGGCGGCGACTGACCTGCCATCCGCGCGGCAAGAAGAGCGACTGCGTGGTCGGTGACCGGGTGCGCTGGATGCTTACCGCCGCCGGCGGCGACGAAGGCGTGATCGAGCACGTCGAGCCGCGCCGCAACCTGCTGTTCCGGCAGGACGAGTGGAAGACCAAGTCCTTTGCCGCCAACCTCGACCAGATCCTGGTGCTGGTGGCGGCCAAGCCGGTGTTCAGCGAATCACAGCTGGCGCGGGCGCTGATCGCCTCGGAGCAGGCCGGCATCCCGGCGCGCATCGTGCTCAACAAGGCCGACCTGCCGGAGATCGACGAGGCGCGCATGCGCCTCGCGCCCTACGCGGCCATGGGCATCGAGCTGATCGACGTCGCACTGAAGGCACGCCCCGCGGAAAGCCGGGAGCGCCTCGCCCCGCTGCTGCAGGGCCGCGCCACGCTCGTGCTGGGCCCGAGCGGCACCGGCAAGAGCACGCTGATCAACCTGCTGGTGCCGAACGCCGGCGCCCAGGTCGGCGAGATCTCGCAGGCGCTGAACTCCGGCCGGCACACGACGACGAGCACGCAGTGGTACTGGCTCGACGCCGCGCGCACGACCGGGCTGATCGATTCGCCGGGATTCCAGGAGTTCGGCCTGCGTCACCTCGAGCCCGCCGCGCTGGCCGGGCTGATGCCCGACATCCGCGCGGCCTCGACCGGCTGCCGCTTCTACAACTGCACCCACCTGCACGAGCCGGGCTGCGGGGTGCTGGCGGCCGTGCGCTCCGGCACGATCGGTGAATCGCGCCACCGCATCTACGCGGAGATCCACGCCGAGCTGGCGCGGCCGCGCTTCTAGGCGTCCGACTCAACCGATCAGGTTGGCCAGCGTCAGCAGCGCCAGCAGCAGCATCCACAGCACCACCGAGCGCCACACCAGGCCGACGATGCTGCGCAGGTGGCCGGGCACGGGCGGCAGGCCGGGCGTGGAGCCCTCGGCCAGCACGGCTTCGGGCAGCGCGCCGGCCTCGAAGGTCTTGCTGCGGTCGGGCGTGACGCCCGGCGCCGCGCTGCCGCCGAGCTGCACACCGACGGCGCCGGCCGCGGCGGCCAGGATGATGCCCTCGTTGGGATGCTTCCACAGCGCCGCGTCGCGTCGCCAGCAGGTGATGGCCTCCTCGAAGTTGCCCACCACCGCGAAGCCGAAGGCCGTCAGCCGCGCCGGCACGTGGTCGAGCAGGCCGAACAGCCACTGGGACAGGTCCATCAGGCGCTGGTTGATCGGCGCACCGACCGTTCGGCTCTTGAAGGCCCAGTAGCGCCCGGCGAACTCGGCCAGCCGGTACAGCACCGCGCCGGCCGGCCCGAGCCCCAGGCTGGACAGCAGCACGAACCAGAAGAACACGCCGAACACGTGCCGGTGCGCAGCCAGCAGCGAATGTTCGATCACGTGGCGCAGCAGCTCGGTGCGCGGCAGCTCGCTCGCGTCGAGGTGCCGCCACTGCGTCAGCAGGCGGCGCGCCTCGGCCTCGTCGCCGCGGTCCAGCGCGTCGCGGATGTCGGTGAAGTAGTGGCTGAACTGGCGGAAGCCCAGCGTCAGGTAGAGCACCGCCACGTCCCAGGCCAGCGCCAGCAGCAGGCTGAAATGGGCCGCGAGCTGGTAGGCCGCGAAGGTCAGCAGCGCCGGCAGCAGCACGGTGATGCACCACACCACCCAGGCGTGGTGGTCGCGCCCGGCATCGAAGTTGCGCCCCGTCCAGCGCATCCAGCCGGTCAAGGCGTCATGGATGACGTTGCCGCGCGGCAGCGGCTTGAGCTGTTCGATCAGCAGGGCGAACAGGACGGCGAAAAAACTCATGCCGGCCGATGATAGCCGCCGCCTCGAACCACTCAGGCCGCGAGGAAGCCGTAGAGGTTGCGCAGCATGGCGGCCGTGGCCCCCCAGATGAAGTACTGGCGCGGCGCGCCGTCGGCGCCGGCCGCGACCCAGGGCATCGAGAGGAAGCGGCGCTGCTGCCCGCCCGTCTCGAACACATGCCGGTGGTGGTGCGCCGGGTTCATCAGGAAGGCCAGCGGCACCTCGAAGGCCTCGGCCACCTCGAAGGGATCGGGCGTGAGGTCGAGGCCCGGGCGCACCAGCGCCACCACCGGGGTGACGACGAAGCCGGTGACGGTGGTGTAGTGCGGCAACGCGCCGATGACGTCGACCGCGGCGCGCGGCAAGCCCACCTCCTCCTCGGCCTCGCGCAGCGCGGTCGCCACGGCGTCGGCATCGTCCGCCTCGGCGCGGCCGCCGGGGAAGCTGATCTGCCCGGCATGGTCACGCAGGTGGTCGGTGCGGCGAGTCAGCAGCACGGTCGTGCCGGCGGCATGCGCCACCAGTGGCACCAGCACCGAGGCATGGGCCGGCTCGCGGCCGGCGAACAGGTGGCCGTCGCCCGGGATCTCCGGGCGATAGGCCGGCGGTGCGGCAAAGCGCGCGCGCAGGGCATCCGGCACGAGGCGGGCCGCAGCGACGGCCGGCAGGTGCGCGTCGGTGCCGAGCACCGGCACGGCCTGCGGGTCGAGGATCAGCGGGCGGGTCATCGGGGCGGAAAAAGACAAAGCCGCCCACACGGGGCGGCTTCGACGGCGTGAATCCACATCGGGATCAGGCCAGCTTCTCCTTGATGCGGGCCGACTTGCCGGAGCGCTCGCGCAAGTAGTAGAGCTTGGCGCGGCGCACGTCGCCCCTGCGCTTGACCTCGATGGAGGCGATCAGCGGGCTGTAGAGCTGGAACGTGCGCTCCACGCCTTCGCCGCTGGAGATCTTGCGCACGATGAAGCTGCTGTTCAGGCCGCGGTTGCGCTTGGCGATCACCACGCCTTCGTAGGCCTGCACGCGCTTGCGCGTGCCTTCGACCACGTTGACGTTCACGATCACCGTGTCGCCCGGCGCGAACTCGGGAATGGTCTTGTTGAGACGGGCAATCTCTTCCCGCTCGAGGGTCTGGATCAGGTCCATGGGTTCTCCAATGATCGTGGCCGGGCTTTCGAGGGTGTTGGAGGGTCCGAGGACCCAGTGCCCGCCAGAGGATCGAAAAGCCGCAGATTATAGCCCGAGCGAGGCCAGGTACTTCTCGTCGGCCGGCGAGAGCCGCCCGGCGGCACGCGCCGCGGCGATCAGGTCGGGCCGCCGGCGCGCGGTGAGCTCCAGCGCGCGGTCGCGGCGCCAGCGCGCGATCTCCGCATGGTGGCCCGACAGCAGCACCGCCGGCACCGGCCGGGCATCGGCCCCCTCGCCCAGCACCTCGGGCCGGCTGTAGTGCGGGCAATCGAGCAGCCCGTCGGAGAAGCTGTCCTGCTGGTGCGAGGCGGCGTCGCCCAGCACGCCGGGCTGCAGCCGCGCCACCGCATCCAGCAGCGCCAGGGCGGGCAGTTCGCCGCCCGACAGCACGAAGTCGCCCAGGCTCAGTTCCTGGTCGACGTGCCGGTCCAGGAAGCGCTGGTCGATGCCCTCGTAGCGCCCGCACAGCAGGATCGCGCCCGGCCCGGCGGCGAACTCGTTCACCGCGGCCTGGTCGAGGCGCCGGCCGGTGGGCGTGAAGTGCACCACGGGCGCGGCGTCGGGCCGCGCCGCGCGCACCGCCGCCAGCGCCCGCTCGAGCGGCTCGGCCAGCAGCACCATGCCGGGGCCGCCGCCGTACGGGCGGTCGTCGACCCGGCGGTAGGCATCGTCGGCGAAGTCGCGCAGCGCCCACAGGTGCACGTCGACCCGGCCCGACTCGTAGGCGCGGCGCGTGATGCCGAGTTCGAGGTGCGGCCGGAACAGGTCCGGGAACAACGTCAGCACGTCGAAGCGCATCGCGACGCCCGGCAGCTCAGTAATCCAGGCCCCAGTCGACGACGATGCGACCGGCCTCGCGGTCCACCGTGTCGACGTAGGCGGCGACGAAGGGGATCAGCCGCTCGGCCTCCTCACCGGCGGCCGGGTCGGCGCCCTCGGGCAGCACGCGCAGCACGCTGTGCGGGCCGGTGTCGAGCAGGCCGACGACGCGGCCGAGCGACTCGCCCGCGCGGTTGACCACGGCCAGGCCGATCAGGTCGATCCAGTAGTACTCGTCGGGCTCGGGCGTCGGGAAGCTGGCGCGCGGCACGAACACACGCGCCCCGCGCAGGGCCTCGGCGGCCGTGCGGTCGGCCACGTCCTGCGCCTGCGCGACCACGACGTCGCCGTGCTCGCGCGACTGCACGATCTTCAGCAGCGGGGGAAACGGTGCGGGCCCCGGGCGCAGCGCGCCCTCGGGGCCTTTCAGGTACCAGCGGCGCGTGGAGAACAGCGCCTGCGGGTCGGCGGCGAAGGGCTGGACCTTGATCCAGCCCTTGACGCCCCAGGCGTCGACGATGCGGCCAACCTCGACCGCATCGGCGGGCCAATCGACGGTGTCGGGCGGCGTGCCCGTCACGGCCGACCGAGCGGCCTCAGGCAGCCGCCTTGGCCTGGGCGACCAGGCGGGCCACCGTCGGCGACGGCTGGGCGCCGTGGCTGGTCCAGTGCTCCAGGCGGTCGTAGGCGACGCGCAGCGGCTGCTCGGCACCCGAGGCCACCGGGTTGTAGAAGCCGATGCGCTCGATGAAGCGGCCGTCGCGGCGCTCGCGCGAGTCGGCGACGACGATGTTGTAGAAGGGGCGCTTCTTGGCGCCGCCGCGGGCCAGTCGAATCACGACCATGGGATGTCCTCGGGGTCTGGGGCGATCGGCCCGGCGCGGGAGACACACCGTCCGCTCCGATCAAGGCTCGCTGCCGTAGATACGCCGGTCCCCCGACCGGCCAGCAGCGAAACCCGGCATTATAGTCGCTCGCGCCCGCCACGCACCTGTCCCATGACCGCATCCCTGTCGATCCGCCCCAGCACCGAGTCCGACCTGCCGGCCATCACCACCATCTACGCCTGGCACGTGGAACACGGCACCGGCACCTTCGAGCTCGACGTGCCCGACGCGGCCGAGATGCGCCGGCGGCGTGCCGAC
Organism: Piscinibacter caeni; assembly: GCA_003265685.1. Taxonomy (GTDB): domain Bacteria; phylum Pseudomonadota; class Gammaproteobacteria; order Burkholderiales; family Burkholderiaceae_C; genus Piscinibacter; species Piscinibacter caeni. The sequence goes on along the minus strand of QJOU01000001.1, from coordinate 65,177 downwards.
GTGCTCGGCAAGGGCCTGCCCTGGCTGGTGGCCGAGCGCGCCGGCGAGGTGCTCGGGTATGCCTACGCCAACCACTTCCGCCCGCGGCGCGCCTACCGCTTCTGCCTGGAGGACTCGATCTACCTCGCCGACGCGGCGCGCGGTCAGGGTGTCGGGCGCCTGCTGCTGGCCGAGCTGATGGCGCGCTGCCAGGCGGTCGGCGCGCGCCAGATGCTGGCAGTGATCGGCGACTCGGCCAACGCCGGCTCGATCGGCGTGCACCGCAGCCTGGGTTTCGAGCACACCGGCGTGCTCAAGAGCGCGGGCTGGAAGTTCGGCCGCTGGCTTGACGTGGTGCTGATGCAGAAGTCGCTCGGGCTGGGGGATACGGCGGCCCCCGTCGATCGATGAGCGCCGGCTACAAGTCCAAGACGCTGGCCACCTGGATCGCGCTGGTCGGCGGCCCGCTCGGGCTGCACCGCTTCTACCTGCACGGCTTCAAGGACGTGTGGGGCTGGCTGCTGCCCTGGCCGACGCTGATCGGCGCGCTCGGCGTGCTGCGCATGCGCGAGCTCGGCCAGGACGACCGGCTGGCCTGGGTGCTGATCCCGGTGCTCGGGGTCGTGCTGTCGGTCACGATGCTGACCGCCATCGTCTACGGCCTGACGCCGGACGAGAAGTGGAACGCTCGCCACAACCCGCAGGGCCCGCCGCATGTCAGCGGCTGGGGTGTGGTGATCGGCGTGATCCTGGCGCTGATGCTCGGCGCCGGCGTGCTGATGGCGACGATCGCGTTCTCGGCGCAGCGCTACTTCGAGTACCAGGCGCTCAGGTGAAGAGCTTCAGCCCGATCCAGTAGAAGATCCCGGCGACGAAGGCCGAGGCCGGGATCGTGAAGATCCAGGCCCAGACGATGTTGCCGGCCACGCCCCAGCGCACCGCCGAGGCGCTGCGAACCGAACCGACGCCGACGATGGCGCCGGTGATGGTGTGGGTGGTCGAGACCGGGATGCCCAGCGCGGTGGCCAGGAACAGCGTCAGCGCGCCGCCCGTCTCGGCACAGAAGCCGCCCACCGGCTTGAGCTTGGTGATCTTCTGGCCCATGGTCTTCACGATGCGCCAGCCGCCGAACATCGTGCCCAGGCCGATGGCGATGTAGCAGACCCAGATGGTCCAGGTCGGCGGCAGCTTGTCGTTCGCGCTGCTGTAGCCGGCGGCGATCAGCAGCATCCAGATGATGCCGATGGTCTTCTGCGCGTCGTTGCCGCCGTGGCCCAGGCTGTAGAGGCCGGCCGAGACCAGCTGCAGCCTTCGGAACCAGTTGTCCACCAGCAGCGGCGAGGCGCGCCTGAAGAGATGCGCCACCAGCACCATCAGCAGCGAGCCGAGCAGAAAGCCGAGCAGCGGCGAGACGAAGATGAAGGCCACCGTCTTCAGCACGCCCGCGCCGATCAGCGCGCCGGCGCCGGCCTTGGCGATCACCGCACCGACGATGCCGCCGATCAGCGCATGCGAGGAGCTCGACGGAATGCCGTACCACCAGGTGACGATGTTCCAGAAGATCGCGCCGATCAGCGCGCCGAACACCACGTGGTGGTCCACCACGCCCGGCATGACGATGCCCTTGCCGATGGTGGCCGCCACCTTCAGCTGGAACAGGAAGATCGCAACGACGTTGAAGAAGGCGGCGAACAGCACCGCCTGCTGTGGCTTGAGCACGCCGGTGGAGACGACGGTGGCGATCGAGTTGGCGGCGTCGTGGAAGCCGTTCATGAAGTCGAAGGCCACGGCCAGCACGACCAGCAGCACCACGACCCAGAACGCGGTCTGGACGGAATCCATGCCCCGACCTGCTCAGGAGTTCTCGAGGACCACACCCTCGATCAGGTTGGCCACGTCCTCGCAGCGGTCGGAGATCGACTCGAGCTGCTCGTAGATCGTCTTCAGCTTGATCAGCTCGCGCACGTCGTTCTCCTCGCGGAACAGCTTGGACATCGCGCTGCGCATCACCCGGTCGGCGTCGCTCTCGAGCTTGTCGATCTCCTCGCAGGTCTTGATGGCCGCCTCGGCGGTGGCCGGCTGGCTGATCTTGGGCAGCAGCGAGACGGCATGCTGCACGCGCTCGCAGCACTTGGCCGAGAGGTCGCCCAGGCGCATCACCTCCTCGGTCATGTGGCGCACGTCGTACAGCGACATGGTCTCGGTCACGTCCTGCAGCAGGTCGAGCACGTCGTCCATCGCATTGATCAGGCCGTGGATCTGCTCGCGGTCGATCGGCGTGATGAAAGTCTTGTGCAGCAGCCGGTTCACCTCGGCGGTGACGCGGTCGGCGCTGCGCTCGGCGTTGCCCACCTCGGTGGCGTACTTCTCGCGCAGGCCCGGGTCGGCATAGTTCTGGATCAGCAGCGTGAAGGCGCGCGCGCCCTCGACGATGTGCCCGCCATGCTGGTTGAAGAGCTCGAAGAAGTTGCCTTCGCGGGGCAGCAGCTTGCCGAACAGCATCGAATGTCCTCGTGTCACACGACGGTCACGAAACCGTCATGGGCCGCGAGTGTAGCCGCCCGGGTCAACCGGCCAGGCGCTCGATGCGCTGCCCGGCGACGTCGGCCAGCAGGGCCGGAAGCGGCGCGCGGCCGGGAATGGACAGCCCGGGCGCCAGTTCGGCCAGCGGATGCAGCACGAAGGCCCGTTCGTGCAGGCGCGGGTGTGGCACGACGAGCGTCGGCGTGTCGATCAGCGCGTCGCCGTACAGCAGCAGGTCGAGGTCGAGCGTGCGCGGCGCGTTGCGGTACGGCCGCTCGCGGCCGTGGGCCAGCTCGATCGCCTGCAACTGGGCCAGCAGGTCGTGCGGTGCGAGCCCGGTCTCGAGCTCGGCGACGGCGTTCAGGTAGTCGGGCCCGCTCGAATCGATCGGCGCGCTGCGGTACAGCGACGAACGCCGCAGCAGCCGGGTGGCGTCGATCCGGCCGAGCGCCTCGAACGCCGCCGCGAGCGCGGCGCGGGCATCGCCCAGGTTCGCACCCAGGCCGACCCACGCGCGCACGGTGTCATCGGGCATCAGGCATCCGGCGCCGGTTCGGCGGCCGGCGCGGGCGCAGCAGCCTCGCCGGCCGGCTTGCGGCGCCGGCGGCGCTTCTTGCGCGGCGCGTCGGGCGCGGCCGCGACGGCGCCACCGCTGCGGCGCGCCTGATGGTCGCGCTCGCGCACCTGCTCGACCAGGGCCTCGCGCTCCTCGTCGCTGCCGAGCGAGAAGTCCTCCCACCACTCGGCCAGCTCGTTGTCCACCTCGCCGGCGTCGGCGCGCAGGCGCAGGAAGTCGAAGCCGGCACGAAAGCGCGGCTGCTCGACCAGCGAGTACGGCGTGGTGCCGCTGCGGCGCTCGAAGCGCGGCTGCATCATCCAGATCTCGCGCATGTCGGCACCGAGCTTGCCGCGGCCGGAGATGTCGCCGATGCGCGCGTCGAAGGCCGCGTCGACCGCCTGCTGCAGCGCCGGGAACGGCGCCTCGCCGCGCGCCTTGGCCTTCTGCCAGCCGTCCAGCACGTCGTGCCAGAGCAGGCAGGCCAGCATGAAGCTCGGCGCCACCGGCTTGCCTTCGCCGACGCGCCGGTCGGTGTCGGCCAGCGCGAGCTGCACGAACTTCTCGCGCCCATCGTGGCGCTGCGCCTCGTCGAGCGCCACGTCGAGCACCGGGAACACGCCGCGGTGCAGGCCCTGCTTGCGCAGCTCCTCGATGCTGGCCAGCGCGTGGCCGGTCTGCAGCAGCTTAACCATCTCGTCGAAGGTGCGCGAGGGCGGGATGTTGTCCAGCAGCGCGGCCATCTCCTTGATCGGCGCGCGGGTCTTGGGCTCGATCTCGAAGCCCAGCTTGGCCGCGAAGCGCACCACGCGGATGATGCGCACCGGGTCCTCGCGGTAGCGCGTGGCCGGGTCGCCGATCATGCGCAGCATCTTCTTGCGCGCGTCGGCCAGGCCGCCGTGGTAGTCGACCACGATCTCGCGCTGCGGGTCGTAGTACATCGCGTTGACGGTGAAGTCGCGCCGCGCCGCGTCCTCGATCTGCGGGCCCCAGACGTTGTCGCGCAGCACGCGCCCGCTGGCGTCGACCACGCTGGTCTTGTCGGCCAGTTCGCGGCGCGAGCTCTTCTCGTCGCCCTGCACCTGCTCGGCACTGGCGTCGATCAGCGCGCGGAAGGTCGACACCTCGATCACCTCGTGCTCGCGCCCGCGCCCGAACACCACGTGCACGATGCGGAAGCGCCGCCCGATGATGAAGGCGCGCCGGAACAGCGCCTTGACCTGCTCGGGCGTGGCGTTGGTGGCCACATCGAAATCCTTCGGTCGCAGGCCGAGCAGCAGGTCGCGCACCGCGCCGCCCACGATGTAGGCCTCGTGGCCGGCCTCGGCGAGCGTCGTCACCACCTTGATCGCGCGCTCGTCGACCAGCGTCTTGTCGATGCCGTGTTCGCTCAGCGGGATCTCGACCCGCTTGCCCAGCGGGTTGCCCTTGCCGCTCTTGCCGAGCAGCTTGTCGATCAGCTTCTTGATCATTCGAACAGTCTCAGGATGCGCCAGCCGCGCTCGCGCGCGATCGTTTCGAGGGCGGGCGACGGGTTGGTCGCCACCGGATCGGTGGCACGCTCGAGCAGCGGCAGGTCGTTGGGCGAATCGCTGTAGACGCTGACCCGTTCGAAATCGCCCCAGGCCGCGCCGGAGCCCGCCAGCCATTCGCCCACCCGCGCCACCTTGCCCTCGCGGTAGCTCGGCACGCCGTCGATCCGGCCGGTGATGGTACCGCCCGGGCCGCGCTCCAGCCGCACCGCGATCAGCGCCTCGATGCCGAAGGCGCGCGCGATCGGGGCGGTGATGAAGTCGTTGGTCGCCGTCACCAGCGCGATGCGGTCGCCGCGCGCCTGGTGCTCGCGCACCAGCGCCAGCGCCGCCGGGTGCAGCGCCGGCTCGACCACCTCGCGCATGAAGCGCGCATGCGCCTCGGCGCAGCGCTGCGGCCCCTGCGCGCGCAGCGGCTCGGTGGCGAAGGCGATGTAGGCGTGGATGTCGAGCCGCCCGGCCTTGTAGTCGGCGAAGAAGGCGTCGTTGCGGCGCCGGAAGGCGGCCTCGTCGACCCAGCCGAGCTGGATCACGAACTCGCCCCAGGCGTGGTCCGAATCGAGCGGGATCAGCGTCTCGTCGAGGTCGAACAGCGTCAGGTTCACGGCGTGCCCTCCTCGGCGATCATCTGCTTGAGCAGCGGCACGGTGATCGCGCGCTTGTTCGCCAGCGAGAAGCGGTCGAGCCGCTCGAGCTGGCGCATCAGGTGCTTCAGGTCGCGCTCGAAGCGCGTCAGCAGGTAGCCCATCACCTCGTCGGAGAGGAAGATGCCGCGCCGGTCGGCCTCGCGGCGTAGCGTGGCACGAACAGCCGGCTCGTCCAGCGGCTGCACGCCGAACACCGGGCCCCAGCCGAGCCGGGTGCGCAGGTCCTCGCGCAGCGGCAGGTCCACCGGCGGCAGGCGCCCGGCCGCGGCCACCGCGCTGCCCTGCCCGAGCGAATGCACCAGCAGCGCGAAGGCGGCCTGCTGGCGCGCCGGGTCGAGGGCGTCGCAGTCGTCCAGCACGATCAGCGGCCAGGCCTCGTCCGCCTCCCAGGGCAGCGGCACCTCGGGGGCGAACCAGCCGGCGCGCTGCCCCTGGGCCTCGACCCGCCGCACCAGCGCCTGCAGCAGGTGCGTCTTGCCACAACCGCGCGGCCCCCACAGGTAGACCGGCGCCGCGCCGGGGCCGAAGCCGGCCAGGTGCGCCAGCAGCGCCGCGTTGGCGCCGGGCGTGAAGGTCTCGAAACTCTGTTCGGGGCCCGCGCCCAGCGCGCCGATGGCCAGGGGCAGCTGCTTCATCCGCGGTACAGCGGGCTGTCGAGGTAGAGCGTGCGCAGGCGCCGCGCCGCCACCACCAGCACGGCGCTGACCGGCAGCGCGATCAGCACGCCGACGAAGCCGAACAGGTGGCCGAAGGCGAGCAGCGCGAAGATCACCATCAGCGGGTTCATGCCGATGCGCTCGCCCACCAGACGCGGCGTCAGGAACAGGCTCTCGACCACCTGGCCGATGCCGTAGACCACCGCCACCGCCACCACGCCGTACCAGCTGGCGAACTGCAGCAGGCCGGCCAGCAGCGCGAGCAGCAGGCCGAGGCCGAAGCCGAGGTAGGGGATGAAGATCGCCAGCCCGGTGAACACACCCACCGGCAGCGCCAGGTCGAAGCGGAACAGCGCCAGGCCGATGGCGTAGAAGGCGGCCAGGATCAGCATCACCAGCAGCTGGCCGCGCAGGTACTGGCCGAGCATCACGTCGCATTCGTCGAGGAAGCCGGTCACGGCGTCCAGGCGCGTGCGCGGGATCAGCGCCTGGCTGCGCGCGACCAGGTTGGGCCAGTCCATCAGCAGGTAGAACAGCACCACCGGCACCAGCACCGCGTTGCCGATCACCGCCAGCAGGATCGAGCCGCCGATGCGCGCCGAGCTCAGTGCGGTGCCGAGCCAGTCTTCCAGGTTGGCGTCCAGGACCTTCAGCACGAAGGCCTTGATGCCGGCGATGTCGAGCTGCACGTTGATGCCGAACTGCGCCAGCCACGGGGAGAGGTTGCGGTTGAGCCGGTCGGCGAGCGTCGGGATCTGCTCGCGCAGCATCGGCAGCTCTTTCGAGATGATCGGCACGATCAGCAGCAGCACCGCCAGCACCGCGACGATGAACACCACCTCCACCAGCAGCACCGAGAGGAGACGCGGCACGCGCCGCGCCGCCAGGCGCTCGACGGCCGGGTGCAGCGCGTAGGCCAGCACCGCGCCGACCACGAAGGGCGTCAGCACCGGCGCCAGCAGCCACAACAGCAGCAGCGCTGCGGCGGCGATGGCGAACCAGGTCAGGGTCTGGCGTTGGGCGGGAGAAAGCGTCATTCGAAGGGGCGTCGGCCCCGCGGGGCCGGCGTCGGCAGGCGCGGGATTCTAATCAGCCGCCCTCGCGGCGGCCGCTCGGGTGCCGCCGGGTCAGTGCAGTCGCGGCGGCCCGAGCCGGCGCAGTTCGTCCAGACGCTCGCCGATCGCCCGGCGGTCGGGGGCCTCGCCGGCACGCTCGAGGTACTCGGCCAGATCGTGCACCGCCTCGTCGTGGCGGCCGAGCTCGGCATAGGCCAGGCCGCGGTCACGCCGCTCCTCCCAGGCCTGCGGCAGCAGCACCACCAGGCGCTGCTGCACTGCCAGCAGGCGGGCCCAGTCCTCGGCGCTGCGGTGGATCTCCTTCAGGTTGCGCAGCATGCGCGCCACCACCTCGCGCGCCGGCGCGGCCTGCAGGAACAGGCCGAGCGGCACGTCGAACTCACCTTGCAGGCCACGGTGGCGCTTGTAGGGCAGCAGCAGCTCGTCGAGCTCCTCGCGCGAGAGCGACTGGCCGGTGAACGGGTCGATCACCACCTCGCCCTGCGGCATCTTCAGCTTGATCAGGAAATGGCCCGGGAACGAGACGCCGCGCGCCGTCAGCCCGATCTGCGTGGCCAGCTCGATGTAGAGCACGGCCAGCGTGATCGGGATGCCGCGCCGCGTGCTCAGCACGCGATTCAGGTAGCTGTTGGCCGGGTCGTAGTAGTTGTTGACGTTGCCGGCGAAGCCCAGCTCCTGGAAGAAGAAGCGGTTCAGCCAGCGCAACCGCTGCACCGGCACGGCGTCGGCCGGGATGCGGCGGCGCAGCTTGTCGGCCAGCGTGTCGATCTCGGCCAGCACGGCCTGGGTGTCGAGCCGGGGAAATTCGTCCTGGGCGATGGACGCAGCGGCCTCGACGAGCGAGAGGCTGCTGTCGTCGGCCACCAGCGCGGCGAAGTACTCGAGCGCGCTGGGCGCCTCGAATTGCAGCGGTCCGGCCATGAGGTCAGTTTAGCCGCGGCGCGCGAATTGTCGAAGCTTCAGCCCGCTGGCCAGCAGGCAGGCGAAGTACAGCAGCACCGCGCCGGCCAGGCAGGCGGCCATCCAGCCGATGCGCTGCCAGGGGTGCTCGCGCAGGCCGATCCAGTCGATCGCCCGTGCCGCCCAGGCCAGTGCGGCCGCCATCACGCCGCTGGCCACGAGCACCCGCAGGCCGAACGGCCCCCAGCCGGGCCCCGGGCGGTACAGCCCGGCGCGGCGCAGGCCGGCGTACAGCCAGCCGGCGTTGATCAGCGCGCCCAGGCCGATCGACAGCGCCAGCCCGGCATGGCCGAGCTGCGGCACGAACAGCAGGTTCATCAGCTGCGTCAGCACCAGCACGACCACCGCGATGCGCACCGGCGTGCGGATGTCCTGGCGCGCGTAGTAGCCCGGCGCCAGGATCTTCACGCCCACCAGCCCCATCAGCCCGACGCCGTAGCCCATCAGCGCGAGCGCGGTGCGCTCGACGTCGCGCGGCGTGATCGCGCCGTAGTGGTACAGCACCGCCACCAGCGGCTGCGGGAACACCAGCAGCGCCGCGGCGCAGGGCAACGCGAGCAGCAGCACCAGGCGCAGTCCCCAGTCGAGCAGGCCGGAGTACTCGGCGTCCTGCTGCTTCGCCTGCGCGGCGGCGAGCTGCGGCAGCAGCACGACACCGAGCGCGACGCCCAGCAGCGCGGTCGGGAACTCCATCAGCCGGTCGGCGTAGGTCAGCCAGGAGACCGCGCCGACGCCCTGGTGCGAGGCGATCTGGGTGTTGATCAGCAGCGACAGCTGCGCGACGGACACTCCGAGCAGCGCCGGCGCCATCTGGCGCAGCACGCGCACGACGCCGGGGTGCGTCCAGGCCGCGCGGATACCCGCAGGCGCGAGGCGCACGTGCGGCAGCGCGCCGATGCGCCGCAGCGCCGGCACCTGCACCAGCAGCTGCAGCGCCCCGCCGACCATCACGCCCACGGCCAGCGCGTGGATCGGCTCGATGCCGTGCCGGCGGAACAGCGGCACCAGGCCCCAGGCGGCGCCGATCACCGCCAGGTTCAGCAGCACCGGGGTCACCGCCGGCACCGCGAAGCGCTTCCAGGTGTTCAGGATGCCGGCCGCGAGCGCCACCAGCGACATGAAGGCGATGTAGGGGAACATCACGCGCGTCATCAGCACCGCGGCGTCGAAGCGCTCCAGCCCCGACGCCATCAGCCAGACGATCACCGGCGCCGCCGCGATGCCCAGCACGCAGGCCAACATGAGGGCCCAGAACAGCACGGTGGCCACGGCGTCGACCAGGCGATGCGTGGCCTCGTCGCCCTCGCGGGCGCGGGTCTCGGCCAGGATGGGCACGAAGGCCTGCGAGAACGCGCCCTCGGCGAACAGGCGGCGCAGCAGGTTGGGGATGCGGAAGGCAACCTGGAAGGCGTCCATCCAGGCGCTGGCCCCGAAGGTCGCGGCGACGATCGCCTCGCGGGCCAGGCCGGTGATGCGCGACGCCAGCGTGAAGAGGGAGACGGTGGAGGCGGCCCGCAGCAGGTTCATCGGTGGCGCCCGGCCGCTCCGAAGCCACCGCGCGCCCCCTCGGGGGGCAGCGAACGAAGTGAGCTCGGGGACGTCATGAAGGCGGCGGATTATAGGCAGCGGCGGCCGCGCACCGGAAAACTGCTATACTCGCGGTCTTTGCTCCACCCAGGCAAACCACCTCATACGCATGGCCACGTCATCCAAAGCCAAGAAGAAGACCGTCCGCATCGCGTCGGGCCGCAAGCGCGCGCGCCAGGACGTGAAGCTCAACGCCGCGAACACCGCGCTGCGCTCGAAGTTCCGCACGGTCATCAAGAACGTGCAGAAGGCCGTGGCCGCCGGCGACAAGGCCAAGGCGACCGACCTGTTCAAGACCGCCCAGAGCGTGATCGACTCGGTGGCCGACAAGGGCATGTTCCACAAGAACAAGGCGGCGCGCCACAAGAGCCGCCTGGCCGCCAGCGTCAAGGCGCTCGCGACGGCCTGAACGGCTTCTTGGGTGGTGGACGAAGGGCTCGCGCAGGCGGGCCCTTCTTCATTTCGAGGCCTGTTGTGACGACTCGGGCAGCAGGCAGGCATCGCTCACCTGAAGTTCGTTGTCGCGCGCGAAGTTCATCACGAAGTCCCAGGCCATCGGCTCGAGGTCGCGCAGTGCCTCGTTGACGATGACGAACTTGACGCCACCGATCACGCGCGGCACGCAGTAGGGCGAGTAGCCGATGAAGTCGCCGATGCGGCCGCGCGCCCCGTCGGGGCGGAAGCACGACATCGCGCCGGCCAGGCGCTCGGCCCAGTCGCTCGGGCGGAACGTGCGTCCGTCCAGCGTGGTGCCCTGGATGAAGACTTCGCGTTTGGGATGGGAAGGCATGTCGGGATGTGCCGGCGCGGGCTGCAGGCCAGGCCAGCGTTCGGCCCACAGGAACGGCCGCTGCGCAGCGGGTATTGTGCCGCCAAGTTGCTGCGCCGCAGCAAACCGCAATCCGGGTTCCATCACGCCCATGGCCGCTTATCGGCGCTTCCGGGGCGACCCTTAGAATTCCCCGCTCCTGCCGCGACGGAGAACGCGATGAATGCCCCGGAAAAACTGCCCGCGAGCCCCGAGCCGCACGTGATGCGGACCTATGGCCGCCTGCCGATCGCGCTCTCCCACGGCCAGGGCTGCTGGGTCTGGGACACCGAGGGCCGCAAGTACCTCGACGGGCTGGGCGGGATCGCGGTCAACACGCTGGGGCATGCGCACCCGAAGCTGGTGCCGGCACTGCAGGAGCAGATCGGCAAGCTGATCCACAGCTCCAACTACTACCTCGTGCCGCTGCAGGAGCAGCTGGCCGCGAAGCTGTGCGAGCTGTCGGGCCTGTCGAAGGTGTTCTTCTGCAGCACCGGGCTGGAGGCCAACGAAGCGGCGCTGAAGATCGCGCGCAAGTTCGGCCACGACAAGGGCATCGAGCGCCCGGAGATCGTGGTCTACGAGAAGGCCTTCCACGGCCGCTCGATCGCCACGCTGTCGGCCACCGGCAACCCCAAGGTGCAGGCCGGCTTCGGACCGCTCGTCGAGGGCTTCCCGCGCGTGCCGCTGAACGACCTGCCGGCGCTCGAGGCGCTGGCGCGGGGCAACCGGAACATCGTCGCCGTGTTCCTCGAGGTGATCCAGGGCGAGGGCGGCATCAACCCGGCCACGGTCGAGTACCTGCAGGCGGTGCGCCGCCTGTGCGACGCCAACGACTGGCTGCTGATGCTCGACGAGGTGCAGTGCGGCATCGGCCGCACCGGCAAGTGGTTCGCGCACCAGTGGGCCGGCATCCGGCCCGACGTGATGCCGCTGGCCAAGGGCCTGGGCTCGGGCGTGCCGGTCGGCGCGGTGGTCTGCGGGCCGCGCGCGGCCGAGGTGTTCGGCCCCGGCAACCACGGCACCACCTTCGGCGGCAACCCGCTGGCGATGCGCGCCGGCGTCGAGACGCTGCGCATCATGGAGGAGGACGGGCTGCTCGAGAACGCGGCACGCGTCGGCGCGCTGCTCAAGGGCGGCCTGCAACGCGAGCTGGCCGGCGTGCCCGGCGTGGTCGAGATCCGCGGCCAGGGCCTGATGCTCGGCATCGAGCTGGCGCGTCCCTGCGGCGACCTGCTCGGCCGCGCCGCCCGTGCCGGGCTGCTGCTGAGCGTCACCGCCGACAAGGTGATCCGCCTCGTGCCGCCGCTGATCCTCTCGGCTGACGAGGCGGCGCAGATCGTCGCCCTGCTGGTGCCGCTGATCACGGACTTCCTCGCCGAGGCCGAGCCGTCATGAAGCCGGGCCCGAGCCTGATGCGGCACTACCTGCAGTTCCGCGACCTGCTCGCCGAGGAGTACGCCTACCTGCTCGAGCGCACGGCGATCATCAAGAAGCGCTTCAAGAACTACGAGAAGTACCAGCCGCTGGTCGACCGCACGCTGGCGATGATCTTCGAGAAGGCCAGCACGCGCACGCGGGTCAGCTTCGAGGCCGGCATGTACCAGATGGGCGGCTCGGTGGTGCACCTGACCACCGGCGACAGCCAGCTCGGCCGCGCCGAGCCGGTGGAGGACAGCGCGCGCGTGATCAGCCGCATGGTCGACCTGGTGATGATCCGCACCTACGAGCAGACCAAGCTCGAGCGCTTCGCGGCGCATTCGCGCGTGCCGGTGATCAACGGGCTGACCAACGAGTACCACCCCTGCCAGATCCTGGCCGACATCTTCACCTTCATCGAGCACCGCGGTTCGATCGCCGGCAAGGTGGTGGCCTGGGTCGGCGACGGCAACAACATGGCCAACACCTGGCTGCAGGCGGCCGACATCCTCGGCTTCACCCTGCACGTCAGCACACCCTCGGGCTACGAGATCGATCCCAAGGTGGCCGGCGTGTCGAACACCGGCTGCGTCAAGATCTTCAAGAGCCCGATCGCCGCCTGCGAGGGCGCGCACCTGGTCACCACCGACGTGTGGACCAGCATGGGCTACGAGGCCGAGAACGAGGCGCGCCAGAAGGCGTTTGCCGACTGGTGCGTGGACCGGCAGATGATGTCGGTGGCGCAGCCCGATGCACTCTTCATGCACTGCCTGCCGGCGCACCGCGGCGAGGAGGTCGAGGCCGAAGTCATCGACGGCCCGCAGTCGGTGGTGTGGGACGAGGCCGAGAACCGCATGCACGTGCAGAAGGCGCTGATGGAGTACCTGCTGCTCGGGCGCATCGGATGACGGGAATCAGCGCATGAAGTACGCGCTGATCACCGACCTGCACGCCAACCGCGAGGCGGTCGAGGCGGTGCTGGCGCATGCCAGGGCGCAGGGCGCGCAGCGCTACGCCTTCCTGGGCGACTTCGTCGGCTATGGCGCCGACCCGGGCTGGGTGGTCGACCGCCTGCGCGAGCATGTCGCACAGGGTGCGATCGCGGTCATGGGCAACCACGACGCCGCCGTCGTGCAGGGCCCGCTGCCGACCATGATCCCGGAGGCGCGCCAGGTGGTCGAGTGGACCTGCGAACGCCTCACGCGCGAGCAGATCGCCTTCCTGGCCGGGCTGCCGATGCAGGTGGTCGACGGCGACCGGCTGTTCGTGCACGCCAACGCCTTCGCGCCGTCGGACTGGATGTACGTGCTCGGGCGTGTCGAGGCGGTGCGCAGCCTGCAGGCCACCGACGCGCGCTTCACCTTCTGCGGCCACGTGCACGACCCGAAGCTGTTCCACCTCAGCGGCACCGGCAAGGCGGGCGACTTCGTGCCCACGCCGGGCATGCCGATCCCGCTGTCGGAGCAGCGCCGCTGGCTGGTCATCCCCGGTTCGGCCGGCCAGCCGCGCGACGGCAACCCGGCCGCGTGTTACGCCACCTTCGAGACCCAGGGTTCGACGCTGACCTACCACCGCGTGCCCTACGACGTGGAGTCCGCCGGCGCGAAGATCCGCGCCGCCGGCCTGCCGCAGCGGCTTGCCGCGCGGCTGCAGCATGGCGAGTGAGCCGCGCGGGCCGGGCCCGGGCAAGCTCGAGCCCGGCCAGGTGATCGACGGTTTCCGCTTGATCGAACGCACGCACCAGGGCGGCATGGCGCACCTGTGGCGTGTGAGCCGCGTGGACGACGGCGACGACTCGCTGCCGCTGATCATGAAGGTGCCGCGCATCAAGGGCGGCGACGACCCGGCCACCATCGTCGGCTTCGAGGTCGAGCAGATGATCATGCCGGCACTCGCCGGGGTGCACGTGCCGCGTTTCGTCGCCAAGGGCGACTTCACGCGCCAGCCCTACATCGTGATGGAGCGCATCGAGGGCAACTCGCTGCGCACGCGCTTCGAGCAGGCGCCGCTGCCGCTCGCGGAGGTGATCGAGGTCGGCTGGAAGGTCGCCACCGCGCTGCACGACCTGCACCGCCAGCATGTGATCCACCTCGACGTGAAGCCGAGCAACGTCATGTTCCGCAGCACCGGCGAGGCGGTGCTGGTCGACTTCGGGCTGTCGCGCCACGACCTGCTGCCCGACCTGCTCGACGAGGAGTTCGAGCTGCCGATGGGCACCGGCCCGTACATGTCGCCCGAGCAGGTGCAGTTCGTGCGCAACGACCCGCGCAGCGACCTGTTCGCGCTCGGTGTGCTGCTCTACCACCTGGCCACCGGCCAGCGCCCGTTCGGCGCGCCCACCACCGTGCGCGGCCTGCGCCGCCGGCTCTACGAGGAACCCGTGCCGCCGCGCGCGCACCGGCCCGACCTGCCACCCTGGCTGCAGGAAGTCATCCTGCGCTGCCTCGAGGTGCAGCCGGCCAAGCGTCACCAGAGCGCGGCGCAGCTCGCCTTCGCGCTGCAGAATCCGGAGCAGGTGGCGCTGACCGAGCGCGCCGCGCGGCTGGAACGCGGCAGCCGCTGGCAGTCGCTGCGGCGCTGGTTCAAGGCGGTCGGCCACGAGCCGGCGCCGGTGGCCAGCGCGGTGGAGCAGACCGTGCGCAGCCCGATCGTGCTGGCCGCGGTGGACGTGGCCGGCGCGGAATCCTCCTTGCTCGAGGCGGTGCGCCACACCGTGCAGCGCCTGCTGCAGACCGAGCCGGGCGCGCGCCTGGCCTGCCTGACCGTCATGCGCACCAACCGCATCGCCACCGACGAACTGGTCGAGCGCGATGGCAGCAGCAAGCATGTCAACCTGCTGGTGCAGCTCAAGCACTGGGCCCATCCGCTGGTCAAGACGCTCGAGCAGCAGCACGAGGTGCCGGAAGGCCGGTTGACCTTCCACGTGCTGGAGGCGCCCGACCCGGCCACGGCAATCGTCGAATACGCGCAGCGCAACCAGGTCGACCACATCGTGATGGGTGCACGCAGCAGCGGCAGCCTGCGCCGCTACCTCGGCAGCGTGTCGGCCCAGGTGGCGGCCGAGGCGCCGTGCAACGTCACCGTGGTGCGCACCGCCGCCGGATGAACAACCCCTGCACCCGCTGCGGCGCCTGCTGCGCCAGCTTCCGCGTCGACTTCGCGCGCGAGGAGCTCGAGGGCGAAGGCGGCCGGGTGCCGGCCGGCCTGGCCGTCGAGCTGAACGCGAGCCTGTGCCGCATGCGCGGCACCGACCATGTCCGGCCGCGCTGCGCCGCGCTGGTGGGCACGGTGGGCGTGCAGGCGCATTGCGGCATCTACGAGTGGCGCCCCTCGCCGTGCCGCGAGTTCGGCCTGCGCGCGCCGCTCGGGATCGGCGACGAGGCCTGCGCCCGCGCCCGCGCGCGCCACGGCCTGCCGCCGCTCTGACGTCTCAGTCGTCCGTCTCGTCGTCTCGGTCGTCTCGACCCTTGGGCCCCTGCGCCTTGACGCGCTTCAGGCCCAACACCGTGCCCTCGCGCCGCGGGTCGGCGCCGCCGTACTGGCGCCCGGTGCGCAGGTCGATCACCACGCCCTGCACCGAGCCGATCGTCGAGACGCAGCCGTTGACGCCGGCGGCGCCCAGGCCAAGGTGGCCGAGGCTGCGCAGCGCGTCCTGCGTGGCGACGCTGAACTTGGGCTGCATGAACGGCTCGACGCCCTCGCACGAGATCGTGCCGGTGGCGCTCGTCACCGACAGGCGCGGCGCGTTGATCGCCTGCTGGATGCTCATGCCGTGGTCGATCAGGTTCAGCGTCACGTTGAACACCGAGTTGATGATCGTCGCGCCGCCCGGCGAGCCGTAGGCCAGCACCGGCTCGCGGCCCCTGAAGACGATCGCTGGCGCCATCGAGCTGCGCGGCCGCTTGCCCGGCGCGACGTCGTTCGCGCCCGGGTTGCCGCTGGCCGCGTCCTTCGTCGGATCGAAGTTGAAGTCGGTCAGCTCGTTGTTGAGCAGGAAGCCGTAACCCGGCACGGTGATGCCGGTGCCCCAGGTGGCCTCGATGGTCGTCGTCCAGCTGACCACGTTGCCCCACTTGTCGACCACCGAGAAGTGCGTGGTGTGCGAGGGCCGCTGCTCGGTGTCCTCCTTCTCGGGCGCCAGGCGCACGGCCTTGTTGCCGGTGGCCGCGCTGTCGTAGGGCAGCGGGTTGCCGGCGGCCGGGGTGGCCATGCGCGAGCTGGTGTTGATCATGGCCGAGCGCGAGGCCACGTACTCGGGGTTCAGCAGGCCGGTCTTGGGCACCGGCACGAAGTCCTCGTCGCCCATCCACACCGCGCGGTCGGCGAAGGCCAGGCGCATCGCCTCGGTCATCACGTGCAGTGTGGTCGGGCTGCCGAAGCCGAAGCCCTGGCTCGCGTCGCCGATCGGGAAACGCTCGACCATCTCGAGCATCTGCCCGACCGTCAGTCCGCCCGAGGACGGCGGCGCCATGTCGGCCACGGTCCAGCCGCGGTAGTCCACCTTGACCGGGTCGCGCTCGACCACGCGGTAGTCGGCCAGGTCCTGCATCGTCATGCGGCCGACCCCTTCGGCAGCCGCCGGCGTGCGCGAGCGCTGCTGCGCCGCCACCAGCGCCTGGCCGATCTCGCCCTGGTAGAACACCTTCGGGCCGTGCCTGGCGATCAGGCGGAAGGTCTTGGCCAGGTCGGGCTGCACCAGCAGAGCGCCCTCGGCCAGCGGCACGCTGCCCGGGCGGAACAGCGCCGCGGTCTCGGGCTGGAAGCCGGTGCGGCCACCGTCGCCGGCGATGTTGGCGGCGAGGAAGCGGTTGATTCGGAAGCCCTTCTCGGCCACCTCGATGGCCGGGGCGAGCGCCTCGGCGAGGCGGATCGTGCCGTAGCGCTTGAGCGCATGGTCCACCACCGCCAGCGTGCCCGGCACGCCGACCGCGAGGCCGCTGGTCGAGGCGATCGTGAAGCGCTGCGCCGCCGGCACGTCGGTCAGCACGAACTGGGTCGGCGTGGCCGCGGCGGGCGCCTTCTCGCGCCCGTCGATCGCGAAGGTGCGATGGCGGTGCGCCAGGTGGATCATCATGAAGCCGCCGCCGCCAATGCCGGAGAACTGCGGCTCCACCACGTTGAGCATGAACTGGATCGCGGCGGCCGCGTCGACCGCGTTGCCGCCGCGCGCGAGCACGTCGCGGCCGGCCTGCGCGGCCAGCGGGTGCGAGACGGCAACGACGCCGCCGCGGAAGGCCACGCCGTCCCACGCGGGCGGCGCCGGCACGGCCTCGTCGGTGGGCGGCAGCACGATGCCCGGCGGCGTGCCGGGCGTGCGCAGGCTCGGGGGATGGCCGGGCGGGTGGGCGGCGACCGGCAGCGCACACGAGGCGCTGAAGGCAGCGAGCGCGAGGCTCAGCGCCAGCCGGCTGACGGGGCTGGGAACATGCATCGAAGGTCTCCTGTGTTGTTCGGCGTCGGGCTGCGCCGGCGGCGATGATGCGCCGCCCGCGCGAGCCGTGCAAAGACCACGCTGCGATCCCGCGTTGTCAACGAAACGTGAAGTGTTCGACACGCATTCGCGAGACGACCGGTCTACAGTCTCTCGTGACGGCGGTCGGGCCACCCATCCCCCGGACCAAGCAGACTCGGCAGTGAACGGTGCCGGCGCCGTCTCCAACAACGTTCAGCGCGGGATCACCGCGGTGACCTCGATCTCCACCTTCGCGCGGTCCTCCATCAGCGCGCTCACCTCGACGGCGCTCATCGCCGCGTGGTAGACGCCGATCAGCTCGCGGAACACCTGGCCGACCTCGCGGCCGCGCGCGAGGTACTCGCGCTTGTCGGTCACGTACCAGGTCATGCGCACGATGTGCTCGGGCCGCGCGCCTGCCTCGGCGAGCACGGCCACGATGTTGGCCAGCGCCTGGCGCACCTGGGCGACGAAGTCGTCGCTCTCGAAGCGGCACGCCGCGTTCCAGCCGATCTGGCCGGCCACGAACACCAGAGCGCCCTCGGCGGCGACGCCGTTGGAGTAGCCGCGCGGCTTCTCCCATCCTTCCGGTTGCAACACCTGCATCATGCTTGTCTCAGTTTGAAGCGCTGCAGCTTGCCCGTCTCGGTGCGCGGCAGCGTGTCGCGGAACTCGACGGCCCGCGGGTACTTGTAGGGCGCCACGGCCTGCTTGACGAAGTCCTGCAGCTCGCGCACCAGTTCGTCGGACGGCGCGATGCCGGCCTTGAGCACGACGAAGGCCTTGACGATCTGGCCGCGCTCCTCGTCCGGAACGCCGACCACGCCGCATTCGGCGACCTTCGGGTGCAGCAGCAGCGCCCCCTCCACTTCCGGGCCGGCGATGTTGTAGCCGCCGCTGATGATCATGTCGTCGGTGCGCGCCTGGTAGACGAAGTTGCCGTCGGTGTCGTGCAGGTAGGCGTCGCCGGTGACGTTCCAGCCGTGCTGCACGTACTGGGTCTGGCGCGCGTCGGCCAGGTAGCGGCAGCCGGTCGGGCCCTTGACCGCCAGGCGCCCGATGCTGCCGGGCGGCAGCGGGCGGCCGTCGTCGTCCAGCACGCAGGCGGTGTAGCCGGGCACCGCGGTGCCGGTGGCGCCGGGCCGGGCATGCGCCTCGTCGTGCGAGATGAAGATGTGCAGCATCTCGGTGGAGCCGATGCCGTCGATGATCTCGATGCCGGTCGCCTCCTTCCACAGCGCGCGCGTGGCGGCCGGCAGCGCCTCGCCGGCGGCCACGCACTTGCGCAGCGACGAGAGGTCGTGCCCGGCCAGCTTGCCGGCCATCGCGCGGTACGAGGTCGGTGCGGTGAACAGCACCGTCGCGCGGTAGCGCTCGATGGCCGCCGGCAGCGCGTCCGGCGACGGCCGCTCGACCAGCGCGGTGGCGGCACCCACCGAGAGCGGGAACAGCAGCAGCCCGCCGAGCCCGAAGGTGAAGGCGAGTGGCGGGCTGCCGATGAACACGTCGTCGGCGCTCGGCCGCAGCACATGCTTCGGCCAGCAGGCGCAGGCCGCCATCACGTCGCGGTGGAAGTGCATCGTGCCCTTGGGCATTCCGGTGGTGCCCGAGGTGAAGGCGATGATGCAGGTGTCCTCTGCCGCGGTGGCCACGTTCTCGAAGCTCGCCGGCTTGGCGGCGGCGCGCGCCTCCAGGCCGTCGGCGGCGTCGCTATGGAAGTGCAGCACGTGGCGCAGCGTCGGCACCTCGGGCCGCGCCAGCGCCAGCTCCTCGGCCAGGCGTGCGTCGCACAGCGCATGCGTGATCTCGGCCTTGCCGACGATCTGCACCAGCTCCTTGGCGCGCAGCAGCGGCATGCTGCCCACCGCGATGCCGCCGGCTTTGACCACGCCGAACCAGCAGGCCGCGAGCATCGGCGAGTTCGGCCCGCGCAGCAGCACGCGGTTGCCGGGCACGAGGCCGAGGTCTTCCACCAGCACGCGGGCGATGCGGTTGGCCTGGGCCTGCAGCTCGGCGTAGCTCCAGCGCACCCCCTCGCCGAGGATGCAGAGCCGCTCGCCCTGCCCGGCCGCGACGCGGCGGTCGAGCAGCTCGGTGGCGCAGTTGAGCTGCTCCGGGAACTGCAGGTCCGGGCCGTCGAAGCGGAACTCCGGCCACTGCGCGCGCGGCGGCAGGTGGTCGGCGGCGAAGGTGTCGATGTGGGCACTGGGCACGTCAGTCCTCCTTGACCAGGTCGCGACCGATGATCAGTTGCTGCACCTCCGTCGCCCCCTCGTAGATGCGCAGCGCGCGGATCTCGCGGTAGAGCGATTCGACGGTGTTGCCGTGCACCACGCCCGCCCCGCCCCACAGCTGCACGGCCGCGTCGATGACCTGCTGCGCGCCCTCGGTGGCGGCGAGCTTGGCCATCGCCGCCTCGCGCGTGACGGTGCGGCCCTGGTCGCGCTGCCAGGCGGCGCGGTAGGTGAGCAAGGCGGCGCTGTCGATCGTGGTGGCCATCTGCGCCAGCTTCGCCTGCGTGAGCTGGAAGTCCGCCAGGCGCTGGCCGAACATCGGCCGCTCCTTCGCGCGCTGCAGCCCCTCGTGCAGAGCGCGCCGCGCGAAGCCGAGCGCGGCCGCGGCCACCGAGGTGCGGAAGATGTCGAGCGTGCGCATCGCGAGCTTGAAGCCCTCGCCCGCCGCGCCAAGCTGCTGCGCCTTCGGCACGCGGCAGGCGGTGAAGCGCAGCCGCGCCAGCGGGTGCGGCGCGATGAGGGCTATGCGCTCGGCGATCTCGAAGCCGGGCGTGCCGGCGTCGACGATGAAGGCGCTGATGCCGCGCGAGCCCGGCTGCTCGCCGCTGCGCGCGAACACCACGTAGAAGTCGGCGATGCCGCCGTTGCTGATCCAGGTCTTCTCGCCGTCGAGCACCCAGGCGTCGCCCGCGTCGCGCGCCGCGCATTGCAGCGCCGCCACGTCCGAGCCGGCCAGCGGCTCGGAGAGCGCAAAGGCCGCGATCGCCGCGCCCGAGGCCACCTTCGGCAGGTAACGCTCGCGCTGCGCCGGCGTGCCGGCCAGCGAGATCGCGCCCGAGCCCAGGCCCTGCATCGCGAAGGCGAAGTCCGCCAGGCCGTGGTGGTACGCGAGCGTTTCGCGCAGCAGGCAGATCGCGCGGGTGTCGATGGTTTCGCCGGCGCCACCCTGCGCCGTGCCGGCCACCGCATGGCGCAGCCAGCCGGCGCTGCCGAGCTGGCGCACCAGGCCGCGGCACAACGCGTCGACATCGCCGCCGTGCCCCGCGTGCAGGTGCTCGGCGCACCAGGCGCCCAGCAGTTCGGCCAGCTCGCGGTGGCGCGGCTCGAAGAAGGGCCAGTCGAGGTGAGCGGTCTTCATCGTCAGTCGCCCTGGAAGGCCGGCTTGCGCTTCGCCACGAAGGCCTCGTAGGCGCGCCGGAAGTCCTGCGTCATCATGCAGATTGCCTGCGCCTGCGCCTCCGATTCGATCGCCTCATCGACGCCCATCGACCACTCCTGGTGCAGCATGCGCTTGGTCATCGCATGGCCGAAGCTGGGGCCGCTGGCCAGTTCGCGCGCCCAGTCGGTGGTGGTGGCGAGCAGCGCCTCGGGCTCGGCGAGCCGGTTGTAGAAGCCCCAGGCGAGCGCCTCCTCGCCCGGCAGCGAACGGCCGCTGAACAGCAGGTCCGACGCGCGCCCCTGGCCCACGATGCGAGGCAGGATCGCGCAGGCGCCCATGTCGCAGCCGGCCAGCCCGACCCGCGTGAACAGGAAGGCGACCTTGCTGCGCGCGGTGCCCACGCGCAGGTCCGAGGCCATCGCGACGATCGCGCCGGCGCCGGCGCACACGCCGTCCACCGCCGCCAGGATGGGCTGCGGGCAGGCGCGCATGGCCTTGACCAGGTCGCCCGTCATGCGGGTGAAGGCGAGCAGGTCGGGCATGCCCATCTGCGTCAGCGGGCCGATGATCTCGTGCACGTCGCCGCCGGAGCAGAAGTTGCCGCCGGCGCCCTGCACCACCACCGCGCGCACGTCGTCGGCATAGGCGAGCAGGCGGAACAGGTCGCGCAGCTCGGCGTAGCTGTCGAAAGTCAGCGGGTTCTTGCGCTCGGGGCGGTTCAGCGTGATGGTGCCGACACGGTCCGTCACCGACCAGCCGAAGTGCTGCGGCACCAGCTCGGCCGTGCTGCGGCGATTGCCGCCGGCCAGATGCGAATCCATCGTCATGCGTTGTCCTTGGTTGCCTTGGTCTGGCGCCGCGGCGCGGGCGCGATGTCGAAGCCGGCCAGGTGCTTCTTCAGCGTCGCGAGCAGTTCGTGCACCTGCGTCTTCTGCGCCGGGCTCCAGCCCTCGAGCAGCTCGACCACCCAGCCCTCGTGCACCGAGGCCATGCGGCGGAACTGGCGCCGGCCGGCGGGCGTGAGCTGGACGCGGAAGGCGCGCCGGTCGCTCGGGTGCTCGTTGCGCACCACCAGCCCCTCGGCCTCGAGCTGGTCGACGATGCCGGTGACGTTGCCGCCCGTGACCATCATGCGGGCCGAGAGCTCGCCCATCGTTAGCCCGCCCGCCTCGCGTTCGAGCTGCGCGAGCAGGTCGAAGCGCGGCAGGGTGGTGCCGAAGTCGCTGCGCAGCCGGTTGCGGATCACGCTCTCGACCCGCGTCGTGCAGGCGAGCAGGCGCAGCCAGAGCTTGAGCGCCTGGTGATCGCCCTCCTCCACGCGGGATTCGAGGTCGGCCGTTTCCACCAAGGCCATCTCAGACCCCTTGCGCGAGGTTGGCCCGCTCTTGAGCGGAGAGGCCTGCGTTGGCTGCCGCGATCTGCCGCTCGCGCTCCAGGTTGCGCTCGAGCTGGTTCTTGCCCGAGAGGTACTGCACCGGCCAGTCGGCGCCGATGCCGCTGGTGTGGCCGATCTTCGCGGCCTCCAGCAGCGTCCAGGCCGGGTTGGCCAGGTGCGGCCGGGCGATCGCGCACAGGTCGGCGCGGCCGGCGGCAACGATGCTGTTGACGTGGTCGGCCTCGCTGATCGCGCCGACGGCCATCGTCGCGATGCCGACCTCGTTGCGGATGCGGTCGGCAAACGGCGTCTGGTAGAGCCGCCCGTAGACCGGCTGCTGCTGCTTGCTCACCTGGCCGGAGGAGACGTCGATCAGGTCGGCCCCGGCGGCCTTGAAGGCACGCGCGATCTCGACCGCCTCGGCCGGCGTATTGCCGCCGGGCACCCAGTCGTGCGCCGAGATGCGCACCGACATCGGCCGGTCGGCCGGCCAGACGGCGCGCATCGCGGCGAACACCTCGAGCGGCCAGCGCAGCCGGTTCTCGAGCGGGCCACCGTACTCGTCGCTGCGCTGGTTGGTCAGCGGCGACAGGAAGGCCGAGAGCAGGTAGCCGTGCGCGCAGTGCAGTTCCAGCCAGTCGAACCCGGCCTCGACGGCGCGACGCGTGGCGGCGACGAACTCGTCGCGCACGCGGTCCATGTCCTCGCGGCTCATCGGGTGGGCCCAGGCGCTCACGCCGTCCAGGTACTGCTGCGGCGAGGCCGACAGCAGCGGCCAGTTGCCCTCGGCCAGCGGCAGGTCCTCGCCCTCCCAGGGCACGCGGGTCGAGCCCTTGGGGCCGGCGTGGCCGAGCTGCATCGCGATCTTCGCGCTGGTTTGGCCGTGCACGAAGTCGACAATGCGTTTCCAGGCCTGCGTCTGCGCGTCGTTCCACAGGCCCGGGCAGCCCGGGGTGATGCGCGCCTCGGGGCTGGTGCAGGTCATCTCGCAGAACACCAGCCCGGCGCCGCCCATCGCGCGCGCGCCCAGGTGCACCAGGTGGTGGTCGCCCGGCAGCCCGTCCACCGCGCTGTACTGCGCCATCGGCGAGACGACGACGCGGTTCTTCAGCGTGAGGCCGCGCAAGGTGAAGGGCGTGAACATCGGCGGCACCGGCTGCGCCGCCAGGCCGGCGCGCTGCGCCAGCCAGCCTTCGAGCCCGCCGACGTAGCCGGCATCGCGCTCGCGCAGGTTCTCGTGCGAGATGCGCTGCGAGCGGGTCAGCAGCGAGTAGGCGAACTGCTCGGGTTCGAGCTTCGCGTGGCGCTCAACGTTCTCGAACCATTCGGTCGAGTTGCGCGCCGCGTTCTGGATCTTCAGCACCTCGACGCCACGCTGCGCCTCGTAGGCGGCCAGCGCCGCGCCCAGGTCGCCCGGGTGGGCGGCGAGGCGCCCGGCCAGGTCGATGGCGTCTTCCAGCGCGAGCTTGGTGCCCGAGCCGATCGAGAAATGCGCGGTGTGCGCCGCGTCGCCCATCAGCACGACCGGTGCCCGGCCGTTGTGGTGCACCCAGTGCCGGCAGACCACGCGCGGAAAGCGGATCCACTGCGCCGAGCCGCGCAAATGCGCCGCGTTGCTGATCAGCGGATTGCCATCGAGGTACTTCGCGAACAGGCGCTCGCAGAAGGCGATGCCCTCCTCCTTGGACATGTCCTCGAGCCCGGCGGCGCGCCAGACCTCCTCGGGCGCCTCGACGATGAAGGTCGAGGTGTCGGCGTCGAAGCGGTAGGCATGGGCCTGGAACCAGCCCCACTCGGTCTTCTCGAAGGCGAAGGTGAAGGCGTCGAAGCGCTTCTTCGTGCCGAGCCAGACGAAGCGGCAGCGCCGCAGGTCGATGTCGGGCTGGTAGGTGGCGGCGTACTTGCTGCGGAGGCGGCTGTTCAGCCCGTCGGCGGCGATGATCAGGTCGGCGTCGATGTCCTCGTCGCCCGGGCAGTCGGTCGAGTAGCGCATCTCGACGCCGAGCTCCTCGCAGCGCGCCTGCAGGATGTTGAGCAGCCGCATGCGCCCGATGCCGCAGAAGCCGTGGCCCGAGGAGCGGATCGTGCGGCCCTGGAAGTGGACGTCGATGTCGTCCCAGTGGTTGAACGCGTCGAGGATCTGGCCGGCGGTCTTGGGGTCGGCCTTCTTGAGCGCGCCGAGCGTCTGGTCGGAGAACACCACGCCCCAGCCGAAGGTGTCGGAGGGTGCGTTGCGTTCGATCACCGTCACCCGGTGGGCCGGGTCCTGCAGCTTCATCAGCAGCGCGAAGTACAGGCCGGCGGGGCCGCCGCCGATGCAGGTGATGCGCATGTCAGGTCTCCAGGTCGTTCCGGTCACTTTAGGGCTTGATATTTTAGATGTCAAGCAATTACACTGTCGCCATGCCTCGCCTCTGGGACATCTCCCCTGCCCTCAACCCGGCCACGCCGCCCTTCCCGGGCGACCAGGCCTACGAGCAGCGCTGGACGGCGCGCATCGACCCCGGCTGCCCGGTCAACCTGTCGGCGCTGACGCTCTCGCCGCACCTGGGCGCACATGCCGATGCGCCGCTGCACTACGCCGACGGCGCGCCGGCCATCGGCGCGGTCGGCCTCGCGCCCTACCTCGGCCCGTGCCGCGTGATCCACGCCATCGGCTGCGGCCCGCTGGTGCGCATCGAGCACCTGGCGCATGCCGCGCAGGCCTTGCCGCCGCGCGTGCTGGTGCGCACCTGCGAACGCGCGCCGACCACGTGGTCGGAGGACTTCGCCGCCTACGCGCCCGAGACGATCGACTGGCTCGCCGCGCAGGGTGTGCGCCTGGTCGGCATCGACAGCCAGTCGGTCGACCCGGCGACCAGCAAGACGCTCGATTCGCACCACCGACTGCTGAAGCACGACCTGTGCGTGCTCGAGAACCTGGTGCTCGACGAGGTGCCCGAGGGCGACTACGAACTGATCGCGCTGCCGCTGAAGCTGACGCTCGCCTGCGCCAGCCCGGTGCGCGCGGTCTTGAGAGAACTGACATGACCACACGACAAGACTGCGAAGCGCTCGACGCGCAGGACCCGCTGGCCCGCCTGAGAGGGCTGTTCGCGCTGCCGGCGGGCACGATCTACCTCGACGGCAACTCGCTGGGCGTCTTGCCCGCGGCCACCGCCGCCCGACTGCAGGACGTGGTGACCCGCGAATGGGGCGAGGACCTGATCACCAGCTGGAACAAGGCCGGCTGGATGCAGCGCCCGCAGTTGGTGGGCGACAAGATCGGCCGCCTGATCGGGGCCCGCCCGGGCGAGACGCTGGCGGTGGACTCCACCTCGATCAACCTCTACAAGGTGCTGAGCGCAGCGCTCGAGATCGTCAAGCGCGATGC
Source organism: Piscinibacter caeni (assembly GCA_003265685.1). Lineage (GTDB taxonomy): Bacteria > Pseudomonadota > Gammaproteobacteria > Burkholderiales > Burkholderiaceae_C > Piscinibacter > Piscinibacter caeni. Next base: position 39,841 of record QJOU01000001.1, on the reverse strand, counting down.
GGCGCCGGGGCGGCGGGTGATCGTCTCCGAGCGCCAGAACTTCCCGACCGACCTCTACATCGCCGAGAGCCTGGCGGCCCAGCACGACTTCAGCCTCAAGCTGGTGGAACCCGACGAGATCGCGGCGAAGATCGACGAGCGCCTCGCGGTGCTGATGCTCACCCAGGTGAACTACCGCAGCGGCCGGGTGCACGACATGGCCACGGTCACCCGCGCCGCGCATGCGGCCGGCGCGCTGACGGTGTGGGACCTGGCGCATTCGGCCGGCGCGATTGCGGTCGACCTGAACGGTGCCGAGGCCGATTTCGCGGTCGGCTGCGGCTACAAGTACCTCAACGGCGGTCCGGGCGCGCCGGCCTTCCTGTGGGTGCACCGCCGCCACCTCGATCGCATGGACCGCGAGCAGCTCTGGCAGCCGCTCTCGGGCTGGATGGGGCATGCCGCGCCCTTCGAGTTCGGCAGCGCCTACCGGCCGGCGGCGGGCATCACGCGCTTCGCCTGCGGCACGCCCTCGGCCATCGCGCTGGCGGCGCTGGACTGCGGCGTCGAGACCGTGCTGGCCGCCGAGCCGCTGGGCGGCATGGCGGCGCTGCGCCGCAAGTCGCTCGCACTGACCAACCTGTTCATCCGCCTCGTCGAAGCGCGCTGCGCCGGCCACGGACTCGAGTTGGTCACGCCGCGTGACGAATCGATCCGCGGCAGCCAGGTCAGCTTCGCGCGTGCCGAGGGCGGCTACGCCATCGTGCAGGCGCTGATCGAGCGTGGCGTGATCGGCGACTTCCGCGCCCCCGACGTGCTGCGCTTCGGCTTCACGCCGCTGTACCTGCGCTTCGTCGATGTCTGGGACGCGGTCGAACACCTGCGCGACGTCCTCGAGACCGCGCAGTGGCGCGAGGAGCGCTTCAACGTCAAGGCGGCGGTGACATGAGCTGTCCACATCACCCGGGCGCGGGCGAACGCATCGTGCAGGAGGAAGGCGCCCAGCTCGACTTCAGCCGCGACATGAGCTACGGCGACTACCTGCACCTCGACGCGGTGCTGAACGCCCAGCACCCGCTCTCGCCCGACCACAACGAGATGCTGTTCATCGTGCAGCACCAGACCAGCGAGCTGTGGATGAAGCTGATGCTGCACGAGCTGGCTGCCGCGGTGCGCGCGGTGGCGGCCGACGAGCTGGCGCCCGCCTTCAAGATGCTCGCCCGCGTCAGCAAGATCATGGAGCAGCTGGTGCATGCCTGGGACGTGCTGGCGACGATGACGCCGCCGGAGTACTCGGCGATCCGGCCCTACCTCTCCAACAGCAGCGGCTTCCAGAGCTGGCAGTACCGCTGCATCGAGTTCATGCTCGGCAACAAGAACGCCGCGATGCTCAAGCCGCACGCCCACCGGCCGGACCTGCTCGAGCGCGTCGAGGCCGCCTGGCGCGCGCCCTCGCTGTACGACGAGGCGCTGCGCCTGCTCGCGCGCCGCGGCATCGCCGTGCCGGCTTCGCACCTCGAGCGCGACTGGACCCAGCCCTACGCCGCCAGCGACGCCGTCGAGCAGGCCTGGCTCGCGGTCTACCGCAACCCGCAGCAGCACTGGGACCTGTACCAGCTCGGCGAGGAACTGACCGACCTGGAGGACGCCTTCCGGCTCTGGCGCTTCCGCCACGTCACGACGGTCGAGCGCGTGATCGGCTTCAAGCGCGGCACCGGCGGCACCAGCGGCGTCGGCTACCTGCGCAAGATGCTCGACACCGTGCTGTTCCCGGAGATCTGGAAGCTGCGCACGGATCTGTGAGCCTCGCTCATCGCGCCGCTCACCGGGACGCCAGGTCGCGCAGGGCGCGCAGGCGCGGCGACTCGCTGCCGTCCTCGCGAGGCTCGGCCTGCAGCGGCCAGGCACGCAGCAGCGCCTGCGGGTCGAAGCCGGCCGCGCGCATCACCTCGAAGGCGCTGCGGTCGGCGGCGAGGACCGCCTCGCGCCACAATGCGATCCGGGCATCGGCGCGCTGCGCCGCGCTCGAGCGGTCGTCGAAGATGTCCACCGGCTTGGCCGACCAGCCGCCCAGCGTCGCGATGCCCAGCAGCAGCGAGACGGCCGACAGGCCGAGGTCGACGGCCTCGCCCGCCTGCGCCGGCGCAGCGACGCTGCGCGTGCGCCCGGCCTGGCGCCGCATCGCCGCCTGGTGGGCGATCGCGAAGGCGAGCAGCGTGTCGTCCACCTGCGCCAGCGGCAAGGCATCGCCCTGCCACACGAAGACCCGGTCGGACATCAGCACCGGCGTCAGCGCGGCCGCGTCCGCAGGCTGCAGCACGACGGTGCGGCGTTCGTCGCCACGGCGCAGCTGCAGCTCGATCGGCGCCGCGGCGGCAGCGCGAGCCAGCAGGCGGCGACGCGGCGTGTCGCCGGCGGCGCCGTCGTCAGGCGTGCCGACTCGCTCGATCAGGTCGCCGCGGGCCAGCCCTGCGCGAGCCGCGGGCGAGTCGCCGGCCACGTGCGCGACCATCGCCACGCCGCTGCCGGCCTCGCCCGCGGGCAGGCGCAGCGCGGCCAGCAGATCGGCATCGAGCACGACCAGCCCCCACAGCGGGGCTCGGCCCGGCAGCGCCGCCGTCGCACGCAGGCGCAGCCGGCAGGCCAGCTCGTGCACGCGGGCGATGGCCGCGTGCAGCGTCTCGCCTCCGGCATAGTCCTCGCCGCTGAGGGAGCCGGGCGCGAACGCGACCTCCCCGGCCTCGGCGAGGGCCGGCGGCAGATCGTCCTCCAGGCGCACCGTCGTGCAGGCCGAGCCCGCCGCGGCGGCGCCCAGTGCCGCGAGCAGCACGCACCGACGGTCCGGTCCTCGCCCCGATCGCATGAATCCACTCTACGTTGCAGCGTGGCGTTGCCCTTGCGTCGCCTCAAGCCGGCGGACTTCGCGCATCATCGGCCCCGTCCCCACCCGGCCGTCCCGGCCCCTATTTGCGATGCAGTGGCAAGCACAGTGGATCGAGAGCCTGACCTGGATCGGCCGGACCTATGTTCTCGTGGTGATCGGCTTCCTCGCGGTGGCCACCCTGCTGGCGCGCAGCACCGGCTGGGGCCGGCAGTTCTGGCGCCTGGCCGGCCCGTACTTCGCGCCGCGGCGCGACTGGTGGCCGCTGGCCGGCGTCGCGCTGATCCTGCTGCTGGCCGTGGCCGGGGTGCGCATGAACGTGCTGTTCTCGTACTGGTACAACGGCTTCTACGACGCGCTGCAGGCGGTGGACGCCGAGAAGTTCTGGTTCTTCATGCGCCTGTTCGCGCTGCTGGCGGTCGTGCACGTCGTGCGGCTGCTGGTGAACTACTACGTCACCCAGGCCTTCGACATCCGCTGGCGCACCTGGATGAACGAGCGGCTGACCGACGACTGGCTGGCCGGCAGCGCCTACTACCGCGAGCGTTTCCTCGCCGAGCCGACCGACAACCCGGACCAGCGCATCCAGGTCGACATCGGCAGCTTCGTCAGCACCACCCGCGGCCTGGCCATCGGCACGACCGACGCGGTGACCTCGCTGATCACCTTCACGATCATCCTGTGGGGCCTGTCCGGGCCGCTGACGGTCGGCGGCACCGAGATCCCGCGGGCGATGGTGTTCCTCGTCTACCTGTACGTGCTCGTCGCCAGCGTGATCGCGTTCCGGCTCGGCCGGCCGCTGATCCGGCTCAACTTCATGAACGAGAAGCTAGCGGCGGACTTCCGCTACGCGCTGATCCGCCTGCGCGAGTACGCCGAGAACATCGCCTTCTACCGCGGCGAGGCGGTCGAGAAACGCACGCTGGCGCAACGCTTCGACGCCTTCATCGCCAACATCTGGGCGCTGGTGTTCCGCTCGCTGAAGTTCGACGGCTTCAACTTCGTCGTCAGCCAGACCGCGGTGGTGTTCCCCTTCCTGCTGCAGGCGCAGCGCTTCCTGTCCGGCCAGATCAAGCTCGGCGACGTGATGCAGACCTCGCAGGCCTTCGGCCAGGTGCAGGACGCGCTGTCGTTCTTCCGCCTCTCCTACGACAACTTCGCCCAGTACCGCGCGGTGCTGAACCGCCTGACCGGCTTCACCGACGCCAACGCGCAGGCGCGTGCGCTGCCCGGCATCGAGGTGCAGACCAGCCCCGCGGCGCTGGAGATCGCCGCGCTGGACGTGCGCCGGCCCGACGGCGCGGCGCTGCTGAGCGGGCTGGCCCTGCAGCTGACGCCGGGCCAGGCGCTGCTGGTGCAAGGCGCCTCGGGCAGCGGCAAGACCACGCTGCTGCGCGCCCTGGCCGGGCTCTGGCCGCATGCCCGCGGCACGGTGCGCGCGCCGCTCGGGCCGGACGCGATCTTCCTGCCGCAGCGCCCCTACCTGCCGCTGGGCACCCTGCGCGCCGCGCTCGCCTACCCGGCCACCGAGGCGGACGACGCCACGCTGCGCGCGGCGCTGCGCGAGGCGCAGCTCGGCCACCTCGAGGGCCGGCTCGACGAGGATGCCGACTGGTCGCAGGTGCTCTCCGGCGGCGAGCAGCAGCGCCTGGCCTTCGCGCGCATCCTGCTGAAGCGGCCGCGCATCGTGTTCCTCGACGAGGCCAGCTCGGCGATGGACGAGGGCCTGGAGCACGCGATGTACTCGCTGCTGCGGCGCAGCCTGCCCGAGGCCATCGTCGTCAGCGTCGGGCACCGCAGCACCTTGCACGCCTTCCACACCCACCGGCTGCACCTGGAGGGCGATACACGCTGGCAGCTGGCGCCGCTGGCGGGCTGAGGTCAGGCGTCGTGGTCCGGGCCGGGATCGATGCTTGCCGGCCGTCGACGGTCCGCCGCGGGGGGGCGTCGACAGGCCGGTCGAGGCTGACAGCGGTCGATCAGGGTGCGACGGGCTGGACCCGCCAACGACCCGAACCAGAAGTTCGAATCGCGGACTGCCCCGCTCCAAGGCTGCCGGTGGCGCTGGATTGAGCGTGTGTCCGTCAATGCGGAGGTGACCTGCGACGTCCGTCCACCCCAGCGCTCCAAACATACAAGCGTAGCGAGGACGTCTCTACGGACGACTGCTGGCAAAGCAAGGTCTTGCGCGAGCGTGCACTGAGGCGTGTGCTTGCACTTTGCGGCGTTCGCAGGGTGCACAAATCGGTGAGTGCCTTGTCGCCAAGTGCTTGTCACGGCTGAAGACGCGCCGGACTCTTTCGCGCTGGCGCGCAGCCCGTCCGAAGGCCTGACGCCGGCCGACGCGGCCTGACGGTTCAGCGTCGCGCTTGCGCGCGGCGCACTCCTGGCGGCGGTGCCGTCGAGCCGCGCACGACGAGCGCCACCTCGATCTCGGTGGCGCGCGGCACTTCGACGCCGCGCAGCGTATCGAGCACGCGGTCGGCGGCCAGCCGCCACATCTCTTCGGCCGGCACGCGCACCGTCGTCAGGCCGGGCTGCAGGTGGCCGGCAAGCTCGAGGTCGTCGAAGCCGACGATCGAGAGCTGCTCGGGCACGGCCACGCCCAGCCGCGCTGCCTCGAGCAGCGCGCCGATGGCCAGCACGTCGTTGCCGCAGACCACCGCGGTCGGCGTCGGGTCGGCCTCCAGCAGCACGCGCAGGCCGTCGCGGGCCGCGCCGAGCTCGTAAGGACGCTCCGCCAGCCGTGAGGCCGGCAGCGACAGGCCGGCCGCGCGCAGCGCCTCGCGCACCCCGGCCACGCGGGCGGCGGCGCGGTCGTTGTCACGCGTCAGGCCGGCCAGCATGGCGATGTGCCTGTGGCCGAGGTCGAGCAGGTAGCGCACCACCTGCGTCATGGCGCGGGCATTGTCGAAGCCGACGGCGATGCGGTCGGGCGGCGCCGGCCAGCTCATCACGTGCACCACCGGCACGCCGCGCTGGCGCAGCTGCTGCAGCAGTTCCCCGCCCTGGCCGAGACCGCACAGCACCAGCGCATCGACGCCACAGGTCAGCAGGTTCAGCGCCTGGCGCGTCTCGGAGGCGGGGTCGTAGCCACTGGTGGCCAGCAGCAACTGCACGCCGGACTCGGCGAGTCGGCGCTGCAGCGCATCGATCGCCTTGGCAAAAATCGCGTTGTCCACCGTTGGAAAGACCGCGCCGACGGTGCCGCTGCGCCGAAGCTTCATTGCGCGCGCGCCGGCGTTGGGCACGTACCCGAGCTCGGCCACTGCCGTCAGCACCTTCTGACGCAGTGCGTCGCGCACCTCGCCGGGCCGATTGAGCACGCGCGAGACCGTCGCGGTCGACACACCGGCAGCAAGCGCGACGTCTTCGATCGTGGGCAGGTCGTCGTCGTTGGACGGCATGCAGAGAATGTACTCGTTTGCAGGCCCAGCGTCGGTGCGCGTCGTCGGCTCTCCATAGGGAAAGTCCGGGCGCCTGCGCGACTGATGTCGCTTGACGCATGCCGTGCGGGTGTCCAATACTGTAAACGTTTACATCAATCTTCGCGATCTCCCGCACCGCTGTCCGTGAGCGCCCTCACCACCTCCACGCCGCGCACCGCCCGGCCCGCCGCAGCGCGTGGCGCAGGCGGCCACGGAGCCTGGCGGACGATCGGTACCGCGGCGCTCGCCACTGGCGCGGTGCTGGCGCTGTGGTACCTGCTGACCAGCGTCACCGGCTTCATCTCGCCGGCGCGCTTTCCCACGCCGCCCGAGGTGTGGGGTGCCGCCAGGCAGATCGTCATCGAGGGCTACAGCAACGCGCGCTGGCACGAGCACGTGCTGCGCAGCGTGGTGCTGGTGACGGCGGGCTTCGTGGTCGCGTCGTCGTTCGGCGTGGTGCTCGGCCTGGCCATGGGCGCGAGCCGCACCGTCGAAGCCTTCGTCAACCCGATCTTCCTGCTGCTGCGGCCGATACCGCCGCTGGCGTGGATTCCTCTGGCCATCGTCTGGCTCGGCCTCGGCGACGCGGCCAAGATCATGGTGATCTTCGTCGCCGCCTTCGTGCCCTCGGTGATCAACAGCTTCACCGGCGTGCGCCAGATCGACCGGCCCATCTTCGAGGCCAGCGCGATGCTGGCGGTCAACGGGTGGCGCTACTGGCGCGAGGTGTTGATCCCGGGCGCGCTGCCGAGCGTCTTCACCGGGCTGCGCCTGTCGCTTCAGGCCTCATGGACGACGCTGGTGGCGGCCGAACTGGTCGGCGCCGTCGCCGGGCTCGGCCAGATCCTCAATCAGGGCGCGCAGGACATCTACCCGGCGATGATCCTCGTCGGCATGGCCAGCGTCGCGCTGGCCGGCTGGGCCATGACCCAGGGCCTGGGCTGGATCGAACGGCGCGTGATGCCGTGGCGGAGCCACTCGTGATCGAGCCGCCGCTGCCCGCCGCCCGTTTCTGGTCCCTGACCGCAGCCGGCGCGCTGAGTTTCCTCGGCGTGTGGTCGGTGGCCGCGCTGGTCGGCCTGACCTCGCGCGAGTTCCTGCCCGCACCCTGGGACGTCGTGGTGCGCTTCGCCCGGCTGCTCGTCGAGCCCTTCGCCGGCCATGTGCTGCTCGAGCACCTGCTGTCGAGCCTGCAGCGTTTTGCCATGGGCTTCGTTCTGGCGGTTCTGGTGGGCATTCCTCTCGGACTGCTGATGGCGTGGTTTCGCTGGGTCGACCGCATCGTCACGCCGGTCTTCGAGGCGGTGCGCTTCGTCGCGCCGATCGCCTGGGTGCCGTTCGCGGCGCTGTGGTTCGGCACCGGCATCGGCGGGCCGGTGCTGATCATCTTCATGGGCGCCTTTCCGCCGGTGCTCATCAACACCTATCGCGGCGCGAAGCAGGTCGACCGCAAGTACATCGAGGCCTCGCAGATGCTGGGCGCCAGCGCCTTGCGTGGCATGACCGAGGTGATGCTGCCGGCGGCCGTGCCCTCGATCGTCGCCGGCCTGCGCATCTCGGCCGGTCTGGGCTGGCAGTCGCTCGTCGGCGCCGAACTGATCGTGGCCTCCAGCGGGGTGGGCTACCTGATGGTCAAGGGCCAGGCGGCGGTGTCCACCGCGACCGTGATGAGCGGCATGCTGGCGATCGGCGCAGTCGGGTTGCTGATCGACGTGGCGCTGCGCCGCGTCCAGGTGGTGATCGAGAAGCGTCGCGGAACCTGAAGGAGAGCGGGTCGATGGCAGGCATCGTGTTCGAGGGCGTGCAGCGTGTATTCCACCAGAACGGCCGCGAGTTCGTGGCGCTTCAGGACATCAACCTGCAGGTGCAGGACCGCGAGTTCGTCGCGATCGTCGGCCCGTCCGGCTGCGGCAAGACCACCTGCATGCGCATGGCGGCCGGCCTCGAACATCCCACCGGCGGGCAGGTCAGCGTCGGCAGCGAGGTCGTGCGTCGGCCCGGTCCGGACCGCGCCGTGGTGTTCCAGCAGTTCGCGCTGTTCCCCTGGAAGACGGTGTGGGACAACATCGAATTCGGCCTGAAGTCGATCGCCGTGCCAGCAGCCGAACGCCAGCGCCGCATCGAGCAGTACATCGAGCTGATGGGCCTGGGCGGCTACGAGCACGCCTACCCGCACCAGCTCTCCGGTGGCATGCAGCAGCGCGTGGCCATCGCGCGCGCCTACGTGCTCGACCCGCAGGTGCTTCTGATGGACGAACCGTTCGGCGCGCTCGATGCGCAGACGCGTGTGGTCATGCAGGAGGAACTGGTGCGGCTGGCGCGCAAGAACCCGCGCACCGTGCTGTTCATCACCCACGCGGTCGAGGAGGCCGTGTACCTGGCCGACCGGATCGTCGTGATGTCGCGGCGCCCCGGCACGACCCGCGAAATCATCGACGTCAAGTCCATCCGCGAGCGCGAGGACTGGGACCAGCACCGACGCATCGAGGACGTGATGGACCTGCCGTCCTTCATCCACCTGCGCACCCATGTCTGGAAGCTGCTGCGCGACCAGCAGGGTGACGACACGCATTGATCCACCGACCACCCGCCACGACAACTCGGAGACACGCCATGCCAACCACCCTTCGCCTCGTCCTCGCCGCCGCCGGACTCGCCGCGGCCGGCGCCGCCCATGCGCAGGCGCTCACCGAAATCAAGGTCAGTTACCAGCCCGCGCTGTACTGGGCGCTGCCGTTCTATGCCGCCACCGAGAAAGGCTGGTGGGCCGAGGTCGGGCTGAAGCCGGTGTTCAGCACCTTCCCGGCCGGCGTGCCGCAGATCGCCGCCTCGGCCAGCAAGAGCTGGGACGTCGGCGGCACCGGCTCGGTGCCCGCGGTGCTCGGCCACGTGCGCTTCGGCATCAAGACGATCGGCGTCACCAACGACGAGTCGGCCGGCAACGCGCTGCTGGTCCGCAAGGACATGGCCGACAAGTTCGCCAAGGATCCGGCCTCGATCAAGGGTCAGACCATCGTGCTGACGGCCAACTCCACCGGCGACTACGCGGTGCAGTCGTGCCTGAAGAAATGGGGCATCGCCAAGGGCGACGTGACGATCAAGAACATGGGCCAGGCCGAGATCATCTCGGCGATGTCCTCCAACAACGCCGACCTCGGCGGCCTGTGGGCCCCGAACATCTACACGCTCGAGGAGAAGGCGGGCGCCAAGGTCTTGTGCTCCGGCAAGGAAGGCGGCGCGATCGTGCCCGGCGCGCTGATTGCCCGTGGTGAGTACGCCGAGCAGAACCCCGAGAACGTCGCCAAGTTTCTCGCCGTCTACCTGCGCGCCTGGAAGTGGCTCAATGCGAACAAGCCCGAGGCGATCGCCATGATGAGGAAGTTCTACGAGCAGGGCGGGGTGGCGATCAGCGAGGCCTCGATGCGCAAGGAGTTCGACACCCGCCCGACCTTCGACCTCGCCGGACAGCTCGCCCGCATGGACCGCGCCCGCGGCAACTCCGACGTCGACACCTGGTTCAGCGAAATCGCCGTGTTCATGCGCGGCACCGGCGCCATCCAGAGCGTTCCGCAGGCCTCCGAGTACGTGACCGATGCCTACATGAAGCGCGTCCAGGCCGACCCCAAGCTGCGCGAGTTCGCCAACAAGGCCCAGTGAGGGTTGTGCAGGCGTGAGTGGCGGCCGAGGCCGCCATTTCGTCGCGCCTCCTGTAATCGATTGCAACCAGCGAGACCGCCATGACCATCACCACGCTGAAGAAGGCCGCGAAGACGCCGGAGACCGAAACCGCCACCGCGCAGAAGGTGGTGACCGAGATGCTCGCCGAGATCGCGGCCAACGGCGAGGCCGCGGTGCGCGCCTACGCGAAAAAGCTCGACGGCTGGGACGGCGAGATCGTGCTCAGCCGCGCCGAGATCGACCGCCGCGCCGCCGAGGTGCCCGAGCAGGTGCGCCGCGACATCGACTTCGCCATCCTCCAGGTCAGCGCGTTCGCCCAGGCACAGCGGCGCTCGCTCAGCGAGTTCAGCGTCGAATTGCACCCGGGCGTGGTGGCCGGTCAGCGCGTGCTGCCGGTCAACGTGGCGGGCTGCTACGCGCCGGCCGGCCGCTATGCGCACATTGCCTCGGCCTACATGGGCGTGGCCACGGCAAAGGCGGCCGGCGTCAAGACCATCGTCGCCTGCTCGGGCCCGTTCCGCGGCGGCCCGATGCATCCGTACCTGCTCTACGCCTTCGATCGCGCCGGGGCCGACGTCATCATGACGCTCGGCGGCGTGCAGGCGATCGCCACCATGGCCGACGGCCTGTTCAGCGGAAAGCCGGCCGACGTGATCGTCGGGCCGGGCAACAAGTTCGTCGCCGAGGCCAAGCGGACGCTGTTCGGCAAGGTGGGCATCGACGTCTTTGCCGGTCCGTCCGAGGTGGCGGTGATTGCCGACGACACGGCCGATCCGGCCATCGTCGCCAGCGACCTGGTCGGCCAGGCCGAGCACGGCCACGAATCGCCAGCGTGGCTGTTCACCACCTCGCGCGAGCTGGCCGAAGAGGTGATCCGGCTCGTGCCGGCGCTGATCGACAAGCTGCCGCCCACGGCGCGCGACGCCGCCGGCGCCGCGTGGCGCGACTACGGCGAGGTGATCGTCTGCGACACGCGCGAGGAAGTCGCCGAGGTCTCGGACCGCTACGCCAGCGAGCACCTCGAGGTGCACGCGCGCGAGCTGAACTGGTGGCTCGAGCATCTGACCTGCTACGGCTCGCTGTTCCTCGGCGAGGAAACCACGGTGGCCTATGGCGACAAGGCCAGCGGCCCGAACCACGTCCTGCCCACCAAGGGCGCGGCGCGTTACTCGGGCGGCCTGTCGGTGCACAAGTTCATGAAGACGCTGACCTGGCAGCGCATGACGCGCGAGGCGGCGCGCGACATCGGCGAGGTCACGGCGCGCATCTCGCGGCTGGAGGGCATGGAGGCGCATGCGCGCACCGCCGACGACCGCCTGGCCAAGTACTTCCCGGCGCAGAGCTTTGCGCTGGGCGAGCCGGTGCGGGTATGAGGCGCGAGCAGCTGGCGCGGCTGTTCGACCTGTCGGGCCGGCGTGCGCTGGTCACCGGTGGCAATTCGGGCATCGGCGAAGCGATGGCCCGGGCCCTGGGCCTGGCCGGCGCGCAGGTGCTGCTGGTGGCGCGCCGCGACGCCGAGCTGGACGCGGCGGCGGCGCGCCTGCGCGCCGACGGCATGGATGCGCATTGGTGCGCGGCCGACCTCGCCGAGCCGGATGCGGCCCAGTCTGTGGCGAACGCCGCCGCGCAGCGCCTCGGCGGCATCGACATCCTCGTCAACGCCGCCGGCATGAACCTGCGCGAGCCCTTCGTCGAGGTGACGCCGGCCTCCTGGAAGCTGCAGCTGGCCCTGCACCTCGAGGCGCCGTTCTTCCTCACCCAGGCACTCGCGCCCGGAATGAAGTCGCGCGGCTGGGGGCGCATCCTGAACATCGCCTCGCTGCAGTCGTACCGCGCCTTCCCGCGCAGCGCGCCCTATGGCGCCGCCAAGGGCGGGGTGGTGCAGCTCACACGGGCGATCGCGCAGGAGTGGTCGCCGCACGGCATCACCTGCAATGCGATTGGCCCGGGCTTCTTCCCCACCGCGCTGACCGCACCGGTGTTCGCCGATGCCGAACTGGCCGCACGCAACGCGGCGCAGACCTGCATCGGCCGCAACGGGGCGCTCGACGACCTGGCCGGTGCCACCGTATTCCTGTGCAGCGATGCCAGCGCCTATGTCACCGGACAGACGCTGATGGTCGATGGCGGGTTCACGGCGCGCTGAACAGGAATCGACCCCGTCGCCGCACTCATCCACCCCGTAGGAGACGAGACCATGAGCTTCCGAACCTTGCCGGCGCGAATCGCCGTGTTCTGCACCTTGGCGATCACGGCGGCGGCCGTGCAGGCTCAGGCCTTCCCGGGCAAGCCGATCACCCTGGTCGTGCCCTTCCCTGCCGGCGGGGCGCTCGATGCCGTGGCCCGGCCGATGGCCGAGGGCATGCGCAAGGTCCTCGGTCAGGCCGTGATCGTGGAGAACGTGCCCGGGGCGGGCGGAACCGTGGGCACTGGCAACGTGGCCCGGGCCGCGCCGGACGGCTACACGATCCTGCTTGGATCGGTGGCCACGCACGCCATCGCCGCCGGCATCTACCCCAAGCTCAGCTACGACCCGCTCGCCAACTTCGCGCCGATCACCCAGCTGACCCGCGGGCCGCTCGTGCTCGCCGTCGCGCCTCAGTTCAAGGCAGGCAGCGTGCGCGAGCTGGTGGCGGCCGCCAAGGCCAGCCCCGGCACGATCAACTACGCGTCCACCGGCAACGGCACAGCACTCCACGTAGCGGGCGAACTCTTCAAGTCGGCCGCGGGCATCAACGTGCAGCACGTTCCGTACCGCGGCGGCGGCCAGGCGATGACGGCCCTGATGGCCGGGGAGGTCTCCTACATCATCGGCAACACCCAGCTGGTCATGCCGCTGATCAACGGCGGCAAGATCAAGGCCCTGGCGGTGACCGGCGAACGGCGGCTGGCCGCGCTGCCCGAGCTGCCCACGATGGCGGACGCCGGCACGCCCGGTGTCGACGTCGTCACCTGGTTCGGCCTGTTCGCGCCCGCCGGCACGCCGGCGGACATCATCGAGCAGCTCAACGGCGCGGCCACGGCGGCGCTGAAGAGCGAAGCGGTTCAGCGCTCGCTGGCGACGATGGGCGACGAGCCGGTGGGCAGCTCCGTGGCGGACTTCTCGAACTTCGTTCGGACGGAACACCAGCGCTGGGTACAGATCACCCGCAGCGCCGGCATCAAGGTCGAGTGATCCGGACGCAGGAGCCATTGCATGTCGCGCCCCAACATCCTGGTCATCCAGGCCGACCAGCTCACCTCCAAGGTGCTGCCGATGTACGGCAAGCCCATGGTCATCACGCCGAACCTGAGCCGCCTGGCCGAGCGAGGCGTCACCTTCGCCAACGCCTACTGCAACAACCCGGTGTGCGCACCGTCGCGCGCCTCCATGCTGACCGGGCGCATGTCGTCGGCGGTCGGCGCCTACGACAACGCCGGTGAGTTTCCGTCGGCCACCCCGACCATCGCCCATTACCTGCGGCGCCAGGGCTACCGCACCTGCCTGTCGGGCAAGATGCACTTCATCGGCGCCGACCAGCTGCACGGCTTCGAGGAGCGGGTGACGACCGACATCTATCCCTCCGACTACGGCTGGACCGCGGACTGGACGAAGACCGACGAGCCGTACTCGCCGTCCCGGATGAGCCTGCGCTCGATCGTCGAGGCGGGCCTGTGCGAGCGCAACCTGCAGATCGACTACGACGAGCACGTGGCCTACCACGCGCAGCAGTGGCTGTTCGACTGGGCGCGCGACTCCGACCGGCGGCCATTCCTGCTCTGGGCGTCGTTCACCCACCCGCACAACCCGTTCATCACCACGAAGGAGTTCTGGGATCTGTACGACCACGCACGGATCGACCTGCCACGCGTGCCGTTCATCTCCTTCGATCGGCGCGACCCGTGGTCGCAGCGCTATGCGCTGACCATTCGCGCCGACGAGCACGACATCTCCGAGGAGCACATCCGCACGGCGCGCCACGCCTACTACGCGATGACCTCGTACTTCGATTCGCTGGCGGGCCGCCTGCTCGGCGTGCTGGAGCGCATCGGCCAGACGCAGCAGACGGTCGTGTTCGTCATCGCCGACCACGGCGAGATGCTGGGCGAGCGGGGCTCGTGGTTCAAGTTCCAGCCGTTCGAATGGTCGGTGCGCGTGCCGATGATCGCCAGTGGCCCGGGCGTGCAGCGCGGCCGTCGGGAAGAGAAGGCCGTCTCGCTGCTCGACCTGCTGCCGACCTTCAACGACCTGGCCAGCGACGGCCGGGGCGTGGACCCGATCGATCCGCTGGACGGCGCGAGTCTCGCCGGCATGCTCGGCGGGGACAACTCGGCCCGGGAAGACAGCACGAGGATCGAGTTCCTCGGCGAAGGTGTCTGCGCACCGGCGTGCATCCTGCTGCGCGACGGCTTCAAGTACGTCTACTGCCGCAGCGACCCGCCGATGCTGTTCGACCTGAAGAACGACCCCGACGAACTCGTCAACCTCGCGGGGGTGGCGGCGCACTCGGCCGTGGAGCAGGCTATGCATGCGGAGGTGCACGCACGCTGGGACTACGCCGGCATCGAGCGCGACGTGCTCGAGTCGCAACGGCGCCGCCTGTTCGCCCAGGAGGCGCTGCTGCAGGGCCAGTGGACCGCATGGGACTACCAGCCCCCGAACGACGCTTCGCGGCAGTTCGTCCGCGGCGCGGTCGATCCCAACACCACCGCCACCAAGGCCAAACGGCGCTTCCCCTTTGTGCAGGCCGTGCCGCCGGACCATCCGCGCCAGGGCTGAGGTACCTCCCGTGGCGAACGCCTTGCCCGGCCTCGATGCGTTCTGGATGCCGTTCACGCCGAACCGGCAGTTCAAGGCCCTGCCACGGCTCGTCGTCTCGGCCGAAGGCGTGGCCTACCGCACCGCCGACGGCCGAGAGGTGCTCGACGGCACCTCGGGCCTGTGGTGCGTGGGCGCCGGGCACCGCCATCCACGCATCGCCGAGGCGATGAAGCGGCAGATCGACACGCTGGACTTCGCGTCGAACTTCCAGGTCGGCCACCCGAGTGCGTTCGCGCTGGCCGAGCGGCTGGCCGCCGTCGCACCGCCTGGACTGGACCGCGTGTTTCTCACCAACAGCGGCTCGGAGGCCTGCGACACCGCGATGAAGATCGCGCTGGCCTATTGGCGAGCGCGCGGCGAGGGGCAGCGCAATCTGTTCGTGGGGCGCGAGCGCGGCTTCCATGGGGTCGGCTTCGGCGGCATCTCCGTCGGTGGCATGACGAACAACCGCCGCGCCTTCGGCACCAGCCTGCTGCGCAGCGACCATCTGCGTTCGACCTGGGATGCAGCGGCGCAGTCGTTCGTGCGCGGCCAGCCGCCCACCGGCGCCGAGATGGCCGACGAACTCGAGACGCGCATCGTGCCGCTGCACGATGCCTCGGCGATCGCCGCGGTGGTGGTGGAGCCGGTGGCCGGCTCGACCGGCGTGCTGGTGCCGCCGCGCGGCTACCTGAAGCGGCTGCGCGAGATCTGCGACCGCCACGGCCTGCTGCTCGTGTTCGACGAAGTGATCACCGGGTTCGGCCGGCTGGGCGCGATGTTCGCGGCGCAGGCCTTCGGTGTCGTGCCCGACATGATCGTGTTCGCCAAGACAGTGACCAACGGCGCCGCGCCAATGGGCGGTGTGCTGGTGCGCCGCGAGATCCACGACACGTTGATGCTCGGTCCGCCGCACCTGGCCGAGCTGATGCACGGCTACACCTGCTCGGGCCATCCACTGGCCAGCGCCGCGGCGCTCGCGATGCTGGAGGTGATCGATACCGAGGCGCTGTGCGAACGCGCTGCGGCACTGGCACCGCACCTCGAGAACGCCGTGCATGCGCTCGCCGATGCGCCGGGCGTGGTCGCCATCCGCAACATCGGTCTGGCCGCCGGCGTCGAGCTGGCACCGGTGCCGGGCGCACCCGGCCAGCGCGGCGCCGCGGCACAGGCCGCCGCGTTCGATCTCGGCGTGCTGACGCGCGCTCCCGGCGACACGCTGGTGCTCGCCCCGCCTTTCATCTCCACGCCCGCGCAGATCGACCGGATGGTCGAGGCACTGCGCGCGGCGATCGTCGCCACCGCATCCTTGTCGGAGACTCCGCCATGAAGGCCCTCGTCTACACCGCACCCAACGAAACCCAGTTGCGCGAGCTGCCGATGCCCGAGCTGGTGCCGGGCGAGGTCGTGCTGCAGATCGAGGCCGTGGGCATCTGCGGCTCGGACATGCACGCCTGGCACGGCCACGACCCGCGCCGCAAGCCGGGCCTGGTGCTGGGCCACGAGTTCGTCGGCCGCATCGCGAGCAGTGCCGCCTCCGGCTTCGAGGCCGGCACGCGCTGGACCGGCAATCCGCTGATCACTTGCGGCACCTGCGACTACTGCGTGCAGGGCCGCAACAACCTCTGCGCGAACCGCACGATGGTGGGCATGACGCGCGCCGGCGCCTTCGCCGAATTCATGAGCATCCCGGCTGCGTCGCTGATCGCGATGCCGCAGGACCTGCCCGCACGAGCGGCTGCGCTGACCGAACCCGCCGCCACCGCCTGGCATGCAATCAATCTGGTGATGCGCACGCTGCTGCGGCCGATGCATGAATGCCGCGTGCTGGTGATCGGCGGCGGGGCGATCGGCATGCTGTCGGCACTGCTGCTGCGCCATCTCGGCGCCGCACAGGTGACGCTGGCCGAACTCAACCCGCTGCGCCGCGAGGCCGTGGCCCGCCATGCCGGCGCCACGACGGTGGATCCGCGCGAGTCGCCGTTGCCCGAATCGTCATTCGACGTCGTGATCGACGCCGTCGGCGCGAAGGCGACGCGGAACCAGGCCATCGCGGCCGTCAAGCCGGGCGGCGTGGTGATGCACGTCGGCCTGCAGGACTGGTCCAGCGAGATCGACATGCGCAAGCTCACGCTGGCCGAGATCACGCTGCTGGGCACCTACACCTACA
This sequence comes from Piscinibacter caeni, assembly GCA_003265685.1. GTDB lineage: Bacteria > Pseudomonadota > Gammaproteobacteria > Burkholderiales > Burkholderiaceae_C > Piscinibacter > Piscinibacter caeni. The sequence goes on along the minus strand of QJOU01000001.1, from coordinate 22,925 downwards.
CCACGGCCGACCTGCGGGCCACCGTGGCTGCGCTCGCGCGCGGCGCCTTCGGCGACCTCGCCTGGGTGGAAGAGCGGCCGCTGTCCGAGGGCGCGCTGGCCTTTGTCGACCTGGACCAGGGGCGTTGCGCCGCCGCGAAGGTGCTGCTGCGTCCCTGACCTGCCTGAACTCGATGCATTCCTGCGCGGTGTCGGCGGCGACATGGCAGTCACGCAGCGTCAAGCGGGTCGCGCGGTTACCCGAGCGGCCGGTGCGGATGGCGGCATGGCCTGTTCGGCGTGACTCACGCCGAACAGAAGGCAAGGTTGCGCCTAGGAGTCTGCGCGGCAGAAACCCGGGCCCGCGCCGGGCGGCCAAGGCCGCTGGCGAGGGCGCGACGCGCGGCGCGGGCTGGTCGCCCGCGCAAGCGGCGCAACACGCGCCAGCGGCCTTGGGTGTCCCGGCCCGAAGGGTTGAGCCCGCCAAGGGGCGCATGCGTCGTTGCACCCCTGGCCCGGGCGGCCAGCCCGGGCGGCGGGCTGCGCCTAGCCTGCGCCCCTTGGCGGGCTCAACGCGGGCCCGGGTTTCTGCCGCGCAGGCTCCTAGGCCAGAGCGGGCCCAAGTCTGCCGCCCGACTGACGTCAGCCACGCAACCATGCCTGCCGAACGGTTGCAGTGTCCGCAGGCGGCCTTCGGCGATCGGCGACATCGGCGACCGCTGTGGCTCGAAGGCGAGGGGTCCATCGATGCGCTGCCGCGGTCCGGATCGATCGATGACCGCTTGGGCGTGCACTAAAGCGTCACTCTCGACCCGGCGCCGACATCTGCTGTCCTGATCCCATCGCCCTGAAGCTCGCGGTCGGATACGTTTGCAGTCACCCACACGAGGCTCCGCGCCAGAGCACCCAGTTTGACCGGCAGAAAGCAAGCGATTGAGGCACGTAGCACGGGCTGAAACCCTGCGGGCTCTGCTCACCACCAGCAGCTTGAGGGATTGCAGTCGCTCACCGATACTGGGTTTGGTAGGACCCCAGCTCTTTAGCACTGAGCCGCCAACCTGCCAGTTCCAGCCCTTCCCAGGGATCACGAGTTAGACCACTGCGAGGGACGCGATCTGCTGATTCGCATAGTCAGGCGGTACTCGCCGTTTCATCGAGTTCACCATATGGCCCCTGCACAGCACCCCTCCACCGGCTTCCTGTCGCGCATTGCGGAAGCAATGCTGCCTCGCAATCGAAGGGCCAAACAGCACATCATGCGCGCGCATCGTCTGCTTTCCGGGGCGGACGGAAATCGGCAGCAACACGTCGAGGACGCTATTTCGACATTGGAGGGGGCCCTCGAGATGCTACCGAGCCAGAACCCCCCGGAATCATGGATCCTGGGCCAGCGGTTGCTTGGGACAGCCTATCTTGCCCGGGAGGCCGGAGACATTGGTGACAACATCGGTCATGCGATCAACGCGTTCGAAGCCGCGCAAAAGTGGGCTGTGGTTTCAGACAACCTGGACGCATGGACTGCCACTCAGGCAAACCTGGGACAAGCCTATCTGCGTTACCCAGACGGCGATGCCCTGCAGAATCGGGAAAAGGCGGCCGCCGCGTTGGAGGCAATCTTGTCGCTGCCACTCGAGGCGGATTGGTTTCCACACGGCTGGGGGGCGGCACTAGCATGGCTCACCAGGCTGGAGTCGGTCGGTGCCGATCATCGGTTTGCTTCGCGTCCTGCCGAATCACCTGTGCAAGGTGAGCTTTCGCGTGACACCGAATGGCATGTGCCCTGGTATCTCGAAGATGCGTTGCACGACAAGGAGCAGGCGCTGATCGAGTTCATTGGCACCGGCGAGATGCCCGTTCGAAATGAGGCCTCACGTCTGCAATTGGGTGTCCATCGGGTGAGTCGCCTGGCCGAAATGCTCCGCATGCTCGAAGAGCGCAATTCGGCACGTCAGCGAACCGAATCGCTTTTCGAGGAAATTCGGACGGGGAGTCGGCCTTTCGTTCTGTTTCTCCGAGGCTTCAACAATCGCGTGACCTCGCGTACGGGCGACGGAGTGGTGTTGACTGGAACGGGAGACCTCGAATTCTTCTATGTCCAGCATCTCGTGAAGTCCATTTCGCCAATGCCCGTCGTTTGGATCGGGAATCCCGTCGAGTCGGGCGGGATAGACCAGCTGGTGGCTGGGGTCGCCGCCGACGAGTTGGGGTTTCGTGTCGAAGTAGGGGAGGCCTGGGAGCGGGCAGTCGCTGCGCTGATCACGTCCGCGTCGTTCATCGTGATGCACAACAAGAAGATGACTCCCGGAGTCCTCGCTGAAATTGCGATGATTCGCGATGCGGGTCGCCTGGGCGATACGTTCTTCGACGACACAGAAGCAGCAAATCGAGCCACCAAGCGCACGGACTGCAGGCCACTCGATGAACATGCCAATGCCGCGTTGGCCGGATGCACGACGGCTCGCGCTGTGGAAGTCAAACTGCCGGAGGTCATGTGCCCGTGGGTCGAAGGCGTTCGTCGCGAGGCGATGGAGCTCGAAACGCAGGCGGCCGCCAAACTACTGGAGCGACTGGAGTCGCTACATCACCCGATGCTCGTCGACCTGATGCTCGATGCCATCGCGCTGATGCTCGGCCGCAACGTCGTGCTGGAACAATATACGGAGCTTGCAGCGAATCTTGCGCGTCAGGCGGCGCTATTTCGCTCGCTCGGGGACGTCTACGGGGAACTGGCGACAGCCAGTTCGTTTCTGGAGCAGCGGGTGCGGGAATCAAACGTCTCTCTGCGACCCACCTCACTTTGTTGCGAGTGTTCCATGAGGCGCGACTGGCCGGCAGTGTGAGCAGGTCATCCGGCGGCAAGCGACCGGTCCCGCTGCATCATGGCCCCTCGGCCCCTCGGCCCGTCGCGCCGAAGGTCGGCAATGGGTCCCCTGCCCCCTCAGCGCCGCAGGATCTCGTCGCGGATCTTCTCCAGCAATGTGATGTTCGGCACGCTGCGGCCGCAGATCAGGAACATCACGTTGTCCGCGATGGTCTCCTCGGGGTGCAGCACGTAGTCGGTGTTGCCGCCCAGGCGCTGCATGAAGGCGGGGGTCTCCTCCGGGTCGTGCCAGAGCGGCTTGCCGTCGCGCAGCCGCGCGCGGGTCGGCTGGCCGCCCTCGCCGGGCACCACCTCGAGCAGGCGCTGCTCCATGCGGTCGAGCAGGCTGTCGCGCGGGCCGCCGGGGGCGATCACCGTCACCGGCATCACCCAGGTCGGCCGGCCGTCGAGCGTGAGCGGCATCGCATGGCGATTGCGCGGCGCGTCGGGGTTGGCCAGGCGGATCGTGTCCCAGGCGGCCGGCCATTCGAGCTCGGCCACGGGCTGGTAGCCGATCAGCGCATACAGGCGCTGCGCCAGCTCCGGCCGGTGCCGAGAGACCACGTGCCACAGCTCGTGCGCCAGCACCTCGGCGTCGCTGAACTGCTGCTGCTCGAAGCGGCCGGGCAGCATCACCGCGTTGCCGCGGGTGTGGGGCTGGTAGGCGCTCTCGCGCCCGTCGGTGGCCACCAGCAGCACCCGCTCGGGCCAGGGCAGCTGCAGCGTGTTCAGGCCCACCGAGATCGTCTTCAGCGCCGCCAGCCAGCGTGCGCGTGCCGGCGCCGTCCAGGGGAGGGCCCGCCCCGCCTGGAAGGCCAGGAACGGCCCCGGGTCGCTGCGCGCGCCCACCAGCACCTGGCGCTGCAGCGCCGAGGTGGCGCGCAGCCAGTCGTCGTCGGCGCCGAGCACGGCGCGCGCGTCGGGCAGGTCGGCGAACTCGACCACCGTGCCCTCGATCAGCGTGCTGCGCTCGCCGGCCTGCACGGCCAGGGCGAGCGCCAGCAGCACGGCGGCGAGCAGGGATCGGAACATCCCCGGAATCTTCGCATCCGGGGCCGGATCGGGGGTCGGCGTTGTGGCAACAAATTCCGCGCCGGGCGCAGGCGCGCGGCGTCAGCCGGTGTGCGCGGGGAACACGAACACGCGGCTGGCGTGGCCGTGCTCGCTGACGTGCACCGCCTGCGGCGCCAGCGCGCGGCCGGCCAGCTCGGCGCTGACCCGGTAGTCGCCGGCCGGCAGGCGCACCAGCATGAACGGGCCGTCGGCGCGCCGGTCGAGCACGTTGTGGCCCTGTGCGTCGACGATGCGCACCTGCGCGTCGGCGGTGTAGACCTCGTGCGCGCCTTCCTTCTCGAACAGCTGGATCACCAGCGGGTAGTCGCGGAAGGCCTTCCGGAACGCCTGCGACGACTCGATCGACACGCCGCCCGAGACGTAGGAAGCCACGCCGGCGACCTTCTCGCGCGGCAAGGGCCCGAGCGCGGCGGAGGCTTCCAGCGAGACCACGGTGCCCAGCAGAGCCGCCAGCGCGAGGCCGGCGCGTTGCAGCGGGCGGGAGAGCGAAGCTTGCTTCATGGTGTTCTCCTTCGAGGCGTGGGGCCGGGGCTCAGCCGAGCGTCACCGGCACGAAGATCTTGTCGCCGTCGCGCTGCACCAGCAGGGCGACGCTCCTGGGCTTGCCGGCCAGCAGGCTGCGCACCTGCTCGATGCTGGCCACCGGCTTGCCGTTGACGGCCAGCAGCAGGTCGCCCGGCTCGACGCCCGCGCGCGCCGCGGCACCGCCGACGTTCTCGATCAGCAGGCCCTGCTCGACGCCGGCTTCGCGGCGCTCCTGGCGCGTCAGCGGTCGCACGGCCAGGCCGAGCTGGCCGCCCTCCGGCGCGGCGTCGCCGGCCACCTTCTCGCTCTCGTCGATGCCGCCCAGCTTCGCGTCGACGGTGCGCGCCGACTTGTCGCGCCACACCTTGAGCGCGACCCGCTCGCCCGGCGCGGCCATGCCGATCAGCGTGGAGAGCTGGCCGGAGCGCTGCACTGCCTGGCCGTTGACCTCGAGGATCACGTCGCCCGGCTTCAGGCCGGCCTGCTGCGCCGCGCTGCCCGCGGCCACCTGGGCCACCAGCGCACCGTCGGGCCGCGCCAGGCCGAAGGACTCGGCCAGCGCCTGGTTCAGTTCCTGCACCGTGACGCCCAGGCGCGCATGGGTCGCCTTGCCCGTGGCGACGATCTGGTCCTTGACCTTCAGCGCCACGTTGATCGGGATCGCGAACGAGAGCCCCTGGTAGCCGCCGGTCTGCGAGTAGATCTGCGCATTGATGCCGACCACGTTGCCGCTGCCGTCGAACAGCGGGCCGCCGGAGTTGCCGGGGTTGACCGCCGCGTCGGTCTGGATGAAGGGCACCACCGCGTCGCCCGGCAGCGAGCGCCCCTTGGCGCTGACGATGCCCTGCGTGGCGCTCTGCTCGAAGCCGAACGGCGCGCCGATCGCAAGCACCGGGTCGCCGACCTCGAGCTGCGCCGGGTCGCCCAGGCGCACGGTGGGCAGGTTCTTCGCGTCGATGCGCAGCACGGCCACGTCAGTCACCGGGTCGCTGCCCAGCACCCTGGCGGAGAACTCGCGCCGGTCGGCCAGCTTGACGTTCACCTCGCGCGCCTCGCGCACCACGTGGGCGTTGGTCAGGATCAGGCCGTCGCTGGCGACGATGAAGCCCGAACCCTGGCCGCGGAACGGCTGCTGCGGGTTGCCGCGCAGCCGCCCCTCGACGCCGGGCAGGCCGCGGAAGAACTGGAAGAACGGGTCGCTCTCGGCGCCCGGCGGCAGGCCCTGCTCCTCGAGCGAGGCCTTGTGCACGCCCGAGACCGTGATGCCCACCACCGCCGGGCCGAAGGTCTTCACGATCGAGCGGTAGTCCGGCACGCGGCCCTGCGCCGCGATCGGCGGCACCGGCGCGGGGGCGGTGGCGTTGGTGGGGGCCATGCTGTCGGCCACCGCCACATGGGTCGGGCCGCGCGACTTCCACCACTCCAGCGGGTTCAGTGTCAGGGCGCTGGCCGTTCCCGCGGCCAGCAAGCCGGCGGCCAGCAGGCTGCCGGCCAGGGGATGCAGTTTCATCGTCGCTCCTTGGGGGTCTTCGATGTCACGAAGATAGGAGCCCGAGGTGAAGCCTCGGTGAGGCGACGATGAGGCGAAGGTTAAGGGCGCGGCCGGGTGCGGCCGCGCCGCCGCTCAGGCCGAGGCGCCGGGCGGCGTGTTCTGGCGCGCGGTGACGCGCTGCATGAAGACGTCGAAGGCGATCAGCAGCGCGGCACCGACGGCCACGCCGATCACCAGCACCCGGAACTCGTCGCCGTACAGCAGGCCCTGCAGCCGTTCGAAGCGGTTGGCCGTGGTGCAGACCACGTCCGCCGCGGCCATGCCGGTGTAGTGCATCGTGCACACCGCGGCCGCCATCACGAAGGATGCGGCCACGCGGTGCGCGGTGCGGCGCACGTGGAAGGCCAGCCACAGCGCCGCGCTCGCCGCGACCACCGCGATCAGCACGGCGAGCGTCACAAGCGGCCAGTTCCAGTCCAGGAAGCCGCCGAAGCTCATCGAGGCCATGCCGAGGAAGTGCATCGCCGACACACCCAGCCCGGCCAGCGGCCCGGCGACCGCCAGGCGCCGCCAGCTGAATCGCGCCGAGGCCATGTAGCCGAGCGCGACGCCCGACGCGCCGACGGCCGCCACCAGCGACAGCAGCGTGCCCCACAGGCCGTAGCCGACCGCCAGGCCGGGCTGCCAGGCCAGCATGCCGAGGAAGTGCATCGCCCAGATGCCCACGCCGCCGAGCGCCACGCCGGCGAACACGGCGTTGAGCCGGTCGAGGCCGCCGCGCGGGTCGCGCATCAGGGTGCTGGCGCCCAGCGCGGCGTAGGCGCCGCAGGCGGAGACGAAGAACGAGACTGCGACCAGCGTGAGGTCGTAGCTCGGCGAAAGGACGTCCTGTACTGCCATGGAATCGCTCCTGTCGAAGGAGGCGCGATTGGAGCAGCGCCGCCGGGCCGGCGCAGCGGCCGCGGCGCGCGTCCGACGCCGGCGCAGGGGCTTGCGTGAAGAATGCGCGCCGCCCCGCACATCCGCCGGTCACGCTGCGCATGAATGCGGGCTGGCACGACTTGTGAGCCCGCCGCGGAAGGCGCCGCCACGGCAGCGCAGCATCAGCGGCGCGGCCAGCGCCCCTCGACACGCAGGCCGCCGAGCGGCGAATCGCCCAGCGTCAGCGTCGCGCCGTGCCGCTGCGCCACCGCGCGCACGATCGCCAGGCCCAGGCCGCTGCCGGACTCGGCCTCGCCGGCGCGGCGCACGAAGCGGTCGAACACCTTGTCTCGCTCGGCGGCGGGGATGCCGGGGCCGCTGTCGTCGACCACCAGCTGCGCCGCGCCGCCCACCTGCCCCACCTGCAGCGCGACGCGTCCGCCCGGCGGGCTGTAGCGCAACGCGTTGTCGGCCACGTTGCGCACCAGCGCCGTGAGGCCGGCACGCTCGCCCTGCAGCGGCACCGGGGCGTCGGCCTGCAGTTCGATCGTGCTGCCGCGCGCGGCGGCCAGCGGCAGCAGGTCGGCCAGGGCCTGGCGCGCCAGCTCGGCCAGGTCGAGCTGCTCCAGCGGCGCAGCCGCGCCGGGCTCGCTGCGCGCCAGCGCGAGCAGCTGCTCGACCAGCCGCACCGCGCGCTCGATGCCCTGCGCGAGTTGCTCGGTGGCCTCGCGGCGCGCCGGTTCGTCGGCCGCGCGGCGCAGCAGCTGCAGCTGCAGCTTCAGTGCGGTGAGCGGCGAACGCAGCTCGTGCGCCGCGTCGGCCACGAAGGCGCGCTGAGCATCCAGCGCCTGACCGAGCCGGCCGAGCAGGCCGTTGAGCGCGGCCACCAGCGGCGCTACCTCGTCGGGCAGGCCGGACTCGGGCAGCGGCGCGAGCGCCAGCGCGTCGCGCCCGCGCACCTCGGCGGCGACGCGGCGCAGCGGCGCGAGCGTGCGCGCCACGATCCAGCCGCCCAGCAGCACGAACAGCGGTGCCACCACCAGCAGCGGCAGCACGCTGCGCAGCGCCGTGTCGGCGGCCAGGCGCTGGCGCACCGGGCGCGGCTGCGCCACCTGGATCACGCGCGCGCGCGTGGCCACGCCGAAGGTGCGCCAGGTCTGCCCGCCGGCCTGCACGTCGGCGAAGCCGAGCAGCGCCCGCGCCGGCAGCTCGGGGTGCAGGCGCGAGGCGTAGATGCTGCGGCCGTCCTCGGTCCAGATCTGCACGACGAAATCGAGCTGCTCGTCGGCCAGCGCCTGCGCCTGGTCGGGCGCGATCTCGCCCTGGTCGCGCAGCGACAGCGCCATCTGGCGCAGCTGGTAGTCGAACAGCGCCTCGGTCTCGGCCAGCACGCTGCGGTAGGTGGCCAGGCCGAACACCGCCGCCGCGCCGAGCAGCAGCCCGAGCAGCGCGACCAGCAGGCGCGTCTTCAGCGAACTCACGCCGCGCCGCCGCCCGGCGCGCCGACGTAGTAGCCGACCCCGCGCATGTTGCCGATGAAGCCGGCGCCGAGCTTGCGGCGCAGCTGGTGGACGTAGACCGAGACCGCATTGCTCTCGATCTCCTCGCCCCAGCCGTAGAGGCGGTCTTCCAGCTGGGCGCGCGAGAGCAGCGCGCCGGGGCGCTGCATCAGCGCCTCGAGCACCGCGAACTCGCGCGCCGACAGCAGCACCGGCGCGCCGGCCTTGGTGACCTGGCGCGTGGCCGGGTCGAGCGTCACGTCGCCACAGCGCAGCAGCGGCTCGGCACGGCCGCCGTGGCGGCGCAACACGGCGCGCATGCGCGCGAGCAGCTCGTCGAACTCGAAGGGCTTGACGAGGTAGTCGTCCGCGCCGGCGTCCAGCCCGGCCACACGCTCGCCGGTGCCGTCGCGTGCGGTCAGCACGATCACCGGCGTGTCGTTGCGCTGTGCGCGCAGGGTACGCAGCACGTCGAGCCCGTCGCCGCCGGGCAGGCCGAGGTCGAGCAGCACCAGGTCGAAGCGCTCGCTGGCCAGCGTGGCCTGCGCGGCGCGTGCGTCACGCACCCAGTCGACCGCGTGGCCCTCCAGGCGCAGCGCGGCGCGCAGGCTGTCGCCGATCATGCGGTCGTCTTCGACGAGGAGGAGGCGCATGGGGGGAGCATAGCGGCCGGCACGTCCTCGGGCGGCGGGCGGACGCGGCACGCCCGGGGGTTGCGGCACCCCGCCGCCGGGTTACGGCTGCAACCGAGCGATGCGCCTCAGCCCCCGAAGCGCTCGGTGCGGATGTGCGCCGCCGGCACGCCGAGCGACTGCAGCTGCGCGGCGATCGCCTCGACGAACGCATGCCGGCCGCAGACATAGGCCCGCACGCCAGCCGGCGCGCCGAGCGGGCGTAGCGCCGCGGCGAGGAAGGCCGCGTCGGGCCGCCCGGCGTGGTCCTGCGCACGCGCCACGCTGGCCTCGCGCGAGAGCGCCTGGACCAGCGTGAAGCCGCGCCCGGCCGCCTCCTCGGCCAGCAGTTCGTCGCGCAGCGGTACCTCGGCCGCGGTGCGCGCCGCGGCCACCAGCACCATCGGCGCACCGGCCGGGCCGGCGGCGCGGTGCCGCACCATCGCCAGCAGCGGCACCAGGCCCGAGCCGCCGCCCACCAGCAGCGTGGGCGGCGCGTCCTCGCGCTCCCACACGAAATGGCCACCCAGCGGGCCGCGCAGCTCGATCTCGTCGCCGACCTGCGCCACGTCGTGGAACCAGGGCGAGACCTCGCCGTCGTCCAGCCGCTCGATGGCCAGCTCGATGCGCCCGTCGCGCTCCGGCGGCGAGAGCAGCGAGTAGCTGCGCTGCGCCTGGTAGCCGTCGTCGGCGGTCAGGCGCAGGTCGACATGCTGGCCGGCGCGCGGGCGGTGCCAGACGGCGGGCGCGAGCTCGACACGCAGCAGCCGCGGCGTCAGGCGCTCGAGTGCGGTGATGCGCGCCGGGGTCCAGCGCAGCGGCTCAGTCACCGGAATAACGTTGCTCGAGGAACGGATCGCCGCGCCCGTGGTAGCCGCGCAGCTCCCAGAAGCCGGCCTCGTCGCGCGCGGTGAACTGCAGCGCCGTCACCCACTTGGCCGATTTCCAGAAGTACAGGTGCGGCACCAGCAGGCGCGCCGGGCCGCCGTGGTCCGGCGTCAGGGGCTTGCCGCCGTAGTGCGTGGCGATCATCGCCCGACCGCCAGTCAGGTCGGCCGCCGGCACGTTGGTGCTGTAGCCGTCGACCGAATGGGCGAGCACCCAGGGCGTGGGCGCGCCGAGGCCGGCGGCGGCCAGCAGGTCGTCGACCAGCACGCCCTGCCACTCGGTGTCGAGCTTGGACCAGGTGGTGACGCAATGGATGTCGACCACCCGGCGCGTCTGCGGCAGGGCCTGGAACTCGTCCCAGGTCCAGGCCTGCAGCGTGCGCGGGCCGAGCTTGAGCGCGAAGCGCCAGCCGGCCAGGTCGACCCGTGGCGTGGGCCCGGCGCTGAGCACGGGGAAGTCCTCCGTCAGCGACTGGCCGGGCGGGATGCGTCCGGCCTGGGCCGCGGCCGGGCGGCGGCCGCCGAATCCTCTGGTGCTCATGCGTTCTCCGGTCGGACACGGCTCGATGCAGGCCACGAGCCGCCTGTGCGATGCTCGCACGTCCTGCCTCGGTCTGCCGCCATGCCCCAAGCCTTACGCCACACCCTGCTCTCGCTCCGCGACCTGGCCGTCACGGCCGGGCCCTTCGTGCTGCTCGCGCTGGTGCTGCTGGTACTGGCCTACGTGATCCTGCAGCCCAACCCGCCGAAGAAGGTGGTGCTGGCCACCGGCGCGGACCAGGGCGCGTACGCCGAGTTCGGCAAGCGCTACGCCGCGCAACTGCGCGAACACGGCATCGAGGTGGTGCTGCGCGGCACGCAGGGCGCGGCCGAGAACCTGCAGCTGCTGCGCGACCCCGATTCCGGCGTCGACCTCGCCTTCGTGCAGGGCGGCGCCGATGTCGAACATGCCAGCGCCGCCGATGCCGAAGAGGCCAACGCCGGGCTGGTGTCGCTCGGCAGCCTGTTCCACGAGCCGCTGTGGCTGTTCTACCGCGAGGCCGCGGCGCAGCAGAAGCTCGGCAGGCCCGCGCTGGCGATGCTGCCCGAGCTGAAGGGATGGACGCTGAACATCGGCTCGCCCGGCAGCGGCGTGCCCAACCTGATGCGCCGGCTGCTCGACGCCAACCACCTCGGTCCCGGCGCGCTGACGCTGACCGAGAAACCCTCCACCCCCGCGGTGGTGGCACTGCTCGAGGGCGAGATCGACGCGCTGGCCTTCGCCTCCGCGCCCGAGGCGCCGCTGGTGCAGCTGCTGCTGCAGACGCCGGGCATCAGGCTGATGGATTTCCCGCAGGCCGAGGCCTACACGCGGCGCTTCCCCTTCCTCAGCAACGTGGTGCTGCCGCGCGGCGTGGTCGACCTGGCCGCGGACATGCCAGCGGCGCCGATCCGCCTGGTCGCGCCCACCGCCACGCTGGTGGCGCGCGAGGGGGTGCATCCGGCGCTGATCCAGCTGTTCGTGCAGGCCGCGCGCAGCATCCACGGCGGGCCGGGATGGTTCCAGCGCAAGGGCAGCTTTCCCTCGGTGGAGAACACCGAGCGAGCACTGGCGCCCGAGGCCGAACGCTTCTACCGCAACGGCCCGCCGCTGCTGCAGCGCTACCTGCCGTTCTGGCTGGCCAACCTGATCGACCGCATGTGGGTGGTGCTGGTGTCGATCATCGCGATCCTGATCCCGCTCTCGCGCATCGTGCCGCCGCTCTACCAGTTCCGCGTGCGCTCGCGCATCTTCCGCTGGTACGGCCAGCTGCGCCGGGTGGAGGAGTCGATCGGCGAGAAGAGCGGCGCCGAGCTGCTCGAGCAGCTCGACGACATCGAGCAGCGCGCCGGCCGCGTGACCGTGCCGCTCAGCTATGCCGACGAGCTGTATTCGCTGCGCAGCCACATCGGGCTGGTGCGGCGAAGGGTGCGCGAGGCGGCGGGCGCGTGACGGCCACGCTGCTGCGCGCGCTGCTGCTGCTGGCCGGCAGCCTGGCCGGCGCCGGCGCGGCGCGCCCGGCGGTGCCGCCGGACGACGGCTGCGTCCGGGTCCCGTTCGCGCAGCAGGTCGACATGGACAGCGTGAACGCGCTGGCGCGGGCACAGCCGCAGGACCTGCTGGCGCTGATCGCGGGGCTGCAGATCGACGTGCAGCGGGTGCCGAGCGCGCGGGCGGACCGGCCGGCCAATCCGCTGCTCGCGGCGCTGCCGGTGGCCGACGAGGCGCTGCTGCGCCGGGCCGAGTTCCGCGACAGCTACCAGGGCCGCTCGGTTCCCGCAGGGGCGGCCTGCTGCGGGCTCGCGCGCGCGACGGTGCTGATCCGCGACACCGCGTCGACCTACACGCTGCTGCACGAGGTGCTGCACCTGCTGATCGTCCCGGCCGACGGCATCGTGCTGCGCGCCGACCTGGAGACGCGCTTCGCGCTCGCCTTCCATCGCCTGAACGTCTACCAGCGCCGGCTCTACGACGATCCGCTGCGGCTGCTCGACCCGCTGTGGCGGCGCGACATCGCCGCCGCGCTGCGCGAGGCGACGACACTGCTGTTCGACCGCCTGCGCATCGGCCAGAGCCAGGAGGCGATCGTCGAGCGGGTGCTGGCCGGCTGCATCGACGAGCGCAGCCCCTACTTCGACGCCGGGCGCCGCGCCGAGGGGCAGCGCTACGGCGAGGCGATGATCGACAACGCGATCGACGTCTTCAACACGCTGAACGCATCGCTGGAGTTCTGCAGCGACGCGGTGCGGCAACTGCGCGCCGACCTCGCCGCCGGGCGCGTCGCGGCGGGCGCGGGCACCAGCCTGTCAGACGTGGAGCAGCAGGCCTTCGCGGACGAGCTGCACGGCGTGCGCGCGGAGCTGGCGCGGGTGCGCGGCGAGATCGAGGCGCTCAAGGGCTTCTATGCGCGCTGAGATGGTGTGAGAGAACCCGGCATGCCCGCATCGAGCAGGGTCGTCGCGCCGGGTCTCGCTCACGTCGGATCCTCGATGGCCGTGACCGCGTCCAGCACCTCGACCATCGCGCGCTGGCACACCGCACAGAAGCGCGTCGCGGTCTTGCTGAACATGCGGCAGTCGACCTCCGGCCGGTACAGGCCGCGCGCCAGGTAGCGCGCGCCTTCGAAGGCGCCGACGCGCCCGCGCAGCGGCTCGGCGGCCAGCAGCGCGGCGACCTGCTCGCGCTGCTCGGCCGGCGGCGCGCCCGCGGCCATGAGCGCCAGGAAGGCCTCGTGCTGCCAGGGCGTCGGCAGCGCCAGGCCGGGGTCGAGCTGCGCGGCCCAGCGCGGCCGGCCCTGCGCGTCGAGCACCGAGACGTTCGGCTCCCACGGCAGCCCGGCCGATTCGAGGTCAGTCGCGTAGGTGATCTCCTTGCCGAAGTACTCGTCGCCCAGCCCGCCGAGCGAGTGGCCCAGCTCGTGCAGCAGCACGTAGGCGAAGTCGGCCTCGTCCATGTGCGCGCCGAGCGTCGCGTTCGAGTTGAAGATGCCGCTGCCGCCGTAGACCGTGGAGTTCGCGAGGATCACCAGCGTGACATGGGCGATGCCGTCGACCGCGCGGTGCAGCGCGTGCAGGTCCTCCGCGACCATGTAGCGCGCCATGCCGAAGGTGCCGTAATGCGTGCCGAAGGCGGTGCCGGCCACCGCCTCGCCCGGCGCCGCGGGGATGCCGCTGGCGGCGCTCGGCACGTGCAGCGCGGCGACCGCCAGCCGTTCGCGCTGCTCGGCAAACGGGCTGGCGGCCAGCAGCAGGCCGCACGCCTGTTCGGCGCGCGCGAAGAAGGCCTCCCCTTCCCCAGCCGCGTAGCCCTCGGAGACGAACAGGATCGGCCGCAATGAGCGCGCGCCGTGCAGCCAGCGCAGCGTGCGCGGCGGCGGCGCGGGGGCCGGCGGCAGCGCGGCCGCGTCGGGCAGGCGCTGCTCGAGCAGCGTCTCGAACCCATCGCGCTCGCCGCGCCGCTCGATGCGCAGCGTGGCGCCGGGCACCAGCGGCACGACATGCGTCTCGCGGAACTCGCCCGACACCGCCTCGTCCTGCCCGACCACGGTGGACTGCCACTCCTCCGCGAGCGTCGAGTAGCCGCGGCTGGCGAGCACCCGCCCCTGCGCGTCGTGCAGCGACCAGCGGTGGCCGCCGCGTTCGTCGAGCCGGCCGCGCACATGCGGGTCGGCCGCGGCGCTGGCGGCCCAGCCGGCAATCTCGTAGCGCTCGCTGCGGGGGGTCGCACGGTGAACCACGTCGATGCGCAATGCCGTCATGCCAGCGTCCGCTCGAAGAACTCGAGGATGCGCGCCTCCAGGTACATGCGCTGCGCCGGGGAGCGAACGCCGTGGCGCTCGCCCGGCAGCAGCAGGGTCTCGTAGGGCAGCTGCTGCTCGGCGAGCTGCTCCATCAGCGCGGCGCTGTGGCGCAGCAGCACGTTCTCGTCGTTCATGCCGTGGATCAGCAGCAGGCGCTGGCGCTTCCCGTCGGGCCGCGGCGCGGCGCGGCCGGCGCGGTAACCCTCGACGTTGGCGCGCGGGAAGGCCGGCGTGGCCACCGGCGAGCCCATGTAGCGCTCGGTGTAGGGCGCGTCGTAGTCCTCCCAGCGCACCACCGGCGCGCCGGCCGCGGCGGCGGTGAAGAGGTCGGGCCGCAGCTGCAGGCAGCGCAGCGACATGTAGCCGCCGTAGCTCCAGCCGCACACGCCCACGCGCGCCGGGTCGGCCTCCGGGTAGCGCGCCAGCAGCTGCTGCAGCGCGGCCGCCTGGTCCTCGACCTCGAGCTGCCCGAGCCGGCCGTACAGCGGCTTCTCGAACCCGATGCCGCGCCCGCTGGTGCCGCGGTTGTCGACCTTGAAGACCAGCCAGCCGCGCTGCGCCATCAGCTGCGCGCGCAGGTCCAGCGTCAGCGCGCGCGAGCGCCGCACCACCTGCACATGCGGGCCGCCGTAGACCAGCAGCACCACCGGGCGCTTGCCGCCGCCCGGCCAGGGCGCGGTCGGCTCGTAGACCGCCGCGTGCAGCGGCGTGAGGCCGTCGGCGGCGATCACGTCGACGAAGCGCGGCACGATCACCTCGCGCTCGTACTCGCGCGGTGCCGGCGGCGCGAAGGCGTGTTCGAGGCTCCCGTCGAGCTTCTCGAGCCGCACCTGCGGCGCCTGCTCGGGCATGTCGAGCACGTGCAGCCAGGCCTGCGCGCCGGGCGCGAGCGAGGCGGCATGGATGCCCGGCTCGCGCGTCACCTGCACGCCGGCCCAGCCGCCGGCCGGCGTGGCGTGGAACAGGTGGCGCTCGCGCGCATCGGCGCCGGTGGCGATGAAGTAGAGGCCGTCGCCGGTGGCATCGGGCCCGACCAGGCTCTCGACATGGCCGGCCTCGGCGCCGATGTCGCGCTGCCAGGCGCCGTGGGCGTCGTACAGCCCGATGCGCGCCACGCCTTCGCGCTCGTGCAGCAGGAAGAAGCCGCCGTCGCCGGCGCGGAACAGCGGCCGGCCGAGCGCGTTGATCCAGGGCTGCTGGGCCTGCTCGAGCAGCGTGCCGATGCGGCGCTCGCGCCAGTGCAGGCGCAGCAGCTGCAGGCTGGTCTGGTCGCGGCTGAGGCGCTGGATGACGATCTCGTCCTCGCCGCGCGGCACGAGGCCGAGGAAGTAGGGCCAGGCCTCGTCGGGCGCGAGCAGTTCCTCGCGCAGCCCGTTGGCCGGGTCGAGCAGCGCGAGCGACCAGGTCGCCACCGGCCCGCCCGGAAAGCTGTAGCGCGAGCGCTCGTGGCGCGTCTGGCCGCCGTCGGTGACGACCACCGGTTCGACCTGCGCCGTGTGGAAGCTCGCCACCAGCAGGCGCGAGCCGTCCGGCAGCCAGGTGTAGGCGCTGCCGCCGAACACTTCCTCGGCAGTGATCTGGTCGGGCACGCCGTGTGAGAGCGTCTCGCTGCCGTCGTCGGTGAGCGCCCGGGCGGTGACCGCCGGCCAGCCGTCCATCGGAAGCGCCCAGAGCTGCGCGGCGCTGGCGAACACCAGCGTGCGGCCGTCCGGCGAGAGTTCGGCGGCGGCGATGTAGTCGGCCTGTACGACGCTGCGCGTGCTGCGCGTGTGCAGGTCGAAGCAGACGATGCGCCGGCCCTGCAGCGACAGGATCGTGTGCCCGTCGCGCAGCCAGCGGAACTGCGTGACGCCGTGGTAGCGCTGGCGCGCCCGCTCGCGCGCGAGTTCCTCGTCCAGCGGCAGCGGGCGTTCGAGCGGCGCACCCTCCAGCGCCACCAGGCGCGCGCCGCTCTCGCGCTCCATCAGGTGCAGGTCGAGCAGGTCGGGCGCGCCCTCACGCGGCTGCAGCCAGGCGAGCCAGCGGCCGTCCGGGCTGAAGGCGGCGGACTGCACGGCCGGCGTGGCAGCCGAGCTGAGCGGCGCGAAGTCTTCCAGGCGGACGGGGCGGGTCATGCCAGGGCTCCGGCGTCGCTGATGCGGTAGACGGGCACGCGCCGCCACGCCGGCTCCGCGTAACGCGCGCAGTGGCGGTGGATGAAGTCGAGCACCGCGGTGGCATCGGCGGCCAGCGCCGGGTTCGCCTGCTTCCAGGCCTCGAACGCGGCGCGCGTGGCCGGCTCGGCCTCGAGCACGCGCAGCGCCTCATCCTCGAACAGGTAGTCGCTGTAGGTCTCCTTGCGGTCCAGCACCGCATCGAAGAAGCCCCAGCGGAAGAAGCTGTCGGCGCCCTGCGGCTCGAGCGTCTCGATCACGTAGCGGTCGGTCGCACGGCCGAGCGGCACGATCCAGTCGCCGGCGCGCGCCGTGTAGTGCAGCGGCTCGGCCTGCAGCTCGAGGCGCCCGTGCAGGTGCTGGCCCTCGAAGGGGCGCGGCGCCTTCTCGTGCGCCAGCACGCGCCAGGCCTCGACGGCGATCGTGCGGTCGGCCGCCAGCGGCTGCAGTTCGACCCCGTTCAGGCGCAGCCGCGCCGCCACCTCGGGCCAGGCCTGCGGCAGCAGGTAGGCGCGCGGCGGCGCCACCTGCACGCTGGCGCGGTAGCGGTCGTGGTAGGGGATGTCCTCCTCGAAGGGCTGGCTGCGGTCGTAGCGCAGGCGCGTCCAGGGACCGAGCGCGCTCGCCATGCGCTGCGCGCGGTAGCCGCGGAAGCGGAAGCGCGTCGACTGCGACTCATCCAGCACCCACTGCAGCGGCCAGGCCGGCGCCGTCGCCACCGCGGCCCGGTCGCGCGCGCGCGCCGCGCGGATCTCGGCGCCCTGCGCGACGGTGAACGCGAGCGCGCAGTCGACCAGCGCACGCGTGCCGTGGTAGCGCTGCGCGAAGGTCTTGAGCATGTGCGTCTCGGGCATGAAGCCGATGCAGTGGTGCAGTGCCGCGTAGCCGGTGGAAAAACGCGGCGTGTCGAGGAAGTCGGCGATGCCCTCCTCCGGCGTGTCCTTCAGCGTGTTGACGTAGGGGCACATCGGCTCGCCGCGTGCCGCCATCGTGGCGTAAAGCGCCGGCAGCATGCGTTCGCGCAGCAGCGCCCCGGTGGCGCCGCCGAGCTTGTCGGGCTGGGTCGGGATCAGCGTCACCACATGCTGGTAGTCGGCGCCGTTGCTGGTGTGCGTGTCCACCATCACGTCCGGGTCCCAGGCCGTGAAGAAGCGGCTGAAGGCCCAGGCGTTGCGGCTCGCGGCCTTGACGAAGTCGCGGTTCAGGTCGAGGTGGCGCGCGTTGCCACGAAAGCCGAACTGCTCCGGCCCGACCTGGTTGACGCGGCTCGTGTCACCGCGGTCGAGCACGCCGTCGACGTTGTAGGCCGGGATGTAGACCAGCACGGTGTCGCGCAGCGCGCGGCGCTTCGCCTCGTCGAGGCAGAGGTCACGCAGCAGCGCCATGCAGGCGTCGATGCCTTCCGGCTCGCCGGGGTGGATGCCGTTGTTGTTGAAGAACACCGCGCGGCCGGCCGCCTTCACGCGTTCGGGCTCGAACACGCCGTCGGTGCTGAACACGCCGGCGTGGATGGGCACGCCGCCGTCGGAGCGGCCGATCTCGCCGAACGCGAGCCACTGCGGGAACGCCTGCGCGAGGCGTTGGTGGAAGGCGATGCACTCGGCCCAGGGGGTGGTCTGGTTGCCGTTGCCGCGTTCGAAGGGGGTCTGCCAGTCGGGGGTCATGGGGCGGTGCGCATGAAGTCCGTCAAGTCTATTCGCCGTTCGTCCCGCGCCCGCCGCAGTTCGTCGCAAACCGTTGTGACGCCGGCCGCCGGATGCCTAGAGTTCACCGCAACGAACCACCCCACCCCACGGAGCCCGCCATGATCGACCGCCTCTTCTCCGCGCTGCTGACCTTCGCGCTGCTGGCCGGCGGCACCGTCGCGATCGGCTCGGCGCTGCTCACCGATGACCCCGAAACACCGGTGGTGACCCTGCCCGCGGTCACCGTCACCGGGCAGCGCGCCGGCGCCGCGATCGCGCGCAACGAGCCGGTCGAGCCGGCCACGACGCAGGTGCGCTGATCACATCTGCCGGAACAGGTGCAGGTAGCTGCGGCTGACGGGCAGCATCTCGGTGCGGCCCTTCAGGCGCAGCTCGGCGGTCTCGTTCAGGCCGCGGTCGACCTGCGCCACCTGGTGCAGGTTGACGATCACCGATCGGTGCACCTGCGCGAAGCGCGCCGGGTCCAGCTCGTCGGCGAGTTCGCGGATGGTCTTGCGGATCAACGCCTCGCCGCCCTCCCACACCACCAGCGTGTACTTCTCGTCGGACTTCAGGTAGATCACCTGCTCGACCGGGATCAGCCGCACGCTCGTGCCCACCGAGGCCTTGATCCACTGCAGGTGCGCGGCCGCCGGCACGCCGGCGCGGCGCTGCAGCTCGGCGGCCAGGCCGTCGAGCACGGACTCCAGCGCGGCGGCCGGCGGCTCGGGCCGCGCCAGGCGATCGCGCAGGCGTGACACGGTCTCGGCCAGGCGCGCCTCCTCGAAGGGCTTGACGAGGTAGTCGATCGCGCCGTGCTCGAAGGCCTGCAGTGCGTACTGCTCGTAGGCGGTGACGAACACGATCTGCGTGCGCCGCGCCAGCGCGCGTGCCGCCTCGATGCCGTTCACGCCCGGCATGTGCACGTCGAGGAACACGACCTCGGGCCGGTGCTCGTCGAACAGCTCGATCGCCTCGCGCCCGTTGCGCGCCTCGGCCACGATGGCCAGCTCGGGCCACAGGCGCGCGAGCAGGCTGCGCAGGCGCTCGCGCAGCAGCGGCTCGTCGTCGGCGATCAACGCTCGGGTCATGAGGCCCGGTCCGTCCAGGTGATGGTCGCCACCACGCCGTGCGGCGGGTTCTCGGCGAGTTCGAGCGTCGCGGCGTCGCCGTAGAACGCCGCCAGCCGCTCGCGCAGGTTCGCGAGGCCGGTGCCCGGCGGCGCGGCCTCGCGCAGGCCCACGCCGGTGTCGGCTACCTGCGCCTGCAGGCGGCCATCGGGCAGGCGCCGAGCCTGCACGCGGATCGTGCCGCCCTGCTCGGCCGGGTCGATGCCGTGGCGCACCGCGTTCTCCACCAGGGTCAGCAGCGCCATCGGCGGGAAACGCAGCGCGTGCAGCTCGGCCGGCAGCTGGATCTCCACCTGCAGCCGGTCGGGCATGCGCATGCGCATCAGCTCGAGGTAGGCGCGCAGCAGCGCCGCCTCGTTGCCGAGCGTGGCGCCCTCGTCGGCCAGGCGCGGCATCGCGGCACGCAGGTAGGCGATCAGGCTGGCCAGCACACGCGGCGCCTGCGGCGAGCCGGCCTCCACCAGCTGCTGCACGTTGGCCAGCGTGTTGAACAGGAAATGCGGCTCGATCTGCGCGTGCAGCAGGCGCAGCCGCGCATCCAGCGCCTGCTTCTCGAGCCGGCTGCGCTCCAGCGCAAACGCGAGCGCCTGCGAGCGCGCCTGCGCGTCGCGCTCGCGGTAGAGGGCCCCCAGCGCCAGCAGCGGCGCCACCACCAGCACCACCGCGGTGATCAGCAGGAAGCCGGACAGCCGGCCCTCGTGCCGGAACACCTCGAACACCTGGCCCTGCACGTCGGGCAGGTAGACGATCCAGGTGGCCAGCGGCGCGGCCAGCATCAGCGCGGCCACCTGCACCATCCAGCGCGGCGCCCAGGCCGCCTCGCGCAGCCCGGCGGCCGTGTGCACCAGCAGCAGCAGCAGCGCGATCACCAGCATACGCCCGAGCAGCACCGTGAACGGCGTGACGAAGATCGGGTTCAGCGCCACCGCCGCGAGCGTGGCGAGGCCGGCGGCGATCAGCGCGCGGCGCGGGTTCAGTGCCGCCAGCAGGCGGCGCGCGCCGAGCGGCGGCAGTTCGGCGTCGAGGGCGGCAGGCATGGCGCGACGATAGCCGCGCCGCGGCGCGCCCGCCATCGGGTCGGCGGCCCGATGCGACGGGCGGCGGTTATCGCGCCGCGAACGCCGTCCGGAGCGTGTCAGCCGCGCACGAACGACGCCCGCAGCGCCTCGGTCAGCAGCACCAGGCTGTCCTGCAGGTGGGCGCGGGTCTCGACCGCCAGGCCGGGGCGGGTCGCGGCGCGCTTCAGCTCGGCCTGCAGCCCGGTGGCGGCCAGCCGCACCAGGCTCACCGCGTCGGCCGGCAGCGGCCCGGCGCTGCGCGTCAGCAGCGCCTGCACGCGCTTGAGGTGCTCGCGCTGCAGGTTGCGCCGCATCGGCTCGATGTCGCCGCCGCGCTGCAGCTCGCTCCACACCGCCTTCTGCAGCGTGCCGATCACCTCGTCGAGCGAGATGATGCCGCGCCGCTCGTTCTCCGGCAGGTACAGCGGCAGCTCGAGCAGGCGCGTCGCGGTGCCGGGGCTGAGCAGGCGGTCGAGCGCGCCGGTCTGCAGCTGCAGCACCGCGGCGGGGATGCTGACCGGCCCGCCGCGTGTCCACTCGCGGTAGTCCGGGCTCAGGCTGGCCAGGAACTGCGGCTTGAAGCGGAACGCGTCCACCGCGAACAGCCCGTCGGCCAGGAAGCGCAGCGCCTCGCGCTGCTTGGCCGGCGGCACCGGCTGGTAGGCCGGCCGGCCGCCGCTGGCGCCCGGCAGGTCGCGCGAGGTCTGCATGCCGCCGACGTACTTGCCCACCAGCGCGGTCGACACGCCGAGCGCGCTGAAGCCCGACAGCAGCACGCGGCGCTGGCGCGTCACGTCCTCGCCGGGCTGCGGCGCCCGCTCCTGCACGCGCTGCCACAGCTCGCGCGAGAGCGCCAGGCGGCGCCGGTAGTACTCGAGCGGGTCGCTGCCCAGGTCGAAGCGGTTGACCAGCGGGTCAAGCCCCTCGCCGCCGCCGAAGCCGCCGGCATCGGTGTCGTCGGCGTAGGCCAGCAGCGGCTCGCTGCTGCGCGCGGCGATGCGCTGCAGCTCGTCCTTCTCCTGCACCGGCTCGAGCGGCTTGTAGGCGTATTCGATGGCCCAGTAGTCATATGGGCCGATGGTGGTGTTGACCAGCGCGCCGCGCTTCTCGCCGGCCAGCGCCAGGTTGTAGGGGCTGTAGTCCATCACCGAGCCGGCGATGCCGTTCTTCGCGGTGAACTCGGCATCCTGCAGCTGCGCACGGGTGTAGACCGTCGAGGCCTTGAAGTTGTGCTTCAGCCCGAGCGCATGGCCGACCTCGTGCATGATGGTGTCGCGCACCACCGCCTGCGCGAAGGCCTCGACCTCCGGGCTGTCGGGCGCGAGCTCGCCGCGCGCCTCGAGCAGGTCGACGGCGAAGTCCATCTCGTGCGCGGCGGCCTCGGCGTAGTCGCAGGCCGCGCCGCCCGCATTGCTCCAGGGCAGCGCGATCGGCGTGGCGAAGGCCGGCGCCGCCGACCCGAGGGCCCCGACGGTCTCGACCCGCACGCGCCGCGCGCCGCGGCCGAACACGTCGCTCATCATGATGTCGGCGTCGACGATCTCGCCGCTGCGCGGGTCGGTCTGCGACGGCCCGCGCGCGAAGCCGGCGTCCGCGCCGGTGAACCAGCGGATCGACGCGTGGCGCGCGTCCAGCGTGTCCCAGTCGGCGTCGTCGGGCTGCTGCTTGGCGACGATCGCGTTGCGGAAGCCGATCTTCTCGAACGCCTTGTTCCACTCCAGCACGCCCTCCTCGACCGACTTGCGGTAGACGGGCGGGATGTTGCGGTCGAGCCAGAACACGATCGGCTGCCTGGGCTCCGACAGTGCGGCCGAAGGATCGGCCTTCTCGAGGCGCCAGCGGTTGATGCGGTAGGCACGCGGGTTGACCTTCAGGTCGTCCGACAGGTCGGTGACGACGTCGCTGAAATGGCCCAGCCGCGGATCGGCCTCGCGCGGGCGCATCGGCGGCTCGGGCAGCGCGGCGAGGTTGTAGACGAAGCCGGCGAACAGGCTGCGCGCGTCGGGCAGCGTGGCCGGCGGCGCGGGCAGCGGCACCGGCGGCGGCGTCAGCGGCGGCGCGGGGATGCGCGGCGTCGCGAAATGCATGCGCAGGTTCAGCGTGGTCAGGTCCGGCGTGACCCGCACCGTCTCGATCGACGAGTTGGCGCGGTCCAGCCCGAACGGCAGCCGGTAGGCCGCCTCGATCTGGGTCGCGTAGGCCGGCAGGTCGACGATCAGGAAGCTCGCATCGACCAGCAGCGACTTGCGCTGCGGGTGCTCCGCGCTGGCCAGCGCGGCCGAGGCGAGCAGGCTGTCGGAGAAGGACTGCGCGACCGTGGCCTTCATCGCCGGATTGCTCGCGACGTACTCGGCGTTCAGCGCGACCAGTTGCACCTGCTTGTTCACCTGCCGGAAGCTGGCCAGCCAGGACGGCCCCATCGAGCCCGCGTACAGCCCGCGCTCGCCGACCGACGAGGCGATGTTGGCACTGAGCAGGAAGGGCTGGCCGAGCCGTTCGGCCGGAATCTCGAGCCAGGTCTTCTCGTCCTTGCGCCAGACCGGGAACAGGCCGTCCTGGCGCGTCGCGCCCTTGACCACCTCGTCGAAGGGTTTGGGCGCGCCCGGCTCGGGCCGCGCCGGCGCAGCACCGGAGGCGGCCCCCGCGGGGGCGGCGGCCTGCGCCGCGGCCGAC